>JAUNOH010000003.1:8915-51582 GCA_030537155.1 Bacillota bacterium
GGGGCTGGCGTCCCAGACGTTCATGATGACGCCGGCCTCGGCATCGACCCTAACCCCGAATTGGGTGGAGAAGATGGCCATGCCGCCATAGACGAGGCCGATGATCAGCTGCTGCCACTTCCAATCCAGCTTCCCGAATTTGCTCTTTTTCTGCAAAAAGAAGAAAAGCCAGGCCAAAAAAACGGGGGTCGTCGTCGATAACCCCATCATCAAGATAATTCTGACGGTGTCCCACATAATCTCAGCTCACGATGTCCAAAATCGAGGAGAATCCGGTGATATCGAATACCTCCATCACGTCGGGGCAGGGATTGATGATCTTCATGCTCCCGCCCTTTTTGCTCATCAATTTCTCCCCGATGAGCAGGGCGCGTAACCCCGCCGAGGAGATGTAATTGACCTTGGTGAAGTCGATATGGAGGGTATTCGCCTTCTCGGCCGCCTCCCTAATCGAGGATTCGAGGCTTGGCGATGTCAGGGTGTCGACGCTCCCCTCCAACATCAGGAAAGCCTCCTCGTCGGTGATCTGCTTCTTGATGAATAGATCCATTATTCCCCCTTTTCCTTCTTATAGAAGGGGATGAGTTTGTCGCGGAGCAGATGCTTGGCGAGGTTCCTCTTCTCCTCGCTCCAGCGCTGTCCCTTGAGCATCGAGGTGATGGAGCGGAACCAGGCCATCGGGTAGAGCCATCTGGCGTTGGGGTCCACCTCCTCGATCTTCGAGAGGTCATCGACCCCGAAATAGGCCTTGAACAAACCCTCGTAGGTCTTTTTCACCAGGGCGTGCGGCATCTTGTAGAAGGAGTTGATCTCCCCGCCCTCAAAGGCGAATTCGAGGGAGAACAAGAGCCTTGAGATGTCCCAAAGATAGGTGCCCTGGCTGAATTCGCCCATGTCGATCAACAGGCACTTCCCGTTTTCGACCATGATGTTATTCATGTTGAGGTCGCCGTGGACGCAGTGATTGCTCTCGGGGACCATATTAAGGAAGTCATAGAGGATTTCCCTCTCCTCCTCGCTGATGTCGGTGACGTTGCCGATATCGACCTCGTTGATCGATTTGAATGAGGGCAAGGAATTGGGCTTGGCCTCGATTTCGTGGATCGATTTGCAGACGTCGACGTACATGGCGATGTATTCGTCGAGGTTTTCGGGGTTGTTCCTGATCAACTCGCCCAGGGTCTTCGACTTGATGAGCTCATAGACGACACCCAACCTCCCATCGCATTCGACGATGTCGTAGGAGATGGCGGTCGGGACCCCGAGGACGAAGGCCTTTTTGGCCAAGGACTTCTCCTGCTCGATCTCGCTTTTGGAGATGCGGGGGATAATAAAGCTTGATGATGGTCTCCTCGTCGAGGCGGAAAACCTCGCCACAGGCGCCGGAGCCGATTTTAGGGCAACCCTCGGCCGAGATGTGGCGCGGGGCCTTCTCGACGTCCATGATCTCGGAGAAGCCGGTAACATCAAAGATGTTCTTAACGGATTGGTTGACATTGACGACCTTGAACAATTTGTCCCCGGCCCTCTTTTTGGCGGCCAATACGACGCGGAGGCCGGCCGATGAGATGTACTCGAGATTCTTGAAATCGAGAATCATCCCCTCCCCTATTTCCTGTTTATTCAAAACCTCGCCGAATTCCTCGGCGTTGAGGGAGGTTATCGACCCCTGAGGGGATATTTCGGTATACCCGCCGTCGATTCTGATTGCTATGTCCATGAAAATACCTGCCTATTAAGTTTCTTAAATATAAACCAAAAAACCCGGTTTGACGCACCTATTCTTTAAGAATTAAGGCGTGCGCCTGCGCGAATTGCCTAATTTGTTGGATAAAAGGGGCTTCGAGTTTAGAATTAGCCCATGCGAAAAAGAGTCGAAACCAGACCGGTGCAAATAGGTAACCTCACCCTGGGAGGAAGCGACCGCGTCCTCATCCAGTCGATGTGCTCCATCAAGACGAGCGAAAGCGAGAGGGTGGCCGAGCAGATCAATAGGGCCGCCTCCCTCGGGGCCGATTTGATGAGGGTCTCGGTTTTGGATATGGAGGATGCCGAGAGCTTCAGGAAGCTGAAGGCTTTGACCAACGTCCCCATCGTGGCCGACATCCACTTCGACCACCGCCTGGCTTTGTGTGCCCTGGAAAATGGGGCCGACGCCGTGAGGATAAACCCCGGAAACATCGGCTCCATCGATAAAATCAGGGAAGTCGTCGATAGCTGCAAAGCCCACCACGCGCCCATCAGGGTCGGGGTGAATTCCGGCTCCCTGGATAAGGGGGTCTTCGCCGGCGAGGGAAAGATAAGGGCCGAGCATCTGGTCGAATCGGCCAGAAGGCACACCAAGATATTGGAGGACCTTGGCTTCTACGACATCGTCGTCTCCTTGAAGGGTTCCTCGGTTTTAGAAAGCGTCGAAGCCTATAGATTGGCGGCCGAAACCTTCCCATATCCCCTGCATCTTGGCATTACCGAAGCGGGCCCAAAGGATATCGGGGTCATCCGCTCGGCCGCTGGTTTGGCGCCCCTATTGCTCGATGGGATCGGGGATACGATAAGGATTTCCCTCTCCGATGACCCCTCGGAGGAGATAATCGCCTGCAAGAGGCTGCTCCACGACTTGGGATTATATCCCAACTACCCGAGCTTCATCTCCTGCCCGACCTGCGGGAGGACCCAGGTGGATCTGATCCCCCTATCAAAGAGGGTGCTTGAGTATATGGAAAGCCACCACATCTATAAGACCGTGGCGGTGATGGGCTGCATCGTCAACGGACCCGGCGAGGCCAGCCACGCGGATATCGGGGTGGCCGGCGGACGCGGGCAATGGGTCATCTTCAAGAAGGGCAAATCGATTCGAAGCGTCGATGAGGCCCACGTCTTTGAGGAATTGATAAAGGAAATCGAATCGTTATGAAAAAGGGCTGCCGGGTTAACCGACAGCCTTTCTTTTTATAGGTGATCCCGCCAATCGGGTTCGAAGACGCCTGAGGATAGCATCTCGATTTCCTTCTTATAGGGGGCTTTCCCCTCAAAGTATGGGGTCTCAAGAATCTTCGGGACGTTGACTAACAGGGGATGGTGGATGTATTTGGAGAGGGTTTGGAAGCCGATATGGCCATAGCCGATGTTCTCATGGCGGTCCTTATGGGCTCCAATCGGGTTTTTGGAGTCGTTGACGTGGAGGACCAATAGATTATTCAGCCCGATGATTTTGTCGAATTCGGATAAGACCCCGTCGACGTCGTTGACGTCATATCCCGCGTCGTTGATATGGCAGGTATCGAGGCAGACGCCCAGTTTATCCTTCCTCTTAACGTGGGTTAGCAAATAGGCGATCTGGGAGAAATCAGTCCCCATCTCCGAGCCTTTGCCCGCCATCGTCTCGACGGCGATTTTCACGTCGGTATCGTCATTTTGAAGCACTTCGTCGAAGGCCTCGATCAGGGATTCCAGCCCATATTCGACCCCGTGTTTGAGGTGGCTCCCGGGATGGAAGACGATCGATTTGACATGGAAGGCGGCGGCCCTTTTTATCTCTTGGCTGAGGAAGCGTTTCCCGAGTTCATATATATCGGTGTTCTCCTTGTTGGCCAGGTTGATGATGTAGGCGCAGTGGATGACGATTTTGCTCTCATCCAGGCCGGCTTCCTTTATGAGGGCCCTGCCCTCCTCGATCCTAAGCTGATTTAGGGGCGTCCGTTTCGTATTCTGGGGGGCGCCGGTATAAAACATGAAGGAGCCGGAATTGTAGGAGAGGGCCTCCTTGACGGTGCCGAGGTAATACTCGGGGCCGCTCAGGCCACAGTGGCTCCCCAAAAAGAGGGATTTCGGATCGTTATTCATCGCCGTTCTCCTTCGAATATTTACGGGCCTTGGCCCTATTCACAGACTTCTGGATGGCCTTGCGGCGGTACTTGTTTTTGACCCGCTCGACCTCCCAGTTGAGTTTCTTCTTATAGGCCGGTTTGACCTTATCGGTCTTGTTGCGGGCCTTCAGCTTCTTGATTTCGGTGGCCTCTTCGCCCTCAAAGGGCTTTTTGGTCGTGTATTTCTTCTTTTTGGCCAATCCGACGGGGTCGACGGAAAGCTCATCCTTGCCGAGGGTGTAATAATCGAACTTAACCCCCTGCTCTAAGAGCAGCTTGGCCCGTTTGGTGTTATCCGCGTTATAGAAAACCCAGGAATCGCCCTTCTTCCCGAAACGGCCGCTTCTCCCGGCCCGATGATAGTAATACTCGAGCTCGCTCGGGAGGTCGATGGAGATGACGTCGGTCACATCCTGGATATCGATGCCACGTGATAAAAGATCCGAGCAGACGATGATCTGGTAACGGTTCTCCTTTATCTTCTTCAGGGTCGCCCTCCTCTCGCGTGTCTCGAGGTCACCCGAATACATGGTGACCGCGTAATCGTCCTGGCGGAGGCTCTCATAAATGGCCCTGACATCGGCCTTTTTGGAGGCAAAGACGAGACAGAGATAGGGATTTCTGATTTTGAGGAAGTTTTTTAGGGCGGCTTCGTTGCCGACGTGCTTGATGTCGACTAAATGGTGGCTGACGTCGCCAGAGGTCTTATCCTCGCCCCCGGAGAAAAGGAAGTCGCTTTCGATGTATTTGGCAAGCTGCTGCTTCAATCCCTGCTGGAGGGTGGCCGAGAAGACCAAAACCTGCGGGGTGCTCCCGATATGGGTGTAAATCGCGTCCACATCGTCGAAATAGCCATATTCCATCAGCATATCAGCCTCATCCAAGACTAAAGTCTTGATGCCATGGAGATCGAGAGCATATTCATCGATCAGGATATCCTTTAACCTGCCGGGAGTCCCAATTAAAAGCTGGGGGGCGCTGGTTAAGCCGGCCTGGTTGTTGGATTTATCCTCCTCGGAGGTGAAAAGGCGGACCTTAAGCCTCTGGTAGTACTTCTCAAAGGGCTTGGCGAATTCATAGACCTGCCTGGCCAATTCGCGGCTCGGGCAAACCACCAAAGCCTGGAGGCGTGGGAGATTGACGTCGATCCTCTCGATGATCGGGATGAGATAGGAATGGGTTTTCCCCGATCCGGTCGGGCTTTGGCAGAGCAAAGACTCACCCCTTAAAGCCCGGGGGATGATTGAGCTTTGGACGGGCGAGGGCTCCTGGTAGCCCATCTTATTAAGTGCGGAGACCATTCTCTCCGAAAGGTTAAACGCGGAAAAGCTTGCCATAATCACGGGAATTATAAAGGCTTTGCCTTTGCTTTTCACCTTGCAGTTGCGATTAGAGAAAGAAGTCCCTTTTAAACTATCTGCTTCAAAAATTCTTTTGGTGAATATATGGGGATTGGGTAATTTTTGAAATCGCCTTCATTGCGAGTGACCAGACAATCGACACGGCTTCTAATTGCCGTCTCGACCATTAAGGCGTCTTCATAATCGGACGTCGATGAAATAAGCGCTTTTTGGCAATCAATCCCAGTAGTATCGAGGAGTTCGAACAAAGAGAGCAGCTTCTCAAGAATTGTTCTCGAATCTTTATCACTGTGGTTAAATCTGTGCATCAGGTAATAAATATCGGTGAGCGCTTTTGCAGTAATGCACCCCGTAAACACCTCGTTTGCAGCGGCCAAAAAAATCTTTTCGGAGTCTTTTCGAAATGGCTCTCGGCCCTGCAAACCATCGATTAATACGCAGGTATCTAGTAGGGCCCTCATATGGAGCTAAGCCTTTCCTCCTTGGCTTCCTCCTCGGTGATGTCGGCCGGTATAATCCCAAAAAGCGACTTCGCGGTTTCAACTTTTTTCTGAAAGGGATTAGTCAATTTCGAAACAATTTTTCCGTTGCGCGTAATGAAAATGTCCTCAGTGGCTGAAAGCAAAAGATATTTGCTTAAATCATTTTTTAATTCAGTAGCAGTAATCAGCATTGTCTATCATCCTTGATCCGAGAACATTATATCAAATCGTACGATTTAATAAATATAAATAGACATTTTATAATTTAAAATCGAACGTTTGAGTAGGCTTGCTCGTTGAAACACATCGTTAGGGGGATAAAATGTATCCATGCAAGTCACCTGCGTCTACCCGATGGGCTATTGCGAGGGGGTCCAAAAGGCCATCTCCCTTGCCATAAAGGCCAAGGGGGAGCATCCGAATCAAGACGTCTATCTTTTGGGCGGGCTGATCCATAATCAGGCCACGATGGACGAGCTTTCCAAACGGGGGCTCATCCTTTTGGATGAGAGAAAGACGCCTTTAAAGAAATCGCTTGAGTCCCTAAAAGAGGGTGACGTCGTCGTGTTTTCCGCTCACGGGCATGATAAAAAGCTCGATGAGATCGCGAAAAACAAGGGAATTATTTGTTACGACGCCACCTGTTCCTACGTCGAGGACAACCTCCGAGAAGCAAATCGGATAAAAGGCAGTTTCCCGATCATCTACATCGGAAGCAAGGGTCATGCGGAGAGTGAGGCTTTCCTATCGAATTGCCCCGAGGCCCATTTCTATGATTTGAAAGGCGATGCCCTCCTAAGCAAGCCGGAGGATGGCTCCGCCCCCCACATAATCTGCCAGACCACGATCTCCTATCCGGAACTATATGGCGCTTTTAATAAAATCAGAGAGCTTTATCCCGAGGCAGTCATCGGGAAGGAACGTTGCAACGCGACCAGTCTCCGTCAGGAAGGCATAAGAAAATTGGATTCAAAAGTCGACGTTGTCATCGTCCTCGGGTCGGTGTATAGCAACAACTCCACCAAACTATTCGAGATCGCCAAATCGCGTGGTTTCGAGGCTCATCTTTGCCGCGATTTAGCTGAGGTCAAAGCGTTGGATCTATCCGCTAAGAAAAACGCCGCCTTAGCCAGCGGCGCCTCGACCTCGACCGAGGTATATAAGCAAGTTCTGGAATACCTTAGATCCCTTTGATTCGTTGAAATTCTTAAAAGTCGATAATTAGTAGTTTTTAAGTTAAAATACCGATTTCATTTATTTCGATGGCATCTAACTAATTTCAAAATCACTGGACTTTTGGTCGTTTTAAGAAATTTGAGCCTTTATCCGGCGGTATAAGTCGAGGTAATGCTGCCTCTTCTCCGGGGATAGATTCATGTTTAGGATGCCGCTTACCTTCTTCAGCTGGATCCCCATCCACTCGAGGAAAATTGGCTCTTTTTTCCGCATTAAAATCGGTCCGAATTCCAGCTCGTCCAAACTGTATTTTTTCTTGGGCGCTCCCCTACCCCATTTCATGATGGAATAGTAGATCTTCCCCTCGTAAATCATGGCCTCATCCTCGAGGTGGAAACCGAGGGCGGATACCCTCTCCCTAACCGCCTTTAGGTCGCGGTGCGGATCGAGGACGATGGTCTTGATGTTCTCGAGTTTGGACTTTCCCTCCTCGAGCATCTGGCAGGTCAATAATCCCCCTACCCCGCAGATGGCGAGGCAATCGACGTCCGGCCTCACCTCATCCAGCCCGCTGGAGAGTGAGCAACTGATCTTGGCAGAGTAGCCGGCGTCGTTGACGTTATTCTTCATCCGGAGGTATGGGGCCATTTTGTTATCGATGGCCTGGGCGATGGAAATTCTCCCCTGCTCCACCAAATAGATGGGCAGATAGGCGTGATCGCTCCCGATATCGGCCAAATAGGCCCCATCCGGAATAAAAGAGGCGACCTTGGATAGCCTCGCGCTGAGTTTGACCATCTTCAATCGCCCCTTTCCTTACTTGTTGTGTGAGCCGTCGCCGCCCCCGATCAAAATTGAGGGATCGCGGTAATCGGCAAGTTTTTTCACCCTGGTGGGATGGCGCAGCTTCCTCAAGGCCTTGGCCTCGATCTGACGGATCCTCTCGCGGGTGACGTTGAATTCGCGCCCGACCTCCTCGAGGGTGCGGGGACGGTTGTCGTCAAGGCCATAACGTAGCCTTAACACCCTCTCCTCGCGGTCGGTTAGATCCTGCATGACGTCATTCAGGGAGTCGCGGAGGAGCTGCTTCCTCGTCCAATCCTCGGGGGATTCGGTGTCTTTATCTTCGATAAAGTCGCCGAGATGGCTATCGTCCTCTTCGCCGATCGGGGTCTCCAAAGAGACTGGCTCGAGGGCGATGCGCTGAATCTCGCGGATCCTTTCGGGAGAGAGGGCG
The DNA here is from genome assembly GCA_030537155.1 of Bacillota bacterium. Classification (GTDB taxonomy): domain Bacteria; phylum Bacillota_I; class Bacilli_A; order RFN20; family CAG-826; genus Alloenteromonas. The sequence continues at coordinate 17,038 of JAUNOH010000003.1, forward strand.
CCATCCATCTTCTCGGAGATTTCCTCGGCCGTGGGGTCGCGGCCCAACTCCTGGACCAATTGACGCTGTACGCGGGTCATCTTGTTGATGGTCTCAACCATGTGGACCGGGATGCGGATGGTTCTGGCCTGGTCGGCGATGGCCCTGGTGATGGCCTGACGGATCCACCAGGTGGCGTAAGTCGAGAATTTGAAGCCCTTGGTGTAGTCGAATTTCTCGACGGCCTTCATAAGGCCCATATTGCCTTCCTGGATGAGGTCGAGGAAGTGCATGCCACGCCCGACGTAGTGCTTGGCGATGGAGATGACCAGACGGAGGTTGGCGGTGATGAGCTGATCTTTGGCGGCCTGGCCGTCGGCGATCAGATACTTATCCTCGGCCACGGCCTTGGCATCGCCTTTCTCCTCATCCTTGGGTAGCCTCTCCTTGGCGGCCTCGCCATCGGCGATGCGCTTGGCTAGTTCGGGCTCCTCTGAGGGGGAAAGCAGGTTAACCTTGCCGATCTCCTTCAGATACATCTTGACGGAGTCATTGACCTTGACCTCACCCGTCGGGATTTTGGCGATGTCCTCGATGGTCGAGATTTCCTCCGATTCCTCTTCGGAGAGCTCATCCTCGTCCAAAGCATCGTCTTCATCGGCGTTTTCGGCCGCTTCAAGGGCGGCTAGATCCGGCTCGGAGTCATCTTCGCCGGCCTCTAAGGCGGCGTGGTCGATGACGTTGATGCCGGCTTCCTGAATCTGGGAGATGACCTTCTGGAGGTCGTCGTCGCTGAGGTCATACTTGGAGAGCTCGTCGTCGACGTCATCCATATCCAGGGAGTTTCCGTTGGATTTGCCCTTCTTGATTATCTTGGCGATAACGGCCTTGAACTCGGGGCCGAAACCACCTTCATCCTCATCTTCGGGGAGTTCGTCTTCGGGGATGATATCCTCTTCCTCTTCGACCTTTTTCTTTTTGGCTGCTGACATGTGTCTTCCTCCTTAGCGCTTGTTGCGCTTTTCCTTCATTTCCTGCAGGCGTTTCATCTTCTGCCTGCCGTAGTCGCTTATTATGCGGGCCTTATCGTCTTTGCTTTTGCCCTGAAGGGCCCGTTCGGCGAGGGTCTTGTCGTAGATTTTGGCCCCTTCCTCGTCGATCGTCCTTTTGCAGCGTTCCAACTGGAGCTCGCTGCAGGGCGGGTAGTTCTCGTCGAGGCTGAGTTTTGCCAAGACGTCGTTTAGATCTTCTATCCCCTCTTCCTGCCGGCGCGATATCTCGCCAAGAATCGAGGCCACATCGACGATTTCCTCATCGTGTGACTCCCGGAATTCGAGGAGGTAGTTGGCCAGTAGCTCATAGGGGTGGCTGTAGAAGTTGCCGATCTTATCCTCGAAGTATCTCGAGGCCATCCGGGAGTTCATCATGTAATAGAGCACCTGGCGTTCGGCCTTATATAGCCTCGAGGTCGGCATCCCCCGATCCGGATGGAGCTGCTCCTCCACCAGCATGTCGGAGTAGATGGCCCGTTCGCTTTGCTCGCGCTTGCCATTCCTAAGTAGCTCCGAGTATATGGCCTCCGGCTCATAGCCGGTGGCCTTGGATAGCTTGATGACGTAGTTTTCCCGATCGATGCCGGGCGGGATCGACTGGAGGAAGGGGATGAAGTATAGCAATACCTTCCTTTTATCCTCCTGGGTCTCCAGCTTTTTGGTGTTCGTGTAGAAATTGATCTGGAATTCGTAGGCGTCGACGAGGTTTTCCATCTTCGCCTTCAAGGATTCGGGACCTTCTTCCTGGAGTATTTCGTCGGGATCGCGGAGGTCGTTGGGGTTGGAGACCAGGCGGAAGGCGACGCCGGATTGGCTGAGTTGGGCGATGATCTTCATCATGGCCGTCTGGCCCGGGTTATCGCCGTCGAGGCAAACCCTGATCTCGCACCGTAACTTCCTTAAGAGGGCGATCTGCTCCCCGGTGAGGCTAGTGCCCATTAAGGCGATGGCGTTGGGCAATCCCGCCTTATCGAGGGCCATGACGTCCATGAAGCCCTCGAGCAGGTAGCAATACCCGTCCCGATGGGCGCTTTGGGAGACGTTATGGTAGTTATAGAGCAGACTTCCCTTATGGAAGATGGGGTTATCGTTGGAGTTGATGTATTTGGCGGTCCCATCTTTCTCCAATTGCCTGGCCGAGAAGCCGACGACCTGCCCATTCCTATCGTAGAGGGGGAATATGAGCCTCCCGGCGTTATGGTCGCGGGAACTTATCCCGACGTCGGCGATACCGATGTCCTCGATGCTTTTTAATGAGTGGCCCTTGGCCTGGAGGAAGCGGATGGTCGCGTTCCCGTCATTGGGGGCGTAGCCGATGCCGTATTTATTTATCTGCTCGGATGGGATGTTCCTCTTCTTCAGATACTCCCTCGCCTTTTCGCTTTCGGCGACGTTGAGGGAATAGGCGTAATAGGCCTGGAGGTCGTTGATGCAGGCGTATAGGGGCTCCAGTCTAGAATCGACTTTCCTCTCCCGCCTTTGGCTCTCTAGCCTCGGGTCGCGGAAGTTGATGAGCTCGGCTAGCTTCCTGACCGCCTCGTCGAAGCTAATCTTCTCGTAGCGTTGGATGAAGGTGATGGCGTTCCCGCCATTCCCGCAGACGAAGCATTTGTATATCTGCTTCTCCCGACTTATCGACAGGGAGGGGTTTTTATCGTCATGGAAGGGGCAGATGGCCACATAGCTTTTGCCCTTATGGATGACGTTTAGGTAATTCGAAATGACCGAAACGATGTCGGCTCGCTTGAGGATATCGTCGATCAGATCGCGGGAATACACTTTTTCGTTTACCTAATTATCAATAGAAGCACTTGACGGTGAAATAATTGACCAATTCCTTGATGGGCATCCTGATTTGGCTCATGGAATCGCGGTCGCGGATGGTGACGGAGCCATCTTCGGCGGTGTCGAAGTCGACGGTCACGCAATAGGGGGTGCCGATCTCATCCTGGCGGCGGTAGCGCTTGCCGATGGAGCCGGTCTCGTCGAAGGTGACGGGGAAATGCTTGCTGAGGATGGTGAAGACCTCCATGGCCTTGTCGCTTAATTTCTTCGATAGCGGCAAGACGGCGATCTTATAGGGGGCCAAAGCCGGGGCCAGGCGCATCACGATGCGGGAATCCCCGCCTTCGAGTTCCTCCTCCTCATAGCTATCCATCATGACCATGAGCATGATCCTATCCAGACCCATTGAGGGCTCGATGACATAGGGGAGGTAACGCTCATTGGTCTCGGGGTCGAGGTAGGTCAGATCCTGCTTGGAGAATTGCTGGTGGCGGCCCAAATCGTAGTCGGTCCTATCGGCGATGCCGAGGATTTCACCCCAGCCGATGGTCGGGAAGTGGTATTCGACGTCGGTGGTCGCCTTTGAGTAGAAGGCCAATTCGGCCGGTTCGTGGTCGCGGAAGCGTAGCTTATCGGCGTCGACACCCAGGGAGATCAGGAATTTGCGGCAATGCTCCTTCCAATAGGCGAACCACTCGAGGTCGGTGCCGGGCTTGCAGAAGAATTCCATCTCCAGCTGCTCGAATTCGCGGGTGCGGAAGGTGAAGTTCCCCGGGGTGATCTCGTTGCGGAAGCTCTTGCCGGCGTTGCAGATGCCGAAGGGGATCTTCTTGCGCATGGTGCGCTGGACGTTTTTGAAGTTGGTGAAGACGCCCTGGGCGGTCTCGGGGCGGAGGTAGACGATGGAGGAGCTATCCTCGGTGACCCCGATATGGGTCTTGAACATCATGTTGAACTTGCGGATCGGGGTGAAGTCGCTCTTGCCGCAGACGGGGCACTTCATCGGGTAGGTCTTGATGAACTCGTCCATGGCCTCGAAATCCATCCCCTCGACGTCGACGTCGGGGTATTGCTCGTGGATCAACTCATCCGCGCGGTGACGGGCCTTGCAGGCCTTGCAATCGACCATCGGATCGTTGAAGGTCGAGACGTGGCCGGTGGCCTCCCAAACCTTCGGGTTCATGAGGATGGCGGCGTCCAGCCCGACATTCATCGGGGACTCCTGGACGAACTTCTTCCACCAGAGGGATTTGACATTCATCTTCAGCTCGGCTCCCAGGGGGCCGTAGTCCCAAGTGTTGGCCAAGCCGTTATATATCTGGCTTCCGGGGTAGACGAAGCCCATGGTCTGCAGATGCGTGACGATCTTATCGAAGTCTTTTTCCTTTTCGCTCATAAGTGCCTTTCGAATAAAAGCTTCCTTAAAGGAAGCCGAAAACCCCGGTATTATCGAATTCCAGGAAATATGTGTCAACCCACTTTAAGTGAACTTTGACTCAATCAGCTAACTTTTCGATTATTTTAAGCGAGGAGAGATGAAAACCGGTTTGCTCGGCAAGGTAGGAGCCTAGTTCGTTTAATATCTCCACACATTCCTTATCGGTGAAGGAGGCGGAGCCGAATTGCTCGAGCGGGACCCTGAATATATAGCGGTATATCTTCAGCTTTCTCGGTTCCATCTTGTGGCCCCCGCCCTCATATAGGTGATCGGCGCAGAGGAAGCCACCCTCCTCGAAGGAAAGCCCACTTATCCCCTTCTTAGACTGGCAATAGACGCATTCATCAACGTCTAGCCCCAACCCGAATAGCTTTAAGAGGGAACAGAAATAAATAAGGGCGGCCGAGAGGGGGCTATACCCCGATTTGATCTGGCTTAAGGCGGCCGATAGCCAGGGATAGGCCACGGCGGCCTCGTTTTCCCGAACGAGCTTGGACGTGAGTTCCTGGATGAGGGTTAAACTGGCTAGGCAGGCGAGGTCGTCGCTTTTTAGATAGTTCTCGATGGCCTCGGCCTCATGGAGGGCGAGTTTCCCCGAGGCCTGCTTAGACAGGCTGAAGGACGAATAGGTCAAAGGCTGGAGGGCGGATAATGACTTCCCGCCAATCTTCCTGGCCCCGCGGGCATAGAAGGAAAAATAGCCATCCGCGTCGATGGCGTTCACCATCGCGTCGGCCTCTTTTATCTCGCTTATGGAAACGACTATCCCCTTGCGGAATATCTTCTCACTGCTTGCCATAGCCGTATTCAGCCAGTTTCTTGGGGTCACTCCGCCAATTGGGGAGATGGAGGACACTGACCTCCAATAGGCTTATATGCTCATGCCACATCCTCTCCAGCTCGTGGCGGGCGCTCATGGAAATCTTCTTGATCATCTCGCCGTTTTTGCCGATGACGATGGCTTTGTGGTTTTCCTTATCCACCGCGATGGTGGCCTTGATTTTATAGGCGCCATCGACCTTTTCCATCCTGTCGATCTTAACCGCGGATTGATGTGGTATCTCCTGTTTCAGGAAATGGAGGAGCTCCTGGCGGATGACTTCCTTGGCCTGGAAGGATTTATCCTTATCGGTGATCACGTCCTCGGGGAAATAGGGGCTCCCCTCGACGAGGGTGGGCTCCACCGCTTTCTTTATCTCCTTGAGGCCGAAGTTCTCCAAGATGGAGCTCTCGATGATTTGATGATCGGGGAAGGTTTCGGCTAGAAGCTGCTTCTTCGGGAGCACTTCGTCGACCGTGCAGAGGCTGACCTTGTTGAGGACGATGAATATTGGGCAGCTGCAACGCAGCCCCTTAATGATTTCGATGTCCTTCTCGATGTCCTTCTCGGAGGCGTCGATCAGATACAAAACCGCCTCGGCGTCCTTGCTGGAGCCGAAGGCCTGACTCCTCATGAAGCGGTCGAGCCCCTCGGAGCCGAAATAGATCCCAGGGGTGTCGATGAAGACGATCTGGCGGTCCTTCTCGTTGAGGATGCCGTATATGTGGTCCCTCGTCGTCTGGGCCTTTCTGGAGACGATGGATACCTTTTTGCTCAACAAGGCGTTTAGCAGTGTCGACTTCCCGGCGTTGGGGCGACCCAGGATGGCCACGAATCCTACTTTCATAGATCGTCGCCCGAGAAAGCCTTGGGGAGGAGGGATTCGACGCTCTCCTCCTCGATGAGGCCGTTGAGGTTGCCCAGATAGATCGGGGCCTCGCTGGGGAATAGCTCGCTTATGACCTGGCGGCACATCCCGCATGGTGTGCAGACGCCCTCGCAGTCGGCCACGATGGCCAAAGCCTCGAAGTCATCGCGGGTCTTCCCATGCATCATGGCGTTATAGATGGCGTTCCTCTCGGCGCACATCCCGCAGGGATAGGAGGAATTCTCGACGTTCGCGCCTAAGAAAAGGCTCCCGTCTTTACAAAGTAAAGCCGCCCCCACCGGGAAGTGGGAATAGGGGGTGTAGGATAGCCTCCTCGCCCCGATGGCCTTCTCCATCAGCTCTTCTTTTTCCATTTGCTTTCCTCCTGGCTCAATATCTTCTCCTGAAGGGGGAACATGACTTCCTCGTCCTCCTTCTTCATATGGTCGTAACCCAATAGATGGAGCAATCCGTGGATGAAGAGGAAACGCAACTCCCTCTCCTCGGAATTGCCGATCTCCTTAGCCTGCTCCAAGGCCCTTGGGAGGCAGATGAATATCTCGCCCAAGGCCCGCGGGGCATCCCCCTTGATGAGGGAGAGCTCGCTTTTATCGTCGTTGAAGGCGAAGCTGATGACATCGGTCACCCGATCGATATGTCGGTATTCGCGGTTTATCTGCTGGATGGTCTCCTCATCGACTAATGAGACGTCGACGAAGTAATTCTCCTTCACCCCCAATGTGAGGAAGCATTCCTCCAGTAGGCTCAGGTATCTATCACCCAATCCATCATAAGATGGATACGGGCCGTAATCGAAGCTTAACTCCATGCCCTAAGAATATAGCATAATCGGCCCGATGCTAACAGGCGAAATGCTGGAGGAAATAGGCGTGTTTGAGCTGATATTCGGTAGACGGGGATAGCGATTCGGATAATTTCTCCAGCTGCTCCCGGAGCAGCCCCATCCCCATCAGGCAGAAGAGGAGGTAGTTTAGCTCCACCACCCCATTTAATAAGGAAGAGGCCAAAGCCAGGCATATCGAGAGGAAAAGGAAGACGGCGCTCTCCAGGGCATAGGCGTCGGAGAGCCGATAGGCCTTTTGCGATATCTCATGGGCCAAGGGATTGGTTCTCACACTCCGATAGAGTTCGTTTTCCAAAGAGGCCAATTCGGCCTTCTTCTTCTCCAGCTTGGGCCTGATGAAACGGCGCTCGAATAGATAGGCCAGACATAGGAAGAGTATCGAGAATCCCATGTAGACGTCATTCAGGGCAAGCAAGAGGAAGAAACCACCCAAAAGGAGGAAGCTGGCCGCCACATTGGGCGCCCTTTTGAAGATATGGCCCTTATACGATAGGTAATTGGCATAGGCTTCCTTTCTGGCGGAAATATCGATTTTATCGAGCTTTCTGAGATACCTTCTGTCGAATTGCTCCATCTGCTTGCGGAGGAGGAGGCGCTGCAAAGGGATGGATAAGGCGAAGAGAAGGAAAAAGGATAAGGCCCAGGGATATTCCCGCTCCCCGTTGACGAAATAAAAGCCGAGAAACAGGAGAATGAAGGAAAGCGACTGCGCCAAAATAGCCAGGGCATTGCCCAAGATGCCCCGAACCCGGGGCGGTTTTTTCGGCGCAGGCGCCTTAAGGTAGCCGGTGGCTTCCAGGCTGATGCCGGCATAGATGGAGAGGAAGCCTTGGAGGCTCATCCTCCTCTTCCCGCGCGCTGGGTCGAAGAGGACTGCCTCCTTTTTGTTGGGTTCTACCCTTCGTAGGTAGAGAAGGTGGCTCAGCCCATCCTCGTTTACCAAAACCAATTGGGGATAGGGCGCCTCTTTCAGGAAATAATTCAGCGGATCGTCGATTCGATAGGCTCGTAGATGTAGCCCACTCTCCCCGGCGTAGTTAATCAGATCATCGAGGCTAGGCGCCTTTAAATCCGCGCACGGCTCGGGGAGGTAGCGGTAGCCATCGTCTTTGGAATGATGGATGATCATCATCTTGACGGCGGCATAACCGCAACCCATCTTTTGGCTTTGGTAAACGGGATGCTCCACACTATAAGGTATCCGCGGAAATCGATTTTGCGTCAAAAAAAGTCGAAAAATTTTCTGGAGACAAAGAAAAACCCCGATGCGATCGGGGTTATCTCTTTTTGGGTTTATCGGCTTACCACTTCTTGCGGCGGGCCAATTCGGACTTCTGCTTGCGCTTCAGCCCTTTCTTGAGGTAGTTCTCATGCTTCTTGCATTCGAGCAAAACGCCACTCTTGTTGACGCTCCGCTTGAAGCGACGCAGCGCGGAATCGAGGTTTTCTCCCTCGTGGACCACGGTTTTGATTGCCATTAAACGAACTCACTTCCTTCCCAAGGCCCGAATATATTAGCCGAATCGGGCGCCTGATTCAATGGGAAATGGGGTTATTTTCGCAATTATTTGAGCAAAACGACGCCGGCCGAGGCCCCGATCCTGTTGGCCCCCGCCTCAATCATCGAAAGCATCTCCTCGTGGGTGTGGATGCCACCCGAGGCCTTGACGCCCATCTCCGGCCCGACGGCCTCGCGCATGATGCGCACCGCGTTGACGGTAGCCCCGCCTTTGCTGAAGCCCGTCGAGGTCTTGACGAAGTCGGCCCCGGCCCTCTTGCAAGCCAAAGAGCATTCCTTGATCTCCTCGTCGCTCAATAGGCAGGTCTCGAGGATGACTTTCAAGACGATGGATCCCCCCACCGCTTCCTTTAGGGCGTGGACTTCGTCCTCTATGGCCTTGTAATCGCCTTTTTTGGCCCAGCCGATGTTTTGGACCATATCGACTTCATCGGCCCCCTCTTTGACGCATAAGGCGGCCTCCTGGACCTTAGTTTCGGTCAGATTGGCCCCTAAGGGGAAACCGATGACGGTGCAGACCTTGACGCCGCTATCTTTCAAAAGCTTGCTGGCCAAGGGAACAAAGCAGGGATTCACGCACACCGACATGAAGCCATATTGCTTAGCCTCCCCACATAGTTTCTCGATTTGCTCGGGGGTGGCCTCCGGTTTTAAGAGGGTGTGGTCGATGAATTTGCTGTATTCCATATGTTTTTCTCCGTGTTAGTAGAAATTTTAGTCAATGGCGGGCAAAGAAAAAAGAGCGCTCAGGCTCTTCTTCCTTCTTTAGCGGGTGGGCTCGCCTTTTTCCTTTTTGATCTTTAGGACCTGCTTGCCGTTGTAATAGCCGCATTCGGGGCACACGCGGTGCGAGCGGATCATCGCTCCGCAGTGGGAGCATTCAACCAAACCGCTGACGCTGAGCTTGAAGTGGGTGCGGCGAAGCCTCTTGCGGGTCTTGCTGATCCTTCTCTGTGGGACTGCCATCTTTCGACTCTCCTTTTTTTGACCCTGCAATTATATGCAGGCGGGTGCAGGAGTCAAAGAATAAATTTAGACAATGTCAAAATCAGGACGAATTAATCCGATGCCGTCTGGGGATTGTATTCGACGTCCACGAATTCGCCCCGGGGGTCAACTTCGCTATGGAAGCTGATGAGCAGGTAGTTCCCGCTATGGCCTTTGGCGATCTTGCTTTCTGAGTCATATTCCTCGACGTAGACCTCGAGTTTCCGGCCGAAGAAACGGGATTCATACTCGCCACGGAGCTTCTTGGAGAGATCCAATATCTCGTGGACCCTCCTCTTCTTTATGTCCGCGGGCAGATCCTTCATCTTATAGGCCTGCGTGAGGGGGCGCCTTGAATATGGAAAGACGTGGATCTCGGCGAATCCCACCTTTTCAAAGAAAGCCAAGGATTCCTTATGTTCCTCCTCACTCTCCCCGGGGAAGCCGGCGATGACGTCGGTCGTAATGGCGATCTCTGGCCTGATCTCCCTGATTTTATCGATCTTTTTCATGAAGGCCCCGGTGTCATAACGCCGATGCATGGCCTTTAAGACGGAACTGGATCCGGATTGGGTTGGAATATGGAGATGGTCGACCAATTGGGGGAATTCACGGAGCAATTGGAGGAAGTCATCATCGATTTCGCTTTCCTCAATAGAGGAAACCCGGAGCCTTTTTAGTCCAGGTGTTTGCTCGAGGATGTCGCGTAGAAGATTGGATAAGCGATATTTGCCATCGCCGAGGTCCCGGCCGTAGCTTCCGGTCGAAATGCCGGTTATGACGATCTCCTTATAGCCCTTGGAGACTAATGAATTGGCCTCCTCGATGACTCTTCCCGGCCTACGGGAACGGCTATTGCCCCGCACGATGGGTATCAGGCAATAGGAACAGAAGTTGTCGCAGCCATCCTGCACCTTGAGGTAGGCCCTTCTGGTTTCGCTATAGCAGGCGAGCCCGAGTTCGGAGTATCCCTCCCGGCGGACGCTCTCCTTGACGAGGGAGATCTTTTGCTTATCCTCGAGGAATCTCTGGAACAGTTCAAAAACCATTTCCCGGTTGGAGGTGCCTAAGACTATATCGGCCCCGAGCGATAGCGCCTCCTCGGCGTGCTTCTGGCTATAGCAGCCCATGATGAGGAGGCAGGCATTGGGGGCCTCCCTACTTAATCTGGATAGCCTCTGCCTTGACTTCTTATCAGCCATCCCGGTGACGGAGCAGCTATTGAGGATTATCAAATCGGCCTCCGAGGACTTATCGACCTTCCTCAGGCCCTTAGAAAGCAGCTCCGTCGAGATGGCGTTATCCTCATAGGAGTTAACCTTGCATCCGAGGGCGTATGTATAGAAACTTAACTCCCCCATAACTAACGGAATGCCTTTTGCTTAATCTTGGCCCTCTTGGCCTGAATCTGAAAGATTAATCTACTAGAAATCAACTTATTATCAACCAAGACACGTTCCAGCTCATTGCGGTCCTGGGCGTAGTAGCTTTCCACTACGGGGACGATGCGCGAAAGCATGTGGTTATGGTCTGGGCGCTTAATGTAACGGTCGAAGAGGCAGATCTTCGCGTCCAATCTCCCCTGGGGGTCGACGAAGTAGATCGACTCGGAGTCATAGTCGTAAAAAGCCCTATGCTCCCCCACCCTCTTTATCATGACCAGCTTCGTGAAATAGGAGTCGAAGATGGCCGGGCCATAGTAATCGAAGGGGTCGATGGCGATGGCCTCGAAGTTCCTGAGCATACTCATATAGGGGGCCTCGAGCATCAATTCATAACGCCCGTCGTAGATGGTGTTCAAATTATATGGGAAGATGGGGACATAGATTTTGGTGTTCCCCTTCTCGCTTTTGGCAAAGGGCAGTTCGGCCGTGATGTTGGCCATGTGCTCCTCAATCGATAATCCCGATAAGTCCCCGTTTTGGATCTGGCGGGACTTATTCGCGTAGGCCACCTCGATGCTCCGCTTGTTGATGATGGCCCGGATGATGATGTTGGCCCTTATGACGTCAAAGGGGTCCTCGACCCTCATGAAGCGGCTATATTGCGAGAGGGATTCCAGCACTACGCGGTTGGAGGTATAGAAAGACATCTCCTCAGAGCTGCCGAATCCGGGATTCTTCTGATATTTCTCGAGGGTATCGAATAAAAGTCCCATCTTATCTATCCTCCGCTTTGGCTGAGGCCTCAACCATCAAAGCCGCCCCCACGATTCCGGCCGTTTCGGCCCGAAGAATCGATTTGCCGAGGCTGATCGGGGAAAATCCCACGGATATGGCCTTTTCGGCCTCCTCGGGGCTAAATCCGCCTTCGGGACCGATTAAAAGGAGGATGCTCTCCCCCGCTTCTAGGTTATCGAGGGCCTCGCCGATGCTTTTTCCTTTTCCGGCTTCCGCCTCATAGGCCAATAGTCTATGGTCGGCTTCCACCTTCAATAGGTCGTCAAAGGGCAGATAGGCGGATACTTCCGGGATCAGGCCGCGCCTGGATTGGCAGGCGGCGCTTTTGGCGATCTTCCTGAGCCTTTGGAGGCGGTTGTCCTCCCTCCCGGGCTCGGCCTTGACGATGACGCGCTCGGAGAGGACGGGGATGAAACGTCTGATCCCAATCTCACTCCCCTTTTCGATCAAAACCTCGTTCCGATCACCCTTTATCAGGCAGAAGGCGATGATGATCTCATTCGCGGGCTCCCTGTCGTCGCTGATGGTTTCGATGACTTTGAGTCTGAAAGGCGAGAGGCTATTTACCTCACAAAGATGGCATTTTCCATCGACCACCTCGACCTTTTCCCCGACCCTGATACGGAGCGACTTAACCAAATGAAAGACGTCATCCTGCTCGAGGGTGGCGTATCCGTCTTCTATTTTCCCGAAGTAGCGTTGCATGTTACCTCAGGAAGACCCCCTCGGCGTCGGTCAACGTATCCTTGTGGGAGAAATATATGGCCTCGCCAATATGGAATAGCCAGATGAGGGCAAAAGGCGAGATGAAGCAGATCGGAAGCGGCAATTCGCTGAATAGGAGCACCAATATCGAGCCCACGATGGCGGTCAAAAGCAGGCAGACCACGATGCTTAAGACCCCGCGGCTCTTCTTGCCGATATAGAACTCGTGGACCCCGAAATAGCCCAAAAGGGCGCATAGCCAGCAGAAAACGGCGCGCGACTTGCTCTTGTATAGCTCACCTTCGTGGAGGGAGAGGGCGCTGGTGACGTCCATCGTCCGGTAGTCGGTCTCGATGGGCTGCTTCGCCCCGCAATACGGGCAGATGTCCGCGTCTTTGATCTTGTCGATTTCCTTTTGGCAGTTACGGCAACGTGGCATGGCGATAAAAGTATAGGCTCTCCGCAAATCTTCTTAAAGAAAGAAAGGAGGCAATTAGCCTCCCTTCGCATTTATTTCTTGAAGCCCGATTTCCAGTCCTCGAACACCGACTTCTCGTCTTTATTCTGCTTCTGGAACTCGCTTAATAGCTCCTTTTGGCTGCGGTTGAGCCTTTTGGGCGTCTTCACCTTGATGGTGATATACATATCCCCGGGCTTGCCGCTTCTTAAATCCTTGATTCCGCGTTCCTTAAGCTTCAACACCTGATCGGGCTGGGTGCCTTCCGGGATGGTCACGACGACGTTCCCATAGACGGTCGGTATCTCGATCTTCGTCCCGAGGGCGCAGTCGACGAAGGAGAGCGGGACGTCCATATGGACGTCGTTGCCGTTCCGCTTAAAGTATTTATGCTCGCTGACGTTGACCTCGACGTACAAATCGCCGTTGGGGCCGCCGTTATAGCCACGGCCGCCTTTGCCGGAGACGCGGATCTGTTGGCCTGAGGAGATGCCGGCCGGGATATTGACCGGGAGTTCCTTCTTCACCTTGCTATAGCCTTCGCCGTTACAGACGTGGCAACGCCTCCTTATCTTCCTACCCGATCCATTGCACTCCGGGCAGACGGATTGGCTCTGCATCTGGCCGAAGATGGTGTTTTGGACGGTGTTGACATAGCCCCTTCCCCCGCAGTGGCTGCAGGTTTCGAAGTCGGAGGGGCTTTCGGCCCCGGTGCCATGGCAATGGGAGCACGGCTCATCGTAGTTGAGGGCGATGTTGATCTTCTTGCCGTTGACCGCGTCCATGAAGTTGATCTTGATACGGTAGAGGCTATCCTGCCCCTTCCTGGGTCCGGTGGAGGCGCCTTGCTGGCTCCTTCGTCCCCCTCCCCCGAAGAAGGAGGAGAAGATATCGCCGAGGTCGACGTCCCCGAAGCCCTGGCTGGAGAAGCCCTGGCCAAAGGGGTTGCCGCTTCCTCCCGTGGAGGAACCCTGGCTGAAGGCGGCGTGCCCAAAGCGATCGTATTGGGCCTTCTTGTTATCGTCGCTTAAGACGTCGTAGGCCTCCTGCACCTCCTGGAATTTCTCGGTGGCGTCTGGGGCTTTGTTGATGTCGGGATGGTATTTCTTGGCCATCTTCCGATAGGCGGATTTGATTTCGTCCTTGCTGGCGTTTTTATTGATGCCCAGGACTTCGTAATAATCCCTTTTTTCGGCCATAGATGACCTCCTTTCTATCTAAATTAAACCCAGCCGCCCCCAAAAACGGGGGACGACTGGATTTTGTGGATTGGTTTATTAGCTGCGATGCGAGTTGTTATCGGTGAAGTCGGCGTCGACCACGTCATCGGCGGTCTGGTTGCCTTCTTCGCTCCCACCCTGCGGGGCCTCGCCGCCCTGCTGGGATTGCTGGGCATAGGCCTGGGCCGCCGCATCCTCGAGGCGTCCGACGATCTCGCGGAGCTTCTCGATGTCGTTATTGGTGATGGCGGTTTGAGCCTCGTCGCGGAGGGAAGTCAGCTGGCTCTTCTGGTTTTCATCGAGCTTATCGCCCTGCTCAGTCAAAGTCTGGTTGATCTGGTCGACGTAGCCCTGGGCTTTGTTTTTGACCTCGATGTCGCCCTTCCTCTTCTGGTCGGCTTCCTTATTCTCCTCGGCTTCCCTGACCATGCGGTCGATGTCTTCCTTGGAGAGGCCGTTGGAGCCGGAGATGGTGATGTCCTGGCTCTTCTTGGTGTCCAAATCCTGGGCCGAGACCTTCACGATGCCATTGACGTCGATTGAGAAGGTAACCTCGATCCTCGGCTGACCACGGCGGGCAGGTTTGATGCCGGAAAGCTGGAAGTGGCCGAGCAATTTATTGTCGTGGGCCATCGGACGCTCACCCTGGTAGACCATGATGTCGACGGCCGGCTGATTGTCTTCGGCGGTCGAGAAGATCTGGCTCTTGGTGGTCGGGATGGTGGTGTTCCTGTCGATGAGGGGGGTCATGACGCCGCCGAGGGTCTCGATGCCGAGGGTCAACGGGGTGACGTCCAATAGGACGATGTCCTTGACGTCGCCGGCGATGACGGCACCTTGGACGGCCGCGCCGATGGAGACGGCCTCATCGGGGTTGACGGAGAGGTTGAGCTTGTGGCCGGTGACCTTCTCCACCATCTCCTGGACGGCCGGCATCCTGGTGGAGCCGCCGATCATGAGGATCTCTTGGATATCGCCATATTTGAGGCCGGAATCCTTCAAAGCCTTTTCCATCGGGGCCTTGCAACGCTCCAATAGATGCTTCGTCAGATCCTGGAATTTGGCGCGGGTTAACTTGCCTTCCCAAGAGATCGGGCCGGAGCTCGACATCCCGATGAAGGGTAATGAAATCGTGGTTTCGAGGGAGCTGGAGAGCTCGATCTTGGCCTTTTCGGCCGCGTCGATGAAGCGCTGACGGGCCATTTTGTCGGTAAGGTCGGCGCCGGTGTCGATCTTGATCTGGGCCTGGATCCAATCGGCCAGGGTGTGGTCCCAGTCATCGCCACCGAGTTTGGTGTCGCCGGAGGTGGATAAGACCTCGAAGGTGCCATCCCCGATCTCGAGGATGGAGACGTCTAAGGTGCCGCCGCCTAAGTCGAAGACGAGGACCTTGCCGGATTTGTTGCTGTCGAGGCCAAAGGCCAAGCAGGCCGCGGTCGGCTCGTTGATGATCCTGACGACGTCGAGCCCGGCGATGGTGCCGGCGTCTTTGGTGGCCTGACGTTGGGCGTCATTGAAGTAGGCCGGGACGGTGATGACGGCTTTCTTGATGGGCTGGCCGGTGCTCTTCTCGGCATAGCCTTTCATATAGGCGAGGACCCTGGAGGAGATTTCCTGCGGGGTCAGATCCTTATTGGTGCAGCCGATATGGAATTTATAGCTATCGCCCATGTGGCGCTTGGCGCTGGAGACGGTGTCGGGGTTGGTGACGGCCTGACGCTTGGCGGCGTTGCCGACGATTTCCTCGCCGCTGGATTTGAAGGCGACCACCGAGGGGGTGGTGTTGGTGCCTTCGGGGTTGGGGATGACCTTGACCTTGCCGTCGGCCTGCATGTAGCTGATGACCGAGTTGGTGGTTCCTAAGTCGATTCCGACGATGATTTCTTTTGCCATAATTAGATTTCTCCTTTAAGCCTTGTGGACTTTTTCGCCTTCGGGGGCTTCCCCCTCGGGTTTATCTTCTTCTTTTTCTTCTTTGCTTTCGCCCGCCTTTTTGGAAACGCTGACCATGACCGGGCGGATGAGGCGGTCGTGGAGTTTATAGCCCTTGGCTTGGACTTTGAGGATCCTATTGGGCTCACCATCGTTCTCGATGGCCTCGACCGCGTGCATGGTCAGGGCATCGTATTTATCCCCGATGGCGGGGCAGATCGATGTGACGCCCTCCTTCTCGAGGACGTTTTCGATCTGGTTGTAGATGTATTGGAATCCGACGAGGTAGTTTTTGACCTGGTCGTTGGGTGGGGTGGCGTCTAAGACGATGTGGAAGGCGTCCAGGGCCGGAAGCAGTTCATCCACGAACCCCTCGGCCCGATATTTCAGGGCGGCCCGCCTCTCATCCTCGAGGCTCTTCCTGAGGTTTTGGGTGTCCGCGTGGACCTTATAGTATTCGTTCTTCCAATAATCGCGGTCGGCGTTGGCCTTTTCCAATTGCTCCTCGAGCTTGGCCTTGGCCTTGGCTTCCTTCTTGTCTAGCTTTTCTTCTTCGGGCTGGCTTTGCTCTGGGGTTTCGTTTTTTCTTTCTTCTGACACTTTTTGTCTCCTTCCTGGGGTTTGGCCCCGTTGAAGTATTCGTCGAGCGTCCTCGCCACATAGTCGAGCACGCCCATGGCTTTCTCATAATCCATCCTGGTGGGTCCGAGCAGGCTTATCGAGGTCTTGTTCTCGCCCGGCAGGGTGATTTCGGCCGAGAGGATGGCGACGTCGCTATAGCCGCTCTCCTCGCTGCCGATGGCGAGGTTGACTCCCTCCTCCCCGGTCTCGGTGGATTGCTCGAGGGCCCTCCGCAATAAGACGGGGTCATCGACCAATTTGAGGATCCGCTGAAGCTTTTTGGCGTCTTCGGCGAACTCGGGGGTCTGGAAGAGTTTGTCCTTGCCATAGGAATTGATGCGGGAGGCCGAGAATGAGATGAAGGCCCGTAATATGGCCTGATAGAGGAAGTCGTGCTCGACCACGTAGTCGGTGAGGGCCGGGCGCATGGCCTCCAGCTTCTCCACCACTCCGGATATCGGGGTTCCGACCAGCCTTTGATTCAATAAGGCGACGGTCTTCTGCACTTCCTCGAGGCTCACGCTCTCGGAGACGACGAAGGTCTTATTCTCGACATAGCCCTTATCGGTGACGAACACCGCGGCCGCCGAGTTCCCGCTTAGGGGGATCAATTGGACGGAGGCTAGTTTCTCCTCCTCGGCTTTGCTTCCGAGGACGACCGAGGCGAGGTTGGTCATGTTCGATAATATCTGACACGACTCCTTCATTACCTCCTCGACGGATTTGCTCTTCTCGTCCAACACCTTCTGGAGGGCGTATTTGACCGAATCGTCGACGCTTTCCTCGCGAAGGCGCTCCACATAGTAGGTGTAGCCCTTGGCTGAGGGGACGCGGCCGCTCGAGGCGTGGGTCTTCTCCAGATAACCGCCTTTCTCGAGGGAATTCATCTCGGCGCGGATGGTCGCGCTCGAATATGGGAGATGGTATTCCTCAAGCAGGGTCTTGGAGCCAACGGGCTCTCCGGTCTTGATGAAGAATTCGACGATGAGCTTGAGTATTTGCTCTTGTCGGGTCATCTTTTGCCTCCTTGCTATATTTGGCACTCGTTAGTTCCGATTGCCAAGCCTAATTATAGAAAAGCCGTTAGCACTGTCAAGCGAGAAGTGCCAAAAAATTATGGTTTCTTTAGAAAGGCCGCTGAAAAGGGCCGTGAATGGACGCTATTTGGCCTCAGGCCTTAGAGTAGCCGACGCTCTCGTCGATCCGCATGTTAATGCTTAGAAGCTCGTGCTCTTCGCCCAAAAGCATGTTTTCCAAAAACATCTCAAGATACTCGGTGGTCGCATAAATCCGGCCAGGCAGGTTGTTGTAATTGGCCCTGACCAGGGCGTTTCGGAAATACCATGAGTTCCCGGCAAAAGTATTCTTCACCGGCTCAAAGCCCAAAAATCTAAGGTATTTCATGAGGAATACGGCCGTCGTCCTCGTATTCCCCTCCGCGAAGGGGTGAATTTGCCAAAGCCTGGAGATGAAGACGGCCAAATGATGAATGGTCTCCTCCATGGAAAGGCCTCCATAACGGGTGGGGCGTTCCACGGATAAGTCATATTCGACGGAGGCATCCAATATGGAGGCATTTCCGTAGACGACGCTCGCGCCGCGGAGGATCCATTCCCTCTTACTGATGCTATATTCCCTAAAGCATCCGGCATGAGGGTATATCCCCTCAAAAAGCCTTCGATGGATGGAGATGTATTCGTCGGTTGAGAAATCAAAACTACTATCCAAAAGCAAATCGGCGATCCGGGAGGAAACCAGATCGGCTTCCTTCTTCCTTCTTCGATCCCGTCTGGGTTTTTCTTCGTAATGGACCCTCAGTAATCTTTCAGCCTCATCGAAAGATATTTCTCCCTCAATGTTCTTCTTGGCCAAATCGATAAGAAATAAGGAAACCTCGAGACCATCGACCTCCTGAAGTCCGATGCCGGTCAGCCAGGCCTCGGCCCTTTTCCTTTTCTCCGGATCGCCGGTCCTTATATATTTCCCAAACAGATTTTCCCTCATGGGGATATTCTCTCAAAATAGCCTTAGCAAAACCCTATCCAATATCATGATCCCGCGGTCGCTTGGCATGATCCTCTCGTCTTTAAGGATGAGCAATCCTTCGTCGAAAAGCTTATTAGCCTCGGGGTATTTTTCTAGGAAGCCAACCCCAAACCGGGACTCGAAATCCTTGAGGGAAAATCCCTCCTCCAGTCGGAGATTGGTCAATAGGTAATATTCAAAAGCGCTGCCCTCATCGACTTTTTCCCTCTCGGCCACATATTCGCCGGCAAGGTATTTGCTGAGGTTTTTGACGTTCTGGTAACGGATATCGCCAAGATAGCCCGAGGCAGCAAGGCCGCAGCCATAATAAGGCTCATCCCTCCAATAGGTCAGGTTGTGGCGGCTCTCGAATCCCGGCTTGGCGAAGTTGGACACCTCATAACGCCTATACCCGGAGGCGCGAAGCCTCTTTAGGATATATTCATACATCCCCGCGGATAGATCCTCGGGGGCTTCCGGCAGTTTCCTGTTATAGAAGATGCTCCCCGGCGAGACGGTGAGGCTATATAGCGATAGATGGGGCGGGTTCAGGGAAAGCAGGAAGTCGACGTCGTTGTTTAGGGTCTCCATCCCCTCCCCCGGCAAGCCATATATCAGATCGAGGTTATAGTTATCTATTCCGACTTCCTTTAGGTTGGAGATGGCCTTTTTGACCATCTCGTTATCGTGCCTTCTGCCCATCAATTTCAAGAGGGCGGGGTCGGCGCTTTCGACGCCCATCGAGACGCGGTTGACCCCCGCTTCCGCCATCATCTTGGCTTTGGCGGGGCTTAGGGATTCGGGGTTGGCCTCGACGCTATATTCCCCATTTTCATCCAAAAAAGGGGCCAAAAAGGATAACAAATCGGAAAAGAGGTCGTCGTCCAAAGAGGTTGGGGTGCCACCACCGACGTAGATGGTCTTAACCCTGCCTATCCGGTAGGACTCAATCTCCTTTTTCAGGGCCTGGAGGTAAGAAAAAGCAAACCCCCGATCGTAGAGGAGTTTGCTGAAGTCGCAGTACCCGCAGATGGCGGAGCAGAAAGGTATGTGGACGTAAAGGGCGTCGGCCTCTTTATTCATCCTTATCCTCGAAGCCGACGGGCTTATCCTCGCCCTCGAAGTCCTTCTCGGTCTCGCTCTCCTCCTGCTTTTTGGAGAAATCGTCCATCGCCTTGATGGTCTCCTCGTCCTCGACATCCTCGAGGATGTTGTCCAGTTCCTCCTTGGCGATCTCCTCATCGGATTTCTTCTCGCCGGGGTCGTCGAAGAATTTGGTCTTCTTCCTAACCACGATGACTCCGAGGACGATGGCCCCGAAGAAGAGGACGAGTATCAGAATTATCAACCAGGCTTGCATTATTGCTTATCTCCCATCTTTATCGGCGTATAGACGAATTTGTTTTTGAATTTCAATTTCTTGTAGAAACCCTGGGCGGCGAGGTTATCCATCGAGGTCCTGGCCGTCTCATAGGCACAGCGTATTGTACGCTTATAATCGGATATCGTGTAGTAGCGCCCCATCGTGCAATGCGTCGCATAGAAATGGGCTTGGGGCTTCCTGACCATCGGGTTGGTCTCGACGATGTAGCGGGCGTATTCCTTAACTTCCTTATCGCTCATCTTCGGCTCGGGGAGGCTCAGGGCCAGCTTGGCCGGGGCCCTGGCTATGGCGATTTCGGGCTCCTTCTCCGGCTTAACCTCGGGTGTGGGTTCGGCTTTGACGGGGGCAACCTCCACTTCCTCCAAACGGGCCTCGCTCACGGGGGCGGGCACCTCAACGGGCTCCGCGGGAGCGGGTTTCTCCTCCTTCTTGGGGGCGTCGCTCTCATCGAGGGATTTCCTCTCCTCATCGACCGATTTGGCCATGGCCAGGCGAAGTTCGGTGGCATAGCCCTCCAATAAGGGGGTCAAGGCCCCGATGAAATAGAGGAGGATATAGGTCATGTCGGCCTGGCGTTGGGTCTCGAGGCAGATCTTGTTCCATTTGGAGTTATTGGGGTCGACCAATTTCTCAAAGGGGATTAAAGAAGCCGCCGCGCCCAAGCCGGATTGGGCGAGGATATATTTGGCCAAAAGGCAGGCCACCGCCTCGTTATGGGAGTCGAAGGGCTTGATGTAGGTCAGATAGAAAAGGGAGGACGCCGCCTTGACGAAGGCGTCGCCGGAGTCGTTGAGGATGAAGGAGAAAAGCTCCTCCATATCGCGGGGGATCTCGTTATAGGGGGCGTATTGGTAGTCGCGGTTGACCTGGATGGCCGAGTAGACGTTATTGGGGTTGCTGTAACGATAAAAGGCCGTCAGCTCGACCTCGCCCCTGATGGTGCCGTATATATCGGCCAGAAGGTTCTCGCTTAAAGGGGATGAGGGATGCTCCGCTAACCTGGTTAAGGCATCGCGGTAGCCCAAGATGGGAAGATGATGCCTATTCTCCTCCATGTAGGTGCCATTCAGCATCGCCTTGATGGAGAGGTCGCTTATATTCACCCGCTCAATCTCGGCGATGGCCTTCAGGAGGTCGAAGCGGATGCTGGAAAGCAATTTGGCGGATAGCTCGGCCGATTCCAAAACGGGGTTGAGCTGTTCGGCGAAATGAGTGAGTTTATCGGAGAAATCACCTATCCGCCCCATGATTGCCGGGGTCTGGGTAAGGGTGAAATTGAACTTGGCCATCGTAAATAAGCCAAGCTTCCTCGAATTCTCCTGGCGGTAGGTGGCTATCTTGGCCCAGGCGAAGTCGATGAGGGAGGTATTCATCAAAACCGGGAGCTCGCTTTTGGAGGCGTAGATCTCGTCGGTGTAGCGGATTGCGATATTTGGATTGGCCATATATGGCAAATTATAGGTCCTAATCTAAAGATTGAACAACCAAAAAACTACTAATCAGTCCTTGGAGTCGACATCGTCGCCGATCGAGAGGACGGACATGAAGGCTTCCTGCGGGACCTCGACGGAGCCGATGGCCTTCATCCTCTTCTTGCCCCGCTTCTGGGCCTCCAACAGCTTCTTCTTGCGGCTGATGTCCCCGCCATAGCATTTGGCTAAGACGTCTTTCCGAACGGCCTTGATGTCGGCGCGAGCGATGATTTTGCCGTTAATGGCGGCCTGGACGGGCACGGAGAATTGCTGACGGGGGATGATGTCCTTCAGCTTGCTGACGATGGCTAAGCCCCGCTTATAGGCGCTCCCCTTAAAAACGATGGAGGATAATGCGTCGACCGGATCCCCATTCAGGAGGATGTCCATCTTGGCCAAAGCCGAGGCCCGGTATTCGAGGAATTCATAGTCTAAAGAGGCATAGCCCTTGGTCGCGCTTTTCAAACGGTCGAAGAAGGAATAGATGATCTCCGAGAGGGGGAGTTCATATTTGACGATGACGCGGGTGGAGTCGAAGTATTCGAGGTCCTTATAGACGCCGCGCTTCTGCTGGCATAGCTCCATGATGGGCCCGACATAGTCGGAGGGGGCCATGATGGAGGCCGAGACGAAGGGTTCCTGAATCTCCTTTATCTTGCTTTGATCGGGTAATGAGGAGGGGTTATCGAGGAACATCTCGCTATGGTCGGTCAAGACGACTTTATAGGAGACGGAGGGGGCGGTCAGGATGAGGTCGAGGCCATATTCCCTCTCCAATCTCTCCTCCACCACATCCATATGGAGCAGCCCCAGGAAGCCCACGCGGAAGCCAAAGCCCAAGGCCTGGCTGGTCTCGGGGGTATATGTGAGGGAGGCATCATTTAATGAGAGCTTGGCCAAAGCCTCCTTCAGATCCTCGTATTTCTTCGAATCGGAGGGGTATAAGCCGCAATAGACCATCGGGTTTATCTTGCGATAGCCGGGCAAGGCCTCCTTGGCCGGGTTCTCACTCAAGGTGATGGTCTCGCCGGGGAAGACGTCCCTGATATCCTTAATCTGGGCGCAGAGGTAACCGACCTCGCCGCATTCGAGGGATGAGGTTTTCACCTCGTTCGGGGTCCTTATTCCGACCTCGGTGACCTGATATTGTTTGCCAGCCTGCATTAGGGTAATGTTATCGCCCGGCTTGACGGAGCCGTTTTTGACGCGGATCAAAACCACGACCCCACGGTAGGAATCGTAGTAGGAATCGAAAATCAAAGCCTGGAGGGGCGCCTCGGGGGAGCCGCTCGGGGGCGGGATGAGATTGGCGATGTCCTCTAAGACATTTTCGACGCCCAAGCCGGTTTTGGCCGACACCAAGGCCGCGTTGGAGCAATCCAATCCGATGCGGGATTCGATCTCACCCTTGACGAAATCGGGCATGGCCGACGGGAGATCGACCTTGTTGATGATCGGCAAGATGGTCAGATCGTTATCGATGGCCAAATAGACGTTGGCCAAAGTCTGGGCCTGGACGCCCTGGGTGGCATCCACCACCAAAAGGGCCCCTTCGCAGGCGGCTAAGGAGCGGGAGACCTCGTAGGAGAAGTCCACGTGCCCCGGGGTGTCGATGAGGTTATAGACGTAATCGGTGCCGTCTTTGGCCTTATAGGAGAGGGTGACCGCGTTGAGCTTGATGGTGATGCCGCGCTCCCTCTCGAGGTCCATCGAATCGAGAAGTTGGTCCTTCATCTGGCGCTTCTCGACCGCGCCGGTCAGCTCAATGATCCTATCGGCCAGAGTCGACTTTCCATGGTCGATGTGGGCGATGATGGAGAAATTCCTTATCTTCTTCTGCTCGAATGCCATATATCGGGATGAATTATAAAATAACCCTACCAATTAAGGTAGGGTCAAAGCATGCGGGCTTATTTTGGCTTAGATGCTGGTGATGATGACGAAGATGATATCGCTTAGCAGGAAGAATCCCATGACCGAGCAATAGGGAATGAAATCCTTCTTTGGGAGCCTGAAGCTGCCGTTATAGAGGGCCAAGACGCCATAGTAGAAGACGCCCTCGAGGATGAAGGTCATCCCGAAGATGACGACGGATAATCCGTTGGTCCCGGTCAATAGGAAGGCGTAGGAGGCGCAGAGGAAATAGGCGTGGATGAGGAGGCTGATCCAGATGTTTTGGCTGCCCTTAGTCCCGAAATATTCGCCCGAAGGCTCGGTTTTTAAGAAGCAATACACCCCCGCTCCGATGGCCTCGATGGGATAGACGATGAGGTAGGCGATCTGCCAGCCATCCAAGGCGGAGGAAGCCGTCCCTTTGGAAATAAGCGAATCGAATAGCCTATAGCAGATATAGCATGGGAAGGTGGGACCGCCATTGGTCAGCATAAGTTCGTCGATGTTATTCAACATGACGTTGGTTCCGGCCAATTGGTACTCAAATTGCCCGATGTAGCCGAGCACGCACATCAACCCCCAGCCGAGGATGAAGGTCCCGGCGATCAGGGTGAAGATGGAAGATAGCTGGGTGTTGCCTAAGCTTACAAAGAAACAGTTGATGAAATATTGCCCGGCCACGAATACGAGCATCAGGAAGAAGAATGGGATGCAGTATTGATAGGAGAGGAAATGGCGGGAATAAGTCCAGTATTCATTGCTTTCCGGGATGCTGCAGGTGGCCTGGCGGATGGCAAATATCCCGATGCCGAGCCAATAAACGACGGTTATGGAGGCCAATAGCATCAGCAAACCGATAATCAGCCTCGTCCGGAGGATGGTGCCCCGCTTCAACGGCAGGGGGAGATAGGTGTCGGCGCTCTGCTTCTTATAACGGTAGCTATAGACGAAGAAGGGCATCGAGAAGGTGGCGATGATAGCCGGGATGATGGCCGAGAGGATCATCGAACCCGGGGTCGAGCTCATGTAGAAGGGATAGTAATATACCCCGTCTGAGGTCGTGGCCGCGTTTATGGCATAAGGCGTCTGAAGTAAGGCGGTGAAGAGGAATATCGCCCCCAGGAAGGCGGTCAGGATGAAGAACATCGGGATCCACTGCTTCAGCTGCCATTTGAAATATGACTTATTCATGTTTGGAGTCCCCCTTCTTCTTGGCCAGCATCATCTCGAGCATGACGATCTCGTCGGGATCGATGGGCACGCGTTCCAATAAAGCTGGATTGAGGCTTTCCTTGATTTTGGCTTCGCAATCGGGCGTCTCGATGATGACGAAGTTATAGATGCTCCCGATGCGGCGGAAGTTGACGATCGATAAGCCGAGGGAAGATAGATCCTTCTCGGATAGCTCCTTCCCGGAGACGACGCATTGGAATTTGACCATCTGCTCGCCCATGTGCTCACTTTCGCCCTCCTTGGATAGCTGTCCCTTATAGAGGATGAGGAAGCGGTCGACCAATCTCTCGAGGCTGGAGATGTTATGGCTGGATATCACAATGGCCTTGCCGTCATCTGATAAAGCCGAGATCTCCTTCCTGATCAATTCGAGGATGAGGGGGTCGATGCCGTCGAAGGCCTCATCCATCAGCAAGACGTCGCATTTGACCGAGAGGGCCAAGGCGATGAATAGCTGTCTCCTCATGCCCTTGGAGAAGAGGCGGATCTCCTTATTCTTGGGTAATCCCCAGGAGTTGATCAGCCCCTCGTATTTCTCAAGGTCGATCTCATAGAAATTCGCGTAGAAATCATAGGTCTGCTTCCAATTTCCCAAACCGTAGGGGTTATCGTTTAGGAAGAAGACCTTCTTCTTGGCCTCGACCTCCTTATGGTCGATGCCATCGATCAAAATCTGTCCCTCGTCGACCGAATATATGTCGGATATCAGGCGGAATAGGGTCGATTTGCCGGCTCCGTTATGGCCGACTAGGCCGGTGACGCCGGGCTTGATCTCCACGCTGAGGTGGTCGACCGCGGCCACGGGGCCGAAGCGCTTGACTAGGTTAACTATCTCAATCATCGGATTTCTCCTCCAGTAAGGCGGCGATTATCTCCTCTTTGCTATAGCCGGCTTCAAATAGCTTTGATAAACCGGAAAGCAGCTTCCTCTTCCTCTCATCGCTTTCACCCTGATAGCAGACGTAATTGCCTTTTTTGGGGAGCGAGCTGATGTAGCCATCCTCCCTCAATAAGGCAAAGGAACGCTGAACGGTATTGGGGTTGAGGCCATGGGAAAAGGCGAACTCCCTCACCGAGGGGAGGCTATCGCCGTATTTTAGTGCCCCGAGCGTGATGAGCCTTTTATAGTACTCGTATATCTGCTCGTATATCGGGCTTTTACCGTTGAATTCCATGGATAGCCTAACTATAAGGCACTTTCGCAATGTGTGTCAACTGTATGAATCAGATGTTTGATCCCCTTTCGGGGCGTAGAAAAGGGAGAGGGCCTCCCCCACTTCCGCGGGGCTGGTCACGACCTCGTATTCCTCCCAAAGCCTCGAGAAGAGGGAACGGTATTCCTCGATCATGTAACGGTCATCGATCAATAAGGCCGCCCCGACGTCGGACTCGCTTCTTATCAGCCTACCGACCGCCTGCATGACCTTATTCATCCCGGGATCCATATAGGCGTATTCGTATCCGTTCCCGGACTTCTTCTGGTGGTATTCCCTGATGAGGTTGTTCTCAAAGCCGATCTGAGGTAGCCCAATCCCGACTAAAGCCACCCCGATAAGGCGGTCGCTATACATGTCGATACCCTCACTGAAGGCCCCGCCAAGGACCAATAATCCGATGTTGGTCTTATTAGGAGATAAAGGGAAATTGGCGAGGAACTCCTCCCGCTCCAACTCGCTCATCTCCCGGCTTTGGACGTAGACCTCGGCATCATTAAAGATGAGATGGGGTCGAATCTTTTCTAAATATTCATAGCTCGGGAAGTATAGGAAGTAGTTACCGGTTTTGCCATCGACGAATTCGGCTAGATACTCCGCCACCTCCCCGTATGTCTTCTCCCGGTCCTTATATCTGACCGAGACCTTGGGGGCCAAAAGCAATTTGAAGTTTTCCTTCGGGAAGGGGGATGGGAGCAATAGATAGGGGTGGTCGTGGCTCCCGGTGATGGCGTCTTGATAATAGTCGATGGGGCTGAGGGTGGCCGAAAAAAGTGTCACCCCTTTAAGTTGATTGAGGCTCTCCCATAGATACGGGGATGGATCGAGGCAGAAACGGGAGAAGGTCAGCCCGCCGCCCCTATCTTCCTTTATATATAGCCTGGAGTTCCCGCCGGGGTATTCATCCATCAATTTGAGGCACTTATTCACCTCGAGGTAGAAGTCGAGGTACTCCTGGGGGAGCTTCTCCGCCTCTTTCTCCTTGGAACGTTTCTGATGGGCCCTCTTCAAGGATTCCATGGCCTTGGTGATGGCATCGATCCCCTCTTCGGATAAAAGGGAGTCCTCCCCCGCCGAATCCTTAGCCAAAAGCAAGGCCTTATCGAGCTTATTCAGCGCCCTCCTAAGTCCGGATTCCCGCTTGGGAGAGAGGGATTTCCTCGCCCGTTTTAGGGCCGCTTCAGCAATCTCCGATGAATAGGACATCCTCCCCCGCTCAATGAGGTTATGGGCCTCGTCGATGAGGCCGATATAGGTCCCGGGCATCGCCATCTCCCCGAAGAAGCGGTCCAATTTGACCATCGGGTCGAAGAGATAGTTATAGTCGGCGATCACCACATCCGCGTAGTTGGATAAATCCAATTGTAGTTCAAAGGGGCAAGCCTGATGCTTCTTAGCCAGCTCTATGACATAGCCATTGTCGAAGCGGTTCCACTTCGAGAGGGCCTCGTTTATGATGCCGCGGATCTTGCTGTAGTAGCCGATGGCGAAGGGGCATTCGTCGGGATTGCAGGCCTTCCCGGGGCAAAAGCATAGCTTATCCTTGGCCATGATCGAGGAATCAAGGGCCACCAAGCCGTGTTTATATAATTCGCCCAAAGCCTCATAGGCGGTCTGCCGGCCGGTGGTTTTGGCGGTCAGGTAAAATATCTTATCGTTATCCCCGAGGGCGAAGCTCTTCACATAGGGGAAGAGGGTCGACATCGTCTTCCCGATTCCGGTCGGGGCCTCGGCGAAGAGGATCCCCCCGTCCCTGGCGATGCCATAGCAATATTTGGCCAATTCCCTCTGCCCGGGGCGGAACTTCTCAAAGGGGAAGTCGAGGTTTGCGGCCGAGAGGTTACGGATTTTCTTATGGGCGATCAGCTTCTGATAGAAGCTTAGGTATTCGTCGAGGTAGGAGAAAACCTTCTCCTCCAACTGCTTCAGGCTATAGGAGAATTCATGAACGGCCCGGGAGTTGTCGTTTTGGGATATATAGGTCAACCTTATCCCGATTTTATCGAGCTTTTTCTGATGGCAGTACATCAGCCCATAGCATTCGGCCTGCCCGAGATGCCAGGCCTTCTGCTCAATATAAAAGGTGTCGAGGGGCGCGACCGTCGACTTTATCTCGTCTATGGTTGCGCCATCCCGATTCACGATGATTCCATCGGCCCGCCCGGAGAGGAGGATACTCCCATCCTTTCTCTCAAATAGCTCGCTTAAATAGTATTCGGGGATATATTC
Organism: Bacillota bacterium; assembly: GCA_030537155.1. GTDB lineage: Bacteria > Bacillota_I > Bacilli_A > RFN20 > CAG-826 > Alloenteromonas. The sequence goes on from JAUNOH010000003.1 coordinate 44,916, forward strand.
CCCGCCCTGCTTCTTCTGGAAGGCGCTGTGGAGGAGGCTGCCCATGGCCATGGTCTCCTGGTTGTATATCCTCTCGTCGATGTCGCCTTGACGTAGCAAAAAGTCCACGACCTGGTGGACGGATAACTTCAGGAAGGGTTTATCCTCCCCCATCAGAGGAGTGTCTCCCCCGCTAGGTTATGGGCCCCATTGAGGAAGCTTCTGGCCTCCATCCTCTTCTTGCCGCGGAGCTGGAGGTCAAATACCTCAACCTCTCCCCCCTTGGCCTGGAATATCAGCCTCTTATCGGCCTGGATTATCGTTCCGATCGGATGTTTTTCGTCATTATTGAGCAGTTTGGCCTTGAATATCTTCAGGGGTTCCCCCTTTAAAAGGAGATATCCTCCTGGTTCCTCAGATAATCCGCGGATATGGCATAGGAGCGCTTCGGCATCCATTCCCAAATCGAGCCTTTCCTCCTCGGGCTTTATCTTGTTGGCGAAGCTTACTTTCGACTCGTCCTGCTCCTCGCCCCTCAATTCGCCGTTTAGGTAGGGCAAAAGGCTCTCGATCATCAATGAGGAGGCTGCAATAGACATCTTCTTACTGACCGCGGTGTAGTTATCTTCCTCTTCGATCGGGAAGAGTTTTTTGGCATACATCCTCCCGGCATCCATCTTCTCGGCCATCTCCATCAGGGTGACGCCGGTTTCCTTCTTCCCGTCGAAGATGGCCCTCTGCATCGGGGCGGCCCCCCGATATTCGGGGAGAAGGGAGCCATGGAGGTTGAGGCAACCATATCTCGGGGCCTCCAAAACCTCCTTGGGGACGATCTGCCCATAGGCGAAGGTGATGATCAAATCGGGGTTATACTGTTTTAAAAAATCGTGTTCCAATCGGATTTTATGTGGCTGGTGGACGGGTATCCCATGCCTTAGGGCAACCTCTTTCACCGGGGTCGGGGTCAATATCCTCTTCCGCCCAACTTCCTTATCCTCATTGCTGACCACCGCGACCACGTTAAAGCCGGCCTCGAGCAGTTTTTCGAGGCAGGTGGCCGAAATCTCGGGGGTTCCCATATAGATTATGCGTGGCGTGGAAAGGGAGTCGAACATATCCAAAAATCTTTGCCTTTAGGCAATCCTCGGTTACGATTATACTCGTCAGGTGGAGCCTCTAAAACAGCAGCAAACGCGAAATCGCTTTAGAGATTGCTACACATGTGATATAAAATGTCGCGTTAATTCATGTCCGAAGGAAATAAGAAGGCGCATAAGGAAGGCTATCTGGCCTCAATAAAGAGAAGGGATCCCGCCGCCAGAAGCAAATGGTCGGTGTTTTGGCTATATCCCTCGGTGAGGGCCCTAAGATACCATAGAGTCGCCTCCTTCTTCTGGAGGATCCACTTCCGCTTCCTGGCCGAGATGCTCATGCACCGGGCCAAAAAGACCACCGGGATCGAGATTCACCCGGCCGCCAAAATCGGGAGGAACCTCTTCATCGATCATGGTTCGGGCGTCGTCATCGGCGAGACCACAATCATCGGTGACAACGTCACCCTCTACCACGGGGTCACCCTCGGCGGAAGGTCATTGGAAAGAATTAAACGCCATCCCACCCTGGAAGATGATGTGATCGTCTCGGTGGGCGCCACGATACTAGGCGATATCACGATCCATCATGGGGCCGCCATCGCCCCCGGGGCCTACATCAGCAAGGATGTGCCCGCCGACTGCTTGGCATTTGGGGATGATGATTACCGCCCCCGCAAAAAGGAGAAATAACCATGTCAGAAAAAGAGAAACTAACGCCCGTCCAGCGCTTCCTATACACCAACCAGAAGCTTCTATCCACCAGCCAGACCATCTCCGATATCTATAACGCGACCATGGAGCGCGACCCGCGCGCCACCGCCTTCATCTACTTCGATGAAAACGGCAAGAAGAGGAAGATCAGCTACGCCCAGTGGAAGAACGACGTCTTCACCACCGCCAGCAAGCTATCCACCGCCTTCTCTGGTATCCCGGCCGGGACCGTGGTCGGCATCAAGTTGAAAAACAGCCGCTTCTGGCCGGTTTTCTTCTATGCCATCCTCATGAGCGGCCATTCGCCCTTGCTTCTTAACGCCTCTCTCCCGGTGGCCAACACCAATAACCTTCTGGCCCAGGCTAAGGCTAAGGCCTTAATCTGCAACGAGGACGGGGAATTCTCCGTCCCCTCCTTCCGGGTCAACGACATCCTCTCGATGGAGGCCAATTACCGCTTCACCCCGGATTGGGCCGACCACATCATCTTCTGCTCCTCCGGCACGACCGGGGATGCCAAGCTGGCGGTATACCGCGGCAAAAACCTCGTCCATCAGATTTTGGCCTCCACCGACATGTGGAAGGAAAACGACGACATCATGTACCCCGGGAGGAATAACCTCCGCATCTTCGCCATGCTCCCCTTCCACCACGTCTTCGGCTTATTGGCCAACTTCTTCTGGTACACCTTCTATGGAAAGACTTTGGTCTTCCCCTCCTCGGCCGCCACGAAGGATCTATTAGGCGCCTGCCAGAAGGGCAAGGTCACCCACGTCTATTCCGTCCCCCTCTTCTGGGATTCGGTGGCCCAGGCCGTCATGAGGAGCGCCTCCAGCCAAGGACCCAAAAAGGCCCAGCTGATCGACAAAATGATCGCCTACAACACCCATAAGATTAATAAGGAGGAAGCCGGGCTCGGCGGCAAGAAGCTCATCCAGAAGATCGCCCAGAAGAAGGTTTTGGGTTCCCATATCCGCTTCTGCATCTCCGGGGGTGGCTATCTCTCCCCCAAGACCGCTACCATCATCAACGGCATCGGCTATCCCCTCTATAACGGCTATGGCATGACCGAGGTCGGCATCACCTCCGTCGAGTTGTCCACCGACGTCGAGAGGAGGCTCCAGTGCTCCATCGGCCATCCCTTCTACGGGGTTGAATATAAAATCGTCCCCATCGGCGATAAGGCCAGTTCCGACGAAGTCGAGACCGGCGAGCTCTATATCCGTTCCGGCATCGTCCACGAGAAGGAATTCCGTGGTGGGGCCCTAGTCAGGATGAATTATGAGGATGGCTGGTTTAGGACCGAAGACATCGCCGGGCGCGATGAACAGGGCGGTTACTACATCAAAGGCCGCACCAAGGACACCATCATCCTGGCCAACGGCGAGAACGTCTACCCCGATGAGATCGAGGATTACTTCAAAGGCGTGGCCCACGTCCATAACTGCGTCGTCTTGGGCGTTAAGCCCAAAGGCGAGAAGGAGGAATTGATCGCCTTGGTCATCGAGGTCGATAACGAGATGAAGGCCGAGGATATCCCCCACCTCAAATCCGACGTCAAGGCCATCAACGACACCCTCCCGGCCGAGAAGAAGGTCAAGAAGATATACATCGACAGGAAACCCCTGCCGATCTCCAACGCCATGAAGGTCAAGCGCGTCGAGGTCAGGAAAGGTCTCGAGACCGGCTCCAACGACTTCCTCGACTTCGACGGCCAGAGGAAGGAGCTCTCCTTCGAGGGCTATGACCCCAAGAAGGTCGCCAGCGTCCTAGCCGTGGTCACCAAGGTCTTCTCCGAAGTTCTCCTTCTCCCCGAGTTTAAGATCGAGCCCTCGGCCGATTGGGGCGCGGATTTATCCGGTGACTCCATGAGCTACATCGAGATGGTCCAATCCATCGAAGCCAAATTCGGCCTGAAGATCCCCGACGACCAACTCGGCGTATTGATGACGGCGAATGATTTCACCAAGATGATCCTCGATCTCCAAGGGAAAGATAAATAATTGCTTTCAGCAAGCCTAACGGCTAAGATATTACCCGCAAATAAAGGAATTTAGAGAAAATGCCGAACATCAAATCCCAGATCAAGCGCGATAAGACCAACCTCAAGGCCAAGGCCTACAACGACTCCGTCGAAAACGGCATCCGCACCGCCGTCAAGAAGGTCGAAGCCGCCGCCAAAGAGGGCAAGAAGGAAGAGGCCGTTGCCTTATTGGCCTCCGCCAACAAGCTCATCGACGAGGGCGTCTCCAAGGGCAGCATCAACAAGAACGCCGCCAGCCGCAAGAAGAGCCATCTCGCCAAATTGGTCAACTCCCTTTAATCGAAACAAGAAAGAAAATAGCCCCGATCCGATCGGGGCTTTTCTTATAGATGGAAGTTGGCGAGGAAGTTAGAGAAGACGAAGGAGGCATCCTGCGATTCGACCAGTATCGCCCGCTCGGCCTGATATAGCTGCTCCAATACCTCCCCGATCATCCCGGGGCTTACGCCATATAGGTTTTTCAGGGTTATCTCCACCCGGTAGGGACTGCCGCCCAGCTTTTTGGCGATGCCCCCGGATGACTCACCCTTGGAATCGAGATAATAGACCATATCCATGTAACGGAACTGGTTGGTGAGCAGATTCAATAGCCTGACCTCATCCCCCACTCCCAATACCTTGAGGTCCTTATATATCTTCAAGGCCATCCTGACGTTATTCCTAGTCAGGGCGTTGCTCATCTTGAAGACGTCATCCTCGACGTATGGTGGGACCAATTTCTCGACGTCGGAGAGGCTGATCCTGCCGCCTCCGGAATAGGTGAGGAGCTTCTGGGTCTCGTTTTTGAAGGCCCCATAATCCCCATTGATCCTGATATTCAGTTCCCTTAAGGCGTTGGAATCGATGCTGACCCCACGCTTTTTGAAGAAATTGGCGATGTAATTGAGCCAGCCATTGCTATCGAGGGGGGCGACGGATTGGATATCCCCGCCGGCCCGTTCAATGGCCTGATAAAATTCCCCGCTGAGGTCGACTTCCTTCTCATAGGCTAGGAAAAACAGCTCGATATCGGGGTTTGGATGCGCCAGATAATCCAAAAGGGAGTCGCGGCCATCCTCGTGTTTCTTCTTGGTCGTGGCTTTGCCTTTCCTGGCCCCGCCGGCGCTTTTTTTGAAGAATTGGCAGTTTTCGAGGACGACGGCCTTCTTGTCATAACCCAAAGGAAGGCTCTCGCATTCGAAGGCGGCCTCCTCGAAGGAAACCTGCCCCATATCGAGGGCGATGTAGTTGAATTCGTTGGGCTCCTTGATGGCGATCTTGACGGCCCGCTTGGCGAATTCCTTCACCATGATATCCTGCTCGCTATAGTAAAGGTGGATCATCAAAGATGATTATAAAGCCTAAAGGGCGAAACTTTGATAGACAATCGTCCCCTCTTGGTCGGTTCTTCTAACCCCCACCCCAGCCAGGCGGAGGCTTTTGAGGACGCTTTCGTGGGGATGGCCATAGGAATTGCCGAGCCCGCAGGAGATTATGGCCTCCTCGGGGGTCGTCTTCAAAAGGAAGGAAAGGGCCGTGGAGGTATCCGAGCCATGGTGTCCGACCTTGAGGATGTCGCAGTCGAGATTTGGATCGGCCGCGATTATCCTCTCCTCCACATAGGTGGGCGCATCGCCCATGAATAGCCACTTCTTTCCCATGAGCTCCATATAGAGGACGAGGCTTTTCGAATTCTCGTCGGAGCCAGTTCCATAATCGTTTAGGTTATCGAGGCTTATATCACCGACCGTTATCGGGAAAACATCGTCGTAATCGTATGTTTTCAAGACATCGAAATTGGATAGGAGACTATCCCTGGCCCCCATGTGGTCGTAGTCCTCGTGGGTGGTGAAGAGGGCGTCTAACCTATAGACCCTCCTCTTCCTCAGATAGGGTATCAAGACCTCCTCGGCCATGTCGAAGGAGAGGTTGCCTCCGGTATCGATCATGATGGAGGTCCCCCTATGCTCGATCAGTATCGAGTCCCCCTGCCCCACGTTTATGAAGCTGACGCGGGTTAAAAATAGATTTGGTATCGGGACGAGGCTACAGGCATATAGGCCAAGCAGGGAGAGGGATGATATTTTCTTTAACCGATGGAGGGAGAACTCGAAGAGGAAAAGGAAGAAGAATAGCAGGCAATAATAGATAAAGGAGTCGGACTCGGAAAACATCGGGAGAGGCAGACAGACGTCGAGTTTATCGAAGATATCAAGGAGGCCACCCACCACCCCCGATAGCCATTCCAGTGGTCCGGTGAAGGGTATGCTCAGGAAGCTAACGAGGCCGATTAATAGATATAAGAAGGCAAAGGGCAACGATATTTGGCTGAATAAAGGCAAAAATAGATGCAATCCCGAATAAGAAAGCGAAAAAGGCAGGATGAAGGCGTGGATCAATAGAAGGGATTTGACCTTCCTAAGCCACCTCTCGCCTTTGGATAGATATAGACGCGACAAATAGAAGGATAGCGATAGGCCATAGCCGAGTAGGAACCCGCTTTGATTGGCGAGGTTATGGTCGAGGAATAAAAGGATGATCCCGCTCAAAGGCATTATCTCGAGATAGCTGAATCTCCCCTTCAATAAATAGGTGTTTATATTGCTGAGCAGGAGAATCAAAAACACCCGATACAATCCGATTTTTCCGGAAAATAGCAAAAGTAAGGCGAAAGCCGGGATTATCGATAATAGCTTGGCCTTATCCTCATCAAACTTCAGGCCCAATATCCTCTCTATCCCCCTTAGGAAAAGGGAATAATAGAGGCCGCTTGAGGAGAATAAGGAGATCAAAGAAAGCGAGGAGGCAGTCTCGATGAGGGCGGAATCATAATCCTTCCTATTGAATAGAAGCGACTCCA
>JAUNOH010000003.1:51682-63746 GCA_030537155.1 Bacillota bacterium
GCAGTCTCGATGAGGGCGGAATCATAATCCTTCCTATTGAATAGAAGCGACTCCAGCAAAGAGGCCGTATCGGTAGAGAAATTCGAGAGGAAACCCTCCGCCCTCTCCCGGATCCTCAATGGAAAAAGGAATATCTCCTCCACCTCATAGATGGATAGCCTCTTCCCGACCCCCTTATCAAGCAGATAATCCCCGAAGTCGAAACGGCCCTCATAACTGGCAAAGCTATAATCCGAGACTTTTCCATATATCGAGACGATGTCCCCCACTTCCCGGAGGCAATCCCTCTCATAGACGTAGTAACGTGATAAACCTGACTGGAAGATGAAGTAATTCTTCTTCACCTCGATGACGACACCCTTAAATTCTCCCACCCCATCAACCCCGGGGAAATAGAGGAAGCTAAGGCCGAACCCCAGGCCGAGGAATATGAGGAAAATAGGGATTACGTGGTTACTTTTGGCCCCAAATAGGAGAATCAGGCAGACCGCAATCCCCAACGCCAAATATAGGGGCTGGGTGAGCTTCTCGCCCAGATAATGCCCGCCCAGTATCCCCAAAAAGGCGAAGAGGAAAGCCATATCAGGCTTCCTTGAGGATCATGTAGTCTTTGCTCTTGCTGAAGGTGGCATCCCCGATTCCGGAGACGTTTTTGATGTCCTCCAGCCTCTTGAAGGTGGCCGTGGATTCGCGGTAGGAGATCAGGTTTGTCGAGATGGCATCGCCAAAGCCCGGGATCGAGAGGAGCTCGCTCTTGTCGGCGGTGTTGATGTTGACCTTGGAGATCTCCTCCAACGAGCAGGCGTCGTTTACGTCCCTAAGCGGGGCGATGTAGAAAGATAATCCATCGCTCAACTCATAATCGCCGTTATAGGCCCGGCTATCGGCGTTCGAGGTCGTGCCCCCGGCCTTGGAGATGGCATCGGATAAAGTCGTCCCGACGTCGATGTAGTAGGTTCCGGGGTTTTCCACCTGCCCGGAGAGGGTGATGGTCAGCATGTCGGTGGAGGAATAGCTCATGGCGACATACGACGTGGATGTGGTGATGCCCTCGCTCACCGCCTCGGTCGCCGAGAAGACGACGAGTCCGACGATGGTGACGAAGAGCACGATCAGAATTGTCTTTAGCATGTTTTGCCCTCCTACCATAAAGTAGCCGCGAAAAGGCAAAACGCGTCAAAACTCGTTGAAAATATTTTTAGAAAAAGAAAAAAGCACCGATGGAATCGATGCTTTATCTTTAGCTTAACGGCTGAAGGAGATGATCTCGACGTCGTAGGGATCGGGGGAGTTAACGTTGACGATGTCCCCGACCGACTTGCCGCTTAAGGCCACCCCGAGGGCGGATTCGATGGAGACGAGGGGATAGGGTTCGGCGAAGGGGTTGGCCTCGATGGTCGAGACTAGCTTCACGGTCACTTCCTCATTCTCGGATAAATCCTTATAGGTGACGGTGTCGGTGAGCTGGATCCCCTTGGCTTTCTTGTCTTTGGGATCATAGAGCTCATAGTTATCGAAGATATGTTCGATTTCCTGGATGCGGCTTTCGATTTTGGCCTGACGGTCGCGGGCGGCGTCGTAGTCGGCGTTCTCGCTCAAGTCGCCTTGGGCGCGGGCGGCCTGCAAAGCCAAGATGACGTCGGGGCGTTCGACGTCGATTAGGTGACGGTATTCCTTCGTCAGGAGGTCTAAGCCCTCCTGGGTCAGCTTCATTTTCTCTTCTGGCATGGTGACTCCTTGGATGCGTTTAAGATTATAGTTATTAGTCTACCGACTAACAAGGAAGATTATTTCCTCGCCTCGGCGATTTTGGGATCGTCCATGTAGGCGTTGAAGACCTCCTCGGCCTCCTCGAGTTCATCATCATCGACCGGCTCGAGGTTTTCATCGTCCACCGAGGACATGACTATGACGTCCTCCGGGGCCTCCGAGCGGTAGAGGAAATAATAGGTCTTGCCCCGCTCCTCGTTGACGTATGAAAAGAGGATATTAATCAATTCCTCCGTCCCATCATCAGCCAGGACGGTGAAGGTTCCGTTGTTCTCAGTTGGCATTTTCGAATTCCTTTCTGTCTAGGTAGCTCTGCAAGATGACGATGGCGGCCTGCTTATCGATGACCGCGTGCCTCTTCTTTCGGGAGATATCGGCCTCCAAGAGGCGGTTGGTGGCCATGACGGTGGTCAATCTCTCGTCCACCAAGGTGATTTTGAGGTTTGGATCCTCTTCTAGCAACTGCGACTTGAAGCGTTCCGCGCTTTGGGCGCGCTCCCCGGCAGAGCCATCCATGTTGAGCGGATAGCCGAGGGCCACCTCATCGATCCCCAATTGATGGAGCAATTCGATGACGTGCTTCAGGCATTGGCGATACGCCCCCTCCTGAAAGCGGAACTCCTCATAGCCATGGGCGATGCCGAGGGCGTCGCTGACGGCGATGCCGCAGCTTCTCGTGCCTAGGTCTAACCCCATCGCCTTCTTCTTCATGAAAGCTTCTCCAAAAGGTGGGCTTTGGCCTCATTCAATTTGGAGAGGTCAGCCATTTGTCCAGAGGCGGATTCATCCTTACCTCCACCACGTCCGTTCAAAATAGGAGACAACTCCTTTAAGGCAACGGAAGCGGGGAGTTTATCCTTTCCCTTCCCACCGGAAAGGGCGAGGCAGGGATGACCCTTCTCATCATCGCCCAATAAGACGATCACATAATCCTGATGAAGGGTCTTCAAATTGTCGCCTAGCCTCAATAGCTCGGCCCTGCCGGCTTTATTCATATGCTCGAAGAGGAAATGGATTCCGGAAACCTCGGCAAAGGATTCCCCGATCTTCTTGGCCGAGGAGGAGGATAGCTTTTCCTTCAATTGGTCGAGTTCCTTCTTCGTCTTGGCTAGTTCGTTGAAGGACGAATCGAGTCTCGAGACGACGTCATTATCGGAGACGCCACCAAACTTTTCCTCGATTTTATCGAGTTTATTGCGTTTATTGCCAAGATAGGAGATGGCGCCTAAAGAGGTGAGCCCGGTGATCCTACGGGTGCCGGAGGAGATGGCCTCCTCGCTCTCTAAGACGAATAAGCCGATGTCCTGGCTGTTGGAGACGTGGGTGCCGCCGCAGAATTCCTTCGAATAATCGGAGAAGGTGACGACCCTGACGGTGTCCCCATATTTCTCGGAGAACTCCATCTCGGCGCCAAGCTTTTTGGCCTCCTCAATCGGGAGGATCAAGGTCTTCTGCTCAATCGCCTCAGCAATCTTCTCATTGACCTCCTTCTCGATGGCCCTCTTCTGCTCCTCGCTTAAGGCGTGGAGGGAGGTGAAGTCGAAGCGGAGATATTCATCGTTCACAAAAGATCCGCGCTGATCGACGTGGCCTTTCAAGACATTGGTGAGGGCGGCGTGCAAAAGGTGGGTGGCCGAGTGGTTACGGGCGGTCAATAGCCTCTTGTTCCTATCGACGTATTGGGTGAGGAGGTCGCCTTTTTTGATGCTCCCATAGGCTAAGCGGACGTGGAGCAGATGCTGGCCGGCCGGGGCTTTGCTGACCGCGGTGACGAGGGCTTTGCAGCTCCCGCTCTCGATATATCCGGAATCGGAGACTTGGCCACCGCTCTCGGCGTAGAAGACGCACTCCTTGAAGGCGAGTTCGCCCTCATCGGTGATCTCCTCCACCGCCACCCCGTTTCTGAAGGTGCCGATGACCTCGGATTCCTTTTCCGTCTCGCCATAAAGGAAGTTGGAGGCTTCCTTAAAGGCCAATAAATCCTGGCTTTGCTTGGCGAAGCTCTCAATCTCGCCCCGGGCGTTACGGGCCCTTTCCTTTTGCTCCTCCATGCACTTATAGAAGCCGTCCATATCGGCCTTCCCGCCGTTTTCCTCGACGATTTCCTTGCTCAGTTCGCTGGGGAAGCCATAGGTGTCGTAGAGCTTGAAGATCTCCTCGCCGCTTAAATCCTTGTGATCGGAGAGGAGGTTTCTTAGCATCGCCTCGCCCTGGGTGAGGGTTTTCAGGAACTTCTCCTCCTCGGATTCGATCATCTTCTTGACCGTCTCCTTGTTCTTATAGACTGAGGGATAGAAATCTTTGTAGTGTTCGGCAACCACATCGACCAATTTGTGCATGAAAGGCTCCATGATGCCGAGCTTCTGGCCATAACGCATGGCCCTCCTTATGATGCGGCGGAGGACGTATCCCCGGCCCTCATTGGAGAAATAGGCGCCATCGCTTAAGGCGAAGCTGAGGCAGCGGGTATGGTCGGCGATGACGCGGTAAGGCATGAGGTATTCGCCCTCATATGGTTTGCCGGAAAGCTTTTTGGCCTCCTCGATGATCGGCATGAAAAGGTCGGTCTCGAAGTTGGTCGGGGTATGCTGGAGGATGCAGGCGATCCTCTCCAAACCGGCGCCGGTATCGATGTTTTTGGAGGGAAGCTCCTTATAATCCTCGCGCTTGACGCCATTGACCGCGTTATATTGACTGAAGACGATGCCCCAGATCTCGATGTAGCGGTCGTTTTCGATGTCATCCTCCAATAGCTTGATGCCAAGGTGCTTGGGGTCCCATTCCTCGCCGCGGTCGAAGAAGACCTCGGTATTGGGGCCGCAGGGTCCCTCGCCGATCTGCCAGTAGTTATCCTCAAGGGGGATCAGGTGGCTCTTATCGACGCCATTCTCCTGCCAGTAACGGAAGGATTCCAAATCGCTGGGGTTATAGGTCATGTATAGCTTATCGAGGGGCATCCCAAAGCCTTCCTCGCTGGTGAGGATCTCGACGGCCCACTTGATGACTTCCTTGCGGAAATAATCGCCGATCGAGAAATTGCCGAGCATCTCGAAGAAGGTGTGATGACGGGCCGTGTGGCCGACGTTTTCGATGTCGTTGGTCCTGATGGATTTTTGGACGTTGACGATCCTCCTACAAGGCGGAATCTCGGATCCATCGAAGTATTTCTTAAGTCCGGTGACCCCGGCATTGACCCAGAGAAGGGAATCATCGCCCTGGGGGATGAGATTGACGCCCTCCATCCATTTATGTCCACGGTTCTCGAAGAATTTGATCCAGGTTTCCCTGATTTGCTGACCGGTTAGCTTTTTCATAAGTGGCCTCCTAAAAAAATAAAACACCCATCGAAGGGACGCCTCGCGCGGTACCACCCTTCTTCACCATAGGTGCTCTCAATTGCCCCGATAACGCTGGGAGCGGCGGCATTACCCGCGTCAAGGGGATTGGCAAATTCCCCTATATGACACGGGAAGTTTACCACCCGCGCGCGGGGAATGGAAATAACTTAATCCAAATCTTGAAATTCATCCTCTTCGACTATCGGCAAAGGCTCCTCCTTTACGGGGTTAGGGAGCTTATCGATGAGGGAGTTATAGTCCATCAGGGGGTTGATGAAGGACATCTGAAAGAAGGCGGACATGGCTAGATATAAAGGGAGGACGATGGCGAAGAAATAGGTCAAGTCGAAGATGAGGTTCACCTCATCCCCGTCTTTGACGTAGGTGACATTTAAATAGGAGAAGAATATCGATAAACCCAGGATTATCATCGAGCCGAAGGCATATAGATAAATCGGATATTTCCTCTTAAAGGCCTGGGAGACGGCCATCTGGCGGAGGGTCTCGATATAAAAGGGCAGGTAAAAGACGAGGAATACGAAGATCAAAATAATCATCGTGATCATCCCAATCTGACTCGTCGGGTTGATCGAGAAGAAGGAGATAAAGATAGTTAAGCCCAAAAGCAAAAACGAGCTGAGGATATAGCTCGAGATGATGGATCCGAGGTTGCCCTTATCGATGTTTATCATCTCTTTTTCCCCGATGGCGGCGAGGAAAATCGGATTTTTCTTAAGGATGGAATAGGCTTTCTTTCGCCTATCCAAAGGCGAGTAGGCAAAGCCCTCACTCTCCTCGGGGAAACTCGGCTTTATTAGGCTCGGCAGATGGCGGTAGACGATGGCCCGATTGAGGATGCCATATAGGGCCAAAGCCCCGGCGTAGGAGAAGATGGCGACCGGGATTGGATAGGCATAGGAGATGGTGATGGCGCCCTCCACGGCATAAGTCGTCCCAAGGTAGCCGATGATGAAGGTGGCCACCGCGGATAAAAGGTAAGGGAGGGGCAATAATATCCCCAGCCACTTATAAGTGGAGAAACGGTATTTGCATTCGAGATAGACGATCCGGCAGTAGAAATATAGGCAAAGGAGCAAAAGGAAGGCCTGGATGGAAAACATAGCCCGGCCCAAATCGTTATCGAAGGCAAAGCCGAAGACGAGGGAGAATAGCCCGCCTATCGCCGATAAATCGAAGAGGTAGGAATGGGAACGCCGGTAGTTCCGGTAGATAAAATACCCGGCCTTATCGATGCTTTTCTCGTTATATAGGGGATTTTCCTCTATGGTTTCTCCCTCAAGACCATCGGGGTTATCACGCTTATTGCCGTTATAGCTATACATCGTTCCTCACACCCTTATAGTAGGTCATCTCGATGATGCCCCCGCCGAGGAGGCGCTCCCCCTCATAGATGGCGGCGATCTGCCCCGGGGTCACCGATTTGACTTTGTTTATGCATTCGAGCTTTATCCTCTCGCCCTCAAAGCTTAGCAAACAGGGCTGATCGGGCTGGCGGTAACGGAACTTCACGCCGACCCGGATTGGGGCTTCCGGCTTGGGGCCGATCCAGTTGACCCCATCGACATAGACGGTATCCGAATATAGAAGTTCATCCTCGGAGGAATGGGCGACGTAGAGGATGTTGTTTTTGACGTCCTTCTTATAGACGAAGTAGGCCCCGGCCTCGAGTCCGGAAACTCCACCGATGCCAAGTCCATGGCGTTGGCCGATCGTATAATACAAAACGCCTTGGTGGCGGCCGATGACCTGATTATTCTCCCCGAGGACGATATCTCCCTCCTTCGAGGGCAGATAATTTTGGAGGAACTGTCTGAAGTTCCTCTCCCCGATGAAGCAGACCCCGGTGGAGTCTTTTTTATCCATAACCGAGTCGAGATCGAGGGATTTGGCGATTTTTCTGACCTCAGGCTTCTCCAGTTTGGCCAGGGGAAAGATACAGCTGGCCACCTGCTCTTCGTTTAACTGGCAAAGGAAATACGACTGGTCCTTATTAATATCGAGGGCCTTATATATGTAATGATGGCCAAGATATATCCCATTGGAGGCGTAATGCCCCATGGCGATCTTCTCGATGCCGAGAGTTTTGGCATATTCCCTGAAGGAATCGAACTTGATGTATTTGTTGCAGAAGACGTCGGGATTGGGGGTCCTGCCCTGCTCATACTCCTTCAGAAAATAGGAGAAGACGTTATCCCAGTATTCCTTGACGAAGTCGGCGCGGTGAAGTTTGATGCCGAGTTTCTCGGCCACCTTCTTGGCGTCGTCATAATCCTTCTCCTGTGGGCATTGGGAGTCGTTGATGGTTGGGTTACCCAAATAATCCCCGTTGGCGAGGGAGTCCCAGTTGCGCATGAAGCAGGCCTCAACTTCATACCCCTGCTGCAACAGAAGATAGGCGGCGACGGCCGAATCGACCCCGCCGGATAAGCCGACTAGAACCTTCATCCCCATAGCTCCTTTGAGTCGAGGATGATGGTGGTCGGGCCATCGTTGATGAGTGAGACGTCCATCATGGCCTGGAATATACCAGTTTGTATACCAGAACCTATTTCTTTCTCCAGCGCCTTGTTGAAGTATTCCCAAAGGGGCTTAGCCTGTTCGGGCCGCATGGCCGAGACGAAGGAGGGCCTATTCCCATCCTTTAATCCGGCATAGAGGGTGAACTGCGAAACGCTCAATATCTCACCACCCACATCCTTGAGGCTGAGGTTTATCTTGCCATTGGTATCCTCAAAGACCCGGAGCTTGGCGATTTTGGCGGCCATCTTGTTGCAGATAGCCTCATCATCCCCGGGGGTTAAGCCAACCAAAAGGAGGTAGCCCTTATCGATTTGGGATACCAATTTCCCGTCGACTTTGACGGAGGCTTGCTTTACGACTTGGAGGATTACCCGCATTTACTTCCCCTATTTGATGTAGGCGTGGACTATCGGGGCGGTTTTGATGGGGGTTTTGCTATAGACGAAGGCCCCGGAGACCTCCCCGAGGATCGACTCCTCGACTTCCTTATTCGTGTGGCAATAGGCCAAAACCTCGCCTTTGAGGACTTTATCGCCGACCTTCTTATTCAAGACGATGCCAGCGGCCATATCGATCTTCGATTCCATGGTTTCCCTCCCGGCCCCGAGCTTCATGGCAGCCAAGCCGATCGAAAGGGAATCGATCCTCGTGAGGTAGCCTTCCTTTTCCGAGACAACCGGGATTATGTGGCTGGCCATCGGGAACTTCTCGGGGTTAGTGACGTAAGTGGCATCCCCGCCCTGGGCCGCGATCATCTGCCTCAGCTTCTCTAACCCAGAGCCATCCGCGATGGCCTTCCTAATGAGGGCGATGCCCTCCTCCTGGGTTTTGACGATCTTAGCCTGCTCGAGCATGATGGATCCGGCCTGCTCGATCAATTCGACGAAATCCTTCGGACCATGTCCGTTTAAAGTGGCGATGGCCTCTTTGACCTCTAAGGCGTTCCCGACCGCTAGGCCGAGGGGCTGATCCATATCGGTGATGATGGCCCGGGTGTCCCGGCCTAGGGAATCCCCGATCTCAACCATCGTCTTGGCCAATTTCTTGGCATCGTCTAATGTCTTCATGAAGGCGCCGGAGCCGAATTTGACGTCCAAGAGGATGCAGTCGCTCCCCGAGGCCAACTTCTTCGACATGATCGAGGAGGCGATCAAAGGCAGGGAGTCGACGGTGGCCGTGACGTCCCTTAAGGCGTATAGCTTCTTGTCGGCCGGGGTAATCTGGGCGGTCTGGCCGTTGATGGCGATCCCGATTTTATTGACCTGATCGATGAATTCCTGCTCGCTTAGGTCGATTCTGGTGCCGGGGATAGACTCCATCTTATCGAGGGTCCCGCCGGTATGGCCGAGGCCACGCCCGCTCATCTTGGCCAATTTGGCGCCGCAGGCGGCCACTAAGGGTCCGAGGGCCAAAGAGGTCTTATCGCCAACCCCGCCGGTGGAGTGCTTATCGACTTTGACCCCGGCGATGGAGCTTAGGTCAATCGTATCGCCCGAGTGCATCATGGCATCGGTCAGATTGGCGGTCTCCTCAGGGTTCATGCCCCTGAAATAGATGGCCATGGCCAAGGCGCTGGCCTGATAGTCGGGGATCTCCCCCCTGCTATAGCCGTTGACGAAGAAAGAAATTTCGCTTTTCGAGAGAGAGCCTCCGTCACGCTTCTTCTCGATGATGTCTACCATTCTCATATGGGTATAATTGTATCAAAGTTTCGGCATAGCCGATAACTTACTTACCGATATGGATTTCTACGACACCCTCAGCGAATATCTATCCCCGGAAATGGTATCCTCCCTCCGCGAATCGGAAGCTAAAAAGGGCCTCAAGGGCGTGCTTTTGAATCACCATAAGCTTTCGGATGCCGTATTTTTGGAAAAATTCCCGAAGCTCCTCCCCCACCCCCACGTCCCCCACGCCTATCTATACGATGCGGAGGAATATGAGCTGGGGAAAAGCTACCTCTATGAGGGCGGAGCCATCTCAATCGAGGATCCGGCGGCCATGCTCCCTTTTTATTTCCTAAAACCCGAAAAAGACGACCTCATCCTCGATATGTGTGCCGCTCCCGGCGGGAAAAGCATCGGCTTATCGCTTTCCTCCGATATGGAATCGACTATCGTTTCAAATGACATCTCATATGCCAGGGCCAAAAGGCTATCCTCCAACATCGAACGGATGGGCCTAGGCAATGTGGTTGTCACCTCGGGCGATTTCTCCATCTGCCACGAAAATTTCAAAGAAAGGTTCGACAAAATCCTATTGGACGCCCCCTGCTCCGGCTCGGCCATGTTTAGGAAGAATCCTTTGGCTAAGGAAGACTGGAGCCTTCAGAAGGTGCTCTCCTTGGCCAAAAAGCAATATGAGCTATTGGAAGTCGCCTTCGATATGCTTAAGCCCGGCGGAAAGCTGATGTATAGCACCTGCTCCTTCTCCAACCAGGAGGATGATGAGCTCTTGCTATCCTTCCTCGCCAACCATCCGGATGCCCGTCCAATAGAACTACCCGATCATCCGGGCTTCTACCATCACCATTCCCTCCCACATGGAATCCACCTATTCCCCCACCTCTACCCCGGCGAGGGCCAATATCTTTGCCTATTAGGCAAAAATGGTGAATCCGAAAAGGGATTCCCATCTAATCGAAGCGAGAGGAAATACCAATCTTTCTTAAGCGAATACGGGCTTGATAGCCGCGACAACCGGGTTATCAACGGGGCTTTATATAGCCTGAACCACGCGGTGGACACCACGGGACTCAGTCTCCTCCGTTATGGGCTCAAATGCCTCGAGGAGGGACCGCACCCCCTGCCCGACCACCACCTATCCCATTATCTCGGCAATGAAAGTTCCATCCCCTTGAGCGCCAAGCAGGCCGAAGCCTACCTAACCGGGGAAAGCTTCAAGATAGAAGGGGGAAATGGAATCCATATCCTAAGCTATGAGGGACTTAACCTCGGCTTTGGGAAAACCGTCGATGGCGTCTTGAAAAACCACTACCCAAAAGGGCTACGGAAAAAGATGGAGATCGAATGAAAAACCGCCGAGCGATCGGCGGTTTGCTTTATTCTGACAAGAGCTGGTAACGCCCGACCCAATCCGGGTGGAGCGGCTTTTTCTTATTTTTGCGGGCCAGATGGTAGGCATCATCCCGGTCACGGAGCTTATTGACGTTTTCCTGGATCGAGGCCCTGATCCTATTCGCGGCCTCGACGGTCCCCTCGTTATAGAAGACCTCGGGCTGGATGGCATCGAGTATCGAAACCTGGACGTAGATCGACTTCGGGCCCCCTTTGCCCAGCAAATGGAAGGTTCCATATTGGGCCACGGGGATTAAGGGTACCTTGGCCTTGCCGGCGATCTTGAAGGAGCCGGGATGCATCGGGAGGAGGTTATCGCGGACATTTTTCTGCCTGGTCCCCTCCGGGAAGATGACGTAGGAGCACACCCCTTCCTCCAGGCGCTTCTCCACCTGGGCGAGCACCTCGCCGTTTTGGCGGAGGTTGCCGCGGTCAAGGAAGCAGGAATCGAGGGCCTTCATGACCTTGCCTAGCATCGGCATCTTCTCGTTTTCCTTCTTGGAGACGAAGGAAATCGGCTTTTTCGATAAGGCGATCAGGGTCAACGAATCCATCAGCGAGAGATGGTTGGAGACGATTAAAACCGGCCCCTCAACCCCATTTAGCTTCTCCAGTCCGTTGACCTCGAATTCGAGGCGGAATTTATGGAGTATCTTGATGACGAGTTCGCGGATGGTCTTGTAGCGCACCTCAAAGGGGTAATCATCGGGGTGCTTGGCGTAACGCCGCATCCACTTCAAATAGTCGTGGATGAGGGTCGGGCCCATACGAAATAAGGCGGTGATGATCTTAAACATCGGGCTAATTCTAGCACTTAAGCGACTAAAAGATATGGTTTGTATGACTAATCGTCGGCCCCGAGGGCTTCCAAGCCCTTGGCGTTACTACCCTTTTGGGTATGGGGAGCCTTGACGAAGGCGAAGACGATGAAGGCCGCGCACATCAAGACGGCCGAATAGATCGGGAGGGCCCTCCATAGGGCGACCATGCCCTGGGTGTTGCCCTGGGCGTAGAGGGCCTGGGCCGAGGTCGACATGATGGCCCCGATGACGATCGGGGTGATCGACTGGGCACCCATCGAGGCGGCGTAGTAATAGGAGGTGAACTTGCCGATGTGCTTGGAATTGCAGAAATCGACGACCAAGGGGTAGGAGCAGATATGGATCATGGCCGAGCCGGCTCCGACCGCCATAAAGATGAGGCCAAATCCGACGGTGTAGGCCACGGGGGCGGAGAAGAAGGTGGCGGACCAACTATAGGTGTCGCCTTCCATGGCCGAGGGGATGCAGGCGAAGCCGATATAGGCCACCGCCACGATCGCCAGGCCGATCTGGATGG
>JAUNOH010000003.1:63846-108758 GCA_030537155.1 Bacillota bacterium
ATGCAGGCGAAGCCGATATAGGCCACCGCCACGATCGCCAGGCCGATCTGGATGGTGTGCTTTCTTCCGATTTTATCGGCGATGAAGCCGCCGATGACGAACATGATTGCCGAGCAGACGCCGGAGATGAGGTCGAGGGTCGACTTAAAGCTGGTCGAGAAGTCGAGGTAGAACATCGTGTACTGGCTGGCGAAGGTCTCAATCGCGTTGAAGGACATGAACCAGAGGAATTCGGCCACCAGGATGAGGATGAGGTTGCGTTTATTGGCCTTGCTCATCGGGGCGTCCTCATCGACTTTGTCGACGGTTTCGCCCATGGCGTCGCCCCTGGCCATCTCGTCTTTCATCTCGGCCGCGATCTCGTTCTCGTGGACCTTCCATAGCAATAGGAGCATGGAGACCAATAGAATCACGCTGGCGACGATGAAGGGTATCTCGATGTACCAAAAGTTATGGTAATTGGAGCTTTCGTTGGAGACGTAGCTTGAGAAAGGCATGAACATGCCGAAGACGACGGCTAAGGCCCCGCCGACGTAGCCGACGATGTTGATGATGCCGTTGGCTTTACTACGTAAAGGCTTCGGGGTTAAATCCGGCATCAGGGCCACGGCCGGGGAGCGATACATCATCATCACGCAGAGAACGATCAACATGGTGGCGATTAGGCCGATGATGCCCCCGATCATCGAGATGTGGTCGTTGCTGGCCAAGTCGAAGAAGAGGGGGATGAAGGGAAGGGCGATCGCGGTTATGACGGTCCCGACGAGGATATAGGGCATCCTCTTGCCGAGCTTGGTATGGGTTTTATCGGATAGACGGCCGAAAATCGGCATCAGGAAGAGGGCGGCCACGTTATCGAGGGCCATGATGATGCCGACGATCCACTGGACCTGGAGGTATTTATCGGCGTTGGCCACTTCAGAGAGGGCGGCCGAGTCGAGGCCGAACATCTGCTCGGCGAATAGGAAGGTGAGGAAGTTCGCGCAATAGGAATTGTAGATGCCCCACACCAGCAGGATGCCGAAGAAGGCCACGGCTATCCACATCGTGCGTTTGACGTTGAGCTTAAAGGGCTTATTCTCCACTGGGCCCGTCGAAACGGGGGTCTTGCTTTCTTCCATGTGTTTACCTCGGATATGTGATTTATGCGTTGGCATCATTATACATTAGCCATCCATTTTATTGTGTAAGGAAAAAGCGGACCGCCCGATCCGCCTCCGGTTTTTAGATTTTGCGCATGCCTTTTGGCATTTGGAAGATCTCGTCGAGCTCGTTGACGACGATGAGGTGTCCTTCCTCATCGACCTCAAGATGGCCCAATAGCACGATGAAGGCGCCATTGGGTTCGCTCATGAAGGGACCTTCCAAAGCCAGCATGCTCCGCACCGGGATCGCGTCGACCCGGAATTTCCCGCCGCCATCCGGCAAGAGCCTATCGACCTCGACGTAACGCGTACGCTTGTCGATCTTCTCCCCGAGGCGCCCGGAAATGGTGATGTTGGATAGCATTCCCTGACCCTTTCTGACGCCGAAATAGGGGCGCCGCCTATTTTTTTACGAAGATGGCGGCCGAACGGGCCTCGATTTTCCCGATGGCCTCCTCCTTCCCGGCTTCCTTGACTCCATCCTTCCCCAGGCGGGCGGACATGGGGGTCGGGTGATTGTAGGAATATGGGGAATCCGTGGGGTTGAGGAACACCTCGGCCTCCTTGAGGGGGGCGATGGTGTTGTGATCTAAGTATATCACGTGGATGCACTTGCCGAAGTCCACCACATCGATCAACTGGTCGATCAGACGGGGGTCGTAGACGTGGAGGAAGCTGGTCTTCCGGCGGAGGGAGATGAGCCCTTTGGCGAATTCGGCCATCTCGAAGCGATCATCCAGCACCTTATAGGAGAATTTGTTGTAATGGTCGCCTTGGTTATATGAGTTATGGCTCCCCCACTTGCTCAGGGCGATTTCCTGCCCGGCGTGGATGAAGGGGACGCCATAGCTTAAAAGGACCATCGAAAGAGCGAGTTTGGACCTATCGAGCTTATTCTCCAAAGGCATATTGGGGTCATAGGCCGATAAATAGTCGAAATACGTCTCGTTATCGTGGCATTCGACGTAGTTTATCGACTGTCTGGCGTCGAGGAAGCGCCGGGGCATGATGAAGTCGAGGCTGCTCGAGGTATAGACGGCCTTGGCGGCCTGTTGGCGGTCCTCGCTTCCGGCGCAATAGGCCTTCACGTTTTCACGGAAGACGTCGTTGAAAAAACCATAATCGGGCAGATGGGCGTAATTGGCCATGGTGCCGAGGGGGGCACCCCCGATGTCGCTGCCCATGTTCCAGCCCTCGCCGTATAGCAAGAAGGTGGGGTCGACCTTTTTGGCGTAATCTTTGATGGCGTTTAAGGTGGCGACGTCGATTATCCCCATCAAGTCGAAGCGGAAACCCCGGATATGATAGGCGTCGATCCACCACTTGCAGCAATCGAGGATGAGCTTGGAGACCATCTTGCGTTCACTGGCTAAGTCATTCCCACAGCCCGAGCAATTGGTCATCTTGCCCTTATGCCACCTTCTGAAGTAGTAATTGGGCACCACTTTCTCGAAAATCGAGTCCCTGGCCTCGTATACGTGGTTGAAAACCACGTCCATCACCACCCGGATGCCGCGGCTCTCTAAGGCCCTGATCATCACGGATAGCTCCTTAACCCTGGCGATGGGATCGTCGGGATCGGTCGAATAAGAGCCCTCGGGGACGAAGTATTGGGCGGAGTCATAGCCCCAGTTATACGATAGTTCGGGATGCCTCTCGTCGACGGTCTGATAATCGTAGATCGGGAGCAGCTGGAGGTGGGTTATCCCAAGGTAGGTGAGATAATCCAGCCCGGCCGGATGGCCGCCATCGGTTTTCCTATTGGGCTCGGAAAGGCCCAGGAATTTGCCTTTATGGGCGATGTCTGTGTGATGGTCGATGGTCAAGTCCCTGACGTGGCCCTCATAGATCACGCAGGAAGTCGGGGATGGCATCCGCGGGAGGGCCTGCTCGTCATAAGGCGATAATATCGAGGCGAAGTCGAGGCTCACCGAGCATTCGCCATTCGCGGTGCTGGATTTGGCGTAGGGGTCGGCCACCTCGGTGTAGACCTCGGAGTTAACTACCTCATAGAGGTAGTAAATGACGGGGTGGTCGCCTTTTATCTCGCCATGGTAGACGCCTTTATCGCCCCTTTCCATCTCGATGAAAGCCCACTCCTGCTTGGGGGCGAAGCGGTATTTGAGGATGACCGAGCTAGCCAAGGGGGCCCAGAGGGAAAATAGGGTCTTCTGCTTGGAATAACGGGCCCCGAGGGGTCCATCGTAATAGTATTTCTCCTCGAAGTCGGGGAAGCTGGTGGCCTCGCTGACGTCGAGGGGGATGTTGCCTAGATGCTGGATGTGGAGCTGATAGCTATGGCCTAATTCCAAATCCTTTTCTAGGGCGAAGTCGCACATCAAAATGCCGTTGGAGCTATGCCTTCTCCCGGCTTTTAGGGGGTAAATCTTCTTCTGGTCGACCAAAAGCGAGGCGAAGACGCCCTCGAGGGGTTCACCGGTGAAGATGACGGCCCTGATGAGGTTTTTCTCGATCAGGCGGGCTTGGCAATAACTATCTTTCATAAGAATCCTTAATCCTCGTCGAGGTTGAGGGTGAAGTCGGTGTCGGCGCTATTTCCGGGGTTGACCGATGGATTGGCGTCCGCATGCTTTATGACCTTCCTCCCCTTGGCGTTGGTGGAGTTGTCGTTTTTGGCGATGACGCCCTCGGCCTCGAGGCGGGCGAATATCTTGCCGGCTCTCGGGAAACCGACCCCGAACTCGCGCTGGATGGCCGAGATGGAGGCATAATCCCTCGTCATGATGATCTCCTTGATCATCTGATACTTATCCTCGCCCTGGGCCTCCCTCATCTGGGCGGCGGTGGCCGGGGAGATCTGCGGCTCATCCGAATAGGCGTCGGAATGATCGCTGAGATCGAGGAAATTCGGGTCGTAACGGTAACGCTGCTGGGAACGGATGTAGGATACGGTCTGGCTGATCTCGGCCCCGGTGACGAAGCAACCCTGGAGACGTGTGAAGCCGATCCTCGAGACTTGGGCGCAGCTGACGAGCATATCGCCGTGTCCGGAAAGCTTCTCGGCCCCGCCTTCCCCTAAGATGACCGAGCTATCGATGCTCGAGGAGACGGAAAGGGCGACCCTGGTGCCGATATTGGCCTTTAGCCTCCCCTCGATGACCCTGACGTCGGGCCTCTGGGTGGCGATGATCAAATGGATCCCGGCCGCCCTGGCCTTCTGGGCTAGGCGGGTGACGGGCTCATTGACGTCTTTGCAGGAATCGACCAAATCGGCGTATTCGTCCACCACAGCCACGATGAAGGGCAGCTTCTCACAACCCATCTTCGGGGCGACGTCGGCGTTGAATTCGCGGATCTGGCTGACGCCGGAGTTCTCAAATAGGGTGTAGCGCCGTTCCATCTCCTCGACCAGCTTCAAGAAGGCCACCTTGGCCTGACCGGGGTCTTTGATGGGCGGGCAAAGAAGATGGGGCAGCTCATTGTATTTGCTCATCTCAACCCTCTTGGGGTCGATGAGGATGAGCTTTAAATCCTCGGGGCGGTTACGCATGATGAGGGTCATCAGCATGCCATGCATGAAAATCGATTTGCCGGATCCGGTCGTGCCGGCCACCAGCATATGGGGGAATTCGGAGAGGTCGCCATAGACGATTTTGCCCTCAATCGACTTCCCAAAGGGGATGATCATGTTATCCTGCGGGCGTTTCGGCAAGGCTTCGAAAGTCTCCTTAAAAGGCACGATGGCCTGGACGTTATTGGGGATTTCGAGGCCAGAGCAGCTGCTGCCGGGGACGACCGAGGCGAAACGCCCCAAGACGCCGCCTAAGCGGATCATGATGTCCTCGACGACGTTTTTGATGGCCTGGACCTTGACGGAGGGGTCGCTTTTGATGTTGTAACGGGTGACGCCGGGGCCGATGGTGTGGCTCTCGACGTGGGCCCCGATGCCCAAATCGGCCAGGGATTGGTCGATCAACTGCGAACGCATGATGGCATCAGCTTCGTTTTGGGCCGCGTTTTTATCCTCGGGGTACTCCTTGAGGAATTCGGCGCCCGGGAACTTATAGCCGGGGCGCTTTTTGGCCTTGGGCTGGCAAGAGGGTCCGAAGAGGACCATCTCCTCCTGGGCCTTTTCCTGCTTGGCGGGGGCGCTTTCCGGGACGATTGGGGCCTCTTCGACGAGAGGCTCGGGGGTGGGTTCCACCGCTTCCTCGGCGAGCGCCGGAGCCGGCACAATGATCGGCTCTTCCTGAATGGCCTCTTCCTCGGCGATCGGGGTCTCCTCCACTTCGGGATATAGGCTCTCCTCGGGGGTTTCCTCCACGACCGGCTCTGGTTCGGCCATCGGGGTCGCCTGGGGGGCGGGGGTTACTTCCTCCACCTCGCGGGGTTTGAGGAAATTGGGGTCGATGGGGCTATTGCTGCCCATATCGAAAACCGCGGTCACCAGGCCGCTTCTTTGCGGTTTGAGGAAGGATTGGGAATCGAGTTTTGGGGATTCGACTTCCTGCGGGATGCCCTTATCGGGGGCAGGCGGCTCGCTCTTATATAGGGTCCTCCTGGACGGGAGGGGGTAGATGTCGATGGGCTTTTCGGGGAGGGGCTCCGGCTCGGGCTCAGCTTCGGGCTCGGGGGTTAATTCCTCCTCTTGGATTGGCTCCTCCGCCACGGGGGCGGGTTCTTCTTCCCTCAGGGGAGGCAAATAGCCGATCGGCTCCTCGCTTTGGGATTCGCTCCCGATCGAGATCTGCTCCTCCTTCTCCTCCTTAAGGCGCCTCCGCTCGGCCTTCTTGGTGACGGCCTTGGCCCGGAGGAAGAGGAAAAGATGCCAAATCTGGCGGTGGTAGATGATTATCAAGGCCAGCAAGACGGCGGCTGAGAAAAGCAGGTAGTATACGACCTCGTTGCTGAAATTCATGGCCGAGGAGAGGGCAAAGCCCACTAAGCCTCCGCCCAGAGAGAACATGCTCCGGAGTTCCGCCCCATAATTGAGGGTCGATTCCCTGAAGGATTCGAGGAAGCTCTCATAAGCCCACTCGTCGAATCCCTCCTGGCCGCGGAAGCTGAGATGGCTCAATAGGGACATCGCCGCCAGATAAAGCAAAAAGAAGCCCAAAAGCCAATGCCACTTCCCAAGCCTAAAGGGCAGAATGCGCTTGAAGATGAAATATAGGCCCAATAGGGAGATCAAAGGCAAAAAGGCGTAATAGCCGGCGATGCCAAAGAAGAAAACGGGCACATAGTTCCACCACCACATGAAGGTGGAGGGGCAGATCAATCCGAGGATGCCGGAAAAAAGGAGGATGAAGCCGATGGCCACCCTGATTTTGCCGGGGGTATAAACGCTTTTGAATTCCTCGTCCATAGCAACTTATATTCTAATGCAAAAGATAGCCCCTAAACTAGTTTAGGCTGAAGCAATTTATATGGTTGGTTGAAAGATTATTCGACCTCGATGATCAGGGGGAGGACCATCGGCTCCTTGCCGGTCTGCCTGCGGATGTTCCTCAAACACTTCTCATAGACGTTTTGCTTGATTTCGTCGATGTTATAGGGGCCATCCTTGAGGAAGTCGTTGATGGTCGAGACGAACATCCTGCCCGTCTCCTTCAATAGGCTATCGGCGTCCTTATTGAAGACGAAGCCCCGCATCTGGACGTCGGGTCCGGCGATGATCTTCTTCCTCTTCTTCGAGAGGGTGACGGCCAAAACGACGACGCCATCGGATAGTTTCTGGCGGTCCTCGATGGCCTTCGCGGTCACATCCCCCACCCCGATGCCATCGATCATGATGTCGCCATGCGGAATATCCTCGTCGACTAATCTGGCGCCCTTTTCGTCGATTAATAGGGATGTCCCATTCTCGAGCAGGAAGACGTTCTGGTGGCTGAGGTTCAAGCCCATTGAGAGGGCGACCTGGGCGTTTTTGAGCAATTCCTTATAAAAGCCATTGACCGGGATGTAATACTTCGGCTTCAAAAGGGAGATCATCATCTTCAGATCCTCCTCCGAGGCGTGCATATCCAATAGCTTCTTCCCGTTGATGTGGGTGACGTGGCAGCCGGAGCGATATAGCTCATCGACCGCATCAGTCGCCTCAATCGAGGTGTAGTCATCGCTCGGCGAGGCCACGATGAAGGTGTCCTCGGGCTTGAGCTTGATGCGCTTATCCTCCTGGTTCCCGGAGGCGAGGATGGCGATCTTATTGAATAACCTGGCCCCGAAGCCGCAGATGAGGATGATCAAATCGGCGTCCCGGAAGCGGAGGACGTCGTCCATCGAGGCGATGTTCTCCTTGGGGACGATTAGATGGCCGCTTTCGACCATGGCCTCCCAAATCGACTTGGTGGTCGCATCGTAGGGAATGATCTTCCTCCTGGTGGCTTTGGCCAGCTTGATGATCTCGTCGATATTGTAGAAGTTATCGGAGAAAATCGAGACGAAGATGCGGCCGGTCGCGTTTTTGAAGCTCTCCTCCACCAAGGGGGTGAGCTTATAGCGGGGGGCCGTATAGCCCGGCTTATCGGCGTAGACCGATTCGGATAATAAAGCCAAAGTGGGCGTCTCGGCCAACTTGGCGATGGCGTTCATATCGTGGAGGTAGCTCGGCTGGGCGGCGTTTTCGACGACGTAATCGCCGGTGAAGACGATGTTGCCATAGCTCGTGGGGATGGCTAATCCCGAGCTATCGGCGATGTTATGGGCCGTGTGGAAGAAGACCATCTTCCTGCCGGCGACGGAAAACTCGCCGCTGGCTGGCACGACTTGGAATTTATATTGCTTCGGATCGGCCCCGATGTGGCTGGTGAAGATCTTAAACATCGTGACCGTGGCCCGGGAGCCATAGATGGTGGCCGGAGCGTCTTTGTATATATAGGCCAAGCCGCCGGTCACGTCATCGTGGCCATGCAAAAGGAAATAACCCCTGATCCTATCTTTGTTTTCGACCAAATAGTCCGAGCGCGGGATGACGTAGTCGATGCCCGGCATGGTCCGATCGGGGTAACGGAGGCCGCAGTTGACGACGAAGATGTCGCCGTTGATCTCGACGACGGTGCATTCCTTGCCGATTTCGTCGAGCCCACCTAAAGGCAGGATCCTGATTTTGTCTCCCATGTTATCTATATGATTCTCCTAAAAAACTATTTCTCGATATCCCGGGTGGCCACCACCGCCACACCGGTGTGGCAGACATCCCCGATTAAGACGTCGCCCACGTGGACGGGGGCCTTAAGATGGAGGGCGTTTATCTCCTTCATGACGTCGAATATCTTCTCCTTCGGAATCGGCGAGGCCGTCTTCAGGGGGCAGACCGGCAAAACCTCGGAATCGATTTTGGCGGTCGAGGTGACGACGCGGGTCGGATGGGTCAATTCGTCTTTGGCATAGCTGACCCCGCGGGGGCAGCGGTTGCCGGTGACGTTGAGGTTTTCGTCGACGTGGAGCATGCACCCATTCGGGCACATGATGCAGATCAATTCCCTATCCTGCTTCATAAAGTCTCCTCCTTCGGTTGGAGCGAAACGGTGATATCCCCGCCATCATTGCTTAGCAATGACTTCGGGAGTTTGATGATCTCCATCTCCGAGGGGATGATGCTCATCTTGTAGATGCGCTTTATCGATTTATCGCCCTGTTTGATGTCGATGTAGACGTTCTTGCTCGGCTTCCTGACCCGGAATTTGAGGTCGATTTTCTCCGAGGCGTTCTCCAAATCGACGAACGACGGCACGACGTATCCGATGCCATTCCCCGGCCCGACCTTGAGTTTCTTCTCATGCTCGGGGAGCTCGCCCTTAATGTAGAGGGCGGCGCTTTCCCCGGCCAGTTCGGCCTCCACCACCACGTTATCCACCAAGTCATGGACATGGAGGACGTTACCACAGGAGAAGACGCCCGGGAGGGCGGTCTCCATATGCTCATTGACGGCGGCGCCGCGGCTATTCGAGGTCGGTAGACCCAGGTTATCGAGCAATGAATTATAGGGAATCAACCCGATGGATAAAAGCAAAACGTCGCACTCGAAGCGCATTTCGGTGCCTGGTATCGGTTTCAGGCGTTCGTCGACCTTCGAAATCTCGATGGCCTCGAGCCTTTCCTTGCCGATGCAACGGGAGACCGTGTGGCTCAAATATAGGGGGATTCCATAGTCTTGGAGGCATTGGACTATGTTGCGGTTTAAGCCGTTGGAATAAGGCATGATCTCGGCCACGCCCAAAACCTTGGCCCCCTCCAAAGACATCCTCCTGGCCATGATCAATCCGATGTCGCCGGAACCGAGGATGAAGACCTTCTTGCCGACGAGGTAACCATATTCGTTCAGATAAAGTTGAGCCTGGCCGGCGGTTAAAATCCCGGCCGGACGATCGCCGGGGATGGCGATGGCGCCCGCGCTTCTTTCATAGCATCCGGTGGCCATGACGATGGCCTGGGCCTTTATCTTCTCCAGCCCGGATTTGGGGCTGATGTAGGTGACCGTCTTATCTTTGCCTAGGCCGATGACGAAGGCATTCAGTTCGTATTCGATGCCCCGCTCCTCGACCTTTTTGGATAGCCTCGTCAAAAATTCGGGGCCGGTCAATTCCTCTTTGAAATAGGTCAATCCAAATCCGTTATGGATGCACTGGTTTAAGACGCCACCGAGGAATTCGCCCTTCTCGAGGATGAGGATCTCCTTCACCCCCTTGTCGAAGGCGGAGATGGCCGCGGCCATGCCGGCCGAGCCGCCGCCGATGACGACCAACTGGTATTCGCGCATGGTTATTTGCTCTCCTCAAGCAGGATGTTGCTCCCCAGCTTGTCGTAGCATATCTCAGTCGGTGAGACGCCCTTATGTTTGGCGATGATCATCAATACGCGGGGTTGGCAGAAGCCACCCTGGCATTTCCCGAATCCGGCCCTGGTCCTCTTCTTGACGGCCTTGATGCTATTGCAGGGAAGGGAACGGGAAAGGACATCCTTTATCTCCCCGAGGGAGACTTTCTCGCAATTGCAGATAATCGTGCCGTAATCGGGGTTTTCCGCGATTAGCTTGGCTCTTTCCTCCTGGCTTAGCTGCATCGGCTTCACATAGGGCTTGATGCGGGGATTCCAGTTTTCCTTCTTCTTGAGCTCGAATAATTTGCCGAGCAATTCCTCGGCCACGTATTCGGCGATGGCCGGGGCGCTGGCGAGCCCCGGGCTTTCGATGCCGGCGATGTTGATGAAGGAATCATATTTCTTGCTCGGCTCGATGATGAAGTCGTGGGTTGAGGGGGTGGCGCGCAATCCGGCGAAGACCCTGATCTGATGCTGGAAGGGGATATTGGGGACCATGAGGGTGGCCTGGGCGCGGACGTTGGCCAAGGTCATGGCGTCGGTGGCGAAATCCTCCTTGGAGGAGACTTCCTCGCTGGAGGGGCCGACGATGTAATTGTTGGAGGTGGTCTTGCTGACTAAGACGCCCTTGCCCTTCTCGCTGGGGAGGGGGAAGAGGACGTGGCTTACGAAGTTGGCCTTGAAGTGGTCGAGGACAAAGTATTCGCCTTTGCGGGGCTTAAGGGTCCACTCAATCGGCTCGATGGCGCTGGCCATCTCCTCGCTATATAAGCCGGCCGCGTTGACGACGGCTTTGGCCTGATAGACGCCTTTGCTGGTGTAGACATCGTAATGCCCATCGACCCGCTTGATGTCCTCCACCGCTTCGTTCAATAAGAGGCGGACTCCGTTATCGAGGGCATTCTCCATGCAGTGGGTCACCAAGGTGAAGGGGTTGATGATGCCGGCGCTCGGGCAAAGTAAGCTCCCGGTCACCTCGGGGGTGATATTTGGTTCTAGTTTCTTTGTCTCTTCGGCGGAAAGCAATTTGGCCTCGACGCCATTTTGCTCGGCCCTCTTCAAAAGGTCCTTCAGGGTCTCAAGCTGCTTCTGGCTGGTGGCGATGGTCAAAGAGCCGATCCGCTCGAACTCGACGTCGAGGTCCTCGGCGATCTCCGTATACATGGCGTTGCCTTTGACGTTGAAATGGGCCTTCTTACTGCCCGGGAGGGGGTCATAGCCCGAATGGACGATGGCGGAATTGGCCATGCTGGTCACGTTTCCGACGTCGTTTTCCTTCTCGATGACCAAAACCTTGAGGTCATATTGGGAAAGTTTCCTTGCTAGGAAAGAGCCAGTCACGCCGGCCCCAATGATGATGATGTCTTCCATATATGAGACATTATAGCGCATTAATCGGGCAAAGGCATATTCCCCGAATGGGGAAAAATAAAGGCGGGATCGACCCGCCTTAGGCTTTCGTTTTATTTAGGCCAAGACCCACTCTCCGCTGGAGAGGTCCGGGGTCTCGATGCTGAGGGAATCCGGATAGGAGAAATCGAAACTCACCTCGGCGTTGATGCCGTATGTCGACTCATAGACGGTGGCGGTCAGACTCTTGGGCAGGCAGTCCTCGATATCGAGGCTATAGGAGACGCCCCCGGCTTCCGAGGTGGCCTCACCTTCTAATCTGATATCCCCCAAATCGCCGTCTTTACCATAGCCGATAATCGAGGAATCATCGTAACTTTCGAGGGTTTCCTCATAGCCGAAGATTAATCCCTCATCGCCGAAGATATAGTCGTTGACATATGAATCAAAATCAAAGTCGACGTAGGAATAGGTGTAGGATTCGGTCTCATCCCCATATGGATAGCCATTGAGCGAGGTGCTCATGAGGGTGGCGTTGGCCAAGACGAACTTATCCTCGTATTCAAAAAGATGAATCTCCTCCGAGGCGTTGCTGGTAAGCGTCGTGCTGAGGCCGGCATAAGACATCGGGACGTTGGCGGTGCTATTTGAATAGGCATGGAAAACCTTCTGCGTCAAACTGGCCTCGACCGTCGAACTCTGATTGATGGAGATGTTGGTTGAGGTCGTCGAATCGGTGGCCGAGCCAGAGAGGGTTCCGGAGGCGACGATGTTGCCATTGGCCAGGGCGACGGCGAAATTCTCCTTGATGTACTCCTTGCGCTCGGAAATCTCCTCCTTGGTGAGTTCATGCTCCTGGGCGATGGCGGAGGCGACGCAGGAAGTTAAAGCTAATAATGAAAGCGGCAAAACCGCGTATAGGTATTTATGTATATTCATAGGATTGCTCCCAAATAATTGCTTTTTAAGCAACCCCAATTTAACACAGGAATTAGGGTTTGTGAAAACTTTTCTCCCCACTTTCATCATTTTGCATAAAATGTCCTTATGATTTTTCGTCTCGATGGGAAAGCCAATGAATATCTGAAGGCCGCCCTGGAAAAAAGCCACGAATCCGAATACGCGGACGCCATCTTCAACGCCTACCTCTACTCGGATGTCCCCATGCTTGGGAAGGAGAATGAAGGCGGGCCCATGGATTGGCTTAAACAGGCCATCGGCGAGGAGAATATCCCCCTATTGGATTCGCTTTCGGAAAAAGGCTATTTCAACCATATCCGTTTGCTTAAGGAAGGCGATTATTCCTCCAACCCCTACTACCAACTTTTAAAGAAAGTAAAACCGACCCATTCCAAGGTCAGTTTCCTAATGGATAGTTACCTCCCAAAACAGCTATTTTTATCCGATGAGAGGCTGCTTTTTCCAAACGATCATTTCGCCGATGCCCCGGTGATAGGCTATTTTGCGGAGGGCTTTTCCTTTCCGGCTTTGATCGAGGATGGAAAGACCTGGATGAGCCTGATCCCCCACGAGATATCCACCATGGATAAGGCGATAAATAAGGCCCACGGAAAGGTCATAACCTATGGACTTGGGCTTGGCTACTACGCCTTCATGGCCAGCGAAAAGAAAGAGGTCGAGGAGGTGAGTATCGTCGAATTCGACCCCAAGATAATCTCCTATTTCCGGGCTAACCTCCTACCCCTATTCCCCCATAGGGAAAAGATAAAAATCGTCGAAGGGGACGCGCTTTCCTTCGCCCAAAAAATGAAGGCGGGAACCTATGATTTCCTCTTCGCCGACCTCTGGCATAACGAGGAGGATGGCTTAAAGCTATACCTCCCCCTAAAACGCTTTGAGGGGGCGGCTAGGAAAAGCCATTACTGGATCGAGACCTCGATACTTGTCTACCTCCGGAGGCATCTATTGGAATTAATGGATGAGGAGAGCTCTCCCGAGTACGATCCAAGCATCTACGTCGATAAAAGGGGCGAGAGCTATGGCGACGCCCTGATCAACGCCCTCCACCGCCACTATGAGAATAAGATAGTAAGAGAGGAAGGCGATATCCGTGAGTTGCTAAGCGATAGTTCCCTTAAGAGTTTAGCCGCCGAATTGAGGTTGCCAGAATGGATCCGATAATCGATTTAAACGCCATCTTCGAGATGGGCTTTCATAAAGAAGGCGACTCCTATATTTATAAAGAGGATATAGGAGATGGCTTCATCCTGATCGTCAAGATGGATAAGGATTGCCATTTCTCCTCCACCGTCCTCGATGAGTTCGGGGAACCTTATGCCCCCTACCTCTCCAAAAGGCCGCATGGGGATTTCGTCGGGAGGATGAAGGAGGAGGCCGAGGCCATAATCGGCATGGCCGAATCATATATCTCCTATCCAGAGAAGGAAGACCCCCACAAGGGGGCCATCGAGCTGATAGATAAATTATTGGGGATCAAGCCAGAGTATCCCTTCAGCGAGGAGGATAGCTACACCCCCGTCTGGCGCGTCAAGCCAAACGGCAAGTGGTTTGCCGTCGGATTAAACGTATCCTATAAGAAGCTTGAATACGAGGAAAATGGCGATGTGGCCGTGCTTTTAGTGAAACAGGACCCGGGGAAAATCAAATCGCTCGTATATCATGATGGATACGCGCCGGCCTATCATATGAACAAGACCCACTGGCTGAGCCTGCTATTGGATGGAAGGCTAAGCGAACAGCAATTATCCGAGGCCATCCTCGAATCGCATAAGCTAGTCAAAGGCAAATGAAAAGGACGGGGATCAACCCCGCCCTTTATTTTTTATCAGTGGCGATTGTTGCCCCCGCGGTTTCCGCCGCGGCGGTTGTTGTCGCGTCCACCTTTGCCGTTGAAGGAGCCGTGGCTATTATGCGGCTTCTCGGGGCGCTCGACGTAGCCTTCCGGCTTATCGAGGAACTCGCGGTGGCTGACCTTGACCTTGCCCATCTCGAGGCCGATGACGACGACCTTGAGTTTGTCGCCGACCTTGACGACGTCGTTGGCATTGTCAATGTACTTCCAATCCAGACGGGAGACGTGGCAGAGGCCGTCGGTGTCGCCGAAGAGGTTGACGAAGGCGCCATAATCCTCAACGCGGTTGACGGTGCCCTCATAGATCTCGCCGATCTTGGCTTCTTTGGTGATGTCATCGATCATCTGCTTGGCGCGCTCAATGATGGCCTTATCGGAGTGGTATAGGGTGATGGTGCCATCCTCCTCCACGTCGATGGTGATGTTGTCGCAGGCGGCCTGGATGCCATGGATGGTCTCCCCACCCTTGCCGATGACGTCGCGGATCTTGTCGGTCGGGATCTTGAAGGTGACCATCTTGGGAGCCCACTGGGAGACTTCCTTGCGGGGTTCGGGGATGCACTTCTCGATGACCTCGCGGATCTCGGTCCTGGCTTTGTTAGCCTGGGCCAAAGCTTCGCTTAACACCTCGCGGGTGACGCCGTGGATCTTGATATCCATCTGGAGGGCGGTGATGCCCTTGGCGGTGCCGGCGCATTTGAAGTCCATGTCACCGAAGTGGTCTTCAAGGCCCTGGATGTCGGTGAGGATGGTGTAATGGTTGCTTTCCTTATCAGGGGAACGGGTCGGATCGTTGGTGATCAACCCCATGGCGATGCCGGAGACGACGCCCTTGAGGGGGACGCCGGCGGCCATTAAGGACATGCAGTTGGCGCAGATGGAGGCCTGGCTGGAGGAGCCATTGCTCTCCACCACATCCGCCACGCAGCGGATGGTATAGGGGAATTCCTCCTCGGAGGGGAGGACGTAGCTTAAGGCGCGCTCACCGAGCTTACCATGGCCGATTTCGCGGCGGCCGGGACTGCCCATGCGGCCGATCTCGCCCACGGAGAAGGGCGGGAAGTTATAGTGATGCATGAAGCGGCGGGCGGTCTCGCCGGTCAGGTTGTCGATGATCTGCTTGTCGGAGAGGGGGCCTAGGGTCGTGGTGCCGATGACCTGGGTCTGGCCGCGGGTGAACATGGCAGAGCCATGGGCGCGGGGCAATAAATCGACCTGGGCGTCCAAAGGACGGATCTCGTCGACCTTGCGGCCGTCGGGACGGATCTTCTCCTCGATGATGAGGCGGCGGACTTCGTCGGCCACCATCGATTCCTCGATGCCGTGAACCATCATCATGGTCATGTTGTGGTCGCGCTCGGAATCGTATTCGCGATTGTCGTAGTCGTCGTTGATCTCCTTCTTGAGGGCGTCGACGGCATCCTGCCTCTCGAGCTTATCGAAGATGGAGATGGCCTTGACCAAACGCTCGCCGATGCGGGCTTTGATGTCGGCGACGATCTCGGGATTGGGCTTATAGAGGGAGATTTCGCGCTTGGGCTTGCCGATTTCGGCGATGATGGATTTCTGGAAGGCGCAGAGCTGCTTGATGGCCTCGTGGCCGAACATGATGGCGTCGAGCATCTCCTCTTCGGGGACCTCTGCGGCGCCGGCCTCGACCATCATGATGGCCTCTTCGGTACCGGCAACGGCCAGTTCGATGTCGGAGTGCTCACGCTCCTCGACACTCGGGTTGATGATCAATTTCCCGTCGACGCGGCCGACGTAGACGCCGGCGACCGGGCCGTCGAAGGGGATATCGGAGATGCAGAGGGCCAAGGAGGCGCCGAGCATTCCGGTCATTTCGGGGGTGTTATCCTGGTCGACGCTCATGACGGTGGCGACGATCTGGACTTCGTTGCGGAAGCCATCCGCGAATAAGGGGCGGATCGGGCGGTCGATCAGACGAGCCGATAAGGTGGCGTGCTCGCCCGGGCGGCCTTCGCGGCGGAGGAAGGAGCCGGGGATTTTGCCGACGGCGTACTGCTTTTCCTCATAGTTGACGGTCA
Source organism: Bacillota bacterium (assembly GCA_030537155.1). Lineage (GTDB taxonomy): Bacteria > Bacillota_I > Bacilli_A > RFN20 > CAG-826 > Alloenteromonas. The sequence goes on from JAUNOH010000003.1 coordinate 80,001, forward strand.
ATGGGAAGAAATCCCCATCTTTGGGCTCGTCGGCGCAGCAGGCGGTCGCCAAAACGACGGTGTCGCCAAAGCGGACGAAGACGGAGCCATCGGCCTGTTTCGCGATCTCGCCGGTCTCGACTTGGAGATGGCGTCCCGCGAATTCGGTTTCGAATACTTTTTTCATTCTCTTTTCTATTTCCTTTTGTATACCTCGGCTATCTTATCACTTTAGTGATGGCTGGGCATAGAAAAAACCGCTCCAGTACGGAGCGGCCTTTTTCCAATGCTTATTTGCGGATGCCGAGTTCGCCGATCAATTTGGCATAGGCCTCGCTGTCGTTCTTGGCGAGGTAGTCCAATAATCCACGGCGCTTTCCGACTAAGATGAAGAGGCTGCGGCGGGCGGCCGAGTCCTGACCATTCTTCTTCAAGTGCTCGGTGAGGTCCTTGATCCTCTTGCTGAGGATGGCGATCTGGACGCGGGCGTTGCCGGTGTCCTTCTCGTTGGCGCCGAACTTCTTGACCAATGAAGCGGTCTCTTCTTTCGATAAAGCCATCGTTGTTTCTCCTTTCCTTTGAATTAATAGGCGTTGACCACGTGCTAACTAAGGAGATAGATAGCACCCAGCCAAGTCCGTCGATAACTATATAAGAAACGATTTACCCCTTCAAGGAAATTCTCCTTAAGGAGGCGGTAAATTTAATCAAAAAGTTGCTTCGAAAGAAAAACCAGTTTATCAGATGCGCGTCAATTCCGCGTTGAACTTCGGATCGAGGTCGAAGCCAAGGCTTAGTCCGTAAATACTGCCGCCCGTCTTTTCAAGTTCCTCATCGACCACATCGGAGAGGATATCCTCGACCTTGCTGTTCTCGCGGTAACAGGTCTGGACGGCGGAGACATCGTCGTTTGGATTGGCCCATTGCGTCATTCCCATCACATAGGTTATCTGCACAGCTAGGGATTTCCCCCACCATTTTGAGCTGATATTGATTTCCAGCAGGGAATAGCCGTTCGGGAAACTGATTAACGAGCTGTGGCATAAATATCTTGTCCGCCGCATGAACTCGGTTTCGATTTTTAATCGGAAGAGTTCTTTTGGATTGCTGGAGAGGTCGAAATCGACACTGCTAGCGGGGGCGCGTTCGCTCTCAAAAAGAGATCCGGCAGTTTGGCTGGGTCTGTAATCGGCATCCTGTTTCTTTTCCCGCTTGCGAGGTTTCTCGCGGTGCAAACTGAGGGCAAAAGGCACTGGGGCCTCACGGACGTGAATCGCGACCAAAGCGATGATGAGCGGCAAGCAGAAAATCACCGCCACGGCTATTCCTCCCCCTGAGGAATTCAGATAAATCGCGGCGATTGCCAGGCTGAGAAAATAGCTCACTAAGTAAAATATCAAATTGACAAAGGGGAACAATCGTCTCGGCCTGCCGATGAAGAAATGAACCAATAGGTATCCAATCGGCAACAGGGGATTGCAAAAGGCGGTGAAAATAAGAGCCCACTCAAAAACGGAGATGCCGGCGTATTCGGGCCGACTTGGGTCAAGATTGCCGATGCTTAGCGCAAGAAAGCAGAGAAATAGCGAAAGCAGTACCAGGAGAAAATATACGATGTCGGCTAACAAACTTAAGAAGATGTTGTGGGATCCCCCGTCTCCTCCGTACCAATAAAATACGATGAAATATACAAGCGAGAGTAACGCGGTGAATCCAAATAGAAGCGTCGATGTTTCCAAAACCGTTTTCTCGTAGTGTCCCAAAGCTAGGCAAACGAGAAAGATGAAGGCTCCAAGCGAAGTCAAAACGCCTATCAAAACAGGCGCTATTTTCTTTAGAACGGAAGCCACCCCCATACCGCAAAAAATATATATCCCAACTCGCTTCGAGGCAAAAGCAAAATCGCAATTCAGCAGCTATGTCGGTTGCTCACTGGCTCCGAGGTACTCACCACGCACTAATCAAATGGAACCGATTTCAAAGCCCCACATAGTGGCCTTTAGGGAGTTTGGTCGTTGCGCGCGTGAAAACGGAAGTCTATTATTTTCAAGTCTTTTCAGCCCGGAGGTATCCCCATGAACGTCAGAAACATCGCCATCATTGCCCACGTCGACCATGGGAAAACCACCTTGGTCAATCAGCTGTTAACCCAGTCTGGCACTTTTCGCGATAACGAGGCCATCCAGGATAGGATGATGGACTCCAACGCCCTCGAGAGAGAGCGTGGCATCACCATCCTCGCCAAGACCACCGGCATCAACTACAAGGGATATAAAATCAACATCGTCGACACCCCGGGGCACGCCGACTTCGGCGGCGAGGTCGAACGCATCATGCACATGGTCGACGGGTGCCTGCTTCTAGTCGACGCCTTTGAGGGCACCATGCCCCAGACCCGCTTCGTCTTGAAGAATGCCCTCGAGAACCACATCAAGCCGATCGTGGTCATCAACAAAGTCGACCGTCCTAACGCGGACGTTCAAAAAGCCGTGGACGAGGTTTTGGACCTCTTCATCCAGCTGGGCGCCCCCGATGAGTTCCTCGATTTCCCAATCTGCTACGCCTCGGCCTTAAATGGCACCTCGAGCCTTTCGCCCGAGCTTGAAAGCCAAGAGCACACCATGGATCCGATTTTGGATTCCATCATCAAATACTGCCCCGAGCCCCAATGCGATCCGGATGGCGCCTTCCAGTTCCAGCCGGCCCTATTGGACTATAACGATTTCGTCGGCCGTATCGGCATCGGCACCGTCAAGAAAGGCTCCATCAAGGTTGGCGACACCGTCACCGACATGAGGCTAGATGGCACCACCAAAGACTTCAAGATCATGAAGCTATACACCTTCTATGGCCTCAAGCGCATCGAGACCGACAAAGTCGGAGCCGGCGACATCGTGGCCATGGCCGGGTTCCCCGAGATGAACGTCGGCGAGACCATCTGCCTCCCCGGCCACCTCGAGGCCTTGGAGAAACTCCGCATCGACGAGCCGACCCTCCAGATGTCCTTTGGCACCAATAGCTCCCCCATGCGTGGGCAGGATGGTAAATTCGTCACCGCCCGTCTGATCGAGGAAAGGTTATACCAGGAAGTCCAAAGGGACGTCTCCTTAAAGTTTGAGCGCCTCCCCAATTCCGAGACCTGGATCGTCTCCGGGCGCGGTGAACTCCACCTCTCCGTCTTAATCGAGACCATGCGCCGCGAAGGCTATGAATTGGAGGTCTCGAAACCCCAGGTCATCGTCAAGGTGATCGACGGGGTCAAATGCGAACCCTACGAGGATGTTCAAATCGATGTCCCCACCGAGTATGTAGGTGACGTGATGGAAACCCTGGGTAACCGCGGGGCCCAGTTAATCGACATGACGGACGCCAACGACGTCTCCAGGTTGATTTACGTCATCCCCTCCCGTGGTTTACTGGGATTCGTCAATAACTTCCTGACCCTGACTAAGGGATATGGCATCATCAACCACACCTTTAAGGAATATCGCCCACAGCTCAATAAAGTCGTGGGCGAGCGTCCGGTCGGCGTCTTGGTGGCCTCAGAGGCCGGCAAATCCACTGAGTTTGCCATCGTCAAGATCGAGAACCACGGCACCATGTTCATCTCCCCCGGCGTCATCACCTATGAGGGGATGATCGTCGGTGAGCACCGCTATCCCAATGACCTCGTGGTCAATGTCACCGAGAAGAAGCCCCAGAATAACATCCGCTCCTCCACCAAGGAGCAGACCGAGGTCTTAAAGGCCCCGAGGAGGATGTCGCTGGATGCCTGCCTCGACTACATCAACGAGGATGAGTTGGTCGAGATCACCCCAAGTGCCTACCGCATGAGGAAGAGGATCCTCTCCACCCCCGAGCGTAAGAAATACGACGCCCGCAAGAAGGCCGAGAAGGAAGCCCTCAACAAATAAAATAAAGCGCAGCCCGTTGAGCTGCGCTTTTTTATCTATCCAAACTCTTCCGCCAAAGGAAGTCTTTCTCCAATTGGGCCGATAGCTTTTCCAGGCTATCGAACTTCATCTCGTCTCGTTCTCTATCAAAGAGGGAGAGATGGACTTTTTTCCCATATAGGTCTTCGCCCTCATAATCGAGGAGATAGGCCTCGAATGATGGGGTATCCCTTTTCCCGATGGTCGGGTTGACGCCGACGTTGACCATGGCCCGGAAGCTTTTTCCATCGATTTCGGCGATTCCGGCATACACCCCGAATTTAGGGACGACATATTCATACTCCAAAGCCAAATTTATCGTCGGGAAGCCGAGTTTATGGCCGTTATGGAGACCTTTGGCCACTACTCCCGAAAGGACGTAGTCATGCCCCAGAAGGCGATTGGCCTTTTTTATATCGCCGTTGGCGATGAGGATTTTTATATTCCTCGAGGCGATCTTCTCGTCACCGTCATTAAGTAAGTCGATCTCCTCGACCGCAAAGTGTTTTCTCAATTCCTCCAAGCCGCCTGAGGCCTTGCTCCCGAAGCGGTAATCGGAGCCGCAGATGACCTTTTTGACGCCAAGGAGCACGAGGTACTTATTTATGAATTCCTCGGGGCTCAGGGCGAAGAATTCAAGGTTGACGGGGATGATGTAGAAATCGTCGATCCCAATCTTACCCATCAAGGCGACCTTATCCTTTAGCCCGGTGAGGACATAGGGCGATTTCCCATTTTGGAGGAAGGAGGCGGGATCTTTATCGAATAGCAAAACCCCGGCCTTTTGCCTGGCCCCGGATTCCAATAGCTTCTTATGCCCGAGGTGGACCCCGTCGAAATCCCCGAGGCAGATTATCGGGTTACCGGCTTTGATGGGTCCTTCCAAAATAGTGATACCCATTAGAATAATCCCCTCTCGGAGACGTATTTATCCCCGCTTCTTTTATAGACGGCCAAGGCCACTCCCTCATGGATAAGAAGCAGCTTCTCCTCCTCTCTGTTCAAATAAATCGATACCCCGTTCATGACTTTTTTGGATAGGGTCTCGTCACATTCATAATGCGGTAGATCTATCAGGGGGGTCGGGTCGATGATGTCCTCACTGGACAAGACATCCAATTTAACCGCGTCCTCTACCGAAAGCTTCCCAATTTTAATTCTCCTGAGGGAGGTCAGATAGCCGACGGATCCCAATTCTTTGGCGATATCCTCGCCCAAGACGCGGATATAAGTCCCTTTCGAGGCTTTGACCCGGAAGGATATCTCATCCTCAGAGAAGGAAACTAGTTCCAGGGAAAAGATCTCGATCGGATAGGATTTCCTCTCCATCTCCACTCCTTTATGGGCGTATTTATACATCGCCACCCCATCGACTTTATGGGCGCTCGTCAAAGGGGCCAGCTGCATCTGCTTCCCAAGGAATTTTAAGAAGACGGATTTGATTTTCTCCTCGTCAAAAGAAGGGATGGGATCGTTGCTTTTTGTTATTTCCCCATCGGGATCCCCGGTCGAGGAATGATATCCCAGTTTGAGGGTGGCCTCATATTCCTTCTCGCCATCCTCCAGATATGGGAGGAATTTCGTCCCCTTATTGACGGCAATCACCAAAAGACCGCTCGCGAAGGGATCCAGGGTACCCAGATGACCCACCTTTTTAAGGTGAAGGGAGTGCGCTATGATATTATCGGCTTTACGGCTGGTTAGGCCGATGTCTTTATCCAGGAGAATTAATCCGTCATTCATGCGGTGAAATTATATATAATTTAAACCATGCAGAGCATCAGGAAAGTATTGGCGGCCTTACGGAAGGCCGATGAACAGTTCTCGTTGATCGAGGATGGGGATAAAATCGCCCTCGGCGTCTCCGGGGGCAAGGATTCAATGTGCCTTTTGAAGGCCCTCTCGATCTATGGCAAATTCGCCAAGAAGAATTTCACCATCTTCCCGATCATGTTAGACCTCGGCTTCGATGGCTTCGATTCCAGCAAGGTTGAGCGTTACTGCGGCGAACTCGGATTATCCCTCCAGGTCGTCGATAACAAATTCGTCTACGGCATCCTCTTGTCCCATCAGGATCAGGGCAAGCACATCCCCTGCTCCATCTGCTCGAGGATGAAGAAGGCCGGCATCAACGACGCGGCCAAGAAACTCGGCTGCAACAAAGTGGCCTTCGCCCATCATAAAGACGATGCCATCGAGACTTTGTTCATGAACATGGTCCATGGCGGGAGGATTGCCACCTTCGAGCCGAAGATGACTCTTGAGAGGGCCGGCGTCACCTTCATCCGCCCCCTGATACTATGCGGGGAGAAGGAGATTACCAAGATGGTCAAGGAGGAGCACATCCCGGTGCTCCGCCGCATCTGCCCCGCCGATGGCGAGACCGAACGCGAGGAGATCAAGGAAGAGCTTAAGAAGATTTATAAATCCCGCCCCGAAAGCGAGAAGAACTTCCTCTCGATGCTATCCGATTATAAGCATGCGAAGCTATTCTACGACGACCTCCAATACCAGAACGCCGAGGATGACACCATCTCCCTCCACCCCCTCACCAGCCCCCAGGATGTCCTCGAATACGATGAGCTCCGCGAGGCCCACCGGAAGGATTTAAACGCCATCCCCCTCGGGAGCGAGGCCTACATCATCTTAAGGAACGGCCGCACGGTCGGGGCCGTCTCAATCAAAATCGAGAACCCCCATCAGGTGAATATCCTTCAGCTCGACGTCTTATCGGGCGCCAAACCGCGCCGCGAGGCGGTCTTGCGCCAGATAATGTATATATATTCCCGCCAGATGAACCCCTGCCTATTCGTCTATCAGGCCATCGGCAAAGAGGTGGCCAGGCACTGCAACTACAAGCAGGAGACCCTCGAAAACGGCAAGCTCGGTGAATACACCTACAAGTCGATTAAATAGAAAAAAGAAAACGGATGCCGCGAAGCATCCGTTTTTTTCATTCGTCGGAATCGCCCTTTTTGGCGTTCTCGAGGTCATCGCCCTCTTTTTGGAGGGCCTTCTCGAGGCTATCCATCCGGTCGAAGGATTCGTCATAGACGAACTCGATCTGGGGGGCTTTGTAGAGGTCGAGCCGCTTGGCGAGCTTGCTCCTGACGAAGCCCTCGCTTTTTTTCAGCTCCAATAACCTCTGATGGGGGTATTTCTGCCCGAGGAAGGTCACATAGACTATGGCCTTGGAATAATCGTTATAAACCTCGACCTCATTGACCGAGACCATCCCGATCTTCGGGTTTTTTATCTCCAGTTGGACGATATCGGCGATGTTTTTCCCGATCAGGTGCTTGATGCGTCCGTTTCTCTCGGCCATCCTTACTCCTTCTCGACGAGCTCGTAGCCCTCGACGATGTCGCCTTCCTTGATGTCGTTATAGCCCTCGATGGTGAGGCCGCATTCATAGCCTTCCTTGACCTCCTTCGCATCATCCTTGAAGCGTTTTAAGGAGGCGAGCTTGCCTTCGTAGACGATTAGGCCATCGCGGAGCAAACGAATCGAGCAGCCGGCTTTCAATAAACCGGAGATGACGTAGCTCCCGGCCACGGTCCCGACCTTGCTGATTTTATAGATGTGGCGGATTTCGGCCTGACCGAGGATCTGCTCGACTTTCTCGATTTTGACGGCGCCCTTGATGGCGGCGCTCATCTCATCGAGCAGTTCATAGATGATTCGGTGGAGCCTGATCTCGACGTGCTCCTCATCGGCCTTCTGGCGGACCCTGGCGTCCGGGCGGACGTTGAAGCCGTAGATGATGGCGTTGGAGGCGCTGGCTAAGAGGATATCGCTATCCGATATGGCGCCGGCGGCCGTGTAGATGACCTTGACCCGGACTTTATCGGTGGATAGCTTCTCCAAGGAGGCCTTTAAGGCCTCGGCGGAGCCGTTGGTGTCGGCTTTGATGAGGACGTTGATGTCGGTGACGGATCCCTCGTTGACGAGGTTATTGAGGTCGGAGAGCGACCTGGCGGCCGAGGCGTTTTGGCTGGCGGCCTTCTTCTCGAGGGCGCGGGCCTCGGCGATGCTTTTGGCTTCCTTCTCACTCGGGAAGGCCATAAAGCGGTCACCGGCCTGGGGAACGCCGGATAAGCCGATGACGGACACCGGGGTGGCCGGGGTGGCGGCCTTCAGTATCTGGCGGTGCTCATTCGACATGCGGCGGATTTTGCCATAGATCTCACCCACGACCACGTAATCGGTGGCCTGGAGGGTGCCATTTTGGACCAAAAGGGTGGCCTTGGGGCCCTCGCCCTTATCGAGGTTTGCCTCCAAAACGGTGCCGGAGGCATAACGGTTGGGGTTGGCCTTTAACTCCCTCATCTCGGCGACGAGGAGGATCATCTCGAGCAATGCGTCGACCCCGATGCCCTTTTTGGCCGAGATCTCGCAGCTCATCACATCGCCCCCGTATTCCTCGAGGATGACGTCGTGGGCCAATAAGCCCTCCTTGACGCGCTTGGGGTTGGCCCCGTCCTTATCGATCTTATTGATGGCGACGATGATGGGGACGCCGGCGGCTTTGGCATGGCCGATGGCCTCGATGGTCTGCGGCATGACGCCATCATCGGCGGCCACCACCAAGACGACGATGTCGGTGACGGAGGCTCCGCGGGCGCGCATGGCCGTGAAGGCGGCATGCCCCGGGGTGTCGATGAAGGTGATTTTCTTGCCGTTGACCTCCTTCTGGTAGGCACCGATGGCCTGGGAGATGCCCCCGGCCTCGGTGGCGGTGATGTGGGAATTCCTGATGGCGTCGATCAAAGTGGTCTTACCATGGTCGACGTGGCCCATGATGGTGACTACCGGCGGCCTCTCGACGAGTGAAGCCGGATCGTCCTCGATCTCTAATTCCTCAAAGTGGGTGGCGTCGACCAATTTCTCCTTCTTGAAGTCATAGTCGAATTGGAGGCAGACCTCGCCGATCGTATCATCGTCTAAGGTCTGGTTCAGGGTGACGGCCTTCCCATTCATGAACAGGTGCTTGATGATGGCGGAGGCGGGGATATTGATGGCCTCGGATAGTTCCGAGACGGTCACGGGTTTGGTATAGACGAAGACCCCGCCGTTGACCTTGGCCCGGGTGTCGGGTTTCTTCTGGTGCCCTTCGAAGTTGGATTGGCGCTGCGGGCGGTCGTCGCGCTTATTGAAGTTGTTGTTGCCTTTTTTCTTCATCCCTATTCTCCTTTCCATGATTCCGCCAATTTCTTGGCGGCTTTTTTATCCAATAATCCGATGGCGGAGACCTCCCCCAGTCCGAGGGAAGCCCCGAGTTCGGCTTTGCTATAGCCGCCTAAGACGGCGACTTCGGCCGATTTGGCCTTGTTGAGGTAGGTCTTGCGGCTCCTATCGGAGGCATCATCGGCCAGAATCAATATGGCGATCCTATCCATCTTGTAGAGGAGGCTCTCCCCTATCAATAGCTTGCCGGCCCGATTGAGCAGTCCGAGGAATTGAAGGCTTTTGTCGTTCATAGTTTTGCCCTCAATTCCGCGTAGAAACCCTCAGGGAGCTTGAGCCTGAAGCGCTTCTCCAATAGGAGCTTCGCCTCGGCCTTATCGAGGGTTTCCTCATCTTTCAGTAGGTATATGCCCCTCCCTGGCATATCGCCTTTTTCATCGAGTACCGGGGTCTCCCCCACCACGACGAAACGGAAGAGCCTATCTTTCGGATAGGACTTCCGAGAGAGGATGTCCATGCGGGTATTTTCTACCTGCACGATTAACGGCGGCCTCCCTCGTCGTCGTCATAGTATTGATCGTAGTCCTCGTAGTCGATCTCCTCGTCCTCGTAGTCGTAGGAATCCTTCTCGGCATCCTCCTCGGCGATGGCGTCCAGCTCCTCTTGGGTGTAGACGGCCATCTGGGGCTTGTGCTCGTCGGATTTCGGGGCGCTCGGCCTCTCGACTTCCTTCTCGGTGATCTTGCGGGGCTTCTTGACCTTGACCGGTTGGGACTTCTTCTCCTTGGCGGCCTCGAGTTCCTTCTCGAGATCGTCGAGGGAGACGGTGGTCTTGACCTCGGCCTTCTCGAGGCGCGGGGCGACGGGCTCCTCTTTCTTCGGGGCCTCTTCGAGGGCGGCTTTCTGGGCGTCCTCTTGCTTGGCCTGGGCCAATGCGGCGGCGGCTGGGTTGATGGCCTCCTCGGGGAAATCCTCGGGCTTGGCCGTGGCTTTCGGGGCCACGGGTTTGGCTTCTTCCTCGGCCTTCTTGGCGGCTTCGGCGCGCTTGGCGGCCTCTTCGTAAGTCTTGGCTAGGAAGGCTTCCTTGTCGCGGTTACGCTTGGCGGCGTCGGCTTTGGCGATCCACTCCTCGCTGGCGGTGTATTCGAGGCCGTCGGCTTTGGCCTGGCTCTCCTCCTTGATGTCGATGGAGTAGCCGGTGATCTTGCTGGCCAGCCTGGCGTTGGCGGCTTTCCTGCCGATGGCGATGGAAAGCTGGCCGTCCTTGATGACGGCTAAGGCCTTGGGGTTCTCGTTCTCACTTTCCCTCTCATAGAGGGCGACGCCCAAGACGGTGGCCGGGCGGAGGGCCTCCATGATGAAGACGGCGGGTTCCTCGGAATAGTTGATGACGTCGATCTTTTCCTTGTCTTTGCCATTGCCAAGGCAGGAGACGACTTTCTGGATGCGGACGCCGCCCGCGCCGATGCAGGCGCCGGTGGCATCGACGTCCTCGTTGGTGGAGTAGACGGCGACTTTGCTGCGGATGCCGGCCTCACGGGCGATCTTCTTGATGACGACCGAGCCCTGGTAGACCTCGGAGATCTCCTGCTCGAAGATGCGCTTTAGGAAGCCCTCGCTGGAGCGGGTGGCCTCGATGAGGGGTCCGCGGGTGGGCTTGCCCTCCTCGGCTTTGCTCGGCTTAACCTCCTGGAGGTAAACCTTGATGGTATCGCCGATCTTATAGGTCTCATCGCCGATTAGGGCGCGGCGATCCAATTCGACGGTGGTGCGGCCGATGTTGACGGAGATGGAGCGGTCATCGCTCTTCTCGACGGTGCCGGTGATCAATTCGCCGATGCGGTCCTTATATTTCTCGTAGAGGGCGCTCTTTTCGCGCTCGGAGATTTTGGCGCGGAGGAAATTCTTCGTCGACATGGCGAACAATTTCGATAATTCGGCGACCGGGGCCTCGATGGCGAAGTCGTCGCCGACGTTGTATTTGGCTTTCTTCAATCCGGCATTGGCGTCCTCAACCGCGATCTCGAGGTAATCGTCCTCGACGTCTTTGACGACGCGCTTGATCTGGGCGAGGCTGATCTTGCCCTTCTCGGTATCGATGCTGCAGGTGACCACGGCATCGTCTCCGCCACCTAAATATTTGATATAGGCCTTGGTGATGGCCTCCTGGAGGGCCTCGACGACGTCTTCCTTCTCGATGCCTTTGGCATCCGCCACTTCCTGTAAGCCCTCGTTCAGGGCCTTGGCATTAACATCCATTGTTTTACTTCCTTTTCCTTTATTGAATTTTTGTTTATCAGAATTTGATGGCCAACCTCGCCCGATCCACGTCCTTAAGCGGGATCTCGATGTCTTTGGCCCTTCCCTTCAGCTTGAGCTTCAGGGTCAACGTCCCATCTTTTATGGCGACTAGCTCGCCCTCCAGTATGTTCTCGCCCTTATATGGGTGGGAGAGATGGAGGTTTAGGTAGCTTCCGATGTAGCTAGGTAGCTTATCCACCGCCACCGGCTTCTCGGCCCCCAGGCTTGAGACATCCAGGGTATAGGCCCCGGGGAAGGGGTCGTCCTCATCGAGGATGGCGGATATCTTCTCGCTGACCTCGACGATCTGGTTGAGGCTTATCGGCTCATCCCTATCGATGGTCACCTCCAGCTTGGGCCCATCCTTGGAATTGGGATGGTAGATGACGGATACCACCGAATATCCGAGTTCGGATAAAGGGGCCTCGATCAGTGATTTCACTTTGCTTTCTTCGTTCATGCATCCTCCCATAAAAGAAAGAGCGGCATCTAAGGCCACTCCTAGGATTTGGACTTACGCTGAACCGCGACGGGATTTCAGCAACGACATATTACACGCCCGCGGATTGCTTTGCAATGATGGTGAATCATTTGTGCCGGAAGTGGGCGTAGGTCAGTTTGCCGAGGGATATAAGCGATCCCAATAGGCTCGGGAAGAGGGCAAAGAAGGGACCGAAGGCATACGATTCCATCAGCATGTGGTCGAGGGGGAAGAGGGCGCTGCCGCTTTCGGTGAGGAAATTGGGGTCAGCCGCCTCGGCGATCATTATCCAGGCGAATAGCAATAAGCCGCTCCCGAGGATGATGGTGGAGTATATCCACTGCTTCCTTTTTCTCTTCTCCCAATCGGGTTCACTCCGGTAGAAGAATTCGTAGAGTATCAAAGCCGCCCATGGCAAAGCCATGGCTAGATAGACGCCGAGCATCCCAGCGAAATGGTCGAATGAGGTGTCGAAGGTGATGAAGCTAAAGCATAAGCCGCCGAGCATATAGAGGGCGATGACGAGGTAAAAGCCCCGAGCGAAGGCCCGGCCCGGACGGAGGCGGACCGTCTTAAGGCTCTTCTGGGGATAGGATTCCTTTTCCTTTAGGAACCTCTGCCCATAAAAGTAGAGGAAGCAGCCAAAGAAGGCGAAGAAGAGGCCATAGATGATCAAATCGACCGGGTAGATGACGTTGATGCGGCCCCCGATGCGGGAATAGGTGCCGTTAAATAGATAGACGACGGAAAGCAAAACCTCCAAAAAGCCGAGGATGGCGAAGGATAAGCCATTGCCCATGTAGGCTTTTTTGCTTTTTTGATAGCTCGTCGCGTAAAGGATGTTATGGATGGCGAAGACGGCGTATATCCAGACCACCACGTTGAAATAGAAGGGCGCGTTGACGATGAATTGCCCAAAGCGGCCCCCCACCGCCGAGTCATAGCTCCCATAGTCATTTAGGAACATCATGAAAAGCATGTAGGTGAAGATGCCGGCCCCGATCGAGAAGGCCACCAGCCCAACTTTGAGGGGCGAAATTTTACTAATGAAGGCCTTCATAATCCCAAATCCTCATATCCCAATAAAATCTGCTGGTAATCCGGGCCATCATCCTGCCAAGAAGAGACGGCGGGGCGGGAGGAGAAATCAAAGCTCCCATCCGCATGGATCCTCATCATCGAGGCCCCCATCAGACCGGTTTGATAGTAGAGCTCACTTCCGGTTTTGGTGCCATAGGCCAGTAAGACATCGTTATAGTCAGCCCAGAAGTCGTTGATGTGGTCGTGGCCATAGAAGATGCCCACCACCCCATTTTCCTTGGCCGCGTCATAGAAGCCGCTTTCCTTATAGCCGGAGTAGCTGGCGCAGGCCTCGGGGGATAGCTGGCCATAGAGGGGATGCTGCTCATTCGGGGTTTCCCGGAGTTCGCCTCCATGGGCGAGGCTTTCGCCATCCAAAACGCTTTGATAGGCCATCGCGGTCTGGAGAAGGGGGATATGGATAAAGGCCAAGCCGGGGATGTTGGATCCGCCGTTTCTGGTCTCGGCGGCTGCATCCTCGAACCATTCGATTTGATCCTCGTGGATGATGTCGTAGGAATAATGGGAGCCGAGGTAATAGTCGGTGTTGGAGTCTAAGCCCCAGAGCTGCCAAGCGATGGATCCCTCCTCGTCTAAGAGGTTGACCACGTAATTGCTACGTCCCTGAATATCGTCGTCGGGATCAGCGAAAATACCGTAATGATCGGTGTTTTGCTTCGTATATTCGTAATAGGCGTTTGAGTAGGAGGAGGCTAGATCGCTCGGATAGTTGGGGGCATATAGGCCAGTCCGGTCGTGGTTGCCCCAGACGACGCCCCAATAGATGTGGGTGCCATCATTCTTTTTGAGGGAATCCATCGTCTGGAAGAGGGAGGTCCAATTATCCGTATTGGCCACCAGGCAGCAATCGCCCGTCAGCATGATGATGTCGGGGTTGCCTTTGGAGACGAGGGTCTCGAGGTAGAGGATCTGCTTATCCAGATCGGTGGCCATGTTCCAGTGGATGTCGGTGAGCTGCATGATGGTTACATCCTGCTTCTCGGCCGAGAATATCGAGAGATTGACCGTATAATCGCCGACGGTCAAAGGGGCGCCGCCGGAACAAGAAAGCAGCGCCAACGAAAGGGTGGGTAGAACTAATAACGACTTCTTCATGAGTATATTTTACTCGTGGGGTCCGTCGTTGAAAAACAAAATACCTAAGGTATAGGGTCCGCAATGGCAGCCGACGGTCCCGCCGGCGATGGTCTGGTGGATGTTCTTGAAGAAGTTCTCCTTCTCGAGGCGCTCCTGGACCTTATCGGCGATCTTGTGGGCCTCTGGTGTATTGGAGGAATAGGTGATAAAGATGTGCTCCGGGTCCTTGTTGGTGAACTGGGCGAGGGTATCCTCGACGTAATCCATCGTCACCTTCTCGATGGGGCCGCGGTACTTCTTTCCAGCCACCATCACCCCATTTTTGACTATGATCTGGGGGCGGATCTTCAATAGGCTCCCGAAGAAGGCCGACATGGCCGAGCAACGGCCACCCTTATAGAGGTAGTCGACCCTGGAGACGACGAAGGAGGCCTGGGAATAGGGAACCCTGGCGAGTACCTTCTTGGCGATCTCCTCGGGATCCTCGAGGCCGCTTTTGATCAATTTATCGGCGTACATCAGCTCCAACCCGATGGCGGTCGAGAGGGTCATCGAGTCGATGACGAACACCTTGCCGGGATATAGCCTAGCCGCCACGTTTGTGGCGTTTTGGAAGGAGCTGGACATCGTCTTGGAGAGCGAGAAATGGATGACGGCGTCATAGCCGTCGTCGAAGATCTTCTTGAAGTGCTCCTCGAACATGTACTCGTTGACGGCGCTGGTCTTGGGGAGTTTGCCGGTCTTCTCGACGGTCTCGTAAATCTCCTCGTTGGTGTAGGTTCCGTCCCACACCTCCTCACCGGCGACGTTGATCTTCGGTTTGGCGACGTAGACGTGGTATTGCTCGACCAATTCCTTGGTGAAGTCGATGGTGGTTTCGGCGGATAAAGCGATTCTCATAGCAAAACTTCCTTTTAGGAAATTATAAGGTAAATTCCAATCAAATCTCTCTACTATCAGTAGAATTTTAACTAATAGAGCACCACCACAACCGCAGGAAACACATTTTGCTTTTTTTCTGGCGCTTCCATCAGCGTTCCTATTTGAACAAAAGAGAAGAACTTAAATCAAAAGCGGCCAAAATTAAACAATAAAAAATCCCCGAGATGGGGATTGATTTGAGTTCTTAATTTAACGACTTCGCACGTTTTCCGCACGTTTTGCGCACACTTTCCCGAATTTATTCGATAAATACTGGGTGTGGTGCCCCCTGGCGGAATTGAACCACCATCTGGACATTACCATTGTCCCGTTCTGCCGCTGAACTAAGGGGGCGTTGCTTCAGGGCTCGCTACAAACCCTTCGGCTAGAAGATTATAGCCATCCTGTTTTGCTTCATCAATAAGGAATTATTGGCTTTCCTCGACCCCCCGCAAATCATAGACGAAGGCCGAAGTTATCTTAACTTTTACGATGTCCCCGTTATGGAGTTCGCGCGTGGAGGCGAAATAGATATTGCCGTCGATCCCATCGGGGGCATTCCAGCTGGAACGGAGGAGGTATTCGTTCTCCTTCTCCCTCCCGATTACCAACCCCTCCATCACTTCGCCGATGTGGGATTTATTATTGGCGTAGGATATCTTCCTCTGAAGCGACATCAGCTCGTCGCGCCTGGCGTTTTTAACTTCCTCCGGGAGCTGCTCCTTCATCCTCGCGGCCGCGGTCCCCTCCTCTTTCGAGTAGGCGAAGACCCCGAGGTGGTCAAATCTGACTTTATTGAGGAATTCGATGGTTTCCCTTTGGTCTTCCTCATTCTCGCCGGGGAAGCCGGAGATGAGGGTCGTCCTCAGTATGGCGTCGGGGCATTTCTCCCTAATAAGGGAGAATAGATCCTCCATCTGTTTCTTGCTCCCGTGGCGGTTCATCCGCCTCAGGAGATGGTCGGAGGCGCACTGGATGGGGATATCGAAATAATGTTTGATGGAGTGGCTATTGGCCACCAGATCGATGAATGATTCATCCAATTCGTCGGGATATAGATACAGGAGCCTGATCGAGTAGAAACCCATCGAATCCAACTCCTTGAGGAGGTCGTGGATGTCGGGATGCCTATTGGGGAATTCCTTGCCATAGCTGGCGGTGTCCTGACTGACGATGGATATCTCCTTGATGCCTTTCTCTTTGAGGGCTTTGGCCTCCTTTAATATCTCCTCATAGGGCCGGCTTTTGAAGCGTCCCCTTATAAAGGGGATGGCGCAGAAGGAGCAGAAATTGTCGCACCCCTCCGAAATGCGGAGATAAGCCGAGAATGAGGGGGTGGAGAGCACCCTATCGAGGGGATCGAGTTCCTTGATTGAGGAGCTATCCTCATCCAATAGCTCGGATAAGGCCTTCGGGAGTCCCCCGTAATTGGCTATCGGGCAGATCAAATCGGCCTCGGGCAAGCTCTTTTTGAGCTCATCGTAATAACGCTCCGCCAGGCAGCCCACCACCGCGATCTTGGCCTTATGCTGGCTCATCTCGAGGATGGTCTCGATCGATTCCTGCTTGGCCGAGGCGATGAAACCACAGGTGTTGACGATGATCAAATCCGCCTCCTCTGGGTGGTCGGTGATCTGGTATTTGCCTTTATCAAACATCGCCAAAATCATCTCGGAGTCGACGAGGTTTTTGGCGCAGCCTAAAGAAATGAGTCCAATCTTCTTCATCTTTAACGGCGTTCGGTGTTCCTGATGAGGGAGGCGAGGCTGGGGAGTATCTCCTCAAATGAGGAGAAATTCTTCATCTTCCAGCTCCAGTTGATATCGTCGATGATGCCGGGTTTATTGAGGCGGGAATAAGAATCGAGACCCAAGACGTCCTGCATCGACAAGACGGCGTAGCGGCATTTCATCCGCATGGCGTATTCGACCATGGCCCAGGGAAGGGGCTTGGTCGGGATATTTAGGCTCTGCAAAGCCTTGACCCACTTCTTCCGGTGGTCTTTCTCGAGGCTTTTCAGATAACCCTTGATGGTGTCGTTATCGTGGGTGCCTAGATAACAGACGAGGTTCTCGCGGTCCCACTCCTCCTTCTTCCCGGAAAGCTCGCAGTCGTCGAAGGTGAACTCGATGACGTTCATGCCGGGGAAATGGTAATGGTCGCGGAGGGAAAGCACCTCAGGCCTTAAAGAGCCCAGATCCTCGGCGATGATGGAGATATCGGGGTTTTCGCCCAATAGCTTGTCGAAGAAGAGATACCCGGGGGCCTCGATCCATTCGCCCTCCATGGCCGTCGGGCAGGAGGATGGCACCTTCCAATAGGTGTCGAAGGCCCGGAAGTGGTCGAGGCGGATGATGTCATATATCGCGGCATTGCCCTGGATGCGCTTTAGAAGGAAGGAGAAGCCATCCTTCTCCAGACGGTTCCAATCATAGATTGGGTTGCCCCAGCGTTGCCCGGTCGCCGAGAAATAATCGGGCGGTACCCCGGCGATGAAGCTCGGTTGCTTGCTCTCGGGGTCTAAGAGGAAATATTCCTGATTGGCCCAGACGTCGCAGGAGTCATAACCCACGTAGAATGGGACGTCCCCGATGATCTTGAGGCCTTTCTTATTCGCGTATTTATGGAGTTTCCCCCACTGCTCGTAAAGGGTCTTCTGGAGGAACAGCTGGTAGAGGCGCCCCCTCTCCAGTTCGGGGGTCAGCTTCGGGCGGGTGTAGATCCAATTCCTCTTCCAATCGGGCCAGCTCTCCCAGGCGATGCCGCCCTCGCTGTCCTTAAAGAGCTTGAAAACCGAGTAATCGGCCACCCAAGGGTGGGTCTTCTCGAAGTTGGATAAACCCTTCGGATGGGCGGAGAGGAAGTTATCGAAGGCCTCCTCGAGGTAGGGTTTTTTGAATTCGCGGAGCTTCTCGTATTCGATCTTCTCCCCGTTTCTCTTCTTGCGGGGCAGCTTTTTGATGTAGCCCTGCCTGTGCAGCTCCTCCAAATCGATGTATAGCTCGTCAAAGGCGAAGCTGGAGAAAGGCTGATAGGGCGAGTGGCCATAACCCAGAGGGTTAAGGGGCAATATCTGCCAGAGGGAAAAGCCACCCTCATGGAGCAAATCCACGAACTCGTAGGCCTTCTTGCCGAAGTCGCCGATCCCATAGTTGGACGGGAGGCTAGCCACCGGCAGTAAGATGCCGGCCTTCCGGCTTTTTAGCGATTGATCGATCATAACGCTTAATCCCCTTTCTTGTTGGAGTCGTCCCCACCGCTTCCTATTTTAGCGCGCCTGCTTTCCTTATAGGCGAGCAAATCGCCCTTCAGGTGGGGGAATTCGAAGGGCATGATCAATAGGAAATAAATCGGATAGGCGAATAGATAAGCCGGCACCAGGGCCCATAGCCCCGGGACGTAGGCCAATTCGCCATTCGGCAACGTGTATTTGAGGAAATTGGGGATCAGGTACTGGGCCCATTGGATGGCGGGTATGTCCCCGCGGATGCCATAGGCGAAGGCCGGGTTCCCGGCCCAGGTGGAGCTGAATAGCTCGTATACCTCCTCATACTCCCCATACCAGCCTAGCAACCCCCCGAATAGCTCGGAGAGGGCGATGATGCAGAGGGCAGCCGTGAAATAGATGGGCAAGCTCCAGGAACGGCGATAATCCGGCCGATAAATCCCGGAGGTCAGCATCATGACCCCGTTGGCGGCCAACAGGATATGGCAGATGTAGTAACGGATGCTCTCCAGCCAGCAATAGGCCAGGCTATAGGTCGTGCTCCCATTGGCCAATCCGCGCGAGAGCTCGCTCGGCGTGGTCGGGATGATCAAAGCCGCCACCCCGCCGACGATGGAAAGCAAGACGAAATAATCCTTCATCCTCCCCCGGCCCCACTTGATGACGAAGGGGGCGATCAGGATCGAGAGGGCGCAGAGGTTCTCCGGCAATAAGTGCCTGATGGCCCCCGGCATATCGTCCAGATAGAGGAAGATCTTCACAAAGTGAAGGGCGAAGTTGGCGATGGCGATCCCCATCGTGAAGGAAAAGGCCCTCTCCCGGCTCATCCTACTGGCAATTATCGAGATAGCCGCGATCAAAAGAGCCGATAAGACGGTGAAAATTATGTACTGGGTTGTGACGAAGCCGACCTCGAGCATGGGCTATTCGCCGAGGCTAGGCCCCCCGTCGGGGATATGGACCTCGACGACCGAGCCATCCCCGTAATAATGCCGCATGGCGGCCATGAAATATTCTTTATCCTCCGGGTAGACGAAGGCGATGATGCTCCCGGCGAAGCCCCCGCCCATGATGCGGCAGGCGCCTTTGCCGATGAAGGCATTGGCCACGTCGACCGCCTTCTGGGGGCTCCCCTCGTAATGCCCGGGGACCATGGTGTTCCTAAGCTTCTCGCAGCTCGACTCCTGACTCTCCTTAATCAGGGAGAGGAAGGCCTCGACGTCGTTACTCTTCACGGCATCACGGGCCTTGAGGACGCGCTTATTCTCCTCGAAGAAGTGCTCGGCCCTCTTCCTGGCGAGCCTGGAGAGCGACTTATCCTCCTTAATCTTGGATTCGGAGGCGTAGAACTCCTCCTCATCGACCAAGCGGAGGTATTCCTTGCCGAAGTGGTTGGCCACCGCGAACATATCCGCGGGAATCGAGGCGTAGAGGGGGGTTAGTTTGGCGTGGCTGCCGCCGGAGTTGATGAGGACGATGGAAAGGGGGAAATTCCACTTCATCGGCTCGATGGTGGGCTCATCCAGGGAGGAGAAATCGAGGAAGTCGATGCCCCCGAAGGAGGTGCCGACCTGATCCAGAAGCCCACAGGGCTTCCCGAAATACTCCCGCTCGGAGAACTGGCCGATTTTGGCCATATCCAAAGAGGAGACTCTATCCTCGTTATATAAATGGGAGACGATGCCGACGATCAGCGATTCATAGCAGGCCGAGCTGGAGACCCCGGCCCCGGGGAAGATGTCGCTATCCATGGCCCCATGGAAGCCACCGATCTTATAGCCCAATTCCTGCATCTTGAAGAGGACACCGCGGACCAATCCGATGGATTTACCGAGCTCGCTCTTCCGCTTTTTTAGGTCATTTATCCTGATTTTGATGTCGGGATAGCCCTCGGAGGAGAGGGTAATCTTATCGCCCTCATTGGGTAAGAAGGCGCAGGAGATGCCCATCGAGGCCCCGGCCACCAGGCAGAGGCCGTGGTTGTGGTCGGTGTGGTTGCCGATGATCTCGAGCCTCCCGTGGCTCTTCATGAGGATGGGCTCCTCATTGGGATAGCTCTTTTTGAACAGTTCGATGGCTTTATTACTCATTGATGACTCCATTCAGGAAGGCGCGGAGTCCATCCTGCCCTTCCTTATCGTTTTTATAGACGGCGACGTTGCCGAGGATCCCACGGCAAACCTCGTTGATATAGCCTTTGATGTGGCCGCCTTTTTCCTTCAATTCGGCGATTATGGGGCGGAATATCTCCATATCGGGGTATTCCTTGAGGACATCCTCGAATTCCTTCTTTCCATCCACCACTTCATCGACTAAGGCCCCCTGCCTCTTCAGACGGGCCGGGAGGATGAATAATCCGGCCGCCTCGATGAGGCCGATGCCCTCGGATTTGATGGGGTGGTATTCCTTATGGGCGTGGAAGATGCCGTCGGGGTATTGTTCGTTGACCCGGTTGTTCCTGAGGATGAGGAATAATCGATAGGCCCCTTCCTTCTTCTGGAGTATCGGGGTGATGGTGTTATGCTCCCCGGCTTCGTCTTTGGCGATGATCATGTGCTTGGGGTCGTCGTGGGAACGCCACTTGGTGAGGATTTTATCGGCTAGGTCGAGGACGCTTCCCCTATCCTTGCCATCGATCCTCACGACCGTGTTGTAGAAATCCAAGATGGAGAGGGTGCATCCCTCTTTCTCGTAGATCTTCTCGCGGATTGGGGCCTTCATAAGAGGCATCTCATGTCCCCCGCCCTGGAAGTGCTCATGGTCGAGGATCGAGCCGCCCACGATGGGCAGATCGGCGTTCGAGCCGATGAAATAATGCGGGAATAGATCGACGAAATCGAAGAGTTTGCCGATGATCCTCCTATTGATCTCCATCTTCTCGTGCTTCTCATAGAAGAGGATCATATGCTCCGGGTAATAGCCATATGGCGAATACTGCATGAACCACTTCTCCCCATTCAGGTTAAGGGGGATGAAGCGGATGTTCTCGCGGGCCGGCTTCTTGGCGTTCCCGGCAAAGCCGAGATTCTCGTGGCAGAGCATGCATTTGGGGTAGCTGGTTGATTTGACGCTTAAAAGCTTGGCGATGTCCTTATTCGACTTCTCCGGCTTGGAGAGGTTGATGGATATCTCCAGTTCGGGACCATCATCGTATTCGGCGGTCCAGAGCATGTTTTTCTCGATCTGGGTCTTGGCGACGTAGTTATTCTTGATCGAGAGGTCGTATAGATAATCGGTCGCCGTCTTGGGCGAGACCTCATATAGCGAGTCGAAGCATTGGTTGACCTGGCTCGGGAGCGGGGTCAATAACCCCATAATCCAGCCGATCTCAAGCTCGGCCGTGATGGGATCTAATCCCTTCTCCTTCTCCAGATATTCCCTGACGGGGGCAATCAATTCGTCGGGCACCCTCATGCCCTGAAGCTTTTCGGTATCGACTTCGCCATAGTAGGGTTCGTCCAACTCGAAATACTTCAGCAGGAGGTTCCGCTTATAGGTGGCGTCCTCCTCATCCAGCTGCAGGTGGAGCTTGGCGTAGGCGATAAGCTCCTCGACACTTTTTCCAATCATCTCATTCTCTCCTATCTTTCTTATAAAAGCGGAGGTGCGTGCTCCGCGAGAATCCGTCTTTAGCCGAGCAAAGGGCATAGGTATTCGGCAGCTCGCCGAATTCGAGGGTCAATCCCGAGTACATGCGGTTCATCTGGCCGTTATTCATCTTCAGACTCGGGAGGGGGTAGTTGGTGCTATAGCAAACTAGGCAAGGGGCTTCGCTTATGGCCTCGAGGCCGTATTCGGGCCCCTCGAGGATAGCCTTGCCGGGCTTGCCGTCTAGGAGGTAGATATGGTCATACCCATTGACCCGGTGGTTAATCAAAACGGGGTTACGTACATCTCTCCCAATGAGTTTTGGTTTTCTAAAATCGGTGATGTCATCGACATTTTCAAAGCCGACGGGCACCATCTCATCATCGAGGGTGGCCACCTTCGAGGCATCGATTTGGAGGGTGTGCTCAAGGATGGTCGGTTCCCCGCCGAGGTTATAGTAATTGTGATTTAGCAAGCCAATCGGGGTATCGATGTCGCTTTGACATTCATAACGCATCGAGAAGACGGGCTCATTCGGCTCCAACTCGTAGATGACCTTGACGTGGACGTTCCCGGGCAAACCGGATTCACCTCCGATGGAAAAATAGGAGAAAAGAATCCCCTTATCGGTCAGTTCGCTTTCAAAATGCTGGAACGATAGGCATCCGGGGCCGGAATGGAGGCAGGTGTCGCCCTCGTTTTGGGGCATCTGATACACCTTGCCGTTGAAGGATAGCTTCCCCTGCTTCACCCTCCCGGAGAGGCGGCCGACTGTTTTGCCGTAGTAATCGCAATGGAGAAAGGTCTTTTTATCGAGGGGTCCGACACTCATGGGATGGCCGTCGTAGCGGATCTCATAAACCGCGGCGCCATAATCGCAGAGGGTCACTTCCAGCCCACACTCATTGGCGAGGGTAAAGTAATTGGCACCCGCGACGTTCTCTTTTCTTATCTTCATCAGTTGACCCCCCGAAGGATCTTGGCCAAATCATTATGGTCCATAATGCGTGGGACCGGGTAGAGGGGATTACCCTCCTTCTCGGCGTGCTTGGCTAAGGGAATGATGTCCTCTTCTTTGATCAATCCGCCGAATTTATCGGGGATTTCCATCGATTTATTCAATTCGTCGTTCCAACTTATGAAAGCCTCGGCCTTCCTGGCCTGGCTCTCCCCTTTCTCGGTTAGCCCCAATAGATCGGATAGCTTTGCCAACTTCCGATGGGCTTTCTTGCCATAGCTTCTTAGCACCTGGGGCAATAGCACCGCGTTGGCATAACCATGGGCCACCCCATATTGGCCGCCCAAGGCATGGGCGAGGGCGTGGACATAGCCGACATAGGCCCGGGTGAAGGCCACCCCGGCTAGGAAGGAGGCGCGTTGCATGCCATCCCTGGCTTCCTTGTCGTTGGGGTCAAGATAGAAACGGTAGAGGTAATCGCGGATGAGCATCACGGCCCCTTCGGCGGAATGCTTGGTCCGCTTGGTGTTGGAATGGCCGATATAGGCCTCGACCGCATGGGTCAGGGCGTCCATCCCGGTGGTCGAGATGATATGGGGAGGGAGGCTGATTAATAGTTCCCCATCCAATATGGCCAGATCGGGGATAAGCTTTGGGTCGTTTATCGCGAATTTATCGTGGTTTTCCTCATTCATAACCACCGCGGCCACCGTGGCCTCGGAGCCGCTTCCGGCCGTCGTGGGGACCGCGATCATATACGGGGGTTTCTTACGAACTTTCAAAACGCCCTTTAATCCATATAGGTCCATCTTGGGATTGGAGATTAAGGCCCCGGCCGCTTTGGCGATATCGATGGCCGAGCCGCCGCCCAAGGCGATGAGGCAGTCGCATTTATTGTCGAGATAAGCCTTCTTGGCCTCATAGACGAGGCGGAATGGCGCGTTGGGTTCGACTTTGTCGAAGGGGATGAAATCGATATGGGCCTCCTCGAGTTTGGCGTGGGCGCCGCGTCTAAGCATCGAGGGGGTGATGATCAAAAGGGGGCGATGGTAGCCGAGGGAATCGAGCTTATCCTTCAATTGCTTCCCCAAAGCATCCTCGCCTTGGAGGATCTCCGGCGGATTGAAATTCAAAAGATAGGAGGCCAAATGCATGGTCTTCTGATAAATCCGATAGCAAAACTTTTTGATGGGATTCATGCCAGATTATAGGAAGGGGGCGGCGATCCGGAGGATGCCCCAGTAGGCGAAGTTCCTCTGATGCCACCTCCGCCAGCGCTCAGCGGTGATGAGCTGGCTCTTGGAGATGCTCTCCTCGAAATCGGCCTTCATGTCGGCGATGACCGAGTTGAGGGCAATAAAGGTCCCGCACTCCAAATGGAGATAGAGGGAACGATAATCTAGGTTGATGGTACCGACGGTGGCCATCTTATCATCGACGATGAAGACCTTCTCATGGACGAAGCCGGGGGTGTATTCGTAAACCTTGACCCCAGAGTCGATTAAGGGTCCATAGAAGGAACGAGATAGATGGAAAACGCCGTTCTTATCGGGGATATGCGGGGTCAATAGGCATACCTTCACCCCGCGGTGGGCCGCTCGGGTGATGGCGTTTTGCATCTCCTTGGTGATGACTAGATAGGGCGTGACGATATAGCAGTACTCGTTGGCCTTATTGAGCATTTGGATGTAGACGGATTCCCCGACCGCCTCGGAGTCGTACGGGAGGTCGCCATAGGGCTGGATGTAGCCCTCCCCTTTCGGCATTCCGCCGATCTCATCGATGAAACGCTCGACCGAATAGGCCTGCCTATCGATGACGCCGGTGAGGTTTTTGATGGCCATCCAGTTGGAGAGGAACATCATGGTGAAGGAGAAGACGGCCTTCCCGCGGAGCATGATGGCGTTGTCCTTCCAGTGGCCAAAGCGCTGCTTGACGTTGATGTATTCGTCGGCGATGTTGATGCCACCCGAGAAGGCGGTGTGGCCGTCGATTACCAAAATCTTACGGTGGTCGCGGTTATTGAGCCTGACGTCGAGGAAGGGTTTGAATGGTTCGAAGACCGCGGCCTTGATGCCCTCCTTCTCCAAAGTCTCGGAGTAACGGTATGGCAAAGTGCCTAGGCAGCCCATGTCATCATAGATCAGCCTGACGTCGACCCCTTCGGCGGCCTTCTGCTTTAAGACCTCGTGGATGGTATCGAAGAAGATGCCGGGGGTCTCATAGA
This sequence comes from Bacillota bacterium, assembly GCA_030537155.1. Classification (GTDB taxonomy): domain Bacteria; phylum Bacillota_I; class Bacilli_A; order RFN20; family CAG-826; genus Alloenteromonas. Next base: position 104,979 of record JAUNOH010000003.1, read on the forward strand.
TGAAATACTCCATGAAGATGTAGTGCTTGGCTTTCTTAAGCTCCTCAATCATCTTCGGGAAGGCGTCGTCACCCAAGGCGAAATATTCGACTGAGGTATGGTCATACGCCCCACTTCCGGTCGCATATTGGAGGTATTCGCTGATGCCGATGGCCGGGAGGTAGTCCCGTTTGAATTGGACGTACACCTTGGGGTCGGTGGCATCATTCTGAAGGTGCTTGGACAGGCGGACGTACTTCTTTTTCTGGCGTGAGGAGGTCTGCTTATTGGCAAAGGCAATGTACATGAACAAGCCGACGAGCGGCAGGCAGTTGACCACGAAAAGCCAGGTGAGCCGATAGATGTCCGGGGAGGATGAATTGATGATGAGGATTGAGGAGATGAGGTTACCGATGAAAAGCAGGACCACGAGCATCGAGAGCATGTTGTGGTCGATGCTGAGGTTGGCCAACATCACCAGGCCATAAATCAAAAGGCCCAGTTCGGCCGCCATAAACAGAATGATCAATAGCTTCGGGAGGAAGCTTGGCTTAAGCAGTTTCTTCATAGGTTTTGCGGAGGGGGATTTCTTACAATCCTTTATTATAAAGGAAGGTCCCCAAGAATGTTAGGAGAAGCCGAATCTTGAGCTAAAGCTCAGGGGAGCAGGAAATATAGAAAGTGCGAACTTTGGGATTTAGGTTCAGCAAAAAACCAGATGGCTATTTCAAAGATACCTGGCAATCCATGAACGGCAAGAATCCACGGAATATTGGACTATGGAAATTCTCTAGGTTGCTAAAGTAACAATTTTAAGGAAAATCGGTTTTGAACACCCCGCCATCGAATCTTTTCAAATTCGTTATCTACTATTTTTATACTTGTTTTCCACTATTTATAAAAATTGCTTTCTAAGGTCAAACAGATGGCCGCAATCTTAGAAATAAGCACCGGGTCCACCAAGATAATTTGAAAAATCGTGAAGACCTTGTTCAAATATTTTTTGCGGAAAGAAAAAGACGCCCGTGAGGGGCGTCTCATTCAGTCTTTAATCAGATGTCGTAGAAGAACATGAAGCCGGCGGCATTCGGGCCGGAGTGATAGGAATTGATGGGGCTGGCCTTGAAGAGATAGACCTGCTCGAAGCCGAAATCCTTGGCGGTCTTCTCGACGTCCTTCAATAGCTCCGGAGTCGCCGAGGCGTAATTGAAGAAGCACATCTTCTTATCGATGTTGGGGTAGTCCTTAAGCAAATCCTTGATGTAGTCGATCATGCACTTATGGTACTTGCCGCGATACTTCTTCCCGGTTGTGAACTTGCCTTCATCATCGGCGAGGATGACGGGGTGGAGCTTGAGCACATTGGCCCCGAAGGCGGCCAGCTTGGAGCACCTGCCACCCTTATAGAGGAAGAAGAGGGTATCGATGAGGAAGCTGCCCTCGGTGTGGGCTTTCCTCTCCTCCACCGCTTTGCAGATCTCCTCGAAGCTCTTGCCCTGGGCGATGAGCTCCTTGGCATATAGGAGGAGCATGGCGATCTTGCCGGAGGTGAAGCGACTATCGACGACATAGATATCGGGGTCCCCATTCGCGGCGGCCACGGCGTTGGGATAGCCGGAGGAGATGCCGGAGGAGATGGTGATGTGGATGATCTTGTCGTAGGTCTTCTTCAATTCGGCGAAGTGCTTGGCGCATTCATCGATGTTGACGGCCGAGGTATGGCAGAGGTTGCCAGTCTGGTTGGTGTACTCCCAGCATTCCTCATTGGTGATCTGGTCACCCCTAAACTGCTCCCCGCCCTTCTCGACGTGGAAATGGCAGGTATGGATGCCCCATTTGGTCAGATATTCTGGGGTTAAATCGACGGTATCTTCGGCGCTCAATGCGATTTTCATGAGATGTGCTCCTATCTAATTCGCCAATAATATATCTAGTTTCGTTAACTAGGTCAATGTTCGTGCGCGCGTAGGTGAAAACATTTATAATCCAAGGCATGGAATGGTTATTGAAAGACGTCATTCAGGAGACTGACCACCCCTTTTTGAATTTCTACACTTTGGTCTATGAGGTCATCGGCGATGACATGAAGATAAAGCCCTACCGCTACTTCATGGCCAGCCGGAACAGCAAAGACGAGCTATTGGCCAAAACCCACGATTACTCCAGGCCCAGCGGCGTCCTAATGGCCCTCTACTACGAGGATCCGGAAAGCAAGGAAATCAGCATCATGATGACCCGTCAGTTCCGACCCCCGATGGGCGATTACATGACTTCGGTCCCGGCCGGATTATTGGATCCGGAGGACGAGGATGAATTTGAGGCGGCCGAAAGGGAGGCCTACGAGGAGGCCGGGGTCGAGATAAGCGACATCGAATTGCTTTGCCCGCCCGGGGCCACCTCCAGCGGCTTCTCCGACGAGATGAATTCGGTGGTCTTAGCCAGAATCAGCCGGATACTTAATCAAAACGAACTTGAGGAATTCGAGGATTTATCCTCGGGTTTGGTTCCCCTTAGCAAGGTCAGGGAGATGATGAAGGATACGGAGAAATATAAGATCCCGCTTCATATCAGGCTCCTGTTACTTTATCTATTGGAACGTTTTAAGGCCTAATAGGGCTGCTCTTCTTTTTCAGCATTTCAACAAGGGTCTTTTTGTTTTCCAACGCAAAATCGCTCAGACGATATGACGTAATCCTCTCTTTGACCAAAACAGGGATGAGGAAGCCGGCTGACACCAATTTCGCCGAATGGTTTATGATGGTCTTGTTGTTGACACTTAAAAGACGGGCCATTTCGGCCGGCTTATACGAGGCATACCCGCCAGCCAATAAGTTCAAAAGAAACCCACTCTCGCTTTTGTTGAGAAAAGATATTGGGGCCGAAATCGATTCGTCGGAGCTGGAATTGGAGACATCCACCACCTTACTTGAATATAGTTCCACCATACGTAGGAAATAATCGATCCATATCTCTGGATGTGGCGGGTTGTCCCGGCCATCATAATAGAGGGCAGGTAGCCCCATTTGCAGCGACTTGTAATATTCGTCGACATCGTAGGCGAAATACTCATCAAGTGAACCAATGCCGAGGAAATCGTAACCATAATAGTCGAGGATGTAGCCCGACATAAGCCTCGCCGTGCGACCGTTTCCATCCTCAAACGGATGAATTGTGACCAGCTGATAATGAACAACGCCCGCTTTTATTAAGGGGTGGTCGTCGCTCTTGTTGACATAGGAAACAAGTTCATCGAGCAAAGCCGGCACATCGCTATGTTCGGGCGGAATATAGTCTGGTCTGCCGCTGGCAGAATCATAAACCGCAAACAGGACCCCTGGCGGCATCGGCCCGCGTAAACCAATTTTCTCCGGCGAAGCCCCTTTCTCCACCAAGGCCTGGGTATCAAGGATGAGTTGCTTGGAAAACGGGGCTTTCTTCTTAAGGCTCTCAGACAGAAAACCAAGCGCAAGAAAATAATTCCTAATCTCGATTTCCGGCTTAAGGAAATGGCGATGACCGTCTTTCTCCAGCAAGGCCGAGACCTGTTCCTCGCTCAGAGGATTGCCCTCGATGCGGTTGGAAGCATAGGCACTTTTCTTTTTGGAGTTTTTTCGTAATCTGTTGATAACGGATGGCGCGATTTTTGAGCCCCAAAGGGAATGTCGGTTGGACTCAATGGCGATTATCCGCCTTAATATATCGTTCGAAATTGTGATTTTTATCATGCGGTTTTCTAAGTAAATTATATTGAAAATTCCATTAAATTTCCACTATTTTTCCACTATTTTAAAAGGGCGGTTT
>JAUNOH010000024.1 GCA_030537155.1 Bacillota bacterium
GTTTCGAACTGGTGACCCGTACGGGATTCGAACCCATGAATGCATGCGTGAAAGGCATGTGAGTTAAGCCACTTCTCCAACGGGCCAGGTTGGCGCTCACTGTAGGGCTCGAACCTACAACCTACCGGTTAACAGCCGGTTGCTCTGCCATTGAGCTAAGTGAGCGCGAAGCGTGCGCATCAAATGCGCAAGAAGAATTGTAGAGAAATGGCCAGTTTATTGCAATAAAGAATTTCAGGGCTTTTTCGGGCAAAAAAAGAAACCGCCGGATGGGCGGTTTCCTTGCTTTTGCAATCGCGGATTAGAGCTTTTTCTGTATGCCGTCGAAGAGGTCTTTGACCGTCTTGAAGGCCTCTAAATCGCTAGTCTCGAAGTTGATGCCGTATTTATCCCCAAGGTCGAGGCACATATCGACGACGTCGAGGCTATCTAAGCCGAGGTCGGTCAATTTGGCGTTCTCGTCGAGGCTCTTCAGGTTCAACCTGTCCATGAATTGCGCTTTGATTTCTTCGATTTTGCTGGTTGCCATAAATAAAACTCCAAAGGGAATTATATATTGCCCGCCGGAATATGGCAAAGATAGCTATCTGTCGAAGAACGAGCCGATTTCCACGATGGCCTTGGCCGTGACGTTGCCTTCGGTCGACACTTTTTGGGTGATGTTGCTGGCCGTGCTATTCAAGGCGTCATACATGGTCTTTCCGACCGCGGCAAAGGCGATCAACACCAATAGCATCCCCAGAAGCTGTCCCTTTATCTCGGACATAGTTGCCCTCCTTTCTTCATGAGTATATATAGCCGATGATGGCGCTCCTCCGGATGGAGACCACCATAGGTTCCGACGAGATGACGAAGGGCTGGTATTCGCGGTAAACCACAAACCCCAGCGCCTCGCCGAATTTGGCGTCCGCGTTATCCACCACCGCGATGCTCGCCCCGCATTCGTTTTTAATGAAGTCGATGGTCCTCTGCTTCAATCCCCCATCGATTGAGATCTGATAGGAGGCGGTCAAAGAGGCGGCGTCGAGGTTATCCCTGATGGCCGAGAGGCAAAATAGGTCGCCGAAGAAAAGAAGCATCGGGATGGCGATGAACATCGATAGTAGGAAACCGAGCTTAGATCCCATTGTAGAGCCCTCCCATGATCTCGAGCATCGCAATGGCGAGGGAAAGCATCGTTATGCCGCCCCCAATCAGGGGGAGGATGCTGAGTTTCTCCAAACTATTCTGATAATTCGATCGCTCCAGACGGTGCCTCTCCTCGGCGAACTTGCCAAAAAGAGAGGAAAACTGGGCGATGTGGCTCTCCCCTCCGCCCTCATCGATCATCTGGTAGACCGAAAGCATGACCTGCTTTATCTCGAGGCTATCGAAATTGGCGGAGAAAGTCAGGAATGGGGCGAGGCTCTTATCGCCATCCATATCCGAAAGGAGCTGCCGGAAATAGGGGGCGACCTCCTCCTTTGATAAGGCCGAGCATTCCTCAAGGGCCCGGTAAACGTTATAGCCGTTACGGATGTAGATGGAGAAATAGGTGAAGGCCTCGACGAATTGGTCGGCGGCCAATTGTTGCCTCTCCTCCAATAGGCGCCCGTAACGGGAAAGATAAAAGATGATGAACATCAACGCCGCCCCCGGGGCCATGAAGAGGGCGAAGGTATATTCGCTATAGAGATAATAGGCGACGCCTAAACCGATGATGACTAGGCAATAAATGGCCATGAAGAGGTATTCCCTCCTCCTATCGAGGCCGAGTTTCTTCATCTTTTCCTGGAGCTTCATGGTTTTGCCTTCTTCTCCTTTTTAAGAAACCTCGTCTTCGGCTTTTGGCAGAAGGAGCGGAAATATAAAAGCAGGCTGACTAAGAAAAACGATAAATAGGCGATTACGGCCAATAGGAAGGAGCTGCTACCCTGCAATGAATTCATGAAGAAGCTCACCAAGCCGAAGCGGAGGAAACCCATGATCAGGAAGGAGAGCACCCACATCGAGGTGAAGGCGATGAGGTTCCTCCCGCCCTGCTTATCGATGGAGTTCCCGCTTTCCTCAACGCGGGTAAGCTCGTCCAAAAGCGATTTGGAAATCGATAATAGATCCCCGCCCTGCTCCTCATATAGCGAATATAGGCTCAGGAACATCGAATAGCCCTCTGACTCGAAATAAGATTCGAGCTGACGAATCCTGGCTTCGACCCTTTCGGTAGCAATTCCATCCACCACTTCCTTCAATTCGCCGACGCAATCGGCGACTCCGCCCTCATAGCTTTTATCCAAGGAGCCGGTCAAGGCGTAGGAGATGAGGAAAGAGCTCACGAAACGGTAGCACTCCCGGCGTTTTCTCTTTCTTTTTCCAAATTGTTCCAGCCAGGGCTTTATAAAGGCGATGAGACAGACGAAATAAATCAGCGAGAAGGCCACTCCCACGACGATATTCCCGCACATGAAATAGGCAAACCCGCCGATAAGCAGGCTGAAGACCAGGGCGTATAGATATCCGCTTGTCCTCTTCATTTCTGCCCCCTTTGATAAATTCTTTCCAATCCATCTTTGGAAGGGTTCACCACGGCGATGGAGTCGAGGTAACGGAAGATGTTCCCCTCCTCATCGGTGCTTTTCTTCAAATGGACGTAAATCGGGAAATTGTGATAGATGTCATCCATCAATTCGGAACGGAATAGCATCTCCTCCCCCATCATGGCCATGCGGGCCATACGGGAGGGCATCTCCTCCAATTCGGCGGCGTGAATCGTCATGATCAAAGGATGGCCGCTCATGGCCGAGGAAATGGCGTCCAGCATCTCCTTCCCGCGGCTTTCGGCCACCACGATGTAATCGGGATCGTTCCGCAAGGCGTTTTTGATGAGGGAGGGGAAACTCGAATCAGGGAATCTCTCATCGACAACCCAAGAGGTTAAATCGACGCCATCCCTTCCCCTGGCCATCTCCAATTCCTTGCCGGCGTCGATGATGATCAGACGCGAATTCTCCCTCATCTTCGAGAGGAGGTATTTCTGGAGTTCGGTCTTACCGCTGGAGGTGACGCCGCCGATGATAATCGAGCGGTAATCAGAAACCGCCTGAATCAGGAAATCCCTGGCGTCTTTTTCAAAGAACGGGGAATCGTCGTCTATCACGCATCCCGGCTTCGTCAGTCGGAGGGAGAAGGAGTAACTTTTCTCTCCCCTCACCCGCACCAGATTCAAGAAGGCGGCGTTTAGCCTATAACGGGAGAAACTGATGTCCATCAATGGGCAGCTATATGAGAACTGTTTTTCGGAAAGATTGGCGATTTGCCGGAGAAAGTCACCCACTTCCTTGCTGCTTTTTTTAATTTCCGCCTTCTTCCGCCCATAGAGGTTATGCTCGTAAAAGAAACTCTCCCCGTTATAGGAGATGTCGGTGATCCCCTCCTTATCCAACAAAGGCGCCAGGAATGAGGATTCCAAATATTCGCTTACTCTTTCGTCACTCATTTTCGGAATCCACCACTTCAAAGCGGGCCGTCTTGTCGAAGGTCCCATAAATCCCCATCGGATGGGAGATGCTCACATAGGCGATGTTGGGTTTGGCGGCGGAATAATATTCGCCATATTCGTAGGAAAATGTTGGCTCCACCACCCCAGAGCCGGGTATCTCGTTGTTTTGGAAATATGAGTTCACGTTTTTCTCAAAAAGCGTCTTCGAGAAATACGGGGTCACCGCGGTGCCGGAAGGGCTATAGGCGATGATTGAGGCCTCAGCCACCCCCTTGAACAACCCCAGGTATGTGCGGTTTAAACTCCCGACGAGAAAGCTATATTGGAATAGCGATAATCCACCGATAAAAAAGGTCGAATAGAGGAATAGGTTCATCATTAGAGGCTGCCCCCTACGACTTTGTAGTTGCTATCTAATCCACTCCCCATATTCTCGTAGAGCCTGGTGTAGCTCAATTCGTAGGAAAGGTAATCGCCATAGCCATATAAATCGGAGAGGATGAGGGTGAAGCTATATTCGGTCCCCGCTTTGCCCAAACCGGCCGGGATGAAAAGCTTGTCGATGGCCACGCAGGCCTTGCTCGTATTGACATAATCCAGCATATGGAGGTTACGGAGGTCAAGGTAATTGGAGCCATCCAGACAGAAGGTGAAATTGGAGGTATACGATCCTTCTTCCGCCTTATACGTCAAAGGGAAATACCTGTATCTGGAATCGGCGCTCCCGATCGAGAAATCATTGAGGTTATCGTTGCTTCTCAAAGTGAAATCGCCGCTCATGCTTCGGGTGTAGTCGAGCATCATGCTGTAGACGGTCAAAGGCTTATCGAAAAAGTGCAGATAGTTACGGCCATCGGAATACTGCTCGAGGTTCCATCCGGTGGCGGTATAGGTATTCCCGGCCCCCATCATGTCGCCATATTGGAAATAGAGCCACCTCGAGGCCCCTTTATAGCTAGTCCCCGGTTGGCAATCCGAATACACCTTGCCGGCTCCATCAAGATAGGCCGTATTGGTGTAGACGGAGCCGTTATAGGTTCCACTGGTACACCGGGCGGTGAAGGTAAGGGTGTTGCCGGTGTCGGCGATCCAATCCCCATCGATGTTGAAAGTCACGCTCCCGCTTTTGCTGGGCGAGTAGGTTTTGCCGATGGGAAGGCTCGGAAAGGTTTTGACGCCACCGCTATTCCCGGATTCAAACTCCAGGTAGATGCGGTAGGTTCCGCTTTTCTTTGGGGTGAAGATAACCGTCCCCGAGCAATCGACCCCGACCGTAAAGGGCCCGATTATCGAATCGGAGGATAGGTTGCAGAACTTCACCCCCGTCGTCTTAAAACCCGCGAGAAAGGGAAAAGAAAGCAAAGCGATTGATAAAAGGATTATCTTCCTCATCGGAAGGCCTCCGAAAGCTTGGCCTCGAGCCGTCTCTTCTTGCGGCGATAGGAATTCTTGTTCGCATAGGTGAGGTACCAATAATGGTAATGGCGGCCCATCTCCAGGCAGTCGTAATGGAATATCTTGCTCTCGAGGTAATCCAGCCCCTCATCCAGCTCGTGGAGCCTATTTAGAAATTCGCGGGCCCGACTCCGTTCCGGGGGTTGGAAGATCGAATCGTAAAAGGATGCCCCAGCAAGCTCATATAAATGGGCATCGGGGCTATGCCCCAATATGGCGAGGCTATAACGGTAATAACGATTAATCCTCCGCATTGCGCTCGTCGGCTTCTTCTTCGTTTTTGGATTCATGGCGATTTCTCCCTCTACCTTTTAATGGAGGAAAAATCGGCATTTGTGTCAAAACTCGTCGTAAAAATTTATCAAGCGTCCACCCACCGGGGACCAATGCCCTTATAATATTGGCCATGATCATCCTCGTGGGGGCTTCGGCATCGGGCAAAACGGAAGTGGCGAAATACCTTTTGGAAGCCCATGGCATGAAAAAGGCCGTCACCCACACCTCCCGGTTGCCTCGTCAAGGCGAAAAGGATGGAGTCGACTACCACTTCGTGAGCAAAGAGGAATTCGACCGCCTCTATCAAGATGGGAAGATGGTTGAAAGAGTCGAATACAATGACAACTACTACGGCTGCTCCAAAGCCGAGCTATCCGATGATAAATGCGTAATCCTCGAACCGCACGGATTCCACAAGTTCCAATCCCTGAACGATCCAAGGCTGATCAGCTTCCACTTGGTCGCAGACGAAAAGACAAGAAGGAAGAGGATGCGGGAACGCGGGGATTCGGAAGAAGCCATCGAATCGCGATTGAAGTTAGACCGTGAGGCCTTCTCCAGCGAGGAGGTAGGCAAACCTGACTTCCTCATTCAAACCGGAAATCGGCCCATCGAGGAGATAGGCGAAGAAATATATCGCCTCTATCAAGAAAAACTTGGCGAATGATAAAAGCGGATAGCCAACCGGCCATCCGCCTTTTTTTATAAACTCTCGGAAGGAAAATCAAAGACTGTAGAACCGAAGCCTGTTGGATATGACCTCGATCTCAATGTCCCCCACTTCCCCTTCCTCGCCATCGAGGCACCAGGGCATGTCGGAGTCGGTGCTGACTTTGAACGATTTCGCGGAGATCGGCTCGATCTTATCCGCTTTGCCAAAGTAATTCATCAATCCATTAAACATCCCGCGTTCAGTAATGAAGCATTCAATTTTTCCATCACTTAATAAGGCGTTTTTATTAATATTGAAACCAGCTATTCTTTTTCCGTTCATAAACAGTAGAAAGGGAGTATCGAGCTCCATCACCACCCCATCGGCAACTAGCTTCCCGCGAATCCTATAGTCCTTAAAAGCCTCTTTAGTGGCCTCGCCATAATAGGCAAGTTTGCCGAAATCCTTTTTTAAACCCCTTTTGGTTTTATAGGAAATATCTGAGTAGGCCCCGATAGCCGCCATGAACATGCAATAGGTGGGGCCAACCTTAAATAGGTCAACTGGCTTGGGGCTGCCCTCCTTTATGACCTTTATGGCTTTTTGATAGGAGCCATCGATCCCAAAGTTATAGCCGCTATCGGCCAGGGTCCCATTATTGAATAGGGCGATATCGGGGGGATTATCCTCCTCGGCAATCGCGTTGATGATGTTATGGAAAGTGCCATCCCCGCCCACCACTATCAGGACGTCGTATTTGCCACAGGCCCCTTTGGCCGCGGCCCTGCCATCCTCTGGGGTAAGCGAATGAAAAACATCGAATTCATCGAATCTGGTGGCTAATTCAGCCAAGATGAAATCCCGATGGCTGGAGAATTGTCCATGCCCAGAATTGTCGCTATATAGGAGTAATCCCCTCATGGGGTAAGTATATCAGCCTTTTTAACCTTTGATGGAGGCTTTGACGAATTCGCGGAAGAGGGGGTTGCTATGCAAGAGCCTCGAGGTGAACTCGGGGTGGAATTGGCAGGCGACGAAGAAGGGGTGGCCCTCTAGCTCCACCACTTCGACGAGGTCGCTCTGGGGGTTGATACCAACCACCTTCAAATCCGATTTCTCAAAGAGTTCACGGTAGGCGTTGTTGAACTCATAACGGTGCCTGTGCCTTTCGCGGATAAGGTCGGCCCCATAGGCCTCATGGGCTTTACTTCCTGGTTTAAGCCTGCAGTCATAGGCGCCGAGCCTCAAAGTGCCTCCAAGCTTTATTCCGGCATACTGCCCACGGAGCAAATCGATGACCGGTTCTGAAGTCTCAGGCTCGAATTCGCTGGAGGTCGCATTCTTAATTCCGAGGACGTTTCTGGCGAATTCGATGACCGCCAGCTGCATACCAAAGCAGATCCCGAGGAAGGGAATCTTGTTTTCCCTAGCGTATTTGATGGTGACCATCTTTCCGTCGGCCCCGCGCTCGCCAAAGCCACCCGGGACCAAAATCCCGTCGGCGTCCGAAAGCATGGAAGCCACATTCTCCTCGGTGACGTTCATGGCTTTAACCCAGGATATCTCGACTTCGGCGTCATTCTCATAGCCGGCCGATTTTAAAGCCTGGGCCACGGATAGGTAGGCGTCATGGAGCTCGACATATTTCCCAACCAAGGCGATCTTTACTTTCTTATGGAGGTTTTTCACCCTTTCGATGAAACGCTCATAATCATCTAGTTTCGGCGACTTCTCGCTGATGCCGAAATGCTCCATGACATAGGAGTCTATGCCCTGTTCGTGAAGTTTCATCGGGAGCTCAAAAACCAGCTTGCAGTCATCGGCCTCGAAAACGCCATTCAGGGGGACGTTGCAGAAGTTAGAGACCTTCTGCCTTATATTCGTGCCTAAGGGCACCTCAGAACGCAAAATAATGGCGTCCGGCTGTATTCCTAAGCCGAGCAGTTCCTTCACCGAATGCTGAGTTGGTTTGGTTTTGCTCTCCCCAGCCGCGGCCAGATATGGGACGAGGGTGTTATGGATATACATCGTCTGCCCATAGCCGAGTTCCAGTCTCATCTGACGGATGGCCTCGAGGAAGGGAAGCGATTCGATGTCGCCGACGGTACCGCCGATCTCGGCGATGACGATATCGGCCTCGGAGACCCTGGCCGCCTGGAATAGGCGCTCCTTGATCTCGTTGGTGATGTGCGGGACGACCTGCACGCAGGCCCCCAGATAATCCCCGCGGCGTTCCTTGTCGATGACCGAGCCATAGATCTTACCGGAGGTGATGGTCGATTCCTTGGTGAGGTTGATGTCGAGCCAACGCTCATAATGACCCAAATCCAAATCGGCCTCGGCCCCGTCGTCGGTGACATAGACCTCGCCGTGCTGATACGGCGACATCGTGCCGGGATCCACATTCAGATACGGGTCGAATTTGAGCATGAAGACCTTGAGTCCGCTCCGCTTCAAAAGCATGCCTAAGCTGGAGGCGCTGATGCCCTTGCCCAGCGAGGAGACGACCCCGCCTGTGATAAAGATGAATTTCGGATCCATATAAATACCCTCTGGCCTTTAAACAAAAAAAGCCCGTTTTCCGGGATTTGATTGTAACATTTCGTGCCCCTTAGTTGAATAGCCGAGCCTTTGGGTTTCAATCTTTTTTTCACGGGTTTAAACTATCGGCATGGAATTATTCGAATCTTCGCAAAACTACCTCAAGAGGATCGTCATTTTGGAGAAGGAACTTGGCAAGGACAAAGTCCACGCCATCGACGTGGCCAACGCCATGTCGTTCTCCAGGGCCTCGGTCTCCGTGGCCATGCATAGGCTTGAGGAGGCCGGCTACATCGAATTCGGCCCCGACAAGGAATTAATACTCACCAAGGCCGGCCGCTATGAGGGTGAGAGGATCTATGAACGCCATGAGGTCCTCACCAAGGCCTTCATCGACTTAGGCGTCAACCCCAAGACCGCCTATGACGATGCCTGCGCCGTCGAGCATGACCTCTCTGAGGAAACATATCAGGCCTTCAAAAACAAATACGGGGATAAATAGAAAGAGAAAGCCCGCCGGGTTATCC
>JAUNOH010000025.1 GCA_030537155.1 Bacillota bacterium
ACAGAGGCCTCATAAGAATTATGGGGCCTCTTGTTGGTAATAGTGGCAAAATATACCTATGTCGAGCATCGAAGTAATCGCATTGATAGTCACGGCTGTCTGCCTGATAAGCTTCTCCATCGTCTTCACGGTGCTTTTCCGCCACTACTACCTGGCCAATATAAACGCCATCAATTCCGGGGACGAGGACATCGCCCTCATCGACAACGCCATCGAGGAGGAGAAGATCAAGCACTCCAAGGGGCGCAAGGCCGTGAAGCTTGGATTCAGGATATTCGGTTACGCCATATTCGCCTTCATCCTCGTCTTCTTCGGCTGCTCGGTATACTCACGCTTCTCCGGCAACATCATGCCCTTTGGGGATACGACGTTGGTCGTAATCGCCACCGGCTCGATGTCGGAGAAAAACTCCGCGAATACCTACCTGTCTGGGTTAGACAACCAATTCGATGCCTATGACATCATCGGCATCAGCTCCTACCAATCTCAGGAGGAAGTCGAACTATACGATGTGGTGGCCTACGATTCGAATGGCACCACCATCGTCCACCGCATCATCGAGATAACCACCGATTCCGAGGGGGTCACCTGCTATACCACGCGCGGGGACGCGAACTCGAGCTCGGATACCGGCAGCTACTACGATGGCTACCTCTACTACGACGACATCATCGGCTACTACAACGGGACGAGGATAAAGGCCGTCGGCATATTCGTGGTATTCCTCCAATCCAACGCCGGCATCATCACCATCATCGCCATCGCCTATTGCCTATTCATGTTCGACTTCTATAACGGCAAGTACGAGGACGCCATCAGCAAGAGGACCGAAAAACTCGTGAGCCTACTGGGCTATGACCTAAGCGAGGGATTAGACGAGGATAACGTCAAATCGGTCTACAAGCAGGAGGTGCTCTACAAGGACACCATCTACACCTTCGCCCGCGGGGAATACGTGGGCAAGGAAGTCATCGAGGACCCCGAGACCCTGAGCAAAGTCAAGGAGCGGATGGTCCTCATCCAAAGCGCCGAGGAGGGGGAACTCAAGGACGTGGCGGTCAAGGAGGTCGAGACCGAGGAGGTTAAGACCCACACCCAGCTGGATGAAGAGGGGGTAAACGAGGTAATCGGCTCCCTTGATAAATCAAAAGACGATTAAGCCAACATCAAAGGATCAGGAGAAACCATTATGGAAAGCCAAAACCAACAAAACAGGACCAGGACCCACATCACGAGGAAGAACCTCATCTGCATCGGCATACTCTTCTTCTATGCCGTGATCTGCTTCGTGGTGGCCCTTTGCCTCGATAGCTGGGGGACGATCTCGGAGAATAACCCGATCATCTCCTTCGCCAGCTCCATGGGCTTCCCGCGGATGAACTGCGGCAAGCAGACCTATTTCCTACTGGCCCTGAGCCTGATCTACCTATTGCTATACGCCGTGGCCTTCATCTATGAGATGAGGCTATCCAAGTATTACGACAACCGCATCTTGACCCGGAAGTCGATATTGACCTATCTGATCACCCTGGCGGTCTGCCTGGCCCTATGGGGTGGCTTGGGCTATCTCTCCCAATACCCCTGGGATCCCGAAGTCATCGGCAACTCCTACTTCTTCGTCTTCGAGACGATGCTACTATCCGCCATCTTCTACGTCTGTCTGATCGTCGGGGTCATCGCCCTGATGCTGATCGTCGTCAACATCCGCCACATGGGCGAGCCCTACCGCTGGTTCGACCATAGCGACGACGACGAGTGGCAGAGGCTCCGCGACGAGGAGGAGGAAAAGGAATCCGAGGAGATGGGCAAACTCGCCGAATCCTTCGGGGAGAATGGCGATGAATCCAACGCCAAAGGCGGCGTGGGCGCCGGGGTCGGCTCAGGCACCGGTGAAGGCGGGGCTGGGGGTGATGTCACCGTCGAGCTCGGCGAGAAGGAACGCGTCTTCCCGGGTTTATGCACCATCGACTACCTCGTCGAGAACGAGGGCATCCCCGATTCCTTCAGCAGTGAATTAATACCCTTAGACGAGATGTGCGACCGCTTCCGTAACTACCTTGCTAAGCAAGAGGGTCTATATTTCGACATCTCCACCATCCGGGCCTTCATCTCCGGCTTATCGGCCTCCAGGCTATTGATCCTCGAGGGTCTTTCCGGTACCGGTAAATCGTCCTTGGCCAGGTATTTCTCCGAGTTCATCGGGGAGCACTCCTTCTTCGAGGCCGTCCAGGCCACCTGGAGGGATAGGACCTCGATACTTGGCTATTACAACGACTTCTCCAAGAGCTATAACGAGACCGAGTTCCTGAAGACGCTATATCGGGCCTCCTTCGCCCCGCGCCATATGAACATCATGGTCCTCGACGAATTGAATATCTCCCGTATCGAATACTACTTCGCCGACTTCCTCTCGATTTTGGAATACCCGGTCGATGAGTGGAAACTCCGCATCATGCAGCTCCCCTATGACTTCGAGGCCCCCGAGCATCTAGAAAACGGCATGCTCCAAATCGCCCCGACCACCTGGTTCATCGGGACCGCGAATAAGGATGATTCGACCTTCACCATCACCGATAAGGTGTATGACCGCGCCATCACCATCTCCTTCGACGATCGGAACACCCCCTTCGTCCCGGAGGGGAATGCGGAGAAATACCCCCTGGCCTGCGATCAATTGCTTTCCTTATTCGACGAGGCCCGGAAGGTTGAGAGGAATAGGCTGAGCGATGAGGACTTCAAGAAACTCAGGAAAGTCACCGACTTCACCTATGAGACCTTCGACCTCACCTTCGGCAACCGTATCATGCACCAGATGGAGCTGTTGGTCCCCGTCTATGTGGCCTGCGGCGGCAGCAAGGAAGACGCCCTCGACTTCATGTTCGCCCGGAAGGTCGTGGCCAAATTGGAGGGCCGCTTCGAGGATTACATAAAGCAGGGCCTATTGGAGCTATCCAAGATGATCGAGGAAAGCTATGGCAAGGGCAAATTCCCCATCACCAACCACACCATCAACAAGCTATTGAGGAAGCTATAAGGGATCCGAGGTATAGATGGGACGGACTTACGATAACCTCAATCTCGTGACCAGGCGGCTGAGCGAATGCAGCTCCTTCCCGGAGCTCCACCGCCTCCTGTTTTCCCATCGCCTGCCCCTCCGGGTCAAATACGACTTCGGGGAGATGGAGGATAAGGTCGAGGAATACCGTAACCTCCTCGACAAGATCACCTCCATCATCTTCTCCCCCCACATCAAGGTGTCCACCAACCCCGTCATCCTCCGTTCCGAGCAATCGGGGAGGCTCTCCCAGGAGTCCTTCCGGGAGACGGTCAAAGACCTCAAGTTGTGGCGGAGGAAGCACGGCCGGATGGCCCCCGAATACGTCCATAACGAGGAGTCGATCGACACCATCGAGAACTACGAGAACCAGTTCATCTGTCTGTTGGTCAATGAGATCGAGGCCGATTTGAAGGATATAAAGGACTACCTACTATTCCTCAACGACTCCATCGAGGGCTATTACCAGAGGAAGCAGGTCAACTTCGGGCCCAACTCGATCTTCGACTCCTTCCGCGAGAAGCGCTTCCCCTATAACGGGATCTTCATCGTCAATGACCTCTCCATCCGTAACGTCAACTCCATCACCAGCCGCCTCTCGAGGAAATTGAAGAACATCAAGGGCAGCGAGTTTTATCGGTTAAACAGCAAAAAGCCGATCTCAAGAAACGTATTGCCCACGAACGTCTTAATCCACGATGAGCTATACGGGTATTGCTACCGTTACTACAAGCAGAATTTCCTCATGAAGAGGAAGTCGGACGCCCCGATGGACGTCCTCTACTATAACTTCTTCATCGGGAGTTTATTCGCCTATTTGGATTCCTCGGGCCTACTCGAGGCCAATAAGCAGATCTACTTCAAGCTAGACGAGGAGAGCCAAAGGCTATATTTCGGCAAGTTCAGCTTCGACCGCAAGGGCTTCCACTACTTCATAAAGCAGGATGAGGATAACCTCGGCATCCAGATCGAGGTCACCTACAAGCGGAGCATGAAGGCCAGATATTACATCCTCACGAGCTTTGATTACGAAAAGGACAACAAGAAGATGGTCGACGATAAGCTTTCCCTGATCGGGAAGGATTATGACGGCATCTACCTCGCCTGCTTCAACAACCACACCCACGACTACGACCGCAAATTCCCGCTCTCCCTCTTCCACAAAAAGGCGGAGGTCGAGCGCCAATTCGCCAATCTATTCATCTCGACCGCCTATTGCTTTGAGGCCGATATGCTCATCTACAAGGAGAAATGCCCCGTCTGCGGCCAGACCGGCGTCATCTCCCGGGGCGATGGGTATGGCTGCCTCGACTGCGGGAGCGAGTACTACATCTACAAGGGGCGGAAAAACACCACCCTCTGGATCAAATCATATAGGAGGAGGCAATGACTATGGCCGATGATAACATCCTCTCTTATTCCGATGAGGAAGAAGAAAGCCAAGAGGAAAGCCAGCAGGAAGAAGTCAGAGACGTCCTGGTCATTGAGCACCTCAAGAAGAGCTATGGCCGCGGGAAGAACGTCAAGGAGGTCTTAAAAGACCTTAACCTCATCGTCCATAAAGGCGAGGTTTTTGGCTTCATCGGCAAAAACGGCATCGGGAAATCGACCACCATCGACTGCATCGTCGGCTTGAAGGAGCAGGATGAGGGCGAGATTTTCGTCAACGGCCAAAACACCATCGATGAGCCCTTGGAGTGCAAGGCCAGCTTCGGCTACGTCCCCTCCGAGCCGGTGGCCTACGAGATGATGAGCGGCAACGAATACCTCCAATTCATCGCCTCGGCCTACTACATAAGCGAACGGGCCTTCCGGAGGAACTACGCCTTCTTGATTAGGAAATTCGACCTCTCGGAGGCCGACATGAACCGGAAGATCGCCGAATACTCCCACGGCATGAAGCAGAAGATCTGCCTGATGGCCTCCTTAATCCATAACCCCAAGCTCTGGATTCTGGATGAGCCAACCGTCGGCTTGGACATCATGGTCTACGACACCCTGGTGAAGATGATAAGGGAATTCGCCAATAACGGCCGCACCGTCTTCATCACCTCCCATAACATCGACATGGTCAGCCAGATCTGCGACCGGGTGGCCATCATCAACGAGGGCCGCGTCGTCAGGCTATATGACCTCAACCTCGACCCCATCAAGAGAAGGGACCTCGGCAAGATCTTCTTCAAGGTCTACGAGGAGCAGGATAACGGCAAAAAGGAGAAGCGGGCGCCCAAATCGCTGAGGAAAGGAGAGCAATGATCCTCGAGCTGGTGAGAAAGGAATTCGTCCAGCAGCTCAATCAGACCTCCCGCCTCAATAAGGGTGGCAAGCTGCTGAAGATAGGGGGTACCCTACTATTTTGCCTTGCCCTGATCGCCATCATCGTCTTCGCCTACTACTCCCTGGATAACACCGTCTCCAAATATAGCTCCTATGGCTCCTTCGACTTCCTCATCGCCGCCTTGTTCGTGGCGATGGTCGTGAGCCTGATATTCGGGACCATCAAGGCCCGGAAGATACTCTTCTCGGAAAGGGACCACCAGGTGCTATCGCCCCTGCCCCTCGAGGATGAGGAGGTCGTCTACGCCAAATTCAGCTACGTCATCCTCTATCAGGCCGCGATCAACTTATTGGTCTCGACCCCGATACTCTGCACGTATCTGGCCATCAACGAGTTCATGCCGCCATATTACGCCTTCGCCTTAGTCTATGCCCTGGGGGTGGCCTTATTCACCGGCGGATTATCGCTTATCCTCTCGATCGGCTTTGAGTTCATCTACCGCCTCCTAAAACTATCGGATTTGGCCCAGTTTTTAAGCGCCTCCGTCGTGGTGATATTGCTCTGCTACGCCTATCAAATCGTGCTCAACCTCTTCCTAAGCGGTTTATCCAGCAATGACGGGAGCGGCATGATCAATGCCGATCTCGTGGCCTCGATCCATTCGATGGTCTCCTTCTTCCAGCCCATCCACCTCTTGCTTAACGCGGTCTTAAACGGGGAGAACGTCTTGCCCGGGGTCTGCCTATTCATCGGCTCGATTTTATTGACCGCCTCCCTCGGCTATAGCCTCGGCCTGGCCGCCTTTAAGTGGGTCAATAAGGCCCAACTCCAAATCACCCGTAAATCCAAAAGAAACCACCACGACCGGATCCTCTCCCCCGAACGGGCCCTCTTCATGAAGGAATGGGATCTCCTATTCAAGGATTCGAGTAACACCTTCTCCTACACCGCTTTGCTCATCATGGCCCCCTTCCTCTCCTACGTGGTCATCTCCAGCCTCGACTCGATTATCTACGATAACCTCCGTTACTTCCAGATCTACTTCTCGGAGCTCGTCAACGCGATGAACATATTCCTGCTTCTGCTATTCACCGGGGTCATCAACGCCTCGGCCGCCTTGTCGGCCTCCCGTGAGGGGCGTTCGATCCAGATCGCCAAATACCTCCCCATCGACCCGGTGAAGATGGTGCTCATAAAGCTATCGATCCCCACCGCCTTATCCTCGCTTTCCCTCTTCATCTCGGTGGCCGTCTTATTCGTGGGCGGGAACATCAGCCTAACCGCCGCGGCGGTCGGCTTCCTAAGCGGGGTGATCCTGATTCTATTGACCTCGGCCTATGGCCTATATTTCGACATGCACGATAAATCCAATCCAAAGCATCAATTATCCTGGCTCAACAGCCTCATCTCGGTTGGGGTGCCGGCTTTGATGTTCCTATTGACCTTCGGATTGGATCTATTAAACGTCCCGGTGTGGCTGATATACGCCATAACCATCATCCTGCCGGCTTGTCTATTGATCCCCCTATTGATAAAGCCGAAGAGGCGCTGGACCCACTCCTTCCGCGCGATGGAGGTGAACTGATATGGGCAAGAAGAGAACGCTTATCATCCTCCTATTGGTCCCCTTCGTCATCGGGATCATCACCTTCGTCTCGGTCGTGGCCTTAAATAACACGGTGGCCAGCGACATCCAGGCCATCGTCTGGGCGTATCGCGAGAATGAGGGCTTTGAGACGGAGAGCAGCTATACGTTGAGCGCCACCGCGGTGTATGACGACACCCTCTTTATGCAGGATGGGGCCACCGAATTGGTTTTCGAGATCTCCTCCTATAAGGATGGGGCCGACGAAAGCGTCGCCTACATTCAAGAGGAAAGCGATGGGACCTACACCCTCATAACCGGGGATAGCACCGGGGAATGCACCATCGTCTGCCATAATAAGAGCAACACCAAATCGGTCTCGATGAACGCGATCATCTATGATGATGGGGCCATCATCATCAACCCCCCGACCAGCAAAAACGCCGATAGCAGCCTCGATAAGAGTCAGAACCGCTACTATGGCCAATACGATATCTCCTATGAGGATGGTTCGAAGGCCTATACCCTCGGGGATGCAATCATCGATATGGACATCACCTCCTATGGCGATGCGGGTGGTCAGGTCCAGGTCGATTCCCTCTCCGACAACATCAGCTTCGACCTCTCCAGTGGGGAGATCACCATCCATGAGCCGGGTGAATCCTATCTCACCCTCTGCCTCACCAATCAGTCCTACATCACCAGCACCTACAGCTTCTATGCCGTCGAGGAGGGGGTCAACGTCTACTCCTATCAGGATCTGATGCACTGCACCAACCTCTCCGAGGAGGGCGAGGTCGTCGTCATGCAAATCAGCCTCGGTTCAAGGCTTGATGCCCTAGTCTCCACAGGCGAGGACGAATACAGCAACGAATACCTCTCCGATAGCATCAGGCTATTCGGGGACTACGATTTTTCCACTGGCGAATTTGACTTTTCGGACATGATCTATTATCAGGATCCTGCCATGGATACCGCCTTCATCGATTATTACAATGAAGAAATGAACGCCTCCTATGAGACCCAAATCAAGGTCGGCATCCGGGCCCAGAAGGATTTCTATGGCAACGGTTTCTCCATCAACCTCCATGAATTGGCCTACCCAGTCCACGGCACTACCTCGCAAATCACCAAGAAATTGACGCCCGACAGGGATAAGGATTATTTCTTCGGTCCCCTCACCTACATGAGTATCGGGGCACCAGAGGACCTCACAAGCGTCAATAGCGATTCCTTCCCGCCCGTCATCAGGGCCTATCTATGCGATAACATCGGCCTATCCCTGGAGGGCGATGGCATCACGTTGAACGATCTGAAGATTCAAAACGCGAACAACATCGATGACATGTACGACCTCACCTACTGCGGCACCGTCGTGGAGGCCCAAGGCAACAATATTACCATCAAGAATTCGATCATCAAAAACGGGAGGACGGTTTTAAGGGCCTTCTCCTGCGATAACCTCCTCGTCGATAACTGCCTCCTCCAGAATGCGGCCGAATTCATCATGAAGGTCGGCTCCAACTCCATCAACGGCACCGACCATAGCAAAACCGTGACCGTCTCCGGCGGCGGGCAGACATATTCCGACTCCTTCGAAAGCTTCTACGCGGACGGGGGCATCGCCGACACGGCCATGAACGATTACATCTACGGAGACGGGGCCAGTGGGAGCGATAAGATCGACATCTACGACCAGATCTGCGAGGGGTTAAACAACTACTCCGGGGTCTATGATGAGAATGGGGATCTCATCTACTCCTCCAACATCACCGTCAACGACACCATCTTCAATAACTCCGGGGTTTATTCCATCGGCTTCGAGTCCTGCTTCAACGGGCCTTATCTATATAACGGGATGGGATTGCCTAGTGAAATCGAAAGTTTCTTTGGCATTTTGGAGGACAGCTTGGGCATATTGGCCCCCAATGACATTGGGGGTACCTCCCTCCCGGTCCAATTGACCCTGACCGGGGAAACCGCCTTCTACGACTGGA
>JAUNOH010000026.1 GCA_030537155.1 Bacillota bacterium
TCGGTGGCGTTGATGGAGACGGTGCCGATCGAGTTGGGCAGGAGGTAGGTGACGGTCTGACCGGTGACGTTTTTGCTGATTTCGCTCCCATAGATGTTACCGAGGAGGGAAAACACCCCGTCGAGGGAGATCATGGCCTCGTTTTCCCCATAGCGGTTGGAGATGCCATAAGAGAATTCGCCGAGGTAGGAGGGGTAGTAGCCCTCGTCGCCGCTTTTGGGCTGATAGAGGGTGGCGCTCCCGAAGGAGCTTATATAATCGCGGTTATCCGAGCAGCCTGGCATCGATAGGGCCAGAAGCGGTAAGCCGGCGCATAAAAGCAAAGCTTTGTTTTTCATGTTGGATATTCTATTTCAAAGTCTGGAGAAAAAGTAGGGCGCCTCAAAGAAAAACGATGTTTTCCTCGCGCCCGCCCACCTCCGCGCTTTAGAATGTGGCGCGCTTGTTGTATCATTTCAAATATGCCATTCACCTTATATCTCTCGACAACCAATATCGTCCTCATCATCCTCTTCAGCGCCCTCGGCGTGCTTTTGCTGGGGGCGATTGGGTATTTCGCCATCTTCGCCCACTCCAGATTGAAGAAGCAGGTCAGGGATGCCTTAAGGAAATACGAATACCTCCACGCCCTCGTCTTCGGCCAAGACGCCCAATTCGTCAAGAGGCTGGAGATGATCTCCCGCATCAATCTGCTCTACGTCGACATCCACATGCGCTTCAATAAGCGCTATAAGGAGGTCAAGGACATCGACGACGCCAACATGACCGGCGCCATCAACAAGATGAAGGACCTCCTAAACGATCGGAGCTACAAGGAATTGAAATCCTACCTCCCGGTGGTCAAGAAGAAGCTGGCCGAGTATGAGGAGAAGGTCAATTCGCTAAACGGCGACCTGATGACCGTGGTCAAGCCCGAGGAGGAGTGCCGCGAACGTTCCCTCTACCTCAAGGAAAAGCTACGTTCCATCAAGCAGGATTATTATGCCAGGCAAAGCGATTTATCGCTTTTGGTCGGCTCTTTTGAGGCCGTCTTCGCCAACATCGAGAAGGAATTCACCAAATTCGAGGGCCTGGTCGAAAGCGCCCAATATCAGGAAGCCCAGGAGATGCTCCCGAAGATCGAGGCCGTCATCAACCAGATCGAGAAGATCTTCCAATCCCTCCCCAATATCTGCGTCACCATCCAAAGCGTCATCCCGGATAAGCTATCCTCACTCCATAACGCCTACGACGAGCTGATCCGCCAGGGCTATCCGCTCTCCCACCTGATCACCCAATCCGATTTCACCTCCATCCAAAACCAGCTCGACGATCTGACCAACCGCATCCAGCAGTTCAGGCTCGCCGACGTCCAGAATGAGTTCGACGGCATCTTGGCCAGGATCGACGACTACTTCGAGGCCTTCGAGAAGGAAAAGCAGGCCAAGGAGAGGTTTGAGAAGGAGTGCGGGGACACCTACGCCCTCGATAATCAAATCGAGAAGAAATACATCAAACTCTGCAACGGCCTTCCCAACGTCAGGAAGATCTTCCTCATCGATTCCGACGAGCAGGTGAAGATCGACTCCATCAAAAACCAGATCAACCAAGTCGGGGCCACCAAGCGTAGCTTGGATACCCTCATCCATTCGGGAACCAGGCAGCCTTACACCATCCTCGTCGAAAGGATGGAGAAGCTCCACGAGGAGGTTACGACCACCCAGGCCGCCATCGACGACTTCGAGCGTTATCTTCTCTCCCTTAAAACCGATTCGGAGGCCGATTTGGCCTTCATAAAGGGGCATTATCCCAAATTAAAGCAGGCCGAGCAGACCCTCAGGCTCATCAACCTGGATTCCTGCGATGCCCGTTACCTCCCCCAGATCGAGGCCCAATACACCCTGCTGGATGAGACTTACCGCCTGCTCCATCGGACGCCCATCGACATGGGCACCGCCAACAAGATGATCGCCAAGCTCTCCGGTGAGGGCGAGGTTTTGCTATCCTCCATTTCCTATGACCATCAGCAGATGGTCTTGGCCGAAAGCGCCATCCGCTACGCCAATCGCCAGCGCATGCACTTCGGGGAGGTGAACACCCTCCTGTTGCAGAGCGAGAACCTATACCTGCACGGCGACTTCAAAAGGGCCTACGACGAGACCCTGCAGGAACTTCGTCGCCACCACGAGGCTTCATAATGATTTATTTCGACAACGCCGCCACCACGCGCCCTCTTCAACTCGCCCTCAAGGAGTATGAGGACATCTCCGCCACCTTATTCGCCAACCCCTCATCGGGCCACCTTTATGGCATCTCCGCCCACCGCAAACTCGAGCAGGTGAGAGATGAGATGCTCCGCCTATTGAAGCTGGAGAAGACCCATGATCTGATCTTCACCTCCGGGGCCAGCGAATCCAATAACCTCGCCCTTAAGGGCGCGGCCCGCCAATACGCCAATCGGGGCAAGCGGCTCATCACCAACATGGGCGAGCATAGCTCCGTCTTAAACCCCCTCCGCGCCTTGAAGGAGGAGGGCTTTGAAGTCGTCTTCCTCCCGATAACCTCCGATGGGAGGGTCGACCCCGAGACCCTAAGGGGGGCGATGGATAAATCGACCACCCTCGTCAGCGTCATGTCGGTCAATAACGAAGTCGGCTCCTATAACGATTTAAAGGCCATCGCCGAAGTCGTCCATTCCTATCCGAAGGCCTATCTTTTGGTCGACGCCACCCAGTCGATGGGCAAAGACGACATCGATCTCTCGATGGCCGATCTGATCAGCTTCTCGGCCCATAAATTCGGGGGCACCAAAGGAGTGGGGGCTTTGATTTATAGGAAAAACATCAAGCTCCACCCCGAGCACGATGGGGGCGGGCAGGAGCACGGTTTCCGCTCCGGCACCGTCAACTTAGCCGGCAACGCCGCCATGGCTGTGGCTTTGAGGGACTCCTTGGAGCACCTTAAAGAAAACCGTGAGATGGCCAGCGCCTTGAAGAAGACGGTTGCGGATGGCTTAGCCGACGTGGATGAGGTGGTGGTCAATTCCCCCGAGGATTCCTCACCCTACATCCTGAATATCTCCCTCCTCCACAAGAAATCCTCGGTCATCATCGAGGCTTTGGGCGAACGGGGGATCTACGTCTCCTCCCATACGGCCTGCGATGCCAGGCGGAGTGAGCCCTCCTCGGTCCTATTGGCCATGGGGTTAAGCCAGGAACGGGCGGAGAATTCCATCAGGATCTCCTTCTCCCACGATAACACAATCCAAGACGGCGTCGAATTCGTCGCCGCCCTCAAGCAGGTCATCGAAGAGGTCAAAGACAGATGAGGGGCAAATGCTACCTGATCCGTTATGGGGAGCTTGGGACCAAGGGCGATAACCGCAAGGTCTTCATAAATAAGCTCTCCAAAAACATCCGTTCCTCCCTAAAGGGTTTCCCCGGCTTGGAGATCATCTCCGACCGCGACCACACCTACATCTACCTAAACGATGAGGACCCGGAGGCGGTTTTAGCTATCCTTCAGGACGTCTCGGGGATCCAGAGGATCTCCTTGGTTTTACCCTCCGATAAAGATGTGGAGTCGCTTCAAAAGCTCTGCCTGCAGGAATTATCAAAATCGGAAGGCAAAACCTTCAAGGTCAACGTCAAAAGGCACGATAAGCGTTATCACCTATCATCCTATGAACTATGCGTGGCCATCGCCGACTACATCCTCGATAACTCCTCCTTTGAGGTCGACGTCCATAACCCGGACGCCAAATTGAATATCGAGCTTCGGGAGGATGGGGCCTATTTGAGCCTCCACGAATACCCCGGGGCCGGGGGATATCCCCTCGGGATGAATGGGAAGGTGCTCTTATTGCTATCCGGCGGCATCGACTCCCCGGTCGCGGCCTATAGCCTGCTCAGGCGCGGGATTAAGGTGGAGTGCCTCCACTTCGCCGCGCCCCCGTATACCTCCAACGCGGTCATCGATAAGCTCGAGGACTTAGCCGGGGTGTTGAACCGTTATCAGGATAAGATCATGGTCTCGGTGGTGCCCTTCACCAAACTGCAGGAGGACATCTATAAGCACGTGGCCGAGCCATACTGCATCACCATCATGCGGAGGATGATGCTCCGCATCGCGACCATCGTGGCCAAGAACAACCACTGTCTGGCCATCGCCACCGGCGAGTCGATCGGGCAGGTGGCCAGCCAGACTTTGGACTCGATGCAGACGATAAACGAGGTCACCAATTTCCCGATCATCCGTCCTTTGGCCTGCAGCGACAAGCTCGATATCATCCACACCTCCCAGAAGATTGGGACCTATGAGATCTCAATCAGGCCCTATGAGGATTGCTGCACCATCTTCAAACCTAAGAAGCCGAAGACGAAGCCCTCCATCAAAGACTGCCTCTACTATGAGAAGCAGTGGGACTGGCAGAGCCAAGTCGAGCAATGTGCGAACTCCCTCTCCTACTTCCTGATGGAGCAGGGGAAGAGGAAGGATCCCGAAGAGGAGAAATAAGAAGTAACGATCGAGATAATTCGATCGTTTTTTCTTTTTGCTTTTGTTTAGTCAACAAAAAACCGCCAGGCTCTCACCTGACGGTATTTTCTTTTGCCTTATTTGCTTTGAACCGACTTCGCGGTGTCGACCAATCCCTTGAAGGCGTTGGGATCGGAGATGGCCAATTCGGAGAGCATCTTCCTGTTGATGCTGATGCCGCTCTTTTTCAGGCCGTCCATGAACTTGGAATAGCTGATGCCGTTCTCGTGGCAGCCGGCGTTGATCCTCTTAATCCAGAGTTTCCTCATATCCCTCTTGAGTAAACGACGGGAGATATAGGCATAACGGTAGCTGTGGAGGACTTGTTCCTTCGCGGTCTTGAATAGGAGGTGCTTGCTTCCGAAGTAACCTTCGGCGGCCTTAAGGATCTTCTTCCTGCGGGCCCTGGTGACGGTTCCGCCTTTGACTCTTGCCATTGCTTATTACCTACCTTCCTTTGAGATCGAGAACCTGATCCTCTTGTAGTCGGTGCGATCGACTAACGAGGCCGCCCTCAACTGCCTTTTGGCTTTGTGCGATTTCCTGATCGCGTGGTGGCTCTTATTCGCGTGCTTGATCATCACGTTGCCCGAGCCGGTGACTTTGATGCGCTTCATCAAAGCCTTCTTGGACTTCATTTTCGGCATAATCTTGCCCTCCTGTTAATTCTTTTTGGCGGAACTCTTGCCGGCTAAGATGGCCTTATACCACTTGCCTTCCCAAAAGGGAGCTTTGTCGACCCTGACATCCTCGCCCAACTGGGCGATGAAGCGGTTGAGCAATTCCTCGCCCAACTCCTTGTGGCTCATCTCGCGGCCCTTCAAGACGACGCAGGCTTCGACCTTGTCGCCCTCGGCGATGAATTCCAGCGCCCTCTTGGCCTTGACGTCGAGGTCGTGTTGGCCGATCTTCAGATGGATCTGGATCTGCTTTAACTCGACGATGTGCTGGTTCCTCTTGGCTTCCTTCTGCTTCTTCTGTTGCTCGAAGCGGTATTTGCCGTAGTTGAGGATCTTGCAGACGGGCGGATTGGCCTGCGGGGCGACGCAGAATAAGTCCAATCCATAACGGCTGGCCAACTCATTGGCCTCGCGGCTGGACATCTTGCCCAATTGCTCGCCATCGGGTCCGATGACTAAGACAAGGGGGTAACGGATGTGCTCATTGATGGGGTCGAGGCGCTTGTCTGGCCTCTGACGGCTTCCTTTGAAGTAAGCGATGTTAGATTTCCTCCTTATCGAATAAAAACCGGATGGCAGATTCCATCCGGTATGTTTCTAACTGTGCTTTTTCATAGTTAGGTGGCCAATCCCCGAGGGGGATCTGGCGAGTCTTCCGGAGAGAAAACTGCTTTCTACGATTTATCGACGTGGTTAATTATGCTCATTCGGACCCCGGTTACAAGGGGAAAATATCCAAATTGTCGCAAATTTACATAAATTGTTTGGCGCGCATATGCGTGAGAAGGCTGATGCGGTGGTGGAAACGCCACGTTTGGCCTGTGTTTTTTCGGAAGATCAGGCAAAAAAGGTGACAGCGTCCAACCCTTTTAGCGCTTTTTTAGCGCGAGGAATCCTATTATACACGCGTAAATCCAAGGGAGATTACGTATGAAATCGAAAAAACTGATTTCCTTGCTGCTCGCCAGTTTGCCTCTGGTTTTGGGCAGCTGCTTCGGCGGGGGCGAATCAAGTTCGGCCTCCTCTTCATCATCCAGCGCGGCCGCCAGCTCGCAAGTGGCGGCTTCAGCGAGTTCAAGTAGCTCCTCCTCCAATAGCAGTTCCTCCACGGCCGCAAATAGCTCGTCTTCGAGTTCTTCTTCGGCCGCCAGCAGCAGTTCCAGCGCCCACAGCCATAATTACGTCGCCTCCGAAACCAGGGAGCACGACGAGAGCGAATGTTGGGTTGTAGAGACCTGCTCTTGTGGGGAGACCAGGATAAGCGATAGGAAGAGCCACGACCTCTCCGGGCAGACATATACCTACGACAATGACTATCATTGGCTTGCCGGGGCCTGCTCATATTGCGGATATGAGCCCACCGCCAGCAAGGAAGCCCACTCCATGGGCCAATGGCAGGTGACCCTCGAGGCCACTGAGGATAGCGAAGGCAGCCAAAGCCGGTATTGCTCCTGCGGCTATTCCGAGACCGAGTCCATCGCCAAACTCCCCCATACCCATAAATACGCGGATACCTATTTATACGACGACGATTATCACTGGCATCCGACCACCTGCGGGCATTCCAATGAGGATGGCTCATTGTCCAAGGAGGAGCATTATTTCGTCACCACGACTACCGCGGCCACATTCTGGAGCGACGGGAAGACGGTGCAGGAGTGCGAATGTGGCAAAACCATCGAGACCACGATCGCCAAAGGCAGGAAGATCGGCGACACCATCGAATTGAGGTCTTATCCCAGCAGCAAGTCGACCAACAGCAACCTCGCCACGGCCGCCAGCGAAGTCGAATATCAGGATTTCGGCTTCTATAACGAGGGCAGCCAGAAAACCGGCGTCTACCAATACAAGGACTTCACCAGCGGCTCCGATAAATATAGGGCAATCTATTTCAGCGATTACCGTTACATTGAGGCCAGCAAGCTATACTCCGGCTACCTCACCAGCGACAACAGCCGGAAGATCTACGCCAAGCACTTCGATAACGGCTACGACATCCGTACAACCTATTATTTCAAATATGAGCCGATCAGCTGGACCATCGTTGGGGAGGGCGAAACCTCTTCCGGCGTCGAATACTTCACCCTTTTGGCCGATGACATCATCGATGCGACCTACTATTACCATTCGATGAATTTCCGGGAGAATGAGACTATCGAACCGGGCGATTATTACGACAGCGACATCCGCGCCTATCTGAACGGATTGCTCTACGAAACGGCTTTCTCCTCGAGTGAGAAGACCTACATCATCAGCGACACCGTCGATAATTCCCTCTCGACCACCGCCATGGATGAATCCTCATACTACGATTGCCTGATGAGGGATACGACCGACTCGGTTTTCCTTCCCTCCTATAAGGACGCGGTCGACTATTCGATCTCCAATTCCGGTGACAACAACACCGATTATGCCCAAGCCCTTGGCTTAGGGCCCAGCCCCGTAAGCGGTGGCTCAACCCACACCTATTCCTGGACCCGCTCCCCAATCGCCGTTGGCAGCTCCTATGGCATGGTCAACCGCATCGGGAATGATGGAGTCTCCCGCTTGACGTATAGGGAAGCCTCCTACACCGACTGCGGCATCCGCCCGATGATCAAAATCGCCAAAACCTACCACAACGACAGCGACGGCCATATCTGGAGCGAGGAATACGAGTATGATTCGGAACATCACTGGCATCCCGCTACCTGCTGCGACGAGGCCATCACCGGGAAAGCCGAGCACACTCTCACCTTCACCCGCGACGAATCCATCACCGATACCACGAATGGTTGTGGCTACTTCAGCTGTGATGCCTGCGGATATCGGCCGAGCGCAGACCTTCAGCACAATCTCGACTCCGATGGAAACTGCACCGCATGCGGTTTGGAAAATTCCGGCTACAACGGAATCAAGTTCGCCTTTGATTCCTCCAACAATAGTTGGAAAGTCACGGGTGTGGACGCCTCGTTGACCTCGGCCGTAATTCCGTCTACTTATCATGGCCATCCGGTTACATCCATCACCAGTGACGCCTTATCAGGCGCGACCGCGTTGGTTTCGCTGACCATCCCCGTGGAAATCACATCCATAGCTCGGTATGCCTTCTCCGGCTCCTCCTTAACCGAGATTATTTATGGCGGAACCACCGAGCAGTGGAATAAGTTGACATCCGACGTCTCCCTCCCGGCGGTAATCGTCCGCTGCTCCGATGGATCCACCATCATGAATGATAAGCCATATCCTGAGAAATCCCTTTTATAAAGGCGCACATCTTGTCTGCCGG
>JAUNOH010000013.1 GCA_030537155.1 Bacillota bacterium
CTCAGGCAGGCTTATCCTCTTTTATATATTATAGGAGCGTGGCGATGGTCACGTTTTCCTTTTCCTCGCCATTGCTTTGGCTATAGAGGAGTTTCGGGTCGTCGGCGGTCCCATAATCCGAGATGTGGATGTTAAGCATCGGGATCCCGAGTTTCCTCAGCATCAATAGGTTCATAACGCCCAAATCAAGGTAATCCTCGCCCGAGGTGCGCTTGCAGGCTAGTTGAAACCCTTTTTCGATTAACTCCATCTGGAGCTCGCGGGTGACGCTGATGTGGGAGAAGCCGATGGCCGGGCCGAAGTAGCAGACGAATTTCTCCGGGGCCAGCTTCTTTCCTTTAATCAGCTTCGACATCTCCTGATATAGCTTTTCGCCCAGGGTGTCGTCGAGATTGATTTTCATCCCGCCCAAGAGTTTCCCGTCATAGCAGAAGATGAAGGGGATGTCGTCGTTGCTCAATAGCCGCAGCGGCTTATTGCCATAGACGAATGAGGTGACCGGGTTTCCGCCCTCGGGGGCCCGGTTGGCCTTGGTATAGGTGACCACCTCCATATGGGGGGTCCGGAAAATGATGTTATCCATACGCTAGATTATAGCAAAAAAGAAAACCGGCGAATGGCCGGTTTCCAAATTGCCTTAGTTGTTGCTGTAATTGGCGGTGAAGGGGTTCGACTTGTCGGTGGTGTCGGTGTGGTTCCACATATTGATGAGCGTCTCGGCGTTCTCATACTTGGAATCCCCGGACAGGGAGAAGATGACTTCGCTGGCACCCACACGTCCAACGCGGGTGGAGATGCTGGTTCCGCTTTGGGCCAATTGGCTGGCTTCATAGGTGTAGTCGACCAACATGATGGTCGGGACCTGGAACTCGCTCTCGTCGCAGCTGGCCATATCCTCATAGTAGGAGCTATCGATGCTGGCGTTCTTCACGTAGGGGGTATATTGGCTGAGACGGCTGGCGGCCTCCTCGAAGAACTCGCCTTGGATCTTCAGATACCTCTGGAAGGCGGAATCGTCTTCCATACCGTCATCATCGTCATTGGAGGAGGTCTCATCGGTGAAGATGGTGTAGACCTTCAATTCCTCGGTGATTGAGGCGCCGCTTTCAGTGCGGTGGGTGGCCGAGGGGATGTAGTTGACGTTCCAGTTGTCGCTTAAGGTCTCGAAGGCCTCGGCGGCATCGGTGACATCGCTGCTATCCTCATCGCAGAAGACGAGGAAGAACTTATAACCATAGGCGGTGGCTTCCTCCGAGGGGGTGAAGCTGTCCTCGTTCTCGAAGTTGGAGTTTTCGTAGATCGAGGCGGTGATCTTATCGGCCTCGGTGGTGACCGTCAGGGAGGTGGTGTTGCCCGAGGGCTCACCTTCGAGGGTCAGCTGGTAGCGGGCGAAGTAGTTGGCGCTATCGGCGCTGATGGACTGAATCCAGCTGGTGAAGTAGGGGATTGAGAAGATGAGGGCGAAAATCGCGCCGACGATCAGCAAAGGCTGGATCCACGCGGTCTCCTTAATCCATCTCCATAGTCTGGCGAATCCTTCGCCAATCATCTTTAATAATCTCATCGAATTCCTCCGAGAAAGGACATGTTTCCTTAGAAACAGCGGGTCAATTTTAGCATCAAGGCATAGGCCTATCAACAAAGAGTTATACGGAACTCTTTATGGCTCAAGTTGTGCCTGTCGGGCGCTTGTTTATGCCATCGGCATTGGTATAATCGTAGGCGTTACTTTATGGGAAACTCCGAGAAGAAGTCGTTTAGTCAGCGCTACAACGAATGGGGTTATGAGCATTTGGCCGCCAGACAGGCCATCAATTATTTCATCTTGTTTTTCGTCTCGACTTTCTCGGCCGCGGTCTTTGCTTTCGGCTATTGCACCTTCATCAATCCTAATGTCGATGGGGTCCAAAGCTTCGTCTCCGGCGGGGTTTCCGGTATTTCTCAGGACATTTCCCTGCTCATCGAGATTTTGATTCCCGCCTCCAAGGACTATAGCGAGTATTTCTTCCCGATTTTCTACTTCGGTTTGAATATTCCCGTCTTCATCTTGGCGATCAGGGGAATCGGAAGGCGCTTCGCCATCTTCACCCTCATAAACGTCATCGAGGTTTCCATCTTCACCTCGTTCTTCGGGGACTTGGAGTTCATTCAGCAGATGACGGCCTACGTCGATAGCGAGGGCGGGATGCTTGCCAGATCTTTATTCGGGGGCGTCTGCACCGGCGTGGCGGCGGCCCTCTGCTTCCGTTTTGACTTCTCCGATGGGGGAGTTGATGTCATCGCCTACTACATCGCCCTCGTCAAATCTGAGACGGTGGGCCGTTATGTCGTCATCCTCAACTCCATCATCATCGCCTGCTACACGCTTCTATCCAGCATCCAGGCCGGCGCCCTTTCGGTCGAGATTATGGGGGCGGCCCTCTTCTCGCTGATCTACATGTTCACCGGTTCTTTGGTGATCGACCGCATCAACGTCCGCAACAAGAAGGTGGAGATGAAGATCTACACCAATAACAAAGACCTTCACAAAATCATCCTCCTCAACATTCCGCATGGCGCGACCTTAATCAAAGGTATCGGCGCATATTCGGGTCAGGAAAAGACGATTATCTCCATGGTTGTTTCAAGTTATGAAGTCAATAAGCTCGTTCAATTGGTTCAGAAAAACGACCCAAACGCTTTTGTTCAAGCTACCTGTTTACAACAGGTATATGGACGCTTCTTTATAAAGCCAGTTAAGTGATCACCGTCATTTTTCAATAAAATAGGCAGCCAGTTGCGTGGCTGCCTTTTTATGTTTATTGGATCTGATTAGAAGGGGCAATCGTCCTTCCCCATGGAATAGAGTATGACGTCGCTTGGCTCTCCATTCTCGTCCAAGAGAGCTTCTTTTAAATAGCCCTCCTGTTTGAAACCCATCTTCTCCATGAGCCTGATTGAAGCGGCGTTCCCGGGGAGGACGTGGGTGGCGAATCTCCTGGCAAAACCCTCCTCAAATAACTTTTTAATAAGCGGTGACAGCAATTCGGAGGCCAAGCCCTTGTGGGCGTATTCCTCCTTGAACCAGCCGGCGATTTCCTTTGAACCGGTTTGATAACGTATGGGGTCTTCCTTTAAGTAGAGGCATCCGATGGGGGATCCATCCTCGCGATTGGTCATTACGAAACTAGGGAGTTCCCTAATCTCCTCCTTAAACTCCTCCAGGCTCACTTTGGGGTAGGCGTTGTAACGGTTTACGAATTCGCTGTTACGGGCTTCTAAAAGGGCCTCTGCATCCCCATCCTGAGGTTCTCTTATGATGAGCCTAGGCGTCACGACCTTCATGGCTGTCATTCAATCCTTTCTGAATCATCAGGGCGGATTTGAGGATGGCCGCGCTGTCTTTCTTCGGGAGGTCGTTGAGCCGACCGGAGAGGAAGAGCTTCATGGCGAAATAGGCCAGGGCCTCAAATTGGATCTTGTGCATTTCGCAGAGTTTGACGTCGCGCTTATATATATCCCCAGTCGAGGAGAAATTCTCCCCATAGCAGGTCGGGCAGACGTTTTTGATGACGCACTCGCGGCACATGGGGTTTTGCTTTGAGAAGTCGAAGGAATAGCCACCCCCGAAATCGATTTTAAGCGACTCTTGGGCTTGCTCTTTGCCGATGCTTAGGGGGAGGAAATGCTGGCAGGGGTAGAATGTCCCATCGTAGTCATAGGCCTTCATATGGATCCCGGCCCCGCAGTATCGGAGATTGTCCTCCATCTGGTATGACATGCTCTTGATGCGGTTTATCTCAAACAGGGCGCAGGGCTCAACCTCGGGGTGGGCGAGGTAGTAATCGATTAACAGGGTCAGCTGCTCGGAATACATCTTCCGGTATTTCTCATCGTCCCAATCGATCCCATAGGCCAAGTTGGCCGAGACCTTAAAGCCGAATTCGTGGGCAAAGATTATCCCTTCCGCCAGCTGGGGGAGCGTCTCCCTCGATATCGTCATCTTCACCGATTGCTCGGGATAGGTGTCCCGGAAGAAGGCCAAGTCGATTTTATCGAAGCAATCGCCACGGTTGACGTTATGCATCTCGCGGGTGCCGTCCAGGCTTAAGCCGATCTGCAAGAGGTCCGCGTTTTCCCTAAGCCATTTCTTCCTGGGCTCGGTAAGCAGGACCCCGTTGGTGGTGATGAAGAAGATGAAGGCCTTCTCGTAATCCTTTTTCTTGGTCTCCTCGACCAATCTCTTGATTGTCTCGAACTCCAGCAGAGGCTCGCCCCCGAAGAGGTCTATCTCCACCATATCGGTCCCGTCGTCCATCCTCATTTCCTTGTCGATGATGGACATGGCCATTTCAAAGCTCATCCTCTCGTTGCCCTTATGAAGCTCATAGCAATAGGTGCATCTTAGGTTGCATTGATGGGTCAAAACCAAGGTTATGCTCTTGGTTTTTCCTTCGCTTTCGTATGACATTGTCTTCTTCTCCTAGCATGTTTCGGACGCGCCAAGATGATGTGGCGCGTCCATGTGTTTTGGAAACTTATTTCTTTTCCTTGCTGGCCTTGCATTTGTTGGCGCAGTTTTCGGCGCAGCTGTTTGAGCAGGTCATGCAGCCGCCCATCGAATAGTAGCAATCGCTGGATTCGACGTATTCGCTTTCGACGAACGATTCGACCATGGCCAATTCGTTGTTATCGATCTTGAACATTTCGGTACCCCCTTTCATTGATGTGTTGTCTATATTACCTTCCCTCAATCATCTGCTTTCGGGATGGTTTTCGGTGTTTTTGATGCATTCCTCGGCTAGGCTAAGGAGTTTGCCCTTATCGAGTTTTCCGTTGGGCAATAACGGGAATTTCTCGTAAAAGAGAATGCGGTCGGGAATCTTGAATGAAGGAAGTTTCTCCCTCAGCCGATCCTTTATTTCGGCCTCGCTCAATTGCTGGTTTCCTTTTTCGATGAGGGCCACTATTTGATCGCCTAGGAAGTAATCATTCCTTCCATAGACATAGGCGTCCTCGACGCCATCTAAGGCGGATAGGGCATCCCTGATCTCGACTGGGTAGACTTTTTCTCCGGCCCGATTGATCATCTCGTCCTTTCTGGAAAGATAGACTAGGTAGCCCTTTTGGTTGAGATAGCCCAGATCCCCGGTGTGGAAGTAGGAGTCCCCGTCGACGATCGACTGGTCTCCATATTTCAGATAATCGGACTTGATATATATCTCGCCAGGCTTCCCTTTTTCCAAAGCCTGTCCGCTTTCGGGGTCAACGATTTTGATGCTGATGTCCGAGAGGGGCTTTCCGACGCTTTCGAGGATGTCGGGCACTGAATCGTCGAGCATGCTGTGGGCGACGGCCGCGCACTCGCTGCTGCCGTAGAGCTTTAAAAAGGAAACCCCGGGTAAGGCGGAGAATATATCCATCATGGCCGCCTTGCTGGGGCTGGCCCCGCCGATCGTGCTCGTCCTTAAGTGCGATTGGTCAAAATCCTTCAGGTATTCGCTATGGGCCAAGGCCAACATGAGGGTTGGGACGGCGTTGATGATGGTGCATCTGCCTCCCTCTAGGCAAGAGAAGACGTCTTTGCTCCTGGTGCTGGCGGGTATATATAAAGGAACGCCCACCATCAGGCAGGGCAAAAGGGTTCCTAAGCCAAAGATGTGATTGAGGGGCAAAACGAGGCAGCACGAATCTCCGGGCCTCATTTTCTCCATATTCGCGATGGCATCGATGGAGAATATCAATTGCCTTTCGGTGGCCCCGATTAGCTTGGGGGTGCCGCTGCTGCCGGAAGTCAAAAAATATAGGACTGGCAAGTGCTCGCGTTTATCGATTTCTCCCTCGGGGAAACTGGATATATGAGGCTCGCCCTCCTCATCTATTTTCACTAGGTGCGTCAATTTAAGAGAAGAGGCGGTGGTTACGAGCTCCTTATCGACGCTTTTGTAATTGAAAAGGATCATGACGGCGCCCAGGTGATTTAAAGCGAAGAAAGAGGCCGCCCAACCCGCTGAATTGGGCCCGCAGAATCCGACGTGGCAACCCTTATGGATTCCGTTATCGGAGAAGGTTTGAATGAGCTTCTCGGTTGTCTTTTTTAAATCGCCATAGGTAAAGGAGACGCCATGATAAACCATGGCTACCTTTGATGAGTCCTCGTCGCATTTATCGAAAAAAAGCTCGCCCAAACCTTTGGGCTGTTGGACATAGCGATATTGTCCTTCGATTAAAAAATCCCCCACGGTCCCCCCTATGTATTGTTAATGATACCTTTAAGATGAGATAGAGCAAGTTTTTAATATGTGAGTTGGGTAAAGCCCAAATTACATGCGTGTGGGCTGAAACACCTAGGATTTAAATATAAAAAACCGGAGCTAATTGCCCCGGTTTATGGAAGTGAGTTAGAGACGAGTTATCGAGCCGACGGTCCCGCCCTCGTTTTTGCCATAGGCCCCATAATCGCCGTCATAGCTGATGCTGGTTGAGGTGTAACTATCAGTGGTATAGCCCTGTCTGGATTCGGAGGTGTTG
Source organism: Bacillota bacterium (assembly GCA_030537155.1). Lineage (GTDB taxonomy): Bacteria > Bacillota_I > Bacilli_A > RFN20 > CAG-826 > Alloenteromonas. The sequence continues at coordinate 6,511 of JAUNOH010000013.1, forward strand.
AACGATAGCTCGACGGTGCTGGCACCGGTCAAACTGCCAAGATTGTAACCGACGATGGTTCCGACGGTTCCGGTGGAGGTGGTGCTTAGAGGCCATCCGCTGGTGCCTACGTTCTTTATCCTGTTGGTTATGATCTCAGAACTGAAGGACATAGAATGAGTCAAACTGCAATTGCTCACCGTTTTGTTGTTAACGGCACAGATTCCACCAAAATTACCACGGAGATTTAGATTCCAGAAATCACTTCCGGCCACTCCGCCGATCGCACCCATCATTGATTGGATGTAACCGTAGGTGCTGAAGGTTGAGTTGGCGGCGTTGGTGCAATTCGAGATGGTTCCTCTGTTATTGGCGACGAAGCCACCGAAATTGACGGTCGTGGCATCGTTAAGGACAGAGGATTGAGCAGAGGCCGCCCAAGTGAAGTAACGCCTATCAGCACGCGAGTTCTTCATCGTAAGGTTGCCGGTGAGCTTGCAGCTATCGATGATGCCATAGTTGGTGACGGCAATCGAGCCGTAATCGGCGGTGATGTTGTCGGCGTCGGTCCAGTTTTCCCAAGTGTTGCTCTTGTCTAGGTCGAAGGAGACAACCACGCTGAAGCTGTCGACGGAGAGATTCCTGACGGTCCCATAGTTTTCGGCGAATAATCCACCGGTCGAATGGACCCTCGAGTTATCGTTTGAGAGATTGTAGGAGAAATTGGTGAGCGAGTGGTCGTTGCCATCCAAGACGCCGGCGAAATTGCTGATGGGGGTCCACCAGGATCCGCTCATGTCGATGTCGTTGGCCAAATAGTAGTAGCCGTCTAAATCGTTGGCGATCTTCTCAACGTCGCTCCTGGTGCTCAGGGCGGTGTAAAGCGGGTTATATTCTCCGCAGCCCCTGGAGCAGGTCAATTCCAATCCGTTGGAGCCGAAGGTGTGACTGAGCTTGGCGATTTCCGTGCGGTCGGTGATGACCTGATGGCAGACGCTGCAGGAATAGCTGGCGGTGTAACCAACGGATTTGCAGGTCGGCTCGACGGCGTTGTCGTCCTTAACAAGGGTATGATCGCTCATCGGGATTTGCTCACGGTCGCTGAGATGCTTGCTGCAATTGGCACAGTGGGTGCTGGCGGTGTAACCATAGCTGGTGCAGGTCGGCTCGATGCCGTTTTCATCGCTCACGGCGACGTGGTCGATCATCGCGATTTCCTCACGCGGAACGATCAATTGCTTACAAACGCTGCAGCTCTGGCTTTCGGTGTAGCCGATGCTGATGCAGGTCGGCTCGACGGCATCGTTATTTCCGACTAAGGTGTGGGCCTTCAGCGGAAGGGCTTGCTGAGCGGACAGGACGGTGTGGCATACCGAGCAGCTGGTGCTGGAAGATAATCCGGCCTCAGTGCAGGTGGATTCAACTCTATTCCCATCGTCGACCGGCGTGTGGTCAACCATCGGGATGACTTCTTGCTCTTGGGTCAAAGTGCCGCAAACAGAGCAGTGGTAGCTGGCGGTTAAGCCAGTGGCGGTGCAGGTGGCCTCGGTTCCGTTATTATCGGAAACGGGAGTATGGTCGAGCATCGGGATTTCCTCTCTTTGCACGATGACTTTATTGCAGACGCTGCAGGTCTTGCTCGAGGTCCAACCGGTCGAGGTGCAGGTGGCGGCAACGCCGTTACCGTCATCGACTAAGGTGTGGTTCCCGGTGGCGGCCAACGTTTCGGTCACTTTCTCACTGCAGAAATAGACGTATTCCCCGACGGTGATCTGAGCCGAATGCTCCTGAGAGCCGGCAGCGTCACAGGTCGGCTGCTGCAAGACGGTGGTGGTGACGGTGGCTTCGTAGGTATATGTGTGCCCCTCGGTCGTTTCGGTGCAGCTTTCCCTGGAGCAAGTGACGGTGGCATCGCAGCCATAACCGGTTTTCCACTGCCAGTTGATGTTATTGTAATCGTAAGAGTGCCCTAAGGCGTCGGTATAGGATTCAGTGTCGATGTAGAATTCGCCGCACGAGCAGACGTATTTGGTATAACCGGCTTCCGTGCAGGTGGCCGCGACGGTCTCGGCCGTGTACTCATGCAGATGCTCGGAACTTGACGCCGAAGCGCTGTCATCTAAAAGACAGCTAGTCAATAAGGTTGCGCATGCGAATAAAGTGGCGCCAAGCAAACCAAGGCGCCTTTTCCTTTTGAAATTAAAAACTTTCATAATCCCCCCTTGGAATTCGCCATCATAATACACGCCTTTGCTTTGTTTAGACACCCCCAATTTCGACATTGCTTTCCAAAAGGAAAATATCAATTCAAATGGGATTTGTCGGTTTTTTTGGATATGAGCGGGCGTTAAAACAAAAAAGTCCGGCCGGTGGTCGGACGATCATTCTTCATGGCGGAGGCTTAGGGATTCGAACCCTAGCTGGAGCGAGGCCCCACTATCAGTTTTCGAAACTGACCCCTTCAGCCGCTTGGGTAAGCCTCCGCAGCGGGGTATATCTTAGCACCGACCAACATCTTCGACAATAACAAGTCCCTAGGGTTTTTACCACTATATGTGGTACACTAACGGGGCCGAAAAAGCAGGTCTTTTTGATGATTGCCAATATTCTCTCAATCTCTCAATACGTTCCGCTGATCTCCGGGATCATCGTTTTGGTCTCTTTATTGGTGGTGACTATTTTCTATTTCGTCGGGGAGAGCTTCCAACGGAAATACCAAGCCAGGATTATGGAGAAATCCAACTCGGTCCGCGTCTTCGTCATCGACGTGGCCATGGAGATCGTGACTTATTTCAATGTCAAAAACCTCCGGGAAGTCCGAAAGATGAAGTTGTCGGATTTCTATAAGCAGTTCGCCAAAGCCGATAGACCCAAGATCGCCAAGTGGATCAAGGGGCTGCTTGAGCCGGATTCGGGGACCCCGAATTATTTAGAGGTCGATGTGAAGGTCACCGCCGACAGGAAGGATTACTTCTCCATGCTTCAGGTGTCCCATCTCAATCAGCAGGAGGGCATCATCCACATCGAATCCTATCTATTTAAATATGTGCCAGTGGCTAAGGCCTCGGCCTCGGCCAACGCCAAGATGACGAGCAAATCCGATTTCGACGCCCAGATAAAGAGCTCCAGCAAAAACAAAGGCGCCAGCCTCTGCCTCAGGATCATCTTCAAAAAGCAGAGCGAGGTCGAGCAATACCTGGAACCCGTCCTTTTTAACTCCCTCAAAAACGAGTTGTCCACCCTCCTAAGGGAAAACAAACGCTTTATCCTCATCGCCTCCAAAAGCGAAATCATCGTCTCCGACCTCAAGGTATCCTCGCCCGCCCAGGCTAGATTTTTCCTTCACCAGACCTCGGCCATCTGCAATCGCTTCATCTCCTTCAACGGGCTCGCCTCGACTTTGGAGATAAGGATTGGGGCGGTGGAACACCGTTATTTCCCCTATGATGCCGAAGCCATCGTCTCCGAGGCCAGGAAGTGCGCCAAACTGGCCCATGACGTCAACGAACGTTATTACTGGTATAACCCGACCAGGCGCATCGATATGGTCGTGGACGATGAGTCCAGCTACCGCACCGAGGTTGAGAGGATCATAAATGGCCGGAAACTCGGCTTCTATTTCCGGCCGATTTATTCAGTCGATCAGCTGAGGGTCATCGGTTATTTGGCCAAGGTCAAGCCCGAGGATGCCTATTTCTCGACCATTGAGGAACTGAAGGAATACGCGGCCAGAGCCAGGGAGGGGCAGGAGCTATTCGGCACCATCGCCATGAACCTGATCACCACCTTCTCCGCCCAAAAGGGCGATGCCTCGCCGATGCTATATATCCCCGTCGCCTGCAGCGAGTTCCGCTACGTATTGACCACCTTCTCCCCCTTGGTTGAGGGGAAGAACCTGAAGATATGCTTTGTCGTCAGCGAGGAGGATATCTCCGCCCACTTGGGCTCCATGGGCGTGGACGGCATCAGCCAAACCATCGCCAACATCCGGGCCAAGGGATTCAAATTCGCCCTTTTAATCGGCGAAAAGCTCATATTGCCCGAGGAGTTCTATCCGCTGTTTGACTACTTCATCGTCAGCTTCGCCTTCGCCGGGGCCCAGACCGGATTGGATACCAGGATTAGGGCCGACCTCCACGCGACGGTCGAGAAGCTGCTCAAGTACAAGAAGAGGATCATGGCCAGCGACATCGATGGATGGAATGCCATTGAGCTTCTAGTCCGTTCAGGACTAAACTACATATCCGCCGAAGCCTTCTCCCCCTATGAGAGGATGATTGCCCCGGTCAATCCCAAGAGCCTAAAACGCATCAAGCAAATAGCCAAGGAGGCTAAACACATATGAGCCAGATCAAGCAAAACAAGAACGATTCCATCACCCGCCAGGAGGATGATTTCGCCCAGTGGTATACCGACGTCTGCAAGAAAGCCCAGCTGATGGATTATTCCTCGGTCAAGGGCTTCATCGATTATCTGCCATACGGATACGCCATCTGGGAGGAGATCAGGAATTACTGCAACCGCCGCTTCAAGGAGGTTGGCTCCGAAAACGTCTATCTGCCTTTGGTCATCCCCCAGTCCTTATTTGCCACCGAGAAGGAACACGTTGAGGGCTTTGCCCCCGAATGCTTAGTCTGCACCATCGGCGGCAACGAAAAGCTCAATGACCCCCTCATCATCCGCCCGACCTCGGAGATCCTTTTCTCCGAACTATTCAGGAAGATGGTTTCCTCCTACCGCGATTTGCCCAAGGTCTACAACCAGTGGTGCTCCGTCGTCCGCTGGGAAAAGACGACCCGCCCATTTTTAAGGGGCGCCGAATTCCTCTGGCAAGAGGGGCACTGCCTCTTTGAGACGGCCGAACAGGCTGAGGAGAACGCCCTCAAGGTGCTGGATATCTACGACGATATCGGCAAAGAGCTGTTGGCCGTCCCCTTCGTCAAAGGCGTCAAGACCGCCCATGAGCGGTTCGCCGGGGCCGTCAACACCTATTCCATCGAGGCTTTGATGCCTGATGGGAAGGCGCTTCAGGCCGGGACCACCCACTGCCTGGGTCAGGGCTTTGCCAAGGCCGCCAAAATCCAATTCCTCGGCCGCGATCAAAAACTCAACACCCCCTATCAGACCTCCTGGGGTGTCTCCACCCGCCTTATCGGCGCCATGATCATGGCCCATGGCGACGACAACGGTCTGGTTCTTCCTCCCTACGTCGCCCCCATCCAGGCGGTCATCGTCCCCATCAGGATGGATAAGGAACCCCGCGTTTTGGAGGAGGCTAACCGCATCAAGGCCAAACTCGAATCGTTGGGCGTCCGCGTCAAGTTGGATGACTCCGACAAGACCCCCGGCTGGAAATTCGCCGAGTGGGAGATGAAGGGCGTTCCCCTCCGCATCGAGTGCGGACCCCGCGACTTGGAGAATAACACCCTCAGCCTCTCTAAGCGTTATAACGGCGAGAAATCAGTCCTCAGCATCGATGAGCTCGATCAGGTTCCCGCCATCCTCAAATCGATCCACGAGGGCATGTATCAGAAATCCTTGGAATTGCTCAACAACTCCATCACTGAAGTCCACTCGATGGAGGAGCTTAAGGCCGCCTTGGATAAGGGCGGATACGCCAAACTCATGTGGAATGAAAACGAAGAGCTCGAGATGAAGATAAAGGAGCTCACCAACGGCGGCACCGCCAGGTGCTATCCCTTTGACGCCAAACCCTTCGGCGACACCAACCCCCTAACGGGCGAGAAGGCCGATAAGGTTATCTATTTTGCCAAGGCTTATTGATGGAAAAGGAAAAGTATCTCTCTTTAGGCATCGACGTCGGCTCGACCACCGTCAAAGCCGTCGTCCTCGATTCCGACAACAACGTCTTATACGCCAGCTATGTCCGCCATGGCTCCAAGGTGAAGGAGACGGCCCTTTCCCAATTGTCCGAAATCAAAGAGAAGATAGGGCTGGGGCCTTATAAAATCTCTTTTACCGGCTCGGCCGGTCTAGGTCTTTCCGAAAGGGCGCATCTTCCTTTCGTTCAGGAAGTCCAATCGGCCTATCAGGCCATTAAAAAGCTATATCCCCAGGCCGACGCCGCCATCGAATTGGGCGGGGAGGATGCCAAGATCATCTTCATCACCGGCGGCCTCGAGGAGAGGATGAATGGCTCCTGCGCCGGCGGGACCGGGGCCTTCCTCGACCAGATGGCGACCTTGCTAAACATCTCTCTCCCGGAGATGAATGAACTCGCCAAACACGCCCAGAAGGCCTATCCGATCGCCTCGCGTTGCGGGGTCTTCGCCAAAAGCGACATCCAGTCCATCCTGAACCAGGGCGCCAACAAGGAGGATGTCTCGCTCTCCATCTTCCATGCGGTCGTCGACCAGACCATCGCCGGTCTGGCTCAGGGCCGCGAGATAAAAGGGAACGTTTTATTCCTAGGCGGACCCTTGCACTTCCTAACCTCGCTTCAGGATGCCTTCAAACAGCAGCTTCACCTCGACGATGAGCACGCCATATTCCCGGAGGATTCCGAGACCTTCATGGCCAAAGGCGCCGCCATATACGCAGCCAAATCCTATGAGGACCCGATGTCCCTCGATTCGATTATCGCCAACATCGAGGCGGTATCCTCGGTCGGCACCATCGTGACCGGCCGACCCCTCTTTAAAGACGAGGACGATTTCAAGGAACACCAAAAGCGGCACAAGGACTTCGACGTCCAAACCGCTGATATTTCGACTTATGAGGGCAAGGCATATCTAGGGATCGATGAGGGCTCGACGACCACCAAGATCGTTTTGCTTTCCGAAGACGATAAGCTCCTATACTCCAATTACGAGCCCAATAACGGACTCCCCATCGAGAAGATCGTCGCCCAATTAAAACATATCTATGAGATAGCCAACCCGAAACTGGAGATCGTCTCCTCGGCCGTCACCGGCTATGGCGAGGAATTGATCATCTCCTCCCTCCACGTCGACTATGGCCTCGTCGAGACGGTGGCCCACTTTAAAGCCGCCAGTTTCTTTGAGCCGGAAGTGGAATTCATCCTCGATATCGGCGGCCAGGACATCAAGTGCTTCCGCATCAAGAATCAGGCCATCGACTCCATCATGCTGAATGAAGCATGTTCCTCGGGGTGCGGCTCCTTCCTCCAGACCTTCGCCGGGGCCCTTGGATATGACATCCAGACCTTCTCGGAAATCGGCCTATATGCCAAAAAACCGGTCGAACTTGGCTCACGCTGCACCGTCTTCATGAATTCCTCGGTTAAGCAGGCTCAAAGGGATGGCGCCCAGATTGAGGACATCTCAGCGGGCTTATCGCGTTCGGTCGTCAAAAACGCCCTCTATAAAGTCATCCGCGTCAATTCGTTCAAGGAATTGGGCGATAAGATCGTCACCCAGGGCGGAACCTTTTTGAACAACGCCGTCTTGAAAGCCTTTGAAATGGAAATCGGGCATGAAGTAATCCGTCCCTCAATCGCCGGATTGATGGGGGCTTTCGGAGCCGCCTTATATGCCAAGGAAAAAGGCGGAAAAGGCGGTCTATTGAAGAAAGATGAATTGGAGGCCTTCACCTATAAGAGCTTCCAGTCGGTGTGCCAGGGCTGCGCCAATCACTGCAACCTGACGATCCTCCGCTTCCCGGATAAGGGTGTTTTCGTCTCCGGGAATAAGTGCGAGAAGGGCGCCGGAAAGAAACCCTCCTCCGATGAGTTGGATATCTACGCCTTTAAGCGGAAGAGGCTCCGCGAGCTGATTCCTGCCAAACCCGAGAATAGCAAAGGTAAAGTGGGGCTCCCGATGAACCTCGCGATGTTTGAGCAGTTGCCGCTTTGGGCCACATTCTTCCATGAATTGGGCTATGAAGTGGTGGTTTCGCCCTATTCGACCCGCGAATTGTACCGCCAGGGCCAGAGGACGATTCCCTCGGACACCGCCTGCTACCCGGCCAAATTGATGCACGGCCACGTCGACTACCTAATCAACGAGGGCGTCGACTTCATCTTCTATCCCTCCGAGTCATATAACATTGACGAGCAACGCAGCCAGAATAACTTCAACTGCCCCGTCGTCGCCTACTATGGCGAATTGATCAAGAAAAACGACGCCAGGCTAAACGATAATAACTTCCTCGACCCCTTCATCGACATCAACTCCGAGAAGACGGCGGTAAAGACGCTTTCGGAAACCTTCCCGAACCTTTCGAAAAAAGAGGTCAAACACGCCTTCGAAAAAGGCGCCAAGGCGATGCTTGATTACCGCGAGGAGGTTAAGTCCCGCGGCGACTACATCATCGAGAGGTCCCGTAATGAACATAAACGCATGATCGTTTTGGCGGGAAGGCCCTATCACATCGATCCAGAGATCAACCACGGCATCGATAAGCTCCTCGATTCCTTGGGTGTGGCCGTCTTAAGCGAAGACTGCCTCCGCTTTACCGGCAAACCTCCCCATCCCCACGTCCTCAACCAGTGGACCTACCACGCCAGGCTATACGATGCGGCCGAATACATCTCCGCCCAGCCGGATATGGAGTTGGTCCAATTGGTCTCTTTCGGGTGCGGGGTCGACGCGGTCACCACCGACGAGGTGAGGGCCATCCTCGAGGGCCATAAGCGCCTCTACACTCAGCTGAAGATCGACGAGATCTCCAACCTCGGGGCGGTCAAGATCAGGATCAGATCCCTTTTGGCAGCCGTCGAGGAGCGCGATCAGAAAGGGGGCAATTAATATGGGAATGAGCAAAGAGAGAAAAGCCCTCTTCAAGAAACTGAGGGATGAGAAATACACGATTCTGGTGCCCGACATGTGCCCGATCCACTTTAACTTGCTCTGCGAGATCATCTCCCGCGAGGGTTATAAGGTTAAAGTCGTTACCCCCAGCGGCCGTGAGGCCAAGGATGAGGGGCTCCGTTCCATCCATAACGACGCCTGCTATCCGGCCCTGATCGTCTGCGGCCAGTTCGTGGCCGAATTAAAAAGCGGGAACTACGACCTCAATAAGACCGCCGTCATCATGTCCCAGACCGGCGGGGGCTGCCGCGCGAGCAACTACATCTCCATGTTCCGCAAGGCTTTTGCCAAGGAATTCCCCACCGTCCCCGTTTTATCTTTGAACTTCTCCGGCCTTGAGAAGGATGCCTCCTTCCCGATGGGTTGGCACTTCATCAAAAACGCCATCGTGGCCCTCCAGTATGGGGATATGATCATGAACCTCTATTACCAGACGGCTTCCTATGAGGAACGTCCTGGCCAGGCCAAGGAAATCGCCGATGAGTGTCTGAGGAAGCTCCGCGAGAAGATCGACACCAAGGACTTCAACAAGATGGAGAAGAACATGCGCGAGATCATCGCCGACTTCTCCGTCATCAAAATCCCCGAGAAAAGGAAACCGCGCGTCGGCATCGTCGGGGAGATTTTCGTCAAGTATTCCTCCTATGCGAACAACAACTTGGCCGATTTCCTTATCAAACAGGGGGCCGAGGTCGTCTATCCCGGATTATGCGAGTTCCTGCTTTATTGCATCTACAACATGATCCAGGACTATAAGCGTTATGGCAAAAGCCCGATCACGGCCTTCGCCGCCAAATTCGTCTACCGTTACTTCCTCAAGAAGTGCCGCAAGACCGACGCCTTATTGGAGGGCACCCAGTTTTATCCGTTTGAGGATTTTGAGTTCATCGTCAAAGAAGGTGAGCGGATCATCAACACCGGCGTCAAGATGGGCGAGGGGTGGGTCATCCCCGCCGAGATGCTGGCCTTCGCCGACCACGGCGTGAAAAACGTCGTCTGCGTCCAACCCTTTGGCTGCCTCCCCAACCATATAGTCGGCAAGGGTATGGTCAGGCCGCTTAAGCAATTAAATCCCGAACTCAACGTGGTGCCTTTGGATTTCGACGCCTCCTCCAGCGAGGTCAATCAGGAAAACCGATTGAAGCTGATGCTCTCCAATCTAAACTAGAGATAGCGGAGCCCGGTTTTTCGTTGTATATTATTTCGGCGCGGAGGCGTACCCAAGAGGCCGAAGGGGGCAGGTTGCTAACCTGTTAGGTCGGGTTTCCCGGCGCTCGGGTTCGAATCCCGACGCCTCCGCCATTAACAAAAACGCCCGATGCATTCGCACCGGGCTTTTTCTTTAGTCGGTTAAGGACGACGTTTCGTTATCCTGTTTATCTAAGGGAGAGAAAACCTTTTGGTAGAGGAAGCAGAAGCCGAGGATCAATAGGCTGGTGATCAACAACCCAAACCCGGTGTCGCTGAGGTAGTGGGCCCCGGCTAAGATGCGGGCTAAGGCCACTATCAGGGTATAGGCCAAGGCCGAGAGGAAGAGGGCCAATTTGCAATATTTCCCGTCGAAGCGGAAGCAGCTGGAAGCGGCGGTCAGGCATAAGGTGACTGCGGCGGTGGCGGTGTGGCCACTAGGCCAGGAATAGAAGCAGTCTTTGGCGGGATTGGAAAAGAAGGCGAATTTCCACCATTCGGAATAGACGTATTTGCTGCCCTCAAAAACGCCGGCTGTATCCCCGTAATAGAGGAAGCGGTAACGGGGCCTTCCACCGACATATTTCAATAGCAACAGGATGAGCCATTGGAGTAAAACGACGGTCAGCATCAACGTGCCGGCTTTCACCAAGGCTGCCGGGTCATCCTTCTTAAGAAGGAAATAGACTCCGACGGCGATGAGGACGAATAAAACTAGCCCTATGGCCACACATAGCCATTTGTTTTCCGATAAGCCATAGCCATAGCTTCTGACCGCGAGGGTTGGATCGTCCGGGGCCTTGATCTTCAATGAGTCACCGAATAGGTAACCGCCGATCAACACCGAAAGGACTAGGAATACGGGACCCAGTATCTTCTGCCACCTCTTCCCATAGGTCCATAGGCCCTTAAATAGCATCACCCCACCGACTGGGATAGTCGCATAGGCGAATATCTCACCCCAGGTCTCCACCAGGCAGCCCAGCCAATTCGATTCGCTGGCCAAGGCGTTGGAAATCGAAAGGTCCGAGAACGAGCCGACGATTATCATGATCATGGCCACGAGCAAAACGATGTAGATCCAATATAGGGGGATGCCGAGTATTTTTTTCTTCATGTCGGTCATTATATATGAAAGCGTCGCTTTTTGTCTTTTACCCCCGCGAAAAGAATCGTTGTTCTTTCCTTAAGGAAAAGGGAAGGTATAATGACCGCGAGATGAAGAAAGAAGAAAATCAGGCCATCGGGGAAGTAACTCCCGAACAGGCCCCGAAGATAAAAAAGATGAAGCGGGTCTCCGCCAAGGATAGGAAGGCCTATCTCGAGGAGTGCCGTACCCACGCCAAAAATAACAGCGTAGAAATACTAAGCTCCGAGCAGGCCGGCTGTTTCTTTTGCCGCCACGTCTATTCGGCCCGCGACATCCAGGATTGGATCGACGATGAGCATGGCGTCTCCGCCCTCTGTCCCGAATGCGGGATGGACGCGGTGATCGGCGATGCCTCCGGCTATCCGATCGACAAAGCCTTCATGAAGGAGATGAACATTGCCTTCTATGGTGAGGATTTCATGGCCGCCCATCCGGATGCGGCCCGCACCTACGTCCAACGTTACGCCGAGCATAAAATCGTCCACAAGGAGAAGAGCGAGGTCTTCTATATCCATTACCTCCGCCTCCTCGAAGCGAGGGAGAATGATGCCTCGGCCGCTTTGACGCTGGGCGAGATATATCTATACGGCACCCAATTCACCCAGCCCGACCCCATCGAGGCATTGAAGCATTTCCGGATGCCCCCCTTATTCGCCAACGCGACGGCCTTAAACGCCATCGGGACCATCCTGCTTTCCTTAATGGAATCCAAAGAATCGGTCCAGGAGGCCTATGAGTGCTTTGCCAAAGCCGCCGCCTTGGGCAGCCTTGAGGCCGCCTATCACCTCTATGATTGCTATTCGGACGGATTCTTCGTCAAAACCGACAAGGACTTCGCCTTCCAGATACTCTTGCAGTCCAGCGGCGACATCTATAACCGCTTTGCCATCCTCAGGAACGAATGGTTCGACTTCCCGGAGTTCGCCGTCAGGTTGGGCGAATGCTACCTCCGCGGCGTCGGGGTAGCCCGCGACGAGGAGATGGCCCTCCGCTATTTCGTCTTGGGCGATTTGGCCCTCAGGCTTCGCTTGGCCTTTTTAGGCAGCGAGAGGCATCCCGAGACCGCCGCCAGGCTCGCCAACGGAATCCTCACCTTCAAAAACCAGCACCAGTTGGCCAAAAACGACCCGGTCTATGACATCGACTCCTTCGAGGATTCGGCCGTCGACTTCTCATTAAACCCGGCCAAGAAGGTGCTTTCCGACGTCGAGTTCGACCCGCTTTCCCATGAGCTCTCCTTCTCGATCTCCTTCTCCTCCCCGACCCTCTTCCTGGATTTGGGGAACCTCACCGCCGGCTTCCTTTCCGGCAAGACTTCCTGGAACTTCCAGGATGTGGCCTATGCCAAATTCTCCAGCGAGCGTCACTTCACCAAGATCCTCGGGGATTACGATGAGGGATATCGCTTCGCCTATGAGGATGATGAGGGGGAGGACGTCATCGTCGCCGAGATCATCTTCCTGCCGGATAAAGGCAAAATCACCATACCGGAATAAACCATGCCCGCCAAAACCGCCCTCGGACCGCTTAAGAAATACCGCGTCAAAGTCATCTTGGCGCCTATTTTCAAAGCCTTTGAGAGCGTCTGCGAGCTGATCGTCCCGATCCTGGTCAAGCAGATCGTCGACTTCCTTTCCGATGGGGCCTTATCCGATTATACCCAACAGGAGCAGATCCTGTTTTGCCTATACCGCTCCCTGATCGTGCTGGGCTTGGCCGTGGCTGGCTTTGCCGTCACGATGATCACCCAATATTTGGCGGCTAGGGTGGCGGCCGATTACACCTATGATCTGAAGAAGGAGCTTTACGCCCAGCTGAATTCTTTATCGCCGCGCCAGATCGAGCGCTTTGGGAGTTCCAAGACCCTCACCATCCTCAATAGTGACTCCTTCTCCCTCGAGACCGGGGTGAATATGTTCATGCGCCTCTTCGTGCGTTCCCCCTTCATCCTCATCGGCTCGGTGGTGGCCTCCTTCATCGTCAACGTCTATGCCGGGTTCATTGTCCTCGGGGCTTTGCTTTTATCCTCAGTCGTCGTCGGATTGGTCATGGCTTTGACCCCGAAGCGTTATCAGGCCATCCAGAGCCAGCTGGACAAAATCTCGACCCTCGGCGAGGATTCGCTTTCCGGCGCCCGCGTCATCAGGGCCTTCAATAAGCAGGAGGATGAACAGGCCCGCTTCGAGGAGGCCTCCAGCGAATACCGGCTCCGCTCGGTCAAGCTGCAGAAGGTCAATAGCTTCCTCAACCCCCTCACCTTCGCCTTCATCTCGCTGGGCATCGTTTGGTTGCTTTATTTGGCCGGATATCAATATGGCTCGACCGGCATCGACGATGGGGTGGCGGTGGCCATCATGAGCTACTTCACCCAGGCCTTGACCGCCTTATTGGCTTTCTCCAAATTGGTCACCTCCCTCACCAAGGCCATGGCCAGCAAGAAGAGGGTCGACGAATTCCTCGCCATCGAGCCCGAGATCGTCGATGGACCCCTGGATGGGCGTAAACCCGAGGCGGGGGAGAATATCTTCACCCTCCGCGGGGCCAGCCTCAGCTATGGCGGCGAGGAGAAGGCCCTATCCGAGGTCGACTTTGTGGTCAATGAGGGCGAGAGGATCGGCGTCATCGGGGGAACGGGCTCCGGCAAATCCAGTCTGATTAAGCTATTGGAGAGGCTGGAGGATGCCGATGGCGGGGAGGTGCTTTACCTCGGCAGGGATATCAAGGAATACAAACTTGCGGGTGTCAGGGGACAGATCGCCCTCGTCTCCCAAAAGCCGCAGCTATATAAGGGGAGCGTCAGGAGCAACGTCTGCCTGGCTAACCCCGATATCGACGAAGCCCATATCGAGCAGGCCCTTAGGGATTCTTTATCCTATGAATTCGTCAGCCGTTACGAAGACGGATTGGAACACCCGATCAATGAGGGTGGGAGCAACCTTTCCGGCGGCCAGAAGCAGAGGATATTGATCGCCCGGGCTTTAGCCTCGGAGCGCCCGATCCTCATTTTGGACGACTCTACCTCGGCCCTCGACTATAAGAGCGACCTCGAGGTCAGGAGGAACATCGCCAAGAGGAAACTCACCAGCATCATCATCTCCCAGCGCGCGACCTCGATAAGGGATTGCGACCGAATCTATGTCCTGGATAAGGGACGTCTGATCGCCTCGGGTAAGCATGAGGAGCTACTTTCCTCTTGCCCGATCTATCAGCAGATATATCAGACGCAGGTGGCCACCAAATGAAGACGGTGAAGAGATTGATGTTCTATCTGAAGGGGAGCAACGGCATCGCCTTGCTGTCGCTTCTTTTCGCCCTGATCTCCGTCTTCTCGAAGATGGCCATCCCCTATGTGGCGGGCTTAGCCATCCAGAGGATCGCCGATGGGGAATACGACATCTCCCTCCACCTGATTCTCATCGGCTGCTTCTTGGTGGCCGGGACCCTGTTCCGTTACCTATTCGATCTGACCAACGCCTACCTCGGGCAGAGGGTGGTGAAGAGGATGAGGGATGAGGCCTATGAGGCCATCAACTCCGCCCCCATCTCCTATATCGATTCGCATTACCATGGCGATTTATTGCTCTGCCTCGTCAACGACATCGAAAACGTCCAGACCGGATTAATCGCCGGGGCCAGCGCCCTCTACGAAGGCATCGTCCAGATCGCCATCACCCTGGTGTTCATGTTCATGCTCAACTGGGTCATGGCGTTGCTGGTCATCTTCTTGACCCCGCTTTCGATTTTGGTCTCCCGCTTCGTCAGCAACGCCAACTCCAAATACTTCAAGGCTCAGAATAAGAACATGGCCGTTTTGACCGCCTATAGCCTGGAGTCGCTGAATAACCTCGAGGCCACCCTCACCTATGGATTGGCCAAAACAAAAGAGGGGGAATTCGACGCGATAAACGAGAATCTCCGCAACAGCGACTTCAACGCCAAATTCGCCACCGGCTGGATCAATCCGGCCACCCGCGTGGTCAATAACACCATCTACGCCATCCTCTGCTTCGTGGGCGCCCTCATGATCGTGGTCTCACCCGCCGAGCTGGGCATTACCTCCTTCGGGGTTGGGGCCCTCTCCTCGATGCTTTCATACGCCTATCAGTACATGGCCCCCTTCAATGAGATCTCCTCGGTCTCCTCCGAGGTCAGCTACGCCGCGGCCAGCTTTAGGAGGATCGACGATCTGATCTGCTCCCCCCATGACGTCGACGAGGGGGAGGATAGCCTCGATGAGCCGATTGAGAAGCTTAAGGCCGAGCACATCGATTTCTCCTATGACGGCAGCCGGAAGATCATCTCCGATTTCGACGTCGACATCTACAAGGGACATAAGATCGCCCTGGTCGGCCCGACCGGATGCGGCAAGACGACGATCATCAATCTATTGCTCCGCTTCTACGACCCCCAGCAGGGTGGCTTCATCGTCAACGGGAAACCATCATCCTCCTATAGCAAGCAATCGCTTAGGAAACACATCGGCATGGTATTGCAGGAGACGTGGCTGTTCAAGGGGAGCATCGCCGATAACATCGCCTACGGGCGCCCCGAATCCACCCGCGAGGAGATCATCGAGGCGGCCAAAAAGGCCCACGCGGACGAATTCATCCGCCAATTCCCGGATGGGTATGAGACCATCGTCAGCAACTCCTCCGGATTATCAACCGGCCAGAAGCAGCTGCTCTGCGTGGCCAGGATAATGCTGGTCGAGCCGGAGGTCGTCATCCTCGACGAGGCCACCTCAAACATCGACTTGAGGACCGAATTATTGCTTTCCCAGAGCTTCGACGAATTGATGAGGGGGAAAACCTCCTTGGTCGTCGCCCACCGTTTATCCACAATCAAAAACAGCGATTTGATCATCGTCTTGAAGGATGGGGCCATCATGGAGATGGGAAACTTCCAGCAATTGTTGGATAAGGGCGGTTTCTTCAAGCAGCTATACGATTCCCAGCTCGCCTAAAAGTCCATACAGGCGAGCCCTTCCTTCTTGTGGCGCTTGAGGAAGAGAAAACTCTGCTTCCCAAGCTCCTGAAGGCTATCCGGTATCTCGCAGATGAGGTAAAAGCCGTGGCGGTGGAAGAAGTCCATCGCCTTTTTCTTATCCTCACCGATGGGGGCCAGATAGCTCCGGTGGGGATAGAGGGAATACATATACTGCAATAGGTCGTTCCCGGCCCCTTTGCCCCAATAGGCGGGGTCGACGTAGATATAGATGGCAAGCAGGGCCTCGTCACGGCATCCGGATTTTTCCAGCAATCCGGCCAATTTGGCCTCCGAATGGGATTTGGGGAATAGGGCTTCCCCAAGATTATGGGAAACCAGGCACAGGGAGATGATCCTCCCGTTTTCCTTGGCCACGTAGGCCCGGCCGTCCCCGGAGGCCTTTTTGAGGTCGGGGAGCGGGAAATCACCCTCAAACGATTGGATGCGGCGGAGCAATTTCTCCGTTAACGGGATGTCGCGTTCAAATAGTGGGCAGTAGCGGCGCATGGCTATATTCTACCGCTTAAAGTGAGGGGCATAAGGTGGTATCTTATACCCAAGCGTTTTTGTTCTTTGGGAGGTGGCGTCATGACGTTCGATGATAAGGATTGCTACCTCTTTGCCCCCATCCCCGGAATGGATATTTTGGCCAATGACGGCTCCTCTTTCTCCAAGCCCTACCTCGATTCGGCCATCTCCTACCTCAGGGGCATATCCCATATCCAAAAGGCTCCCGGATTCCTAACCTACCCGAGCAATTACGACGAGGACCTCGTCCAGAAGCAACGGCACGAGGAATTCTCCCTCAGTGAGTGGATATTGGGTGCCATCGCAATCGATGGGAAGGGCTATCCGCGGAAGGCCTTGCTCATCCATTCCGTCCACCACGAGGAGGGGATGCTGATCGCTTTGCCCAGCGGTCTGGCCGAGGTTTATTTCTACCGCGGCTTCGCCATTAAGGAATTCGATGATGCCCCAATCCAAAGCGGGATTGATTTCCTTCTTTCCCTCGGGATCGAGGAGAGCGAATACGAGGTCACCGTCTCCGACGATGACGAAGAGGAACCGATCATCGAGGTCAGCCGTCCCAAATTCGTGCCGCATAGCAAAAAGAAGATCGTCAACCTCGGGGGATATGAGGCCCCGGTCGAGGTCGACGTGGACGAGGAGGGGGATCTCCATATCGACGTCGATAGGCCGCAATTCGTGGCCTCCAGCAACAAAAAACCCAGGAATTTGGGAAGCTCCGGCTTCCATCCCAAGAGGCAAATCAGGGAGGAAGGGGATAGCGGCCCCGGGCCGATCTCAATCGAACGGCCGCAATTCGAGGCCGCCTCCTCAAAGAAGCCCAAGAACATCACCTTCGGGGAGAGAAGGAAGCAGAATAAACCCATAGAGAAAAAGCCGCCAGTCACTCAGCCCGTGGCCCCGAAACCACTTACCGAGACTCCGGCTCCTGAAAAGAGTGAGCCGAAAAAGGTCGAAGTCGATAGGCCGGCCTTCTCCGCGAATAGCTCCAAAAAGCCCCGGAACCTCCATATTAGGGAGGAGAACCCCACCAGCGTCGTCTATGAATCCATCGGCGGAGAGAGCCTCAATCCGCGGAGAAACAGGGAACCCAGGAGGGAAACCCAGCCTGTGGTGGAGGAGAGAAATTGGACCTCCATCGACGTTTTTAAGCTCAAGCCCCGGGTCTTCTCCGGGGAGAGGGCCTTGGTCAATTCGCCATCCTTCCATGGGGAGGAGCACTTTTCCAAAGCCTCCGGAATCCTTTCCTCCCTCAATTCCATCAGGATTTCCAAAAACTGCGTCTTCGTCCCAGGGGTCTTCGATGAGGATGACCCCCATCTATCCAAGATATCATCCTTCGACTTCACGGATTGGGAGTTTTTGGCCATCACCCTCGATAAGCAGGAGGACGTCATCTATAACCTCCTCCAAAATAAGAAAGAGGATGGTTTCTGCATCCTCGTCTCCTTCAAACATAAAGGCCCCCATATCGTCATGGTGTCTCTGAAGGGCGCCGCTTTGGACGATCGGGCCCTGCCTTATTTGGGCTATGAGCAATTGAAGCAGATGGCCCTCGGGAATAGGTAAACGCTTCCTTAAGGAAAAAGGGGAAAAATCGTTTGCAATCCTCCCCGGGTTTCCTAAAATCTAATCGTCAATGCGTAGCCCTCTGGCGTAAGACCAATTGACTGATCTTACGCTTTTTATTTTGCGGGAGGGTTTATGGCTGGTGCTAACAAGATGGCGGAGTCGTCCGTCAAGAAGCTGATTTGGAGCATGGGGCTACCGATGGTGGCGTCCATGGTCCTGCAGGGGATTTACAATGTCGTCGATACGGCCTTCGTGGCCAATATGGAGGAAGGCGGCGCGGCCGCTTTGCTGGCTTTGACCTATGCCTTCCCCGTCCAGATCTTCATGATCGCCATCGGCGTCGGCCTCGGAATCGGGGTAAACGCCCTGATTTCCTCTTATTTGGGGGCCGGCCAGCGGGAGAGGGCCTCCAAGGCCGCCTATAACGGCATCTTCCTGGCCTTATGCTTCTATGCCATCTTTTTGATATTCGGCCTCTTCTTCGCCGAAGGCTTCATAAGCATGCAGGCGGCCAGCCTCGAGGATGATGCCCTGAGGGAGCAGGTGATCAACTATGGGACCGATTACCTCTCCATCAACTGCATCTTCTCATTCGGCCAGATTTTATTCGCCGTCTTTGAGCGATTCCTCCAGGGGACCGGAAGGACGATGTGTTCGACCATCGGGCAAATCGCCGGGGCCGTTACCAACATCGTCTTGGATTATGTCTTCATCTTCCCCTGTGGAATGGGGGTGGCCGGGGCGGCCTATGCGACCATCATCGGCCAGATACTCTCCGCGATCATCGATTTCACGTTCCACCTCATTTTCGTCAAGGAAATCGACAACAAATTGAAAAACCTCCTGCCGGAATGGGAGATCATCAAGGCCATCTTCGTCATCGGTTTACCGGCCATGATCATGCAGGCCTTAATCTCCATTAACATGCTCGGCATCAACCTGATACTCGGCACCTCGTCCGACCCCAGCACCATCACCGGGGCCTATGGCATTTACTTCAAGGTCCAGCAGATCGCCCTCTTCGCCTGCTTTGGTATGTCCAATACCCTCATCACCATCGTCTCCTACAACTATGCGTTGGGGAAGAAGGATAGGGTCATCGAAGCCGCCAAACGGGGCATTGTCGACACCCTGATACTATCGGCGCTAATCTTCGCTTTGTTTGAGGCTATCGCCGTTCCCCTCTCCCAGCTATTCGGCATGGCCGGCGGGGATTCCTCGACCGCGATCGTCGAACTCTGCGCCCTGGCCATCTGGATCACCTCGCCCGGCTTCATCTTCATGGGCTTCTCGGTGGCCATCCAAGGTATCCTGCAGGGGTTGAGGGAGGTCTTTAGCCCTCTGATTATTTCCATACTGCGTTTGGTCGTCTTCATCTTCCCTCTGGTCTATATCTTCCTTTTAAGCGGGAACAACTGGCTTGTGTGGGTGGCCTTCCCAATCGCCGAGGCCATAACCGCCTTCATCAGCTTCTTCATCATCCGGGCAAGATTAAAAAACCGCCTCTCGAAATTGGGCGAAAAGGAACCTGAACCTGTTCAGGAGAGCCTTTAATCTAAGGCATCATTGGCTATAATCTTGGCATGGATAATCAGGCCAAGGAATATACGCCGCGCGACCCGAAAATCGTCTCCTTTACGATGTCCCATATCCGTTATAAGGATACGGGCATCGAATTGAAGCTTAGGCGCGAGCTCCATCGCCGCGGCTACCATTATCGATGCAACGACAAACGCGTTTTCGGGCATCCGGATATCGTCTTCCCGAAGTGGCGCTTGGTTATCTTCTGCGATTCGGAGTTTTGGCACGGTTATAACTTCGAAAAGGCTCAGGAAAACATCAAATCGAACCGTGACTTCTGGCTGACTAAAATCCAGCGGAACATCGCCAGGGATAAAACCGTCAATGAAAAGCTGAAATCGGAGGGGTATATCGTCCTTCGTTTTTGGAGCTTTCAGATCAACAAGGATTTCGATTATGCCATGGAGACTATCGAAAAGGCGATTTCAGACTGTAAAAAGTTCGATGAAATCACTGGAAATGGCCTAATTAAGACGACGCTTTGCTATTTGGAAAAAGATGATTGTTATCTGATGCTTTACCGCAATAGGAAAAAAGACGATCTCAACCAGGGTAAATGGATTGGGGTTGGTGGACATCTAGAAGATGGGGAAACCCCATATCAATGCGCAAAAAGGGAGATATTCGAGGAGACATCTTTGACTATCAACAAAATGCGTTACCGTGGCTACATTGATTTCCTTAACGACGCCTATCCAGGCGAACGTATGTATCTATATACCTCCAACGATTTTTCGGGTGAATTATCCGACTGTGACGAGAGTGAATTGAAGTGGATTAAAAAAGAGGAAATCTCTTCGCTGAACCTATGGGATGGCGACCGTCTTTTCCTGCCGCTTTTAACCTCGGAAAAGAAGACGTTTTCCATGACGCTTTTTTACCACGGCGATGAATTGGCCAGGCACATCGGCCCTATCTATAAGGAAGCTAAAAAGCATGGCAGGCGAAAACGATAAGATCTTAGTCGACCTCGGCCTGGCCGAATCGCTAACCGAGGCCCCTCTATGGAAAAAGGGTTTGGATTATTTCAACAAGGGGGCCGTCGGGAAGATTTATTCCTATGCGCCGGGAGAATTCGAGGCCAAGGTCGAAGGCAACGGGCGTTTCCCCTATAAATGCACGATCGTCATAAGGGAGGGCAGGCTCGCTTCCCATAATTGCGATTGCGAGGCCCATCGCCGCTACCCCGGCCCCTGCAAACACGTGATCGCCCTCCTTATGAAGGTGGCTGAAGAAAAAGGGCTCCCCCAAAAGGAGAGCCTCGACTTTGATTTTGATCAGACGGGAGGGGATGATTTCTTCGATGACCTCCCGATTAGGAAAGACGATTAAATCTCGTATTCGGCGACCTCGCAGTTATCGAGGCCGTAGGTGACGAATTCCTCGTTTTCCATGTCGTGGAAATAGCTGTGGAACACCCTGCTCATGCCGCCGTGGGCGACGACTAGGATCGTTTTATCCGGATACTTCTCTTTGATTTCGTTGATGAAGGCGTAGACGCGGGCGCAGACATCAAGATAGGACTCGCCGCCGGGATAACGCTTGAAGAAGCTCCTTCTTTGGACTTGATAAAGCGTGTTGCTAGCATCCCTGGGGGCGCCCTCTAATTTCCCATAGTATTCCTCGATGATTCTTTTATCGGGGATAATCGGAACATTATGGGCCTCGTTTATGATTTTGGCGGTGTCCATCGCCCTTGCCAAAGGTGAGGAAAATATCAGGTCTATCTTGGTGTCTTTTAGCTTATCGCGGACGGCCGCGGCCTGTTTTAATCCAGTGGCGTTAAGCGGCACCTCGATTTGGCCCTGAATCTTGTGCTGGAGGTTCCAATCGGTTTGGCCGTGCCGAGTCAGGTAAATCTTCATTTTTGGAGGTTGTTTCTCCTCATCATGGCGGCCAAGATTATGATGGCCTGGACCGGAAGGCCGATGAAGAGGATATACCAGATATTCTGCGGGGGATCGGTGAAGAATTGATAATGGAAACCAAAGGCCAGAAGCAGGGTCCAGATTGAGGCGGATAGCAAAACAACAGAAGAAAGATTTTTATAGAAGGCTTTGCATAGGGCGGTGGAGGCGAATAAACAAGCCGGAACCATCCAAAGCAGCATATACCAGGCCACCCGTCCGGTGTTCATCAATAAGCCCGAAATGATGATGGTGATGCAGATGCCGACGATCGAGATGTTGACCAAAGCCAAAATGATGGCTTTGTTAGCGTTGTTAGGATCGATTTTCTCGTCGTTTGCCTTCACGATTTCGTCGACTTTATCCTTGTCCATCGGCACCAAAAGCGAATCGATTGTGACGCCATAAAAATCGGCGAATTCCTTAAGGATATCCACGGAAGGAATGGCATAGCCAAGCTCCCATTTTGAGATGGATTTGTCACTGTAGTGGAGCATGTTGGCCAACTGCTGTTGAGTGAGGCCTTTTGCCTTCCTAAGCGAGACGAGGTTTTTTCCAACGATGGCAGATAAATCTTCCATAAAAACTAGTTTACAACTTTTCAAATTATCTTTCAGTTATAATGTGCTAACCCCGATGGCAAGCAGGTTTTTTTGTGACCGAGATTTAATTTTGGGTGAAAAAATGCTACAATCATTAGGAAAGCGAGACAAGCCCATACGGTTCTGCTGAGACAGATCGTTTGGTTACTGTCCGCTTCTTTAGAAGAATGGCATTCAAGATTCAGGAACTCGTTCATCACCGCCACTCAGGGGTGTGCCGCGTCACGGACATCTCGACGCTTTCTTCTATGCCAAACGGACCGGAGTATTATGTGCTCCAGCCACTGTTCGGTGAGGATAAGGGCACCATCGTCAGGGTGCCTACGACCAACACCGTTTCCCTCGCCCCGATATTGAGCAAGGAAGTAGCCTTCGACCTAGTAGAAAATTGGCCGAAGGGCGATAACCTCTATGAGGCCGACGCCAAAAAGAGGAAACAGAATTACGAGTCTGCGATCGCTTCCGGCGAATATCTAACTTTTCCACGGCTGCTCGAGGGCATCAGGCAAAAGAAGGCCAAAGAGGGAAAGCTGAATTCCATGGATCAGCAGTTCCTCTCTCGGGCCCAGCCCATCCTATATGGCGAAATCGCCAGCGCCCTCGGGGTCCAATACGAGGACGTCGACGGCATCATCCATAAATAGGCAATAAAAAACTCGGCGATTCTGCCGAGTTTTTTGATTGCTTTTAGGCGTTTTTGAAGGTGGTGTATCCGGCGTAGATCCCAAGCAAGCCAGCGATACCGGCGAAGATTGCGTTGCAGATCGGGGCATAGGAGATGCTCATCGAGGCGGTTTCCTGGATGATATCGCCCTGGGCCCATTGATAGATGGGAACGGCGCAGAGGAAGGTGACGGCGGTGGCGATCAGTAGCAATCCAGAGACCCCGAGGGTGATGGCCTGCGGCTTTTCCTTAAGGAAGGGAACGGCGAATAGGGCTAAGACGGCCACGCACTGGAGGCACCAGGCCACGATTAGCGGGATGGTCGGGTTGTAATCCTGCTCCCAATACATGAATAGGATGAAATAGGCGCTTCCGCGTTCACCGCCGAACTCCGGATAGACGAAGAACATGTCGGAGAACAATACGAGAAGGGCGATGGCCGAGAAGAGGATCATGATCCCGGCAATCATTAGGTTGTTTTTGGCTCTCATAGAATTACCTCGGAGAAACTATACACTCGCACGCACGAGTGGGCAACAAGCGAGCGCAAAACGCCTCGCCTGATAGGCGGTAGATATTGTAAAGCAATTCGAAATGGCTTTGAACCATCATTTTAAGCCGCCCTCGATTCCAAAAACGGCCACGTTACTATAGAATGTTTCACATGTTTGAACCTATATATCAGAATTTCGATCCGACTGACGCTTTTTGCTATCTTCAATGGTTCTTTTCTTTGAGCCTGATGTTTGTTTTAGGCGGGCTGATCGGTTGGGTAATCGAGCTGTTTTTCAGGCGTTTTGCTCATAAAAAGTGGGTTAACCCCGGTTTTTTGAGCGGTCCTTTCTTGCCACTTTATGGTTTTGGGAATGTAGCTATGTATCTCGTCTTTTCCCTTCCCTATGATTGGGCTGGCCCGACTTGGGCCCGTTATTTGGTAATGATTCTTTTCGTCGGCGTCTTGATGACCGTCATTGAGTTCATCGCCGGCTTGATATTTATCAAGGGCATGAAGATTAAGCTTTGGGACTATTCCAAGATGAAGGGGAACATCATGGGTATCATCTGCCCGCTTTTCTCGGCGATCTGGCTATTTGCCGGGGCGGCCTATCTCTTCGTCCTTTTCCCGCCCATGACGTATATGGTGGATGCCCTTTTGCCCAACATGCTTTATCTGCTCTTCTTTGTGGGCCTCTTCTATGGCGTGCTCGTAACCGACCTCGGCTACTCCTTCCACTTGGCCACCAGAATCAAGAAGGCCGTGTCCGATTCCGGAATCGCCGTGGATTGGGAGTCTTTCAAGGAAAAACTTCAGGAAAAGGGAAAAGAGCTCAAGCAGAAGACCAGCTTCCTTTTCCCGTTCGCTTTATCGACTGAAACCAGAAGGAGCGCCTTGATCGATCACTTAAACGAGTTGAAGGAAAAAGGACAAAACCTTTTTAGGCACGACGACGAAAAAAGCGATACTATAGAAGAAGACAGGGGAAAATGAACTTAGATAAGTGCACTTCAGGAGCCGGCGTAATCACCTTTTTGGCGATTTTCGGTGTGGTTTTCGTCCTGGAGCTGCTTTTCGCTTTCCTCGAAAAGCAGACGGCCCGCAAAATCGTTAAGCCCTTCGTCATGCTGAGTTTGCTTGGCTTGGCCCTTTGCTATGACTGCAGCGTCTCCATGATCT
The DNA here is from genome assembly GCA_030537155.1 of Bacillota bacterium. GTDB lineage: Bacteria > Bacillota_I > Bacilli_A > RFN20 > CAG-826 > Alloenteromonas. The sequence goes on from JAUNOH010000013.1 coordinate 31,135, forward strand.
GGGTTTACCTAGGCATAATCTTCGGCCTGGCCGGGGATGTATTCCTCATATTCCCGAGAAACGATACGATTTTCAGCCTTGGGGCCTTTGCCTTTTTCATAGGCCATGTGTTCTATATGGTCCAGATGGTTTTGATGGTGGGCGAGGATTTCAGCTTTGTCATACCCATTATTTGGGCCGCTTTGATCGTAAGTTATTTCCTCTGCACCTTTAGGATCAGCAAAAAAATCAGCCAAAACCTATTCATTAGAATTGGGATGATCCTATATACCGGAACCCTTTTGGTCATGTTGGTCACGTCGGTGACCTTCAGCTTCATGGGTTGGGCGAGGTATCTAATCCTCGTTTATGCCGGTTATATCTTCTTTATTGGAAGTGACATCTACCTTATCTACGTCAACTTCATCAAGCACCAGAAGAGAGAGGATTTCTACATTATGGGCACCTATATGGCCGCCCAGTTCCTCATCGTCTTCGGCTTATTGCTCACCAGCTCGATTTAAATACTCGACCAGTTTCTTGAGGGCTTTGGCCCGGTGGGAATACTGGTTTTTCTTTTCGGGGGAGGCTAAGCCCATATCCAAGTCGAGCTCATCGCTGTGGAAATATGGATCATAGCCAAAGCCGCCATGGCCGGAGCTTTTAGGTAGGAGGGTGCCAGGGAAGTCGGCTTCGAAATATAGCGGTTCCTCACCGGGATTTTTGAGGAAGCATATGCAGCAATGGAATTTGGCTTTCCTGCTCGGCGAATCTCCAAGCATATCGTTGAGGGCGCGGCCGGCTCTTTCATAATCCCCGTCGTAGTCGGCGGCGAAGCGGGAACTGAATAATCCCGGTCTACCCCCTAGGGCCTCAACTTCGAAGCCTGAGTCGTCGGAGATGACCGGTAAACCTGATGCCGAAGCAAAGGCCAGAGCCTTGATATATGAGTTCTCGCGGTAAGTAGTCCCGGTCTCTTCAGGGTCAATGTGTAGGCCCAGGTCAAAAGGGGACACCACCTCGTATCCACATTCAGATAAGGCCGCGCGGCATTCGGCCAGTTTCGATTTGTTATTGCTCGCCAAAAGTATTTTGCTCATATGGAAGATGATACTACTCCCGCACGAGTAACCATTAATCAGATTAGGGAATATCGGAAGATATAGGGTCCTATAGCTAAACTCGTTTTACTATGTTTTTCTATCATTGTCCTAACTTAAAAGTTCATATAATAAAATACAAAGTATTTTCATTTTGAAATTACCATTTGTTCAAAGCTTTTGTATGAACCGACTCTACTATAAATTTCAGTTTTACATATCACTTACGAAAGCTTTGGCTGGCGAGTGCCTGGTCATCTCCCGTTGAGCCTTAGATCCTTGACAAAAAGAAAACCGCCGATTGGCTTCGGCGGCTTCGGTTTCGGGTTGGCTTATTTGATAAGGGTGTTCTTGCAGGTACCGGTCTCGAGGAACTCATCCATATTCTTGAGGGTGACCTCAATCATGTCGATGAGGGCCATATCGGTAGCCGATCCGACATGTGGGGTAATCAAAACTTTCGGGTAGAGATCGATGATGGCCTGATGGACCGGATTTTCCATGTGTTCCGGGTCGTGGTCCTTGTTGAAGAGGGTGGCCTCATGATCGATTACGTCGAGCCCCAGGCCGTCTAGGTGGCCGTTTTTCACGGCTTCCAAAGCCGCGGCGGTATCCATAACCTCGCCACGGGCGACGTTGACGATGATCGAGTGGTCTTTCATTTTGGCAATCTTCTCGGCATCGAGGAAGTTGTCGTTCTTGCCTTTGAAATAGGCCATATGGACGCAGACGATGTCGCTCTCGGCCAAGAATTCATCGATGTCCTTAAACTCAACCAGGGACTTGGCATAATCGCTTTGGTAGACGTCATAGCCGATGACCTTGGCGCCTAATCCTTTGAAGAGGGAGGCGGTCACGCAACCGATTTTGCCACAGCCCAGAATACCGACGGTGCATCCACGAACTTCGCGGGAGAACATTTGATTGGTCACTTTGAAGTGGCCCTTGTGGGTGAGGTCGGTGGTATAGGCGGCGTTGCGTAGCAGCATCATCGCCAGTGTCACAGCCAATTCGGAGATGGCGTTGGGTGAATAACCGGGGACGAAGGCGGATTGGATTCCAAAGTCCTTGCAGGCCTTGAGGTCCACATGGTTGAAGCCAGCGGTCCTAGTCAGGTAATACTTGAGCCCGGCATCGGCCAATAGCTTCATATGGTCATAATCGACGAAGCAATTTCCCCTGACCATGACGATGGGGTAACCGAGGGCTAGCTCGTAGTTGTTCGTGTTGAGGTACTC
>JAUNOH010000004.1:0-97696 GCA_030537155.1 Bacillota bacterium
TCCTCTATAACGAAAACCAGATCAGCGCCTCCTCGACGACCTCCGGCGGCGTCAAGGCCGGCAAATTCGGCGGTTCTCCGCTGGTGGCCTTGCTTTCCTTCGCCCCCGAGGAGAAGGGGAAGCTGCTCCTATTGACCAACCTCGCCGATAAGAGAATCTTCGAAATCTCCAAGATCAAAGCCAGCAGCAAACGCAACGCCGCGACGCCTATTTTCAAATCTTTCAAGAACGAGCCCCACGAGCTCATCCACATCGAAAAACTCGGTAAACGCGAGGCCCCAATCACCCTCAGGGCCCTGACCAAAGCCGGCGAAAGCTATGAGGTGACCTACGAAGATACCTACCTCACACAGGCCGAATATGCCAAAAAGGGTGATTCCAAGCTCAGCAAGAAAAACTGCCTACTCCGCACCGACAGGCTGGACTCCGACCTCATCGATAGCCTCATCAAATCGTACGCCCCGCCGGTGGAGGAAATCGCCGAAAGCGAGCCTAGCCCCGAGGAAAGTGAGGCCGAACTCGAGGAGGAGAGGAATGTCCCGACCCAGAAATTCGAGCAGATCTCCATCTTCGACGACGATTTTGACGAATAAATATTTATTACTTAAGTAATAAGATTTCAAAATTAGTTGTTATTTGGTTTTTAATAAGTCGTTATTCAAACTTCTTATACCGCAATCGCTCAACCTTATTGCGTCACCCTTTAGCATATGGGGGCGAATTGCGGTATCATTTTATCCATGATAAAAAGGCTATTGCCCACCTATTACGCCTCGAGCATCTACGACATCGACCCATCCTTCTATAAGAAGATCGGGGTCAAGGTCATCCTGAGCGATTTAGATAACACCCTCGACACCGTCAAGACCAAGCAGCCCTCCGGAAGGGCCGTCGAATTGGTCAGAAAGCTGAAGCGGGAGGGGTTTGAGGTCTATATCGTCAGCAATAACTCAAGCACCCGAGTGCAGACCTATGCTAAATTATTATCAATCGGGGTCGCTTCCTTTATGAGGAAGCCGCTCTCTGGCCCCTTAAAGGGTTTCCTTAAGGAAAAGGGCATCGACCCAAAGGAGGCCATCCTCATCGGCGATCAACTATTGACCGACGTGGGGGCCGGAAACGGGGCGGGGGTCAGGACTATCCTCTGCCACCCCCTGTCGAAGATCGATCCGCCATGGACGCGGCTTAACCGCATCCTCGAGAGGAAGATGAGAATCAAAATGAATAGGAAGCATCTGCTTCCCTGTTGGAGGGAAATATAAATGAGCAAATGGAATGTGGTTCGCCGCTGCTACAACTGCGGTGTCATCCTCCAGAGTGAGGACGAGCAAAAAGACGGCTACATCGAGGAAAAGCACTTAGACAGCGCCCCCTCGACGATCCTTTTCTGCGAGCATTGCTGGAAGCAGCAGCGCTACAACATCGCCCCCAGGGAGCCGAGCATCGACCCCGACTTCCTCAAGATGCTGGCCGATGCCAAGGCAAGCGACGCCCTCATCGTCTACGTCGTAAACCTCTTCTCCTTCGAGAGCGCCTTCTCCAGCCGCGTCTGCCAGGCCATCTCGGGTCTTAAGATGCTGGTTTTGGCCAATAAACGCGATTTGCTGCCGAAAAAGCTCGATGAGGACGACCTACGCGAGTATGTTGCCCATCGCTTTCGCGTGGCCAAGCTCAACGTCAGGGCCGATCAGGTCATCCTAACCTCCCTTACGACCTCCAGCGACGTCAGCAGGATCTCCGCCCGCATCCAGCAGATGCGCCGCGGGCATGACGTTTACGTCATCGGCGGCATGCAGACCGGCAAGACCCTTTTCATCTCGGCCTTCCTCAAAGGCTATAGCAACGTGTCTGACCGCTACATCAAAACGGCCAATTACCCCGACACCAAGCTCCAGGTCATGCAGATCCCCCTCGATAAGTCGTCGATGATTTATGACACCCCGGGTATCCCCTTCGATAACGCGGTCAACGCCCTCGTTGATCTCTCAACCGGGAGGGTGGAGCCCTCCGGACCCGTCAGCCCGCGCCCCGTGGCCCTCAGCCTCGGAGAATCGCTATTCATCGGGGGCTTAGCCCGCATCGACATGCTCGGTGGGGAGAAGACGAGTTTCCGGTGTTTCTTCGCCCGGGACGTCAGCCTGAAGAAAGTGGCCAAAAACGTCGATCCCATCTTCGTCTACTCGATTGAGAAAAACGCCGTGGCCCCGACCTCAAAATTGGTCCGTAGCCTCCAAGACTTCGACGCCTTCGACATGGAGGTCGAGGAAACCGGGGAGCGTGACATCGGAATCGAGGGCTTAGGCTGGCTTAGCTTCACCGCCAACCGCCAGAAGATCCGCCTCTACGTCCCCAAAGGGGTCAGCATCTACACCTCCAGAGCCAAAATCAAACAGTCATGAAACTAACGCCAAAGCAAACCGCGGAGCTGAAGAAACTAGCCAATCCGCTTTCGTCCAAATACCAAATCGGGAAGGGCGAATTATCCGAATCCACTCTCGACATGCTCGATAAGGCCCTCGAGGCCAATGAGCTTATCAAGGTATCGATCCTCCAAAACTCCGCCTCGGACAAGGAGGAGGTCTCCTCCTATTTGGAGGAGAAGCTTTCCTGCGCCATCGTCCAAATCATCGGGCGCGTCATCGTCTTGTACCGTCCATCCAAAAAGCATCCGAGGAACCTCTTGAAGTAAATGGAGAAACTCATCGTCTTCGGGGGAACCTTCGACCCCGTCCATAACGGACACCTGCGTTTGGCCTACGCCGCCTCGATGCGTTTCGGCGCCGAGGTCGTTTTCGTCCCCAACCGCGCCCCCCGCTGGAAAAAGCCGGAGGCCCGCGCCGAGGATAGGCTAGCGATGCTGAAAGCCGCCCTCAAGGAGCAGGGCTCCCCGGGCCTATCGATGGATTTATTCGAATATAAAAGCGAGGCCGAGGTCAATTACACCATCGACACCGTCCGTTACTTCGCCAGGAAATACCCAAATAGGCAGCTTTTCCTCCTCATCGGGGCCGATCAGGTCGATTCCTTCGATAAGTGGAAGGATGCCGAGGAATTGGCCAAAATAGCCACGCCCCTATATGTGTCCAGGCCAGACTTTGAGATCGACGAAGCTAACGTCAATCGCTTCAAGATGGTCAGGCTATCCTACGATAAGGCCGGCGAGGTCAGCTCCAGCAAGGTGAGGGAACTTCATTCCCTGGATATCCCAAACTCCGTCATCTCCTATATCGAGGAGCACGGTCTCTATTACATTGCAAAATTGAAGGAGTATCTCTCAGATAAGCGCCTATCCCATTCGATCTCAGTGGCCAAAACCGCCTTTGAGATCGCCAAAAGGAACGATATCCACGAACCCGCGAGGGCCTATATCGCCGGATTGCTCCACGACATGGGGAAGGAGCTTCCAATCGATAAGCAGAGGGCGATAGTGGGGGAGTATTACCCCGATTACCTCGATATGCCGGGCTGGGCCTACCACCAATTCGTGGGTGCCCATCTGGCCAAAAGCGACTTTGCTATCGGTGACGATGAGATAATCGATGCCATCAGCTTTCATGCGACCGGCAAGAAGCATATGACCCCCTTGGGTAAGATTATCTATGCCGCGGATAAGATCGAGCCCACCAGGGGCTATGATTCGAGGCCCTTGATCCGGAAATGCATCAAGAACTATTACGTCGGCTTCGTGGCCGTCTTGGAGGAGAATATGGCCTTCCTCTCGCAAAAGGGCCAGAATATGAACTCAAATCGCCTCACCCGTGAGTGCGTCGAAATGTATTTAGGAGCCGATAGATGAACGAAAAAGACTTAGTAAGCAAGCTATTGGATGAGCACAAGGCCTACGACATCAACGTCTATGAGGTCTCCGACATCACCCCCTTCGCCAGCTATTACGTGGTGGCCAGCTGCCTCAACCTCAGGGCCTTGGGCGCCATGGCCGAGATACTCGAGGACGAGCTATTGAAGGCGGGAGTGGTGGACATCAAGAAAGACGGCAAGCCCGAGAGCGGCTGGATGGTCATCGCCACGGGCGAGGTCATGGTCCAGCTATTCCTAGACGCCCAGCGGAGGGAATACCGCCTCGAGGAATTGCTCCAAAAGCAGTTGGGCACTGGCCAGGCCTAAACCACTAAAGATGATAAGCCCCATCGCGGGGCTTTTCTTTTTGGCGGAGTGGCCTAAAATACTTAACTTCGCATAATGCCTATTATGTTAATTAAAAGAAATAAAAAAGCTGTATTTATCGTATCTATATTTTTGTTTATTTCTACAAATTAGTAGTTTTGTCATTTCCGTCAAACCACTAATTTTCCACTTTCCCACAATGAAAAAGGCGGTCTTTTATAACCGCCTTGATCGTTATTTATCTACTTATTCGAAGATCTCTTCGATCGGATTTCCGATCATCGACTCATCCTTCTTCAGGGAGAAATTATGGAGGATCGTGGCCCCAATATCGGCGAAGCTATCACGTTCCTCAAGCATCCTGCCCTTGGAGAATCCGGGGCTATAGATCAACAAGGGAACCTTCTCCCTCGTATGGTCGGTCCCATGGAAGATCGGGTCATTCCCGTGGTCGGCCGTGATCATCAACACGTCGCCTTCCTTCATTGAGGAGACGAATTCGCCGATCCGCTTATCGAGGGCCTCGAGGCACCTGGCATAGCCCGGGGCGTTCCGGCGATGGCCGTATTCGCTATCGAACTCGACGAGGTTGACGAAGCAGATTCCCTCATAATCCTCATCCTTAAGCTGCCTGATGGCCTCATCCATGCCTTCCTCGTTGGTGGCCGTGTGGATGGTTTTGGAGATGCCGACGCCATTGAAGATGTCGTTGATCTTGCCGACCGCCGAGACCATAAAGCCGTTATCCTTTAAGATATCGAGGGCCGTGACGCCACTCGGGGAGATCGTATAGTCATGGCGATGGGCCCCGACGCGCTTGAAGTTATCCTTATTATCGCCGACATAGGGACGGGCGATGACGCGCCCGACGAAGTATTCGGGCTTCATGCATAGCTCACGGGCGATCTCGCAGCACCGATACAGTTCCTCAAGCCCGGTGACTTCCTCGTGGGCGGCGATTTGGAGGACGGAGTCGCTCGAGGTGTAGACGATTAAAGAGTTATCCCTCATCTGTTCCTCACCGAGCTCTTTTAATATCTCGGTCCCGGAGGCCGAGTAGTTACCGATGATCTTATGGCCGGTTTTCTCCTCGAGCAGATCGATCAATTCCTTCGGGAAGCCGGTGTCGGTGAAGGTTTGGAAAGGCTTGCGGGTGTTGATGCCCATCATCTCCCAATGGCCGGTCATGGTGTCTTTGCCGTTGCTTTTCTCGCGGAGCCTGAGCGAATAGGCCTTTGGATGCTCGGAGACGGGTTTGACGCCCATGATGTCGTCCAATTCGCCGATTCCCATCTTTTCCATATGGGGGACGAACAATCCGCCGATGGATTCAGCCGCATGGGCCCAGGTATTGCTCCCAACATCGTTATACAAGGCGGCATCGGGTTCCTCGCCGACCCCGGCCGAATCGGCCACGATCACGAAGAAACGCTTAAATCTTTTCATATGCTATCGATTCCTTTGCGAGAATTGGCTCGCCCTATAGTATGGCCGTTTCTCCCCGCCACGGCAAACGAAATAAGCGTTGACTAACAATATAAATTGCATACAATCTAATTATACGAAAGGAACGATACAAATGAGCATCTACGATTTCAACGTCACCGACATCGACGGGAAGGAAGTCTCCCTCGCCGAATATAAGGATAATGTCATCCTCATCGTCAACACGGCCACCGGCTGCGGCTTCACCCCGCAATATGAGGGTTTGGAGGCCTTATATCAGAAATATAAGGATCAGGGATTCGTCATCCTCGATTTCCCCTGCAACCAATTCTTCCGCCAGGCCCCTGGAAGCGATTCGGAGATCAAATCGTTCTGCTCCCTCAAATACGGGGTCAGTTTCCCCCAGTTCCATAAGATCGACGTCAACGGCAAAACCGCCCATCCCCTCTATGTTTATTTAAAGGAATGCCTGCCGGGTAGGATCAGCTGGAACTTCAATAAGTTCCTCATCTCCCGCGATGGGAAAGTCGTCTCCCGCTTCGGCTCGATGGTCACGCCTAAGAAGCTCGAAAAGGAGATCGAGACCCTCTTATGAGCGGCGATTCCGCCCTCTATCTGGAAAATCAGCTCTGTCTGCCCCTATATATGACGGCGAAGGAGCTTATTTCCTCCTATACCCCCCTACTCTCACCCCTTGGCCTAACCTATACCCAATACGTCATCATGCTGGCCCTATGGGAATATGGGGATAGCTCCTTGAAGGGCTTGGGAGAGAGGATCTGCCTCGATTCCGGGACTTTGACGCCTTTATTAAAGAAACTGGAAGCCAAAGGACTCATAAAGCGCGAAAAGGATGCAAATGACGGCCGGGGGCTGCTTATTTCCCTGACCGAAGAAGGCGAAAATCTGAAGGAAAAGGCCCTCCCCATCCCGGAGAAGGCCAAATGCCACCTGGGATTAGACCAGAAAGAGGCCGAATCGCTCTACATTTTGCTATATAAACTGCTTTCTCACTTACGGGAGAGGAAGGAATCGTAGGCCGAAAGTATCCTCTGACTCGAGACGTGGGTGTATATCTGGGTCGTCGAGAGATGGGAATGGCCCAGCATCGAGGAGACGGCCCTTAGCTCGGCCCCATTTTCCAATAGGTGGGTGGCGAAGCAATGCCGGAGGGTATGGGGGCTTATCCTCTTATCGATTCCGGCCTCCAGGGCGTATTTTTGGACCTGCTTGAAGAAATAGACCCTCGATATGGCCTTGCCATCCTTATTCAGGAAGACATATTGGGTTTTGCTCCCCTTATTTCTTTTCCTTGGCCCCGTGAGGTATTTTTCCAGATACTGACAGGCGAATTCCCCGATGGGGACCTTCCTCTGCTTATTGCCCTTGCCGCGCCTGAGGTTGACGATCCGATTGGCTAGATTCACCTCCTGGAGGGTGAGGTTACACAATTCGGAGACGCGTAAGCCGGTGGCATACATCAATTCCAGCATCGCCTTATCCCTCATCCCGGAGTCTTTGCTAATATCCGGCTGTTCCAATAGGGACTCCACCTCCTCATAGGAGAGGACAACCGGGAGCTTTTTATCTAGCCTTGGCCTATCTATCTTCGGGATCGGCTCATTTATCAACCCCTCATCGGATAAAAAGGAGAAAAAGCCCATCAGGGATGATAGCCTCCGGGCGATGGAGGAGGCCTGGCGGGCCTTGTTGGTCTCCAAGACGGCGAAATCGCTCAGGTGCATGGCCTTCAGCTCGGAGATGTCTTCCAAATCGGGGAAGTCGCGCCTAAACAGGTCGATGTCGCTCCGATAGCTGGAAACGCTGTCGCGGCTTAGCCCCCGATCGACTAAAAGGTAACGAAGGTATCTCTCCTCGGCATCCTCGATCTTCATTTTTTCTTCCCCTTCAGATCGCTGGCCTTCAAAAGAGAGGGCTTATCGAGCTTATTATTCAAATCGGCGATCAATAACTTCGTCTTATCCATCTCCTCGTATTGCTCATAATTCCATAAAGACATCTGGACGTTGGCCTTCTTCGGGTCGCTTAAATGGGTCAAGGATACCCCGACCAGTCTGATGGCCATCCCGTTTTCGATCGATTTGGCGAATTTCTCCTCGTAGATCTTAATCGCGGCCTCGTTGATCTTCCTGGTTTCGTTGCTATCCTCGCCCAGCATGGTGGAGCCGCTATGGAGATGGAAGAGGGTGTCTTTGACTGAGAGGGTCACCCCACGTCCCACCAAACCCTGGGCCTTGGCCCTTTTGGAGACGGATTCGGATAATCTTGCGATGACGGGGAATATCTTCGACTCATCGGTTTGATCACTCAATAAAGTCTCGGAATTCCCGATGCTTTTTGGGTCTTCCTCCTCGGATACGACCTCGTCTGAGCTATTTCCAGATAGCTCGGCCTTGACCTGATAGTAGTATTTCCCGAAAAAGGAAAGTAAAGCCTGGTCGTTGGAGGAGATCCTCTTGCCCAAATCCCCGATCGTAGCGATCCCCATCGACCTAAGACGGGGTGCGCTCTTCTTGCCGATGCCCCAAAAAGATTCGATCGGAAGCGGATATATGATCTTTTCGATGTCTTTTTTCCTGACGAAGGTGAGGCCATTGGGCTTTTTTAGGTCGCTTCCCATCTTGGCCAGCCACTTGGTGGGGGCTATCCCGATGGAACAATATAGCTGGGTCTCACGATATAGACCCTGCTGGAGGGAGAGCAACTCCTTCTCCACATCCCCCACCCCGGTTAAGGCGGCGGTCATATCGACATAGGCCTCATCGATCGAGGCCTGCTCGATCTTATCCGAATAACGGGATAGATAAGCCAAAAAGGCCTGAGACATCAGCGAATAAAATCGATGGTCACCCGGAATGACGATGGCCTTGGGGCATTTCTCGAGGGCCTGAAACATCGGCTGCCCGCTGTGGCAACCCATCTTCCTGGCGGCATAGGAAGCCGTCGAGACGATGCCGGCCCGGCCCGTATTGCCGATAAGGACCGGCTTTCCGACCAGTTCGGGGTTTTTGATTTCCTCGCACCGCACGAAGAAGGCGTTGAGGTCGATATGCATGATCACGCGGGCCATGGCATCATTCTACTTTATGTTAACTATATGGGCAAAAGGAAAACCCGCTAATAAGCGGGTTATTGCCTGATGAATTCCTTTAAGGCGGCGATCGTCTTCTCGATTGAGAGTCCCAGATCGTCGAATTGATCTTGGAGTGAGGCGTGTCCCACGAAGCAATCCGGAACGGCCTTAACTTTGATGCGACCCCGGTAATTGGCCTCCAATAAGGCGGCCTCCAAAGACTGGGCGAAGCCGGAATATACCCCGGTGACGTCATAGATGAATATCTTACGGAAGCCTGATAGCCTCTTGATGTCCTCAGGATCGAATTTATTGAGGTAGATTGGGTTGATGAGGGTCGCGTGGATCCCCTCGATGGCTAAACTGGATTCGAGGGCGCGGCTGCTGGGGCCGACGGCCACGATGGCCAGATCCTTGCTATCTTCCTTCAGGAAGGCAAAGCGGCCATAGGGCAATTCGACGTCAGCGACATTTTTTCTCCGCCGCATGTAAGTCTTGGGGTAACGGATGCAGAAAACCCCGTGATGATCGAAGCTTTGCCGATATAGGGCCTTGGCCTCCTCGGCGTTGGACGGCATGGTGATGGTGACGTTGGGGATGCTTTTTAAGAAGGCGACGTCGTAGATGCCCTGATGGGTTTCCCCGGGTCTGCCGACTAAGCCGGCACGGTCGATGAGGACGCTCATATCGACGTTGAAGCGGGCGCAGTCATGGGATAATTCGTCATAGCTCCTTTGGAGGAAGCATGAATAGATGTCGACGATTGGGTGGAGCCCATTCAAAGCCATGGCCCCGGCCATCGTGAAGGCGTGCTCCTCGCTGATCCCGACGTCGATGAAGCGCCCGGAATCCTTATATTTCTCCTCAACCGGCTGTAGATTGCTCCCAATGAGGGTGCCGCAGACCAGCATGATAGAGTTTTGATGTTCCTTCATGAGCTCTAGGCTGAAATCGGCCATCTGCTCGGCCCAGCAAATCTCGCCGCGGTGATCTGATAACGGCTTCCCAGTCTCGGGGTCAAAAGGATCTGGCCCATGCCAGAGACCGATCTTGTCGTTTTCGGAATAGGTATATCCTCTGCCTTTCTGAGTGATTATGTGCAAAATGACGGATTTATCGCTGTTTTTCGCCTTATTTATGGCCTCATCGAGGGCGATGAAGTCATGGCCGTCGACTGGGCCGATGTACTCCAAACCAAGTTCCGAGAAGAAATTCTCAGGGGCTTTCCCGCCCGCAAGCTTATCCAGATAATGGCTCAATCCACCGACCGGCGGGGAAATCGACATCCTATTGTCGTTGAGGGCGATTATGACCTTATTGCCGGAGGAGGCGATGTTATTTAACCCCTCAAATGCCAGGCCATTCGCAAAGCTGGAATCGCCGATAAGGGCGACTACATCATGCTTTTCGCCCTTTAAATCGCGGGCTTTGGCAAAGCCAAGGGCGGCGCTCAGACTGGTGGAACTATGTCCGGCCTCATAGACGTCATATGGCGATTCGAGGCGGGATTGGAAGAAGCTAACCGATCCCTTGAGTCCCAGATTATCCAAATGGCGGCCGGTCAATATCTTGTTCGTATAAGATTGGTGGCCCACATCGAAGAGCAATTTATCGTTTTTGAAGTCGAAATTCCGGTGGAGGGAGATCACAAGCTCGACTACGCCGAGGTTGGAGGATAGATGCCCCCCGTTAGCGGCGGCATGGACGATGATCTGTTCCCTGACCTGGCGCGACAAAGCCTCCAATCCCCCATAAGAAAGCTCTTTGAGGAAACTTGGGTCCTTTATCTCATTTATATCGATTTTATCGGATGAATTGCTCATTTTGAAACTACTAATTATTTACTTGTTATTTACTTTCTATCTCCGTGAAGGATCCAATCTTCTCCTCGGCCTTGGAAAGTTCTTCCTCAAGCTCTTTAATCAGGGTGGTCCCCTCCTCGTAGAGCTTCATGGACTCCTCAAGTGGCAAGGTATCGCCCTCGAGTTTGGAAACGATTTCGCTTAGGCGCTCGAGCTTCTGCTCAAAGCTTTTGACTTCCTTGTTCATTTTTCCTGCTCTTTTCCGACGGTTGAGTAGATTATACCATCCGCGAGGCGGTTGGATACGGTATCCCCGTCTTTGACGTCCGAGGCCGACTTGATGATGCGGCCATCCGCTGTGGCGAATATTGAGTATCCGCGGTTGAGGACTCCATATGGCGATAAGGCCGTAAGTCGGCCTTTATAGGCTTCTGTTTTGGCTTTTTTATTGTCCAATTGTCTATTCAAGGCCCTCGTTAAACGCCCGCCAAACTCAGATAAACGCTCTTTCTTATGCAGGTAGATGGCCTCAGGGCTTTGGAAGAATGACCTTTTCTTCAACTGGGCTATCTTTTCCTTCAGGATGGCTAATTTCCTTTTCTGAAGCGACTCCATCCTTTGATAGAGGATGTCGATCTGCTGCATTACGGCCTGCTTATCTGGCACGGCGGCCACGGCGGCGGCCGTCGGGGTCGAGACCCTGAGGTCGGAGACGTAATCGGTCAAAGAGAAGTCGATCTCATGTCCCACGGCCGAGATGCTCGGGCATTTGCTGGTGGCTAGGGCCCGGACGAGCTTCTCGTCGTTGAAGGCCGATAAATCCTCATTGGATCCGCCTCCCCTTCCTATTATGAGAGTGTCGATGGGGTATTCCTGGCTCTTATAGAAGGCATTTAATAGGCTGGCTGGGGCCTCTTTCCCCTGCACAAGGGCGGGGAATAGGTATATATCGGCCATGGGCCATCTCTTCTGGAGGTTATATATGAAATCGCGGCTGGCGGCCGAATCCTTGCCGGTTATGATGCCGATGGCTTTAGGGAAATCGGGGATTTTCCTCTTCCTGTCCTGATCGAATAATCCCTCTTTGGCCAATTTCTCAGCCAACATCTTGAGCTTCAATAGCTCATTTCCCTCGCCATATAGCGATAACTGCCTGACATATAGCTGATAACGGCCCTGGGCGGGGTAGATGCTGACGCTACCCTCCACCAAAACCTCATCCCCGTCCTTAGGACGGAAGCGGAGTCCGGACACATAGGAGGCCCACATGACCCCCGAGATGATGGATTTATCGTCTTTTAAGGAGAAATAGGCGTGTCCGCTCGGATAGACGCGGAAATTGGATAATTCGCCGCGCAGGCGCACGAAACGAAGGGAGGCATCGGCCTCGAACTTCGCCTTCAGCGCTTCGCTGAATTGGCTGACGGAGAGGTATTCGTTGTCGGCCGCGCTCATCGGTGGAGTACTTTATCGAGGACGGCGTTGACCCTCTTGTGTTCGTTATTCTTGGTATTGACGTATTCCTTGCACTGCCGGAGGGCGATGTCGATGACGACGCCCTTATCGACCTTCTCGTCGATGTAGAAATAATGGACGTAGGCCAATAGATAGATGGCCTGTTCGACGCGATTGCGGCGGGAAAATGACCATTTATCGAGGACTTCATCGAAAACCTTCTCGATTTCCTCGAGGTGCTTTATGGAGAGGATAAGGGCGGCCTTGACGAAATAGTCGCATTCCTCATAGGGCTTATTGAAGAGGGAGGAGACGATGCCCTCGACGTCGATGGCCTCGTTCATGTCGAGATAGGTCAAGGCGTCGTAAATGGCGAAAAGGGCGACTCGCTGGAGCTTATTCCTGGATGTATCCTCATCCGGGTAGAGGTATTCGTCCTTTTCAAAGATCGCTTCCATAAATCCTTCTGTTGGCTTTAGGCGGGCTAAGTCTAGCAAAATGCGGCGCGTAAATAAACCAGAAACCGCTACGCCTTATTCAAACCCCTCAATTTATTGGTGGTCAGGAAAAACAAGACGAGGGCGGCGATGCCGCTAGAGAGGAATATCGCGTGGATGATCAGGGCCAACAACCAGCAAGTGGATTGCCCATAAAGGCAGCATAAGACGATGAAATCGGCCAGATAGAGGGCGTCCACGGCGATGATGGCCCACATCTTGCCCTTGATGGCTAACTCGCTGAGGATGAAGATCAGCGCCCCGAAGACGACGGCTAAGGCCGCCACCCCCATCATCAGGAGGGTGTTATCCCCATCGCCATAGAATGAGGATTTAAGCCAGAGGCAGATCCCGAATCCCAAGGGGGAATCGATGGAAAAGGCGATCTCGAGTATCGCGTTGATGAAGCCGAGCAGGCCGACTAAAAGATAGACCAAGGCCACCCTTTGGTAGAGCCTGACCCAAAACGAGGCAATCCTCTCCTTTTCCTTCCTATCCATAAAGACAAAGGGCCGCCTTATGCGACCCTCGAAACCTTGATGTTGACGCTGACGGGGACGGTCTCGACCATCATCTGCATGGTGTCGGCCACCGATTTTTGGATGGCGAGGCAAGTAGAGCCGATGTCGATGCCGTCTTTGATGGCGACCTCGATATAGATGTCGGCCTTGCCGTTGGAGCGTAGATAAACCTTAATCGGCTTATCGGCCTTGTCCTTGCCCTTGCGCCCCTTAGCCTCCTTGACGGACTCCAATTTGACGCCGGGGACGTTTTTGACCGCCTTTTCGGTGATGGCGGCGATGCATTGGCGGGAGATCCCCATCTCGCCAAGCTTGGAATAGTTGTTGATCCTGATGTAATCGGCCATGTGGCTATTCTACCCCCTATTCGTCCTTTAATCCATCTATGATGGAGGAAGCCACCTTCTCCGGGGTGAAGCCCATATCGGGCAGCAGCACCGAGGCCGGGGCCGATTTCCCAAATTCGTCCAGCCCGATGTTTACCTTGGCGTATTTCCCCCAGCCGAAGGTTGATAGCATCTCCAAAGACACCCTCTTCTCATAGGGGGCATAAAGGACTTCCTTCTTATAGGCTTTGTCCTGCCTTTCGAAGATTTCCATCGATGGCATCGAGGTTACGGAGAACGATAGTCCCTTCTCCTTCAATAGTTTGGCGGCCTCGATGGCCAGGGAGACCTCGCTCCCGGTGGCGATAAGCTGATACTCCTCGTCGCCGTTTCCATAGACCAGATAGGCGCCTTTCTCACAGCCTGAATCCGAGGAATTATCCAATAGCGGCAATCCCTGTCTGGAAAGGATGAGGGCGCTCGGGGTGTGCTTGCTCTTAAGGGCAATCTCCCAGCAGGCCCAGCTTTCGCGGGCATCGGCCGGACGGAGGACGTTGAGGTTAGGCATGCTCCTTAGGGCCGCCAGTTGCTCGATTGGCTCGTGGGTCGGGCCATCCTCACCCACCGCGATGGAATCGTGGGAGAAGAGGAAAATGGCCGGCAAATGCTGAAGGCTCGCCATCCTGATGGCGTTTTTCATATAGTCGGAGAAGACGAGGAAGCAGCCGCCGTAGCTCCTTAAGCCCTTATGGAGGAGGATGCCGTTATTGCAGGCGGCCATCGCGAATTCGCGGATTCCCCAGTTGACGTTCCTCCCCTCCGGGTGTTCGGCGGAGAAATTGGGGTCGTTTTTGACTTTGGTCTTGACGGAACTGGCCACATCGGCGGCCCCGCCAAAGGTGAAGGGGCAGCTATCGTGGAGGGCCGAGACGAAGGTACCCGAGGTGTTCCTACTGGCGTCTTTCTTTACGGCCTCCTCTGGCATCTTCGGGATGTATGATTCGATATTTCCTTCGATCGCATCGAGGAAAACGCCATATTCCTTTTCGTGGGATTTGGCATATTCGGCGATGGTTTCCTCATATTCTTCCCTGGCCTTTCTGCCGCGCTTGGCAAAGCTTTCGGCGAAGGCGGAATAAACTTCTGAGGGAATCTCGAACTCCCCCTTTTCCCAACCATAGCTGGACTTGGCAAAGTCGCCATCCTCTTTCCCCAAAGGCGCCCCGTGAGTGACGTGGGAGCCCTGATGGGCGGAACCAAAGCCGATGAGGGTGTGGACGATGATGATGGTTGGCTTATCCGTTTCCTTGGCCTTATTCAAGGCGGAGTCGATGGCCTCGAGGTCGTTGCCATCCTCAACCTCTAAGACATCCCAGCCCGAGGCTTTGAAGCGGAGCCCCACATCCTCGGAGAAGCTATTGCTGGTCGGCCCATCGAGGGTCGAGGTGTTCTGATCATAAATCAGGGTCAACTTAGAGAGGCCCAAATGCCCGGCCAAGGAGATGGCCTCCTGGGAGATGCCTTCTTGTAGGCATCCATCACCACAAAGGCAATAAGTGCGATGGGAACAGAGTTTTTCGCCTTCTGGATATTGGGCTTGGATGGCTTTTTCGGCCATGGCCATGCCCACGGCCTGGGCAACTCCCTGGCCCAAGGGGCCGCCGGTGGCGTCCACCCCCGGTGTCCAGCCGTATTCGGGGTGGCCCGGAGTCTCCGAGCCCAACTGGCGGAACCTCTTTATTTCCTCTAAGGGCAGATCATAGCCCGCCAGATGGAGGGTGGCGTAGAGCAAGGGGCTGGCGTGGCCGGCGGACAAAACGAAGCGGTCCCTATTGAACCATTCCGGCTTTTTGGGGTCGCTGATCAAATGCTCCTTAAAGAGGACATAGGCGATCGGCGCCGCGTCCAAAGCCATTCCGGGGTGACCGGAGTTGGCCGCGTTGGTCATGTCGATGACGAGGCTCCTGATGGCGGATACGCCCTCGGCGTCCAAGGCGGTGAATTTGGTTTTGCTCATTCGCTGCTCCTTACTGAATTAGTAGTTTTTTGGTTGATAAAAGTTATTTTTAATATACAAAGTATATTATTCGTGGTCGGTAATCGAGATGCCCACTTCTTCGAGGGCATCCTCGGAGACCTCGCCCGGGGCCTTCGACATCGGGTCGACGGCCTGAAGGTTTTTCGGGAAAGCCTCGACGTCCCTTATATTATCGGTCCCGGAGAGGATCATGCAAAGCCTATCCAAGCCGAAGGCGATGCCGCCATGGGGCGGGGCGCCATATTTGAACGCGTCGATGAACCAGCCGAATTTGCGGGCCACATCCTCATCGGAAAGCCCGAGGAGGTTGAAGATCTTCCACTGGATGTCGCGGTCATAGATCCTGAGGGTACCGCCACCGCACTCATAGCCGTTGATGATGATGTCATAGGCATAAGCCAAAACCTCGCCGGGGTCGCTATCAAGAAGCGGCAGATCCTCATCGCGAGGACGGGTGAAGGGATGGTGTTCGGCGCTATAAAGGCCAGGTTGTCCCTCGACCGGATCAAACATCGGGAAGTCCACCACCCACAACAAATCGTAGGTGCCAGGCTCGATGAGGCCCATCTCCTTGGCGAAGAGGCTCCTCAAGGCGCCGAGTCCGAAGTCGATCTGCCTCCTATCTTCACTATAGGCGAATAAGAGCAAATCATCCTCTTTCAGGCCCAGCGAGGAGATAATTCCCTTTTGGCTTTCCTCATCGAGGAACTTAGTGAATGAGCCGTTGAGGGCGCCTTCGTTGAATTTGAGGCTATAAAGCGTCTTGATGCCGAACTTCTTGGCCTCCATGGATAGCTCATCTAGCTTTTTTCTGGAGGTTTCCTTGCCCTTGCCGGGGATGACGAGCCCCTTCAGATAGCCATTTCCCTGGAAGCCGGGGAAGCTGCAGTTAGCGAAGAGTTGCTTCAAATCGATCAGGAAGAGGTCGAAGCGGGTATCTGGCTTATCGGAGCCATACTTGTCCATGGCGTCCCAATATTTCATCCTCCTCAAAGGAAGGGGGACGTCATAATTGATGGTTTCCTTGAATAGTTTGGCCAGGGCCTGCTCCATCAAAGTCAGGATTTGATCCTGATCGAGGAAGCTGCACTCGATGTCGACCTGAGTGAACTCAGGCTGACGGTCGGCGCGAAGATCCTCGTCGCGGAAGCACCTGGCGACCTGGTAATAACGCTCCATCCCGCCGATCATCAATAACTGTTTGAATAGCTGCGGGCTCTGGGGCAAGGCGTAGAAGCGCCCATGATGGAGCCTGGAGGGGACGATATAGTCCCTGGCACCCTCTGGGGTGGCCAGATTCAAAATCGGGGTCTCAACCTCGGTAAAGCCGTTCTCATCGAGGAAATCGTGGAAGATTTTGACGGTCTGGGCCCTCAGGCGCAGCCTCTTCTGCATGATGGGGCGCCTTAAATCCAAATAGCGATAGGCCAGCCTCGTCTCCTCGAGGGCATCGGTCTTATCGGCGATGATGAAAGGCGGATTCTCGGCCTTGTTGACGAGGATGAGCTCCTCGACCACCACCTCGATCTCCCCGGTGGGGAGGTTGGGGTTGGGGACTTCCTTGGCCCGGACCTCGCCTTTGACCTGAACGACGTATTCGTTCCTGACGTCAGGGATGGCGTCGGGATTGCCAACATATAGCTGGACGATGCCGGAGGTATCGCGGAGATCGATGAACTCGATGGCCCCGAGCCTCCTCCTGTTGCTCACCCATCCGACCAGGGTGACTTTTCTCCCCGCATCCTTAAGACGGAGATTTCCGTTGTAGTCGCTTCTTTCCATGTTTTTATTCCTCGTGGTGATGATGTTGGCTTTCCCCGAAGGCCTCGTCGAGTTCATCCTCGATGTCCTCGAGGTTTATCTCCTTCTGAACCTGGGTTTTCATATTCTTCAATTGGGCGACGCCCCGTGAGAGCTCCTCCTCGCCCAAGATGAGGGCGAATTTCGCCTTCCTCCGCTCGGCCTTCTTGAATTGGGAGCCGAGCTTCCCGCTTTTATCGGGCAGGAAGCAGGAGAATCCGAGCGAGCGGACGATCTGGGCCAAGGCGAAGGCCTCGTCCAAGACTCCTTCTCCGACCGGCATGAGGTAGATATCCAGCCCCTCCGGTTCGCCGAGCAGGCCCTTATCCTTCATCAGGAGGTAGAGCCTTTCGAGCCCGAAGGCGAAGCCGACGCCGGCCATCTGCGGGCCCCCGAGGGCGCTCAATAGCCCATCGTAGTGACCGCCGCCCATCACGGCGCCATAATCCTGACCGGCGCTTGATAAGACGGAGACCTCGAAGACGACCTCGCTGTAGTAGTCGAGGCCCCTGACGAGGGAGTCGTCGACCTCATAATCGACGCCGTTATCGGCCAGAATCGAGAGCGTCTGGTAGAAGCGCTTCTCGCTTTCCGGGGTCAAATAATCCTTCATCTTGGGGGCACCTTCGGCCAATTCGTGGTCGTGGGGCACCTTGCAATCCAAGATACGAAGGGGATTCAACTTAATCCTTTCGTGGCAATCCTCGCACATCGAATCGATATGGGCGGAGAAATAGCTGGTCAAGGCCTCGCGGTAGGCTTTCCTGGAGGCCTCGTCCCCGAGGGAGTTGATCTTAATCTTCACCTGCTCGAAGCCGAGCATCTGCAAAAAGGAGACGGCCAGGCAGATCGTCTCGGCGTCGAAACGGGCCGAATCGACCCCGACGCACTCCACCCCGGCCTGAAGGAATTGGCGATACCTCCCTAGCTGCGGCCTCTCATACCTGAAGGCCGGGCCGTAATAGAAGGCCTTAATCGGCAACTCCTCGGTGGCATATAGCTTGTGCTCGTTGATGCACCTGGCGATTCCGGCGGTGAACTCGGGGCGCATGGTGACGGAGCGGTTGCCCTTGTCGAGGAAGGTGTACATCTCCTTCCTGACCACGTCGCTGGAATCCCCGCTGGAGCGGTCGAAAACCTCGGTGTATTCGAGGATGGGGGTATCCATCCTGCGGTATCCATAAAGGTTGCAGACGGCGGAGAAGAGCTCTTCGATGTAGTTGATCCCCTCAGCCTGCTCGTTATAGATGTCATTTGTGCCCTTAACGGCGATTATTCCCATGTTTTTCTCCTTTATCAGTGGATGACCCTCGTCACCTTGAAGACCCCGCGGACCCCCGAGACGGAGGCGATTACGTCTTCCAATAGGTGGGAGTCAGTCACCCGGATGGTGACGTTTACGACGGTGTTCATGGTCTCGGTGACCAGATGGGCCCTCAAATCCTGGCAGGGGCAATTCTTCGCCCCCAAGCAGGAGATGATGTCGGCCAATAGGTTATTGCGGTCGCTGGCGGTTATCTCGAGGTCGACCGGATAAGTCGAGACCCCGAGGTCCTGCTTCCAATAAACCGGGATAAGCCTCTTGCTGAGCCGGGTGATATTCGGGCAATTGACCCGATGGACCACGATGCCCTTGCCCTTGCTGATGTAGCCGATGACGTCATCTCCGGGGATGGGGTTGCAGCAATTGGCCAGCGAGATGGCGAGGTTGGTGACCCCACCCGGCACCTCAATGGGGTTGGAATCCCCGGCTTGGCTCTTTGAGCCAGATGAGGCGTATTTTTTGACCAGTTCGGCCGGATCGGCCTTCTTCCGGACCCCAAGGAATTGGATGACGGCACCCGGGGTCGGGTTTTTGTTGCTCATCATCACGTAGAGGTCCTCGAGGCTCTCGGCGTGGTATTCGTCGAGCACCCTCTTCTCGGAGAGCATCCTCTCCATCTCGGCTTCCTCGACCCCTTGGGTTTTGAAGGAATCGGTGCAGGCCTGCTTTCCAGCTTTCACCTTCTCGGCCTTCATGATCTCGGCGTCCTTCTTTTGGAGGGCGCGCCTGATGTGACCCTTAGCCGAATTGGTCTTGGCGATGTTGAGCCAGCTCTCATTCGGGCCGGGGGCGTTTTTGGCCGTGCGGATCTCGCAGATGTCGCCGGTCTTCAAGGCGGTATTTAACGGGACCCCGACGCCATTTATGAGGGCGCCGACGCAGGAATCGCCAACCTTTGTGTGGATTTTATAGGCGAAATCCAGCGGGGTGCTTCCGGCTGGAAGGTCTATGACCTTTCCTAAAGGTGTGAATACGTAGACGTTGGCCTCGAAGACATCCTGGGTAAGGGTGTCCATGTATTCCTTGGCCGGGGCCGACTGATTGGTGTCGGACATCGAGACGAAGTCGCGGAACCAATGGAGCCGCTCCTCGATTTCCTTTTGCTCCTCGCGGGCGTTGTAATGGGAGCCCTCCTTATAACGCCAGTGGGCGGCGATGCCGTCCTCGGCGATCTGATCCATCTCCTCGGTGCGGATTTGGACCTCATAGGTCAGCCCATCCCCCGCCACGATCGAGGTGTGGAGGGATTGATACATATTCGGCTTGGGGACGGCGATATAGTCCTTGAAGCGACCCGGGATCGGGGTGTAGAGCTGATGGACGTGCCCCAAGATGGCATAGCAGTTCTGCTCGGTGTTGGTGGTGATCCTGATGGCCAGGACGTCATAGATGTCCGCAAAGTTATGTCCTTTCTCGTACATCTTCCGGTAGATGGAGTATATCGATTTGACGCGGCTTTCCATCCTAAACGGAATCTTATCCTTAAAAAGGATATCGGCGATTCTCTTCTTGAAGTCCTCGAGGTTGGATTTCCGGTTCTTCGTCCTCTCGTTGACCAATTTGACGATCTTCTGGTAGATCTTAGGTTCGAGGACGCGGAGGGATAAATCCTGAAGCTCGGATTGGATGCGGTAGATACCGAGGCGGTGGGCGATGGGGGCGAATACCTCCAAGGTCTCCTTGGCCAAGGCCCTCTGCCTCTCGGGGCTAAGCGAATCGACGGTCCGCATGTTGTGGAGCCTATCGGCCAGCTTGACCAAAATGACGCGGACGTCTTTGGCCATGCCGAGGAAGATCTTCCTATGGTCCTCGTAAACGAATTCGTCCTCCGAGCGGTGCGAGAGCTTCAGACGTTGGATTTTGGTGAGGGAATCGACGATTTTGGCGACTTCGTCACCAAATTTCTCAGCCAGTTCTTCGACCGTGGCGTCGGTGTCCTCGACCACGTCGTGGAGCAAGGCGCTGGCGATGGTCACCGGGCCGCCATTGAGCTCCCCGATGATATAGGCCACTTCCAGTGGATGCTGAAAGAAGGGCTCGCCGGATTTCCTAAACTGCCCCTCGTGCTTCTTCTTCGCGAATTCATAAGCCTCCTCGATCATCTTCCGATCTTCGGCGTTATGGATATATGTGTAATAGAGGTCCTTAAACTGCTCCGGGGTGTGCATCGGATATCCCCCATTTGGGGGCAGGACCTTTTTCTCTTTTGCCTTTTCCATGGGCGATATTATAGAACGCCGGCTCTAAAAGAGCCACACAGGCGTGCACGCAATTTCAGTTGGCCTCGGACACCAATAGCTCGGCGTAGACGCTGCCAAGATATTCTCCGCGCCTAAGCTCACCCAGCAGGTCGACTTTGCTTTTGGAAACGAAGTCACGTTCACCCAAATTGAAGCTGAACAAACGCGGGCCCTTGGGCAAATATCTATTCAAAAAGCGTCCGTCGCGCGTAAAACCCAAATTTGTTGTTTGGATATTTTTTAGTAGTAATTTAGGACTTTTCCACTCCTGCCCAAACGGTTCAAATGTATCGATGATATCGACGTTATCTAAATTAATATCGGAGAGTTCTATTTCGATAGTCCTTTCTAGAGGGGGATTGATTTGATGCTTGAGGGAGGCGAAGTCGAGACGCTTCTTGAACAAAGACAGATCGCTTTCCTTGATGCTGACGCCGCCGGCAAACTGGTGCCCGCCGCCAGAAAGAAGGATATCACGATTGCCGTTTAGGAATCCGGTGACATCAAAGCCCTCCAGGGAACGCATCGATCCAACCAAGACCCCTTCTTCTCCTTTCTTCTTCGAGAAGATGGCGATCGGCTTCTTGTACTGGTTTAGCAGCCGGTTGGCCAATAACCCGTTTAGCCCTTCCTTTAAATCGGATAAGACGACAATCGAGGGCGATGATTCATCGACCTCCACCGCCGCCTCCGCCTTCTTGGTCTCTTCCTTCCTGAAGGCGTTGACCCGCTTCATCCAGTTGGCCTTGGCGAGGCTGTTGTCGGTGAAAGGCTCGGCGAAATAGCCAACCAGCCTATTGATGGAACTATCCTCCTCCATCCTCCCTATCGCGTTAATCGCGGGGATGAGGGTCATCTTCAGATCGTTGTAATCGGCTTTTCCTTTGTCGAGGAGGGCGAATATCTGGGGACAATGGGTTTCATTTATATAAGAAAGGGCCATTCTCACCAAATCGCGGTTATAGCCCAATAGGGGCATCATATCCGACATCGTCGATAATCCGCCGAGCATGGCCAAATATGGGTCGTCACGCCCCAAAAGGATGCGCGAGAAGAGGAAGCTTAGGTAACCGGCCGAGACGGCGTAGGGGCCATAGGAGACGCTGACGGGGTGAATTAGCGCGTGGCACGGGGCGATCTCCCCCTGAATCTCGTGGTGGTCGATGATCAAGACGTCTATCCCCTGCTCTTTTAAGTATTCGAGGGCCTCAAAGGCCGCAACCCCGTTATCGACGCATAAGACGAGGCTATATCCGCCTTTGGCGATCTTCTTGGCGTTTTCTAGATTTATGCCATAGCCATCGAGATATCGGGATGGGATATAGTGGGCAGCCTCGATCCCGAACTCCTTCAGGGCCTTCTTGCAGATGGAGGCCGACATGATCCCGTCGGTGTCATAATCCCCATAGATTATTAGTTTCTCTCCCCTTTCCCTGGCTTCTTCAAGCCTCTTTTTCATCTTTAGGGCCTGGGGATGGCCATCCAGGGAGGGAATATCAGAAAAGAGGGGCAGGCGCGTCAAACGCACATAACCCCTCTCGTCGAGTCCGTAATAATCCAGTAATTTTTGAAGAAACTCCGATTGCATCAGTCGTTGATCCCGATGAAGATGGCCTCTTCGGGCTCAGCCGAACGGGAACTCTTCTGCTGGAGCTGGCCGACGGTCGGCTTCTTCTTTTTCTTCTTGCGGGTGAAGAGCTTGGAGAAGAATTTGGCCAATCCCTTGGCGGAGGGGGCCAACAAAGCCAGGTTCAAGGCGATGGCGAAGACCAAGCCCAAGACGAAGTTGAGGTAGATCGAGGCATAAACATTCGGGCCGAAGGCGAAGAAGCAGATGGCAATGTAGGCGGCCAATAAGGTCAGCATAATCATCTCGCCGGCGGCGTAGCTATTGGCCTTGGTGATGGCCTCGCTCCTGATATCGAGGGCGGTGCGGCTCCGGTCGTGGATATCTTTGGCGACATCCTTCTCGGTGGAGAGCATGTAAATCGAGATCAGGTAGGAGAGCATGGCGACGGCCGCGCAGCCGACCGCGACGATCGGGGTGACCGACATCCTCGTGAAGACGAAGAAGGAGAGGGCCATGAAGGTCGAGCCGAAGCTGATGAGGCCAGCCACGATGCCACGGGATGGGCGATAACGGAGGACCATGTATAGCCCAGCCAAGATGACGCCGATGGATAAGCCGAGGGCGACATTGGCCAAATACGGGGTGCCTTCGGACGGGGTGACGGTTTTGGCTGAAATCAATAGCGAGGTCGCACTCGAGGATTGGGTCGAGGAGTAATACATGCCGATATAGGCATCGATGGCCTCATTGAGGGTGCTGTAGGAGTTATCGAGGCTCCCATCGAGGCGGTAGACACCAAAGGTGCCCTCCTCGTAATCGGCGGTCAGGTCGATGTTGATGGGAAGGGTGACTTTCCAATAGAACCAATAGTAATAGACGCCATTCTCACCCGAATCGGCATCATAGGTGGTCTTATAGCTATCCGAGGAGACGATGGAATCGAAGACCGAGTCGGTATCGGAATAATAGCTTCCGAGCGATCCACCGCTGTAATAGATGGAGGCTAGGAGGGAATTATTGCCCGCGGTCGTCAAATAGATGTCATCGACCGAGGAGAAGGAGGCGGTGTTGACGTCGGGGGTGGTATCGGAGCTATAGGCCGAGGTGCGGGATTCGATCAATAGGACCGTCTCGGTGTCGCTGGTACTCGTGTCGTTATAGACGGTGCCGTTGAGGGAACCGAACACCGACATGGTGACGATGCCGGCCAAAACGATGAGGCCAGAGAAGATGGATACCCATTTCTTGCCTTTGGTGAAGTCCTTCTCGGCGAAGGCGCCAAAGTAGGTCTGCCTCTCCTCCTTCAATAAATCGGGGATCTTCGTGGAATCGAGCCCGAGCATCTTCGGATAGGAGGATTGCATGGTGTCGTCCGCGCATAGCATCCACATCAGGAAGCGGTAGACGGCCAAGTTGAATAAGCCGGCCAGGAAACCGCCGATGATGAGGATGATGCCGATCTTCGAGGCGAGGTCGCCGGCCCACATATAGACGAAGATGCCGACGATGATCGAGACGATTGAGGCGTCTAGAGTCGGGAAGAAGCTACGCTTCCCGGCCTCCTGATTGGCCTTTTTGAGGGTGCGGCCCTTGTAAAGTTCATCCTTGAGCTTGGAATGGTATAGGATCTGCCCAAATAGCGATATCAGCCCCACTACCGCCAGGGCCAACAAGGCGGCCACGTTGAATTGGGCGCCGGTGGCGACGAAGAGGAAGAGGGTGGAGAAGACGGTGAAGGTCGAGACGCCGATCGAGGCGATGGCGCTGGCCCTCAGGAAGAGGGCGACGACAACGCAGGTCACCAAATAGGCGACGAGCACCGAGATGAAGGTGGCCGACATGGCGACGGAACGGGTCCAGTCACCGAAGTCGATGAGGTTCTCGACGGTGGCCGCGGCATCGGTGGAATATAGGTAATCGACCTTGAATTCGGTGCCATTATCGAGGACGAATTCCTCGGCGTTGACCATATTGACCAGATAGCAGGCCTCGCGGTAAGGATCGGAGGCGTTTGAGCTATCGATGGTGGTCGGGACCATCATGAAATAGGGATATTCCTGATCGTCGTCGTCATCGTCGTAGTAGACGGCGTCCCCGGCCTGGGTGACCTCCGTTTCGTAGATGATGCGGGATTCGGTGTTCGGGTTGGAGGAGTTGACGATGCGCTCGCTGTAGTCGATTTCCTCGTTGAGGTTGCCCCAGAGGATGAGGGTGACGCTTCTGGATTCGTCGTCGTCCTCGGTGGTTTCGTCGTCCTCAACATAGTTGCCGGTGCAGTAGTCGATGATGCCGGTGCCGGCCTCGTTGATGAGATAATCCTTATAATCGTCATCGATGTCCATCAAGACGACGGGGTAGGAAGATCCGCCCGAGGAAGTCTCGATGTATTCGATGTAGGCGCTGACGCCATCGAGCATCACGTCGAGGTTGGTGTCGGAGAATTCGACGGCGGTATAGGATTGGTTATTGACGTTGAGGGAGAGGTCGCCGCCCGAGAAGGTGAGGTATTTCTCGATCCTCTCGTATTCGGTATCGTCCTTATAAGTCGGGAGCAAGGTGACGTTGATGGTGTCATAGCCAACGGTCTCGACGCTATATTCGGAAAGGTCCCAGTTGGCCAAGCGGCCCTCGAGCATCTCGGCGACATCCTCGATGTCGTTGCCATTCTCCTCCTCGGTGAAGGGGGTGGCGTTTTGATCGCTGGGGTTATAGTAGTCGTATTCGTTGTCTTCAGAGCTATTGGAGACGCGGAACGTCAGGGTCTTGCCATCGGCATAAGCCACATCGGTGTTCATGCTGGTGATTACGGGGGTGAAGGAAACGGCTGCCACACCTAGCAAAGCGGCCGAGATGATTGAATAAGCGATGAAACGACGCATTGTAGACCTCCGCTATGAATTATAGATAATTCAAGCTTGCGCTATAAAGGATACTCTTAGGCCCACGCCTTGACAATAAATAAAAACGGGGGCGGCGCCTGCCGTCCCCCGGAGTTCATCAATGGCTAAAACAATCGTCCCTGATGGGCTTTTTTAAGATGCTTGTATGCCTTCTCGCTGGCCATGCGGCCCCGCGGGGTACGGTCGATCATCCCAATCATCAATAGATACGGCTCATAGACGTCCTCGAGGTTGGCTATCTCCTCCCCGATGGCGCTGGCGATGGCCTCCAAGCCGACCGGCCCGCCGTGGTAACGCTCGATGATGGCGTTGAGGTATTTGATGTCCACGTCGTCGAGCCCAAGCTCGTCAATCTTCAGGGCATCAAGGGCCTCCTCGGCCGTCTTTTTATCGATGGAATCGAGGTTTTTGTAGGTGGCGAAATCGCGGACGCGGCGGTAGATCCTATTGGCGATCCTCGGGGTGCCGCGGCTCCTTTGGCTCAATAGCTCGGCGGCCTCATCCTCAATCGGCATCTCCAGGACGCGGGCGGTCCGGACGATGATCTGCTTGAGGTCCTCGCTGGGGTAGAAATCGATTTTCGAGGAAATCCCAAAGCGGGCCCGGAGGGGGCTGGAGATGCTCCCCGAGCGGGTGGTGGCCCCGATGAGGGTGAAGGGTGGCAAAGGCAAGGTCAAAGGCTTCGAGACCCCGTCGCGGTTGATGATGAAGGAGAGCTGAAAATCCTCCATCGCGCCGTAAAGGACCTCCTCCACCACATGGGGGAGGCGGTGAATCTCATCGATGAAGAGGACGTCGCCCTCTTCAAGTTCGGATAAAATCGCGGCCAGATCGCCGGTCTTCTCAATGGATGGGCCGTTGATCATCTTGATTTTGGCCCCCATCTCGTTGGCGATGACGTAGGCCAAAGTCGTCTTGCCCAAGCCCGGGGGGCCATATAGCAAGACGTGGTCGAGGGGCTCGTTGCGCCTTTTGGCGGCCGTGATGAAAACCTCGAGGTTCTTCTTCAGTTCCCTTTGGCCGATATATTCCTTCAGCCTCTGGGGGCGGAGGGATAACTCGCTCCCCTCGTCCTCGAATTCCTTCTTCGCGTCCAATAGCCTCGACATCTTATTTCTTCCTCAAGGCCTTCAGGGCCAGACGCAATATCTGCTGGGTGTCGGCCCCCGGCTCGTTTATCTTTGATAAAGCCTCGTCGATGTCCTTGACCTTGAAGTTCATTTGCTTCAAAGCCTGGCGGACGTCGTCGTATTGGCTGGGGTTGCCCTTGGAGTCGCTTTCGACCAATTTCCCCTTCAGATCGAGGATGATCTGGGCGGCGGCCTTCGGGCCGATGCCGGGGAGTTTCTTGAGATAGGCGGTGTTATTCGACTGGATGGCCTTGAAGAAGTCATCGGGCTTGGTGGCGCTTAAAGCCCCCAGGGCCGTCTTTGGCCCGATGCCCTTGACCTGGATAAGGGAGCAAAAGGCATCCTTCTCCAAAGTGGTCTTGAAGCCGACGAGGTAATGCTCGTCCTCCCCCACCACCTCATGGGTGTAGACCAAAACCTCGCCCCCCAGGGAGAAATCCTCCTCAGGACGGGCGGAAAGCACCTCGTAGACGACGCCGTTGACGTCGATGGCCACGGAGTTTTTCTCAATGGCGAATACTATTCCCTTAAGCGCGTAGATCATATCAATGGAAGATGGCCAGATAGAAGAAGACGGCCACTAGGCAGCAGGCGGCGGATATTATGCCGGCGATGGCGGAGGTTGGCGATTTCCTCATGGCTAGATTATACCCCCTACTCCGTGTAATCGAAGGCGAAATCCCCGACCTGGACGGTGTCGCCGTCTTTGGCGCCCCTTTGGCGGAGGGCCTCGTCGACCCCGATTTTGTTTAGGAAGGAGATGAGCTGAGCCACACCCTCGTCGGTCGAGACGTTGATCATGGCGTACCTATTCAATAACTTCTCGCCGGAGATGATCCACAAATCATCCTTTGGGTGCTCGATGATGAAGTTCCTCGCCGCGGCGTCCTTATGGGCGTCGTAGACTTTGATGCCGCCCTCCTTTTCTCCTTTCAAGGAGAACTCCGGGGTCTTTTGGATGAGCTCATAGGTTTTATTCATGACCTCATCTACCCCCATGTCGGTGAGGGCGGAGATGCCGAAGGATGGGAGTCCGGTCTTCTCATCGAATTCCTTCTTCCTTTCCTCGGCCCCTTCGGCGTCCATCTTCGAGCAGACGATGATCTGGGGGCGTTCCTCCAGCTTGGCATCGTATAACTTCAATTCCTCGTTGATGGCCAAATAGTCGGCGTAGGGATCGCGTTCCCCATCCATCGAGACCACATGCAGTAGCACGCGGCACCTCTCGATGTGGCGGAGGAAGGAGATTCCCAGTCCCTTCCCCTCATGGGCGCCCTCGATTAGCCCCGGCATGTCAGCCAGGATGAACTGGGAGCCGTCTTTGATGGTGACGACGCCCAAATTGGGCACCAAGGTGGTGAATGGGTAATCGGCGGTGGCCACATTGGCCCGCGTGACGATATTCAATAAGGTGGACTTCCCGACGGAGGGGAAGCCGATTAAGCCGGCATCGGCCAGCATCTTCAATTCGAGGATGACACGTTTCCTGACGCCTGGGGCACCGTTTTCGGCGATGCGCGGGATGCGGTTGCGGGAGCTTTTGAAGGCGGCGTTTCCCCTACCTCCGCGGCCGCCTTTGGCCACCAGGGCGATATCCCCCTCCCGCTTCAAATCGGCGATCAGGGTCCCATCTTCCTCGGTGACGATGGTGCCGACCGGCACTTCGGCGTAGACGTCATCGGCGTTTTTGCCAAAGCGCATCTTCTTATCGCCCTTGCCGCCATCCATGGCCTCGACCAGCTTATTGTGGCGGTAGGCCAAGAGGGTATTCACGTTTCTTTTGGCGATCATGTAGACGGATCCACCACGGCCGCCGTTGCCGCCGTCTGGCCCGCCTTTGGGCATGTTTTTTTCCTGAAGGAAAGAGATGGCGCCATTCCCGCCTTTTCCGGATTTGACCTCGATGACCACGCGGTCGATCAGCATAGCGACTCCTTCTGCTCGGGCGTGAGTATGTAGGCCTTCTTATTCTTCTTGATGCGCTTTAAGTCGTCGGCAAAAGACTTCGAGGAATTCACCGAGACGGTCGAGTCGGCGTCGTTCCTCCAGCGGCAGGCCACCTCCTTGATGCGGTAGCCGTTTAGCTCGAGGAAATAGCAATATTCCACGTCGAAGGCGAAGCCGGAGATGATCTGCCTTTTGGCCATCTCCTTGGCGATGTTGGCCTTGAATAGCTTATAGCCGCACTGGGTGTCCTTGATCTGCTTGAAATGGAACTTCATCTTAATCAGCATCCTGGCCCCGAAATGGGTGATGCGGCGGATGAAGGTCTGCTTGGGGTTGACGATCGAGCCCTTGAGGTCGCGGCTGGCCATGAAGGCGTCATAATGGGTGAGTTCGGGCTTGATTGAGTCAAACACCGATAAATCGGTGGCCAGATCGGCGTCCATGAACAAGACGTAGTCGGCGTCGCTATGGAGGATGCCGGCTTTGACGCCGTTGCCTTTGCCGCGCTTCTCCCCGTTTTCGACCGCCTTGACGTGGGCCGGGAACTCGAAGAGGGCATTTAAAAGGCCGGGGATATCGGATTCGCCCTCTTTGTCGTAGCAGACGAGGACGTCGTAGGTGATGCCCTGCTTATCGAAATACGGGAGGATGCTCTCCCGGAGGTTTCTGGTTAATTTTTCGGTTTGGTTTCGAACCGGGATGATGACGCTCAATTTCATAACTTTTTGATTATAAGGATTAATCCTTATCGTGGGCAAGGAAAAAGCCCCTATCGCTAGGGGCTCATCGCTCAAATTTGATTATTCGGCGACCGGGTAGACGGAGACCTTCTTGCCCGAGCGGCCGTGGCGCTCGAATTTGACGGTGCCGTCGATGAGGGCGAAGAGGGTATCGTCGCCGCCCTTCTTCACGTTATGTCCGGCCACAAGCTTGCTGCCCCTCTGGCGATAGAGGATGCTGCCGGCGGTGACAACCTGGCCGTCACCGACCTTGGCGCCCAAACGGCGTCCGGCGGAATCGCGGCCGTTCTTGGTCGAGCCGACGCCCTTCTTGGAGGCGAATAGCTGAAGATCGAGAGCGAATTTCAATTTCATTGCTTTGACTTCCTTTCTTTGATGTCGATGGCCTTGGGGTGGCTCATCTTGATGGTTTTAAGCTGGATGATCAGGATCTCGAACACGATTACATCGTGCTCGCTGAGTGTGCCTTTGACGTCGACTTTGACGTCGCCCTCCTCGATGGAGATGTCGAAGTTATCTTCATCCTCCAGCGCGTTCAGGGCGCCGACGACGACGGCGCTGACCCCGGCACAGACCAGATCCTTGCCGTATTCGGCGGTTTCGGCGTGGCCCTTGACCCTGAGGGACTCGAGCTGCTTATCCGTGTATACGATCTCGGCTTTGATCATGGCTTAGGCGTTGATGGCTTTGACGACCAAGCAGGTGTAAGGCTGACGGTGGCCCTGCTTCTTGCGCTCGTTGGCCTTGGCCTTGTACTTGTAGATGACGACCTTCTTGGAGAGCCCGTGCTTCTCGACCTTGCAGTCGACGGAAGCGCCCTTGATGTAGGGGGTGCCCACCTTGGAAGTCTCGCCGCCGATGAATAGGACCTTGTCCAATTGGACGTCCTTGCCTTCTTCGGCCTCGAGCTTCTCGACGTAGATTTTCTCGCCAACGGCAACCTTGATCTGCTTGCCGCCGGTCTCGATGATGGCGTACATGTTCGCTTTTTCCTCCTTTTCCGGTTTCTTGAATACTCGCTATGGGGGCATCCGTTATGGATTTAAGACCCTGTCTAGGCGGTTGCGCCCGAAACTGGAGGCGACAACGGAGAGATTATACACAACTCTTCCTTAAAGGAAATAGGAAATTCGACACCTAGAGCAATCGGCACTCTCTGAAAGAGTAGTAATCGTCGTGGCCGATGATGAGGTGGTCGAGCATCCTGATGCCGAGCTCCTTGCTTTGCCTTGCCAGCTCGAGGGTCCGCTCCACATCCTCCTCCGAGGGAAGCGGATTCCCCGATGGATGGTTATGAACAACGACGAATGAGGACGCGTAGTTTATCAATAATTCCGTAATGACGTCCCCGCTTTTATATAGCAGGCGGTCCCCCACTCCCTGATATATCTTTTTCTTCTTGAGGATCTCGTTTCGCTTCCCTAGCATCAATAGGCTCAGGCTCTCCCTATTGTCGCGGGAGAGCTCATCCTTAAAGCGGAGATATAAAGAGGAAGGCGCATAGGGGCCGACCTGCTCCATGTACTCATTTCTCGAGATCCTCCTCCCCAGTTCGAAAGCCGCCGATAAAGACAGGGCTTTTGCCCCTTTTAGGCCCAGCATTTCGCGGATTGATAAATACGGCGCCCTGGAAAGGGAGCTAAGCCCGGTATATTCACGCAACAGCTCCTCGGCGATATCCAGGGCGCTCTTCCCCCGGACGCCCGAGCCTATCAAAATGGCCAATAGCTCGGCGTCCCTAAGCTTCTCCACCCCGTGGAGGCATGCCTTCTCGCGCGGCCTTTCCTCGGGTGGCATATCGATGATTCTACCCATTCTAATTCCAGCTGAACTGATAGCCGCCCGGCAGCTTCATCATCCCCTTATCGGATTTGAACATGCGGTACACCACCACCGCCATCACGGCGATGGCCAAGATGGCCATGACGGCCGTCAGGGTGATGGCCTCACCCGGGTTGATGGACCTCAATTCTTCCTGAGTCAATTCCCTTTTCATGAAAAACTCCTCCTACCTATTAATGGAGGGAGAAATCGATTTTGTGTCAAAACTCGCGGAATTTTTTTCGCCAAAAGGAAAACCCCCGGGGTTTCCGGGGGTCGTATCTCAGAGTGATGAGAGCCTATCTTTGGCCTCTTCAAGCTTCTTTTTGTTGGATTCGAGCTTCTCCTTCTCGACGGCAACCTTCTCCTTGGGGGCCTTGGCGATGAAGCCGGGGTTGGAGAGCATCCTCTCCCCGCGGGAAACCTCGAATTCGAGGGTTTTTATCTCCTCCTCGAGCCTCTTCCGCAAAGCCTGGGGATCGATGTCCTCGGCCACGAAGAGGGTCAGGGGTCCATAGATTAAGGGGGTGCCCCGGACCGGGGCCTTCGTCAATTCGAAGTGGGCGAAGAGGAAACGCTCGAGGTAATCCTTCATCCAAATAGACATCCTCGGGCCCCTCAGATATAGCTTAACCGGGGCGTTTGGCGCCATCCCGCGGTCGGACTTATAGCTTCTGACATCGCGGAGCATCATCCTGAGCAGATCGCCCCGCTTCTGGTTGAAGGGGCTATAGAGAGTCGCGTCATACTTGGGATATTCCTCGAGCATGATCGATTCCTTATGACCCGGGAGGGAGAGATAAAGCTCCTCGGCGATGAAGGGGGTGTAGGGATAAATCATCAAAATTATCTCCCTGATGACCTTATAGAGGACGGATTTGACGGTTTCGGCGTATTCGGCGTCCCTCTGCATCGAGACTTTGCTCATCTCAAGGTAGAAGGAGCAGAAATCGTCGTAGACGAAATCGTATAGGTAGGAGCTGGCCGCCCCGAATTCGTATTTCTCCATCTTGGAGGAGACTTTCCTGATGGTGTCTTCTAGCCTAGAAAGGATGAAGCGTTCCAGGATGCCAAGGTTGGCCTTATCGATCTTTTTGGGGACGTAGTCCTCGCCGAGCTGCATTTCGACGTAACGGGTGGCGTTCCAGATCTTATTGAGGTAGCTCTGGGCCGATTGTATCTTGGTTTCGCTATAACGCATATCCAAGCCCGGGGTGCTGTTGGTGGTGATGAAGTAGCGGAGGGCGTCGACGCCATATTTATCGATGACGTCGATCGGATCGATGCCGTTTCCAAGCGATTTGGACATCTTCCTCCCCTGCTCATCGCGGATTAGGCCGTGGATGACGACGGTTTGGAAAGGCACCTTGTCGGTGAAATGGAGGCCCTGGAAGACCATCCTCGACACCCAGAAGAAGATGATGTCGTAGCCAGTGACCAAGACCGAGGTCGGGTAGTAACGCTTGAAGTCCTCACTCTCCTCATCTGGCCAGCCCAAAGTCGAGAAGGGCCATAAAGCCGAGGAGAACCAGGTGTCCAGGACATCCTCATCCTGGCGGTAGATATTCAAATCGGGGGTTTCCTCGGAAACCAAAATCTCGCCGGTTTCCTTGTGGTAATAAGCCGGGATGCGGTGTCCCCACCAGAGCTGGCGCGAGATGCACCAATCGTCGATCGAGCTCATCCAGCGAAGGAGGACCTTCTCGAAGCGCTTGGGCAAAAACTTGACGCCCTTCCCGCTATATTGGGTGGCCAAAACCTTATCGGCCAAAGGCTTCATCTTCACGAACCACTGCTTCGATAGCATCGGCTCGACGACGGTGCCGCTCCTCTCTGAATGGCCGACGGAGTGGACCATCTTCTCGATGTGGTCGAGGTGGCCGCTATTTTTGATGTTTTCGACCAAGGCCTTCCGGCATTCATATCTATCCATGCCTTCATAGCCTTTGGCTATCGGGAGCATTTTCGCCGATTCATCGAGGCATTTGATGAGGGGCAGGTTGTACTTTTTGGATAGGGCGAAGTCATTGGGGTCGTGGGCTGGGGTGCATTTCATGGCCCCAGTGCCGAAATCGATGTCGACGTAGGAATCGCCCATGATGGGGAGCTCATCCCCGTTGGCGGGGTTGATGACCTTCTTCCCGATCAGCGACTTGAAGCGCTTATCCTTCGGATTGACGAAGACGGCCACGTCGCCGAACATCGTCTCCGGGCGGGTGGTGGCGACGATAAGCTGTTTATCCTCCCCCACCACATCGTATTTGAAGTAGAAGAATTCCCCCTCGTCGTCTTTATGCTCGACCTCGATGTTGCTCAGGGCCGTGCGGAGCTCGGGATCCCAGTTGATGATCCTCTCGCCCTGATAGATCAACCCCTCGTTATAGAGGGTGACGAAGACGTGCCTGACGGCTTTGGATAAACCCTCGTCGAGGGTGAACCTCTCGCGGGAATAATCGACCGAAAGTCCGAGTTTGGCCCACTGCTGGTGGATGGTTTTGGCATATTCGTCCTTCCATTCCCAGGCCTTGGCTAAAAATCCCTCCCTGCCGAGGTCGTAGCGGGAGATCCCCTGCTGGCGGAGCTTCTCCTCGACTTTGGCCTGGGTGGCGATGCCGGCGTGATCCATGCCAGGGACCCAGAGGACGTCGTAGCCCTTCATCTTCTTATAACGGACGGCGATGTCGTCGGGGATGGTGTCCATGACGTGCCCCAGATGGAGCTTACCGGTCACATTCGGGGGCGGTATGACCAGGGAAAAGGGCGGTTTGGATTTATCCAATCCGGCCTTGAAGTAATCGTTTTCGACCCAGCGTTGGTATTTGCCCTCTTCGACTTCCTTGGGCTCGTAATGGGTTTTTAGCATATAAATCCCTCCAAATAAAAGGCCGCCTCCCTAGGGACGCGGCGCGCGGTACCACCCTATTTCCCCCATCCTTATATTTATGGGGGCTCTCGGCGATCTTAACGGGATCAACGTTTTCCTCACGAAGCGACTCGAGGCGCCCCCATAACCCCCTCGCAGCAACGGGGCTCTCTCCATATGGGAACCTCCCTCTCCCTCTTCGGTCGACGGAACATGGCTATTATCGTCTTATTGTCGTTATTTTCCAACCAATTTGGCGATTTTTCCCTTCAGGGAATCCAAAGAGGCCTTATCACCCTT
Source organism: Bacillota bacterium (assembly GCA_030537155.1). Classification (GTDB taxonomy): domain Bacteria; phylum Bacillota_I; class Bacilli_A; order RFN20; family CAG-826; genus Alloenteromonas. Next base: position 33,940 of record JAUNOH010000004.1, read on the forward strand.
GGAGTAGATGGCCTCGGGGATGCCATATTCCCCAGCCAGCCTTTTGGCCTTCGAGAGCTCGCTTTGGTTTAGGAGGTCGGCTTTCGTGACCACGTAAATTAGGGGCTTCCCGAGGCTTTGGAGGTAGGAGAGGAACTTCTTATCATCCTCGCCCAGGGGATGGCGTAAGTCCAATAGGAGGACGATGCCGCGGAGGAAATTATCCTTGGCATACTCCTCCATCATCTTGGCGAAGTTGATGGTCGAGAGGTTGGCGTATATCGTCGAGCCATAGCCCGGGGCGTCGACCAGATAGAAGCTATCGTCGATTAGAAAGTAATTGAGCAGCTTCGTCTTCCCGGCCTTTTTGGATGAGTAGGCGATCTTCTGCCCGGTCAAAGAGTTGATAAGCGTCGATTTCCCGACGTTGCTCCGGCCGATGAAAAGAATCGATGGCTTCCCATCTTTTGGGGCCTTAGAGGGGGAAGGCGCGCTGATGATATAACGCGCCTTCCTATAATCTATCACGCCTTCGCGTGGACAAGTGCGATGGCCAAGGCGTCGTCCACGCTCTTCATGAAGGAGATCTCGAGGACGGATTTGACCTCCTCAGGGAGTTCGGAGACGTCTTTGCGGTTATCCTCCGGCACGATGATGTGCTTGATGCCGGTCCTGGCCGCCGCCAATGACTTCTCGCGGAGCCCGCCGATGGGCAGGGCCTTGCCACGAAGGGTCACCTCCCCGGTCATGGCCACGTTGGCGTCCACCGGGGTATGGGTGAGGCAGGAGATGATGGCCGTGGTGATGGCCACACCAGCCGAGGGGCCATCCTTGGGGACGGCGCCTTCCGGAACGTGGATGTGGATGTCGTTATTCTGGAAGATCTCGGAGTCGATGCCGTATTTATCGGCGTTGGCCCGGACGTAGTCGAGGGCGATGGTGGCGCTCTCCTTCATGACCTCACCCAGTTTCCCGGTGAGGACGAGACCGCCCTTGCCCTTGAAGTAATTGACCTCGATCGGGAGGATATCCCCGCCGAATTCGGTGTAGGCCAAACCGGTGACGACGCCGACCTGATTCTCCTTCTCCTTCTTCGAGCCCTCGAATAACTCAACGCCGAGGTACTCCTGCACCTTCTTGGCGTCAATGACGATGGGCTTTTGGACGTCTTTGTTGGAAAGCAGCTCCACGACGGCCTTCCGGCAGCAGGAGGCCAATAGCCTCTCCAACTGGCGGACGCCGGCCTCCATGGTGTAATGCTGGATGATTTCGGTGAGCGAATCCTCGGTGAAGGTGACGTCGCCCTCCTTCAATCCGTTGGCCTCCATCTGCTTCTTGATGAGGAAGCCGGTGGCGATCTTCTTCTTCTCGATCTCGGTATAGGAGGGAACCTCGATAAGCTCAAGCCTATCCCTCAAGGGGGCGGGCACGTTTTCGAGGTAGTTGGCGGTCGCGATGAAGAGGACGTTGCTCAGATCGTAGGGTTCCTCGAGGTAGTTGTCGTTGAAGGCGAAGTTCTGTTCCGGATCCAAAACCTCCAATAGGGCCGACGAGGGGTCGCCATGGAGGGAGTTGCCACCAACTTTGTCGATCTCATCGAGCAAAAACACGGGGTTGATGGTCCCGGCCTTGGTCATGCCGTGGATGATGCGGCCCGGGATGGAGCCGACATAAGTCCGGCGATGGCCGCGGATCTCCGATTCATCGGAGACGCCGCCTAAGGCCGCCTTGAAGAACTTGCGGCCCAAAGCCCTGGCGATGGAGCGGCCCAAAGAGGTCTTGCCGCAGCCGGGCGGGCCATAGAAGCAGAGGATGGGGGCTTTGAGGTTGCCCGTCATCTTCTTGACGGCGAGGTATTCGACGATCCTCTTCTTGACCTTCTCGAGGCCATAGTGGTCCTCATCCAAGATTTTGCGGACGTTATCGAGGTCGTCGTTATCCTCGGTCTTTTGATACCAGGGGGCATCGAGCAAAGTCTCGATGTAATTCATGCACAAAGAGGCCTCGAGGGAGTTCTCGGGTAATGACTCGAACTTCTTCAATTCCTTCTTTACCTTGGCCTTGACGTGCTCGGGGTAGGGATTGTTCTCTATCTTCTCCCGGATGGCGTCGCGGCTCTCCTGGTCGTCGCCGCCTTCGCCCAGCTCCTCGCGGATGGCCTTCATCCTCTCGCGGAGCATGTAGTCACGCTGGGCCTTCTCGGAGTTTTTGCGGACCTTGTCGTTGATGTCGGCGTCCACCTCGGCCATCTGCTTGGCCGAAGTCAAGACGTTGATCAATAGCTCAAGGCGCTTATTGACGTCTTCCTCCTCGAGGATGGCCTGCTTCTGCTCGATGGGGATCGGTAGATAGCCAGCCAGATTGTCGCAGAGGGCCGAGGAATCGACCCCGCGGGTGATGTTGGCGATGGCCGAGCGGGGGATTTCCCTTCCAATGGAGGGGGAAGATTCGATCTGCTCGACGATTTTCCTGATGAGGGCGGTCTCGGTGGAGGGGTCGTTATGGACGTCCTCGATGACCTCGCCATCGGCGATGTAGGCCCCATCCTCGCTGACGATGTTGGTAAGCCTCACCCTCTTGGAGCCGACCACCCTGATGCGGGTAAAGTTGGCCTGATTGGTGTAATTGATGATCCGGCAGAGGGTACCGGTGTGGTAGATATCCTCCTCGGTGGGGTTTTCGACGTTCCTATCCTTCTGGGTGACCACGAAGATGAGGTTGCTGGTCTTGGCCTTGGCCATGTTGATGGCCGAAAGGGAAATCAGCCTCGCGGCCTCGATGCTTTCCGACATATTCGGGAAGATGACGAGGGAGGTGGTAACCAGCAAGGGGAGCGTCAGCTTCTTCTTGCCGGGTAGATTGGCGTTGTTGTTATCTGGCATGGTAAGTCTCCTTTCCGATGAATGAAGGCTTTATGCCTTCTTTTCTTATTGGTTATTGGCCATGACGAAGTCCTGGATCTTCTTCGACCTGAGGTCGGAGATCATCCTGTCCTTCTGGGGCTCAAGGGCCTTCTTCACGTCCTCGACGGGCATCTTATATTGCTCGGCGATGCGGGTGTATTCGGCCTCGACTTCCTCGTCGCTGACCTCGAGCTTCTCCTCGAAGCCGATCTGCTGGAGGGCGAGGAACTCCTTGAGGTTTTTCTCGGCCTGGGCGCGGAAGGTGTCCATGACGACCTCTTCCTTCTGTCCGGTGACGTCGAGGTACTGCTGGAAGGTCAAGCCCTGCTGCTCGACGCGGTTTTTGAGGTCATCCTCGCTGTGGGCGGCCTCGTCGTTGATGATTTCCTGGGCGATCTCGATCTCGGCGTTGGCCACGATCTGGGAGAGGATGTCGTTAAAGTATTTGCGGTTGCTCTCGCTGACTTTGTTGGCCAATAGATCGGCCTCATTCTTCTTGCGGAGCTCCTCGACGGTCTTGACCTCGGCGATGCCCAAATCCAAGACGGCCTCGTCGTTTAATTCGGGGATCTTCTTCTCCTTGATCTCGTGGACGTGGCATTTGAAGGTGGCGTCCTTGCCGGCCAATTCGGCGACGTAGTTGGTCGGGAAGGTGATGGCGACATCCTTCTTCTCACCCGGCTTGACGCCAACTAAGCCCTCCTCGAATCCGGGGACGAATTGATGGGAGCCAAGCTCTAAGGAGAAGTTGCTGGCCTCACCGCCGTCGAAGGCCTTGCCATCGACGAAGCCCTTGAAGTCGAAGGTGACGGTATCACCCATTTGGGCGGGACGGTCCACCACTTCCAAAGTCGCGGCCCTGGAGAGCTGATTCTTGATGGATTCCTCAACTTCCTCGGGGGTGACGGAGGGGGCTTCTTTCTCGGCCTTCAAACCCTTGTACTCGCCGAGTTTGACGTTGGGGAGCAGGGTGACGATGAACTGGAGCTCGAGCTCGGTGTTGGAGAGCTTGAGGACGTTGATCTTGGGCTGGGAATAGGGACGGATCTTATTGTCGGCCACGGCCTTGCCAAAGGTCGAGGGGGCGACTTCGTTGATCGCCTCATTGAAAAGCGAGTTGGGATCGATATGGGACGCCACGAGATTGCGGGGGGCGGCGCCTTTGCGGAAGCCCTTGATGGTGACGTTGGAGGCCAATTTGCTGAAGGCCTTCTCCTGGGCTTTCTTCCATTCCGCGGCGTCGACGTCGACGGTGATCTCGACCTGCGAGGGGGCGATTTTCTTGATGTTGTTGGACATTTGATTCTCTCTTTCTGAAAAATTGCAGTGATAAATATAGCACTATCTAAAGATAGAGCCAAAGGAAACGCAAAATAATGGATTCTAAAAGGTCAATGGTTGGCCATCTTCGAGGCATTTTTTGATCTCATCGGCCTTCTTCTGGGCCTCGAGGCGGGTGAGGTTATGAGCGTTTAGATACTCGGAGATATCGGCCTCGGCCTCCAAATAGGAGGCGGATAAAAGCGATAAACCCGCGAGCAGAAGGGGCTTATTCTCGCTCGGCTCGACCTCGGGGAAAATCTCGATGACGTATTGGTCGTATAGCGATTTGGCGATCTGATTGAGTGAGGTATCGCGGGTAATGGAGGATAGGGTGGACACATCCTTTTGATATATCTCCCCGGTATAGGGGGGCTCCAATTCCCCGGGGACCAGGTGATGGACGGCGCCCTTCTTCTCGAAATCTATCGGGGTTTTGTCGTTGAAGGAGAGGAGGACCAACAGGGCGAAGCTCCTGACCGAGTCGTTCCGCTTGGAGAGGGCGATTTCCCTGACCTTATCGGATAAATACCTATGCTCGGGTTTTAATCTCCCCAAAGCCTGAAGGACGGTGAAGTCATCGGGGGAGTTGAGGTCTTTCAATAACTGCCCCTCCCCCACTTCGGCCCGGCTATATTCGGCCCGCTCATTGGCCCGGATGTAGCCCTTAAGCCCACGCAGTGTCTCCTCGACCTCCTGGCTGACGTATGGGAGGTTGGAAAAATACTCTTCATCCTGATAGGCCTCGTCGAACATCTTCAGGGCAAAACGGAGCTCAAAATCCGATTTCATGGTCCTGATGGGGTCTTCTTTCCAGAGGGACTCGCGGTTGGCGAGTAGAAGGTTGAGGGCCTTCTCGGCCTCTCCTTTGGCCGTATAGGCGGCCAGGCAATAGAAGATATCCTTGGGATCGTTCTTGCCTGAACAAAGCTCCAAAAGCTCGTCGTAGCGGCCTTGGCGGAAGAGGGTTTCGCAATCGTTCATGGGGCTATGATACCACCATCTGGAATTCGACGGCGCCCCAGCGAAAAAAATAATCCAAATTAGGCGCTTTCATATAGGCGATACGCGCGAAAATGACTATGATAATTGGAAAGGAAAGGAGTTTCAGCAATGGCGTATCTTAAGTGGATGAACAAGCAGAGTAGGTTGGTCAAGATCATCTTCTGCTTGCCGATCCTTGATATCCTTTGGGGAATTTACCGCGTCGTCGACACCATCGTGCACTTCAACCTTATTAGGTTGGTCTGTGCCATCCTTTGGTTGGTCTTCGGTGGTTTCATCCTCTGGGTCTTGGATCTTATCTGCATCATCCTCACGGGTCACATCTTCTGGTTCAAGGGCTGATCCTAGCTAAAACGAAGGAAGCCTGCGCGAGCGGGCTTTTTTCTTTTTTCCACGAGTTTCGACGCTTTTTCGATTTTCGCGGATACCTTATGGTGGAGGCATATTCGTATGTCACCACCAAAACGGCCGCCAAGCCACCGCGGGGAACGGAAGAATGAAAGGGGGTCCAGTCATGGATCTCGCCGGATTGGCCGAGCTGATATCCGCGATAGCGGAACTGCTGCTCGCCATAATGGCTGTACTTGGGTTCGCCGTCCGCCTTAAGAAGCGCGACGACGAATAAAAAAATGGGGCTAGTCCGCAAGGGCTAGCTCCACAAGTCCACCGACATCTTAGCACACCCCGCGGATAAATGGCACCCCGCCGGTGCTATGCCGCGAAGGCGGGGGAGGCCTTTTGGATAAAGAAAAGCGGGATGAACCCGCTATTTCCTTAATTTGGCGCGCTCTAGGCGACTCGAACGCCTGACCTACGGCTTAGAAGGCAGTTGCTCTATCCAACTGAGCTAAGAGCGCAGCGGCTAATAATATAATCCCCGCGGGGGATTTTATTCAACTTCTCCCGAATCGTGCAGACGCGAATAAAGTTCTTTCGCGGCACCCTCTGGCAATATCTGCCCCAATTCGAGTAGGCTCGCCCCCTTTATGGCCTCGAGGCTCGGGTAGTGCTTACGCAATAACTCCTTCCTTTTCTCCCCGATTCCGGGGATGTCGTCGTATATCGACTTGAGCATCGACTTTCCGCGGAGCGACTTATGGAAGCTGATGGCGAAGCGATGGACCTCATCCTGCATCCTCATCAAAAGGAAGAATAGAGGCGACTTATTATCCAAAGGATAAACATGGCCTTCCCCATCGATCAGTCCGCTGGTCTGGTGGCGGTCGTTCTTGAACAATCCGGCCAGGTTTATGCTCACCCCGGCCTCATCGAGGGCCTCCTTGGCGGCATGGACCTGAGTCAAACCGCCGTCGACCAAAATCAGATCCGGGAACTCGCTCCCCTCTTCCTTCAGCCTCGAATAACGGCGGTAGGCCACCTCCTTCATCGAGTGGTAGTCGTCCCCGGCATCCTTTTCATCCAGATGGAATTTCCTATACATCCTCTTGGCCGGCTCCCCATTTACGAAGCAGACCATGGCCCCGACCGGATTGGAGCCCTGAAGGTGGGAGTTGTCGAATAACTCAATCCTATATGGGGTCGATATCCCCAAAATTCCACCCAGCTCCTCCAATAAGGAGAGGTTATCGTCCTCAAGCCTGGCCGAGGCGAAATGGGCGTCCAATCCCTCCCTGGCATTGAGCTCGGCCATGTCGACGATGTCGCGATACCTCCCCTCCTGGGGATTTAGGAAGCGGAGATCCTCAAACACCTCGCCCAAAGCCGACAATCCAGGCAATCCGGAAATCAATAGACGCGGCAAATCGTGGCTTAGATAATATTGTTCCAACAGGTCGACTATCTGCTCCTCGGGTTCCCCGAAAGAGGCGATGACATGGACCTTTTTGCCTAAAAGCATGCCACGGCGGTAACTCAAGATGGCCAGGGAACGGTAGCCCTCCCTCTCGGCGTAGGCCACCACATCTGTTGGGGTCTTCTCGAAGGTGAGCTCCACCCTTTGCTTGGAGGTCACCCCCTCGAGGGCCAATAGGGATTTGCGGTACTCCGCCGCGGATTCATAGTCGAGCCGTTCGGCGGCCTCCTCCATCGCCTTCTTCAATTTCCTCTCGGCTGCGGCGGTGTCCCCGTTGAGAAAGGATTTAATCTCCTCATAAAGGGCCGAGGAGGTCTCCTCGGGAATCTTGTTCACGCAGGGGGCCAGACACTGCCCCAACGAGTAATATAGGCAGGGTTTATCGGGGATATTCTTGCATTTGCGGGTCGGGTAGATCTTGTTTAGGAGGTTGATGGTCGCCCTCGCCTCCCCTGAATTGGGGAAAGGGCCGAAATGGAAATAGCCCTTCTCCTTGCTGCTTCGGGAGATCTTCAGATGGGGGTCGTTTCCGCGCTTTAACGAGATATAGGGGTAATGGGAGTCATCCATCAGCATGATGTTGTAACGCGGATAATGGGTCTGGATGAGGTTCATCTCGAGGATGAGGGCCTCCTTCTCCGAATGGACGACGATGGTCTCGAAGTGGTCGACGTGGCTGACCATGGCCGCCACCTTGCCGGTTTGGGGACGGAGGAAATACTGGCTCACCCGCTTCTTCAGGTTTTTGGCCTTCCCGATGTAGATGATCTTCCCCTCCTTATCCTTCATCTGATAGACGCCAGGCTTATCGGGGAGGAGGGAAATCTGCCTTTTGAGGAGTTCGTTCATTTTATTTCAGGTGGGCGATGGTCGCGCCTAGACCCCCCTCAAACTGGTCGCCTGACTCATAGGATTCGACGAATTCTGGATGGGATTTTAGATATTCCCAAACCATCTTCTTAAGAATGCCTGAGCCAAAGCCGTGGATGATCCTGACCCGCTTGATGTTGGCCAGGCGGCACTCATCCAGATACCCCTCGAGGTGGTATTTGGCCTCATCGGCCCTCTGGCCTATCAGGTTGATTTCAAGGGGTACGTTCCTGATGAGCATCCTATCGACTTTGGATAGCTTCGGCTCGTCCTTGGGCGGGTTGATCCTCTTAAGCTTCGAGCGGTCGAGCTTAAATACCGCCCCATTGGAGCTGGCGATGCTGGCCTCGCGGTTATTCAGCTTGACTATCTTCCCGCGGAGGTCGTATCCCGGGATGTATACGTAATCGCCGATGGAGAGATCGCGCTCGTCAAAATCTTCGAGCTCTTCGCCTTCTTCCTCCTCCAAAGCCTCGATATTCTTCTTCACCTGAATGGCCTCATGGAGTTTTACATCGGGCTTCGAAAGGATGGAGATGGCCTCCTCGACCTCGCTTTTGGCCTTTTCAAGAAGCTTCGCTTCTTTTTTCCGCATCTCCTCCTCTAAGCCCTCTTGCTTGCGCTTTAGCTGGGCCTGGAAGGAATCTAATTGGGCCTTCTGTTTCTCGAGCTCTTTTTTCTGATTCAGCAACTCTTCCTTTAGTTTCTCCTCATCTAGGACAAGCCTGAGCAACTTCTTGCTTTGAAGTTCCCCTTCCTCGTGGTGGTTCCCGACGAATTGGCGGGCCTCTTTAATGACGTCATCCCCCAGTCCATAACGGGAGGCCACCTCAAAGGCATAGCTCTCCCCGGGGAGTCCCCTTTTCAGGATATAGGTCGGGCGCATGTTCTCATCGTCATAGACCAGGGACGCCGACACCAATCTATCCTCGATCATCGCGTAGGCCTTCAGGGCGTTGAAGTGGCTGGTGGCCAGGATGAAGCAGCCCTTATCAAGCAGTTTCTTCACGCAGGCATAGGCCAAGGCCTCCCCCTCCTGGGGTGAGGTCCCGGTACCGATTTCATCCAGCAGCACGAGGTCGCCCTCCCCCGCTTCATCGATGATTTTGGCAATCGCGGATATATGGGCGGCGAAGGTTGAGAGGTTCTCCTCCAAAGACTGCCTATCCCCGATATCGGCATAGACATTGTTCAAATAAGTCATCTCCGCTCCCTCCTTGGCGGGGATGGCCAAGCCGCAATGATGCATATACACCAATAAACCTAGGGTCTTCAAGGCCACCGTCTTGCCCCCGGCGTTGGGGCCGGAGATTATGATGGCGGGTTCTTTCTCGGTCAAAAGGAAATCGTTTGGCACCGCCTTATTAGGATCTAGGAGAGGATGCCTGGCCCCAAAGATGGAAATCTCGTTCCTCTCGGCGATATGGGCCACATGGGCGTTTTCCCGCCGGGCCAGATTGGCTTTGGCCAAAAGGAAATCGAGGTAGCCGATCATCCGATTCTGCTTCAGGCAATCTGATGAATTTTCCCTGATGGCGTCGGATAAAACGGCCAATAGCCTATTGATCTCGGCTTCCTCTTCCTTTTTGGCGGATGAGATTTCGTTATAGATTAGCAAAAGCTCCTCCGGCTCGATGAAGATCGTCTCCCCCGAGGCGGAGATATCCTGCATGACCCCGCGGATCTTGCTTTTGAAGTCGTTTTTCACCGGCAGGCAATAATGGCCATTGCGGAGGGTGAAGTTCGTGCCGTTTAGGTAGGCTTTGTATTTATTCGAGAGGGAGGAGAGGGAATTGACCGACTTCTGCTCAAGGCGCTTGATCTTGAGCCTGATCGAATGGAGGGCGGGCGAGGCCTCATCGTAGACCGAGGGCCCGGGCCCCACCACTTCGTGGATCCTCTTCTCGAGGAAGGATAGTTCCGGCAAGCCCACCGCATACTCACGGACCGGGGATTCCCGATCCTCGACCTTGGAAAAATAATCCTTCAGCCGATATCCCGTCAGGCAGTCGTAGGCCACCTGCTCCAATTGCCCCAAATCGAGGATGCCCCCGGCGTTCACGTAGGATAAAAGCTCCTTCAAATCGATGGAGGCGTCGATGGGGAATCCACCGAATCTATCGATTAGATCGAGGGAATTGGAAAGCATCCCCAGTTCACGTGATAACTCATCGACGGGCAAAAACGAAAGCGAGCCGACCATCGAGAGGGATATCTCGGTGTGGGTGAGTTTGGATAATCTATCCTGGATCAGGGGGAATTCTAGGAGGCTTTTGGACTCTTGCATGGGCTAGATTATAGCATGCGGGGAGAAGTTAGGCCTTAATAGGCCTTTTTGGTCTATAATATTGCCCATGACAAATACCGCCGTCGTGCTGATAGAGGAAGGAAGGATCGGGGAGGTCAAGGAGGCTTACGCCCCCTATCTCGATGAGACCTTTTCCGATTACACCATCTTTTCGGCCGGTAAGGGCGAACTTCGGATATCCTGCTATCAGAAAGCCGACGCCCAAGCGCGGCATAAGTTAGTCTTTCAGGGCCCGGGGGCCGAAAAGGAGGCCCGCCGCTGGGGGGAGATTTTGCCACAGAAGGAAAAGCCGACGCCCAAAAAGAAGAAACTCCCCTTCAAAGACCAGATCGGTAGCGACGAGGTTGGGACCGGGGACTTCTTCGGGCCGATCTGCGTGGCCGCCGCCTACGTCAGGAAGGAAAATCTACCCCGCCTTTTGGAATTGGGGGTCACTGATTCAAAGAAGATAGACGACGAAAAGATAAGGGAATTAGGCCCCATCTTAATCAAGGAATTCGACTACTCATCCCTCGCCTTGGACAATGCGAAATTCAATGAGGTAATCCGTTTGGGAATTAATATGAACGCGATTAAATCGATTCTCCATAATCGGGCGCTTGGAAATCTCCATAAGCGTCATCCCGACGCCGAGATTGACATCGACCAGTTCGCCGAGGAGAAAACCTATTACCGCTACCTAAAAAACGAAGCCGAGATCACCAGGATCAATAACTTCTCCATTAAGGGCGAGGAGGTATTCCCCTCGGTGGCGCTCGCCTCTTGCCTAGCCCGTTATAACTTTCTTTTGAAGATGGATTCGCTCGGGAAGAAATATGGGATGGAATTCCCCTTTGGGGCCTCACCGAGGGTGGACGAATTCGCCAGGGAATTCATTAAAAGGCATGGCGAAAAGGAGTTGGAAAACGTCTGCAAAACCAACTTCAAAAACTACCAGGCCCTATTTGAGCTCGTCTAATACCGAGGTGAAATAATCCGGGAGGGGGCAGCTGAAGCTGACCTCCTTTTTGCTTGTGGGGTGGATGAAGGTCAGCCGATAGGCGTGGAGGAGCTGGCCGTTTTTATATATCTTCCGGTTGTCCCTCCCATAAAGGGGGTCCCCGATGACCGGGTGGCCGATATAGTCCATATGGACCCTGATCTGATGGGTCCTACCGGTCAATAGACGGCAGGAAATCAAGGTGCAATCGGATATTTTGTATCTTTTTTCGACGTGGAAATAGGTGATTGACTCCTTGCCGTGCTCGACGTCGACCATATTCTTCAGGGGCTCTCTGGGATTCCTTCCGATGGGGGCGTCGATTTTGCCATCATCCTCATAGATGATTCCCTTGACTAAGGCATAGTATTCCCTATGCATGGTATGGTCTTTAAGCTGGGCCGATAAAAAGGCGAAGGCCTCCTCGTTTTTGGCGCTCAAAATGAGGCCGGAGGTGTCCTTATCGATACGGTGGACTAAGCCTGGTCGCTCGCTCTCGGGGTTAGCCAATTCCTTTGAATAACCGAGGATTGCATTGGCCAGGGTCCCGGAATGGTGGCCGTTTCCCGGATGGACGACTAATCCCTGGGGCTTATTGATCAACAAAACGTCCTCGTCCTCATAGACGACGTCGAGGGGGATCTGCTCGGCCTCGAGCTGGCTTTTCTCAAGGGGGAGATCCTCGTAGGAAATCTCATCGCCCTCCTTGACTTTATAATGGGCGGTCTCGGCCTTGCCGTTGACCAAAACGAGGCCCTTCTTCAAGGCCTTTTGGGCCGAAGTCCTCGAATTATAGGCCCCGGAAATGGATAGAACTTCGTCCAATCTTTTATTGAACAAAGACGCTTCGACGATGAATTTATCCATCTTTTCCCTCTCCATTATCCTTATGCATCGAGGGGTCGCTTGGGACGACGTTTGGCTCATTTTCGGCGGCTTGTTTTTCCTTGCTGGTTTTCACGCTGTCGAGGATGAGGTAGACGATGAAGAGGATGACGCCGATGACCAAACAGGCATCCGCGATATTGAAGGTGGCGAAGGGGTTGATGATGCTGGTCGAGGCGTTGGGACCGCCGCCCAGGTAGAACTGGATCCAGTCGATGACCCCGTCGAAGCCGGTCGTGGCCTTCCAATAGAAGCAACGGTCGATGAGGTTGCCGAGGGCCCCGGCGATCAATAAGGCCAAAATAGACTTGAGGAATTTGCCGCTCTTCTTATAGCTGATGACGTAGTAGCCGATGAAGAGGACACTCATGATGATGGAGATGGCGATGTTGAATATCCGGCCGCCAACCGTCCCCGAGCCGAGGGAGAAGGCGGCCCCGGTGTTATAGGCTAAGGTGATGTAGAGGAAATTGGGGATCAGGCAGATCGAGGTCCCCTCCTCCTTAAGGTTGGCCTGGACGATCCACTTGGTGGCAAAGTCCAAAACCAACAGCAAAAAAGCCAATCCGGCGAAAAATATCGTCCAAAACAAAGGCGATTCGCGGAGTTTTTTCCAATCCATCGCTATTTCTCCAACGCCTCGTGGCAACGGAGGCAAAGCCTGATTCCGTCTTTTTCCTTCATATGGCTATGATGCCCACGGCAACGGGGGCAGACCTCGGATTCATCTTTGGAGACCTCGACTTTATCCTCATCTCCCTTGAGGGCCTCAAAGCCGCCGAGGATGAGGAGTTCCTTGGCTTCCTTGCCGAGCTTCTCGAAGAGGGCGTAATCCGCCTCATCCTTGAGGGTGAGTTTGACATAGGCCTCGCCTGAAGAGCCGATTTTGCCCTCGGCCCTCGATAATTCGAGCGATTTCAAAATCAGATCCCTAACTTTCTTAAAGCGGGATAACTCATTTAGGTAGGTTTCGCCATATTCGCTGCTCGCTTCGGGGAGGAGCTCGAGCTGCGGGTTTTCCTTCTTCTCCTCACCCGGGAGGTTTTGATAAACCTCATCCATCGTGAATGGGAGGATGGGATTAAAGAGCAGGCAAAGCTCATAGCAGCAACGGTAGATGACGTATTGATGGCCTTTTCTCCTGTCACTGTCGGCGGAATCGCAATATAGCGAATCCTTGCAGCAATCCAGATAGAAGGAGGATAAATCGCCGGCCAGGAAGGAGGTCAATAACGAGGTGACGTTGGCGAAGGAGAACTCGTCGTAGTATTTGAGGGCCTTATTCTTGACTTCCTCGAGTTCAGCCAAGATCCACTTGTCGGCCACGCCCAAAGCGGGGGCCTGCTTAGGAGGAAGGTAGGCCTTATCGCCATCCTGGAGGTTGGAGAGCATGAAGCGGAAGGTGTTCCTGATCTTCCGGTAGGTATCGGCGATGACCTTGATGATGCCCTCGCTTATCCTGACGTCCGCGGTGAAATCGACCTCGGCCGCCCATAACCTCAATATGTCGGCCCCGAATTGGTCGGCGACCTTCGAGGGGTCGATGCCGTTGCCCTTCGACTTCGACATCTTCTCCCAATTCTCGTCCATGACCCAGCCATGGGTGAGGCAGCTCTTGAAGGGGGCCACCCCATTGACGGCCATCGAGACGATCATCGAGGCGTTGAACCAGCCGCGATATTGATCGTTCCCCTCCAAATAGAGGTCGGCCGGGTATTTTAATCCCCTCTCGCATAAGACGCCGTTCCAGCTCGAGCCCGAGTCGAACCAGACGTCCATGATGTCCTTTTCCTTATAAAAAGCGCCATTGGGGGATTTATCGTTATGGTAGCCATCCGGCAAAAGTTCGCTCGGGGTCGAGGAAAACCAGATGTTGGATCCATGCTCCCTAAAGAGCTTGGCGATATGATCGAAGACCTCTTTCTCGATAATCGGGGTGCCATCCTCGTTATAGATGATGGGGATGGGGACGCCCCACACCCTCTGGCGGGAGATGCACCAGTCGGCGCGGTCCTTGATCATGTTGTTCATCTTCACCTCGCCCCAGGAGGGAACCCATTTGATGTGCTTGATGGCCTCAAGCAGATCGGCTCTGATCGGCTCGATGGAGCAGAACCACTGCGGGGTGGCCCTGAAGATGATGGGCTTATCGGTCCGCCAGTCGTGGGGATAGCTATGGACGATGTCCTCCTCTTTTAGGAGGTGCCCGTTTCCCTCCAATATCTCCACCACCTTATCGTTGGCCTTCTCATAGAAAAGCCCATTCAATTCGGGGTCGTTATCGAGGTGCATGATGCCCTTCTCGTCGACCGGGGCGAAGGGATGGATGCCGTATTTGGCGCAGGCGTTGAAGTCATCGACGCCATGGTCGGGGGCGGTGTGGACTAATCCGGTACCGCTATCGGCGGTGACGTAGGTATTCAGGATGATGGGGTTGACGCGCTCCGGATAGAGGGGGTGATGGTAGCTGACGTATTCCAACTCCTCGCCCGTGAATTCCTGCAATAAGGTCGTCTCTCCCAAGGAGAGGGTCTCGACGAGCTTATCCTTCAAGTCGGTGAGGAAAAGCAATTTCCCACGCTCGGTCTGATATAAGCCGTATTTGAAGCGCGGATGGGCGGTGACGGCTCTATTGGCCGGGATGGTCCAGGGGGTGGTCGTCCAGATGACGATCTTGGCGTCTTCGGGGAGCTTTCCCTTCCCATCGGCCACATCGAAGGCCACATACATCGTCCTGGCCGGGACATCGTAATAGACGATCTCGGCCTCGGCCAAAGCCGATTCGCTGGAGGGCGACCAATAGACCGGCTTGACCCCCTTGAAGATCAATCCCTTCAACGCCATGGCGGCGAAAACCTCGATCTGGCGGGCCTCATATTCGGGAAGTAAGGTCAGATACGGATGGGAGAAATCGCCCATCAATCCTAGGCGATGGATCTGCCCTTTCTGGATCTCGACCTGCTCCTTGGCGAATTTCTCGCAAATCGCCCTAAAGTCGGTGACCGGGACCTTTTTCCGGTCGACCCCGGATTTGGTGACTTTGCTCTCGATGGGAAGCCCGTGGGTGTCCCAGCCGAAGATAAAGGGCGTGCGATAGCCCCGCATGTTCTTATAGCGGACGACGAAATCCTTAAGCAGGCGGTTAAGCATGTGGCCGCAGTGCATGTTGCCATTGGCATAGGGCGGACCATCATGGAGCATATATTCCCTATCTTCCGGACGGGCCTCATTCATCTTGTGGTATAGATCCATCTCATCCCATTTCTTAATGTAGAGGGGCTCCTTCTTATTGAGGTTCCCCCTCATCTCGAAATCGGTCTTCGGCATCAATAGGGTATCTTTCAATTCCATACTCTCTCCTAAAAAAATAAAAACGCCCACTCAAGGACGCCCGGGGGCGCGGTACCACCTAGATTCGCCATCTCATCGATGGCACGCTCAATTGTCCGTTAACGCCTGGTGCGGTCCCCCTACTGGTATTTCAGGGGGCGTGCTCGGAAGTGATACCCTTTCGCCTGCCCCCTCTCAGCCAAGGGGGGCTCTCTGTCGTTCGCTACTCGGACGTGTCTTCGTCTCAGCCCCATTAATATAGCATGTCTTTTTCTTAAAAAAAGAAAAAAGGCCCGGCTGGGCCCCTTCCTTTTAGAACTTGAACTCGCCCTTGAGGAAATCGGGGAGGATTTGATCCTCGACCGGCTGCTCCTCGGGCTCATTGGATTTGGCGGAGGCGATCTCGTCGATCTTCTTCTGCCTCGTCTCATCGACCGAGGAATGGATGTCCTCCTTCTTCGGGGTGACGAAGACCTGGGTGCGGGTGAAGTCGTATTCCTCCGAGAAGTCGGAGGCGATGACCGAGACTAGGATGGTGTCGTCGAGCTGATCGTTGATCGAGACCCCGAATTTGACGTCGATGGTGCTGCCGGCGGCGTCGATGATGCGGTTGACGCATTCCTGGGCCTCATACAGGGAGACCGAGGCCCCGCAGGTGACGGCGCATATCGCCCTCCTGGCCCCGGAGATCGAGGCTTCCAATAACGGGGAGTTGATGGCGTTTTCCGCCGCCTCCTCGGCCTTATTGGTGCCCGAGCCCATGCCAAAGCCGATGATGGCGATGCCGGAGTTCTGCAAAGTGCTCTTCACATCGGCGAAATCGAGGTTGATGACGGCCGGGAGGAGAATAAGATCGGTGACGGTTTTGACCGATTGGGCCAAGACGCGGTCACTTTCGGAGAAGGCCTGGGAGATGGGGGCGTTGCCGCTGGCCATCAATAATTTGTCGTTGCTTACGATGATGATGGAGTCGACGGCATCCTTCAGCTCATTCAACCCCGTGATGGAGTTGGCGTTCCTCCTTTTGCCCTCGAAGCTGAAGGGACGGGTGACGATGGCGATGGTCAAGGCACCCTCCTCGCGGGCGATGCGGGCCACGATCGGGGCGGCCCCGGTTCCGGTTCCCCCGCCCATCCCGGCGGCGATGAAGACCATGTTGGCCCCCTTGACGATGGAGCGGATCTTCTCGACGCTGGCCTCGGCGGCCTCTTTCCCGACGGCGGGGTCGCCCCCGGCGCCTAGCCCCTGGGTCACTTCCTCGCCCAGGACGATGCGGTTGCTGGCCTTGGAGGTGGCCAAAGCCTGCTTATCCGTGTTGAAAACGTAGAATTCGACGTTGTTGATGTTCTCGTCGATCATGCGGTTGACGGCGTTGTTGCCGGCCCCGCCGACGCCGATGCAGAGTATCCTCGCCACCGGCTCGAAGTTATCCAAATCCATGTCCATGACTCACTCCTTAGAGGACATCCTCGTCCTCATCCTTCTTTTTGCCGAATAGCGGCTTCTTCTTTTTAGCTTGTTTCTCCTCTTCGTCCCGGGAGAGGGCGCTGACCCCGCGCATCGTCTCGTCGAGGGATCCCTTATAGACGGAGGAGCTGGTCAGCAATAGGCCCAATAATCCGGAATATCCCGGGTCGCGGGCCCCGATGGAATTCGGGCAGACGGCCTTGATGGGATGCTGGGGGAAATGGTCGCCCCAGATCTTCTCGATGCCGTTTAGGAGGCTGCTACCACCGCTTAGGAGGATGGGCAGATTCTCCAAATCGCCATTTAGGTTCTTCCCAAGCTCGGAGATGGCGCTCTCCAGATGGGGGAAGTAATCGGAAAAGTAATCGGCGATGGCCTGATTGAGGTCCTGCTGGAAGATGGGCTTCCCCTGGCTGGACTGGCCGATCGGCGGATTGTAGGAGAGGCGGCGTTCGTCATAGCCGCACTCGAGCTTCAATTTCTCGGCGGCCTCGAATTCGAGCTGGAGGTCGGAGGCGATTTTCTCACTGAGCTGGCGGCCGCCCCGGCTGAAGTTGATGCCGCGGTAAGGCGAATGGTTGCCGACGAGGCTGACGGTGGTCAGCCGATCCCCGATATCGACGAGGATATAGGTGGGCGGAAGCAATTGGTTGCCCTTATATAGCTCGGCCTGGCAATAGGCGGAGACGCCCATGCTCTTAATCCTGAAGCCGGCCCGCTCCATGGCGGAACGATAGCTATGGAGATATGAGTTGGGGAGGCAATGGACCCAGCCCTTGATGGATAGGCTATTCGAGGTCTCGCCCAGAGGCGGGTTCTCGCTGACCCGGTCGCCATCCATTAAGAAGGCCTCGGGGATGATGTCGACGATGCCATATCCGGAGGGCGGTTCCTCCTTATTCATCTGGGAGAGGACGTTCATGACGTCGATCTTCTCGATCTTGCCGCTTTGGCTGACCACGAGGGTCGTCTTCTGGTTGAGGAAGACATAAAGCCCGGCGCTCGGGAGGAGGAGTTTGGCCTCCTTAAGCGAGAAGCGCATCTTGTCGTTGGCATCCTCGATCTCCCGGAGTTGGGAGAGGGTGGATATCAGCCCCTCCACGTCGGCGATGGTGCCGTTGTCATTCATGTAGGGGTTGGGGAGGCTCTTGGTATATAAAACGACGGGCTGGCCATCCAGCTCGTATCCGATCAACAGTTTTATGGCTCCCGAGGTTATCTCGAAGCAGGCTGAGGGCTTTTCCATAGGCGATCCACTATATTTTATATAGTTGGATTAGTTTTTGCACTATTGGGTTAAAAATTTGGCTTTTCGACTAAATAACTACTAAAAAAGCCCCAAGGAGAGAGGGCCTCGGGGCATCGGTTTGGGAAAAAAATCAAGCCACGAACGGGATATAGAGCAAATCGAATCCGACTTCGCCGTTGGTCTTATCCTCCACCGTCGTGGGGGCTTCGACGGCCTGCTGGGTGGCGGCTTTGTTCTGCACGGTGGCGATGGAGATGAGGATCGGGGCGGCGGATAATCCGGCCACGCCCAAAGCGAAAGCGAAGCACCTCAGGACGAGGCGGACCCGGTAGTAGAGCTTCTTATGCCCGGTCTTTACCAGTTTGTCTTTCATTTCCCTTTCTCCTTTCTATAGTTTCTCGATGACCCGGAGTTTGCTGGAGGCGGCGCGGTGGTTTTCCGCGAGCTCCCTCTCCCCCGGGATGATGGGTTTTTTGTAAACGAGGCGGTATTCGGCTTCCTTAATCTCCTCTGGCCTCTCGTAACCGGTGCGGCTACCCTCGACGCGGGTGAGCTTATTGAAGCACTGCTTCACCAGGCGATCGTCGAGTGACATGAAGCTGATGATGGCCAGCCTCCCGCCTTTTTCGAGATAACCGGGGGCTTTCTTCAAAGCCTCGATCAGGGCTCCCTCCTCATCGTTAACCTCAATCCTGATGGCCTGGAAGGCCTGCTTGGCCGGATGGCCTTTCTTAACTAGGCTTTGCCTCGGCTTGGCCGACTTGACGATCTCGGCCAGTTCGGTGGTCGTCTCGATGGGTTTCCTCTCGCGGTAGGAGACTATCTTCTTCGCGATCTGGTAGGCCTCCCTATCCTCGCCATATTCCCGGATGACCCGGGTCAATTCGGATAGGGAATAGTTATTCACGACCTCATGGGCCGTTAGCCCCTGGCTTTGATCCATCCGCATGTCGAGGGGGGCCTCCAGCTTATAGCTGAATCCCCGGTCGCCTTCATCTAGCTGGGGCGAGGAGACGCCTAGGTCGATGAGGATTCCGCTGACCTTCTCGATCCCCAATTCCTTTAGGTGGGAGTCGAAGTTACGGAAGTTATCGCGGATGAGGGTGAAGTTATCCCCCACCTCGCGGAGGGTGGCCTCGCTTTCTTTGATGGCCTCCTCATCCTGATCGAAGGCGATGAGCCTCCCATGGGGGATTCGGGCCAATATCCTCTTGGAGTGGCCTCCCCTACCCAACGTGAAGTCGAGGTAAGTTCCGCCGTCGCGGATATCCAGCGATTCGATGGTCTCCTCGAGGAGGACCGGGACGTGGCTAGCCACGGTGGTAGCCTCCATAGGGGTTATTCAGGGAGCCGGAGTTGGCTAGCTGATAGGCCGAATAGGCCAGGCTATCCCAGATCTCGAAGTGGTCTAACACCCCGATGAGGACGACTTCCTGGCCGATGCCATATTCCCTTAGCATCGGCTGGGTGAGGTTGACGCGGTTGTGGCTATCGAGGGGGAGCTTGACGATGGAGGCGCTGACGAGCCTGACGTAGGCCCTCTGCCTTTCATCGTTATAGTCCATGGCCTCGAGCGAAGCGACGAGTTTATCGAACTCATCCTGCTCGTAGACGGCCACGCAACCATCGAATCCCCTGAGGACGTAGAAGGAGGTGACGCCGGGTGAGAGTAGCTTCGCCGGGATCAATAGGCGGCCCTTGGAATCAAGGCTCCGATTGTAGCTTCCGAAGAATCTTCCCACTTTTTACCACCTCAGCCCTACAAAGTTACCATTTCTTCGAAAAACGGGCAATAGGCGACAAAGAAAAACGGCCCTATTTTTAGACAGTGTATTAACTATCCGTAATAGTGCCGTTTATATCTTGCTTTTATTTATTGAACATCAAGGTCTTTTAAGACGTCGAATGGCGATCCCTCGCTCTGGTTTTGGCTCTTTTTGGCCTCTTCCTCGCTGAGGATCGAATAGCCCTCGCCGGAGCTGGGCAGCTTCGAATCGGGGGCTTTGACGACCATCGGGAGGGAGAAGCGGATCAGATCCACCACCAATACCTCCAGCTCGATGGCCTTGCCCGGGACGATGAAGCCCTCACCCTCGCCGTCCTCGTCCTCCATGATGTCGAAGCTCTCCTCGAGGGAGATTTTCTTCTTGAAGGGTTTGGCGGTGTAGCTATCCTCGAGGGTGATCGTGGCCGCAATGGATAAGTCGGCCTTGATGAGTTTGTCTTCCTTGGACAATTCACCCTTCACATGGCATTTATCTATTCCAAGTAAGGGATAGGAGTCCGCGAAGAGGGAAGGGTCGAGAAAGCTCAGCTCCTCATCGAGCAGATACGCCCTCTCGAAGATGTGGCTTTTGGCGATCCTCATTGCCTTATCTCCGCCCCGAAGGCGACCCTTAGCTGCTGGATGGCCTTCTCCATGGCCTGGTTGACTTCCTCCTCCTTGAGGGTGTGGGTGTCGGAGCCCAGAGATATATGGATGGCCAAAGACTTCTTATCGGCGGCCACCTTCTCCCCTTCATAGACGTCGAAGGGCGAGACGGCCTTAATAAGGGCGTCGCTCTTGCGGAGGGCTTTCTCAATCGATTCGTAGGAGATGCCCTTATCGAGGATGAGGGCCAAATCCCTCTCCACTCCCGGGTAGGATGAGGGGATCGAGGCTTTAATCGGCGAGGATTTCAGCTCCAAGATGGCCCCGAGGTCGATTTCCATCGCCACGAGGTTTTTGGCCCCGAATTCCTTGAGGATGTTGGGGTGCAGCTCACCCATCACGCCCAATAGCTTCTTGCCCATCATGATCTGGGCGCTTTTGCCGGGATGGAACTCCTCTTTGCCTAGGGCAAAGGGCACCACCTGGTAACGGTTGGGGTTGAGGTTCAATAATTCCATCATGCCGGTCAATAGCCCTTTGGCGTCATAGAAGGAATATGGCCTCCCCTCCAAATCGCCGCGGGTCTTGTGGTTATTGGCTAAAACCAAGGCCAATCGGCAGCCGACACCCGAAAGGGTCTCGACCTCGCTTAACTCGAATAAGGCGAAATCCTTATTGCCGTGGTCGAGGTTATACCTGGCCGATTCGAGCAGGGAGGAGAGGATGTTGCCACGGAGCCACTTATGTTCCTCAGTCAGGGGGTTAGCCAAATAGAGGTCGCCCCCGTTTGATAGGTAATTGAAGGAGGAATTTAGCTTCTGGTTGATGAGGGTATAGGTCAAGGCCTCATCCAAGCCGGCCCCCCGGAAGTAGGCCCGGATGGCCCTCCTCTGCTTCTGGATCTTGGTTAGGCCATGCTTGGGGCTGGAAACCAAAGGCAAGGTCGAGGGGATCGATTCATAGCCGAGTAGCCTAATGACCTCCTCGGAGATATCGGCCTCCCCCACCACGTCGATCCTGTGCTTCGGGACCTCGACGGAGAAGGAATCCCCCTCGCCCCTACTGACCCTGAAGTGGTCGGCCTCGAGGGTCTCGATGACCTGATCGATATCAAATGAACTCCCGAGGCGGGTATTGATGTAGCCAAGGCTCGTCTTAATCGATTTGGGCTCATGGCTTAGGGTGTCGTAGGAGATGGTCTCGGAGATCGAGGTGGCCTCGGCCAGCTCGACAAGAAGGTCGCTGGTCAAAGATAAGACGTATTCGGCCTGATCGGGGTTGACGCCCTTGACGAAGCGCTGGCTCGAATCGGAGCTGAGGCCGATCCGATTGGCGGTATGCCTGATGGGGGCGCCCTTGAAGTAGGCCGATTCGATGGCGATGTTATGCGAATTCTCGTCGACCGTGCATTCCTTGGCCGTCATGATGCCGGCTAGGCACATCGGCTTGTCATCGCTGGAGACGACGAGGTCGCCCTTCTTGAGGGGGTAGGCCTTATCGTCCATGGCCAGGAAGTCGCCCTCGAAATCGTCTTTGACGATCAACTCCTTCTTCGGGAGCTTATCGAGGTCATACATGTTCAAAGGCTGCCCGGTCAGGAGCATGATGTAGTTTCCGATGTCGACGACGTTATTGATGGAGCGGATCCCCTCGGCGGTCAATAGGCTCTTCAGCCAGTTGGGGCTCTCCTTGACTTTGACGTTGCGGGCGATCCTCAAGGCAAAAGATGGGCAATCGGGGGTGATGCTCCCGACTTTAAAATCCTCTTTGGATAGTTCCCTCTTTGCGGGTTCCGGTAGATGCAATGGCCTCTTTAAGAGGGTGGAAACCTCGCGGGCAATATTCGAAATCGC
The DNA here is from genome assembly GCA_030537155.1 of Bacillota bacterium. Taxonomy (GTDB): domain Bacteria; phylum Bacillota_I; class Bacilli_A; order RFN20; family CAG-826; genus Alloenteromonas. Next base: position 56,272 of record JAUNOH010000004.1, read on the forward strand.
ATAAAGATCAGGGCGGTTGGCCAATAGATCCAAGTCGATGACCACATCGTCCAATCCAAGGTAGGCCAAAGGATCCTCATCACCAACTTTGGCGTCCTCGGGGAGCTCCTCGATGCCGGAGCACTGGTATTCGGTTAAGTATTTCTTATCGACGCCCAATTCGTAGAGGGCGCAGCACATGCCGTCGCTCTCCACCCCGCGGATGACGCCTTTTTTGATGACGCCGCCTGGGAGGGTGGCCCCTTCGCGGGCCACTATGACCTTGAGCCCCAGCTTAACGTTGGGGGCGCCGCAGACGATCTGGTGGACGCCATATTTCTCGCCCTCATCGACCATCAGCACGTGGAGGTGGTCGGAATCGGGGTGGTCTTTGACGGAGATGATTTTGCCGATGACCAGCTTATCCGCGTTGGCCAGACGGGTGATGGAGTCGCTTTCGATGCCGGCGAAAGTCAATTTGGAGGCGATCTCCTCCGGGGTATAGCCGCTCAGGTCAAGATATTTGCCGAGCCATTTCAATGATGCCTTCATTATTTATTCCCCCTTGAAGTCCTTGAGGAAGCGGACATCGTTTTGGTAGAACCTCCGGATGTCGTCGATCCCATAGCGGAGCATGGCGACCCTCTCGACGCCGACGCCAAAGGCGAAGCCACTCCATTCATTCGGGTCATAGCCACAGTCGGATAAGACCTTGGGATTGACCATGCCGGCCCCGAGTATCTCGATCCAGCCGCTGCCTTTGCAGATCGCGCAGCCCTTCCCGCCGCAGTTGAAGCAGGAGACGTCGACTTCGACGCTAGGCTCGGTGAAGGGGAAGTAGGAGCTTCTCAGCCTTATTTCCCTCTTCTCGCCGAACATCTTCTTGGCAAATAGCTCCAAAGTGCCCTTTAAGTCGCTGAGTGAGACTTTTTTATCGACCACCAAACCCTCAATCTGGGCGAATTGGTGGGAATGGGTCATGTCGTCGTCATCGCGCCTATAAACCTTCCCGGGCGAGATCATCTTGATGGGGGTTTTGACTTCCTTCTCCAGCATCGTGTGGGCCTGGGCGGCCGAGGTCTGGGTGCGAAGCAATTTCTCGACGTTGCCTAGATAAAAGGTATCCTGCATGTCGCGGGAGGGGTGGTCTTTGGGGACGTTTAATAGCTCGAAGTTGAAGTGGTCGCTTTCGACCTCAGTCCCGCCGATGACCTCATATCCCATCGAGACGAAGACGTCGGTGACCTCGTCTATGACCTGGTAATAGGGATTTATATGCCCAACCCCGAAGTCGTATCCGGGGAGGGAGATGTCGATCTTCTCCTTGGATAGCCTTTCGGAAAGCTCTTTTTTCTCGCTCTCCTCCTTCTTTTTGGCGAAGGCCTCGGTGATGGCCTGCTTGGCCTCGTTGACGGCCTTGCCGAATTTGGCTTTTTCCTCTTTGGCCAGCTTGCCCATCATGGCCATAAGCTGGGAGAGTTTCCCCTTCTTCGAGAGGAAGGCGTTATACACCTCGCTCAGCTCGGAGGCGCTTTGCGCCTTGCCTATCTCCGCGAGGGCTTCCTGCTGGACGGACTCGGGGGTGAGGTTCTCGTTGATCTCGCTCATATCGCTCCTTTAAAAAATAAAAAGACGGCCGGGAACGGAAATATCCGCGGTGCCATCCCAATTCGGCGAGGCTATCTCGCCGCTCTCATATCCCGTTAACGCCGGGGGCGGCCCATTTTGATTCCGGGCGTTCTCCTAGGCGAATTCGCGGCGCCTCCCCTGGGATGGTCTCACTGTCCACCCCTCCCTGTGAGGATCGGTTATGCCGTTACTGCTCCTATTCGTCGAACGGGCTTATTATAGCCTTTTTTAAAGGCTGTTGAAGCCCTGGCTTTTGCTTATCTCCCGCATCAGGATGGAGCCGGCGATGGCCACGTTGAGCGAGTCAATGCCGGAGATGGGGATATATAACAATTGGTCGCAAAGGGGGAATAGGCTTTCCCTCATCCCCTGGCCTTCGTTGCCAAGGATCAGGCAGAGCTTGCCGTTAGGGATATTCGCCTCATCGAGCGAGCTGGCCCCATGGAGGGCGCTACCCAATATCGAGTATCCATCTTTCTTCAAAGAAGAAACCACATCCTCCGGTTTCCCTTTTCCCTGAATGACGTTCAGCGAGAAGATGGACCCCTGCCCCGCCATCAAGGCCTTTTGGTTATATGGAGAGGCCGAGCCTTCCGAGAAGATGATGGTGGAGAAGGAAAAGGCGAGGGCGCTCCGCATGATGGCCCCCACATTCCCGGGGTCCTGGACCCAGTCGAGGAAAAGGATCCTTTCCCCCAACTCCTTTTGGGGTTCCTTCTTATGGCAGAGGGCGATGATGCCCTCGGGGTTTTTATTCCCCGATAGCTTTTCGATGATCTCCGGGGTCACCAGATATAGCCCAGCCCCCGGGCAAGCGATTTCCTTGAGGGAATAAACCTCCTCGGCCAAGCCGGATGATAAGGCCATTTCCACACAGTGGAAACCCTCGGCGAAAAAGGCGTTCCCCTCCTTTACCCTCGAGAGGGCGGAAACTATCTTGGGATTCTTCCTACTGGTGAGGCGTTCCCTCATATTTACGCTCCCTCAAAAGCTTCATCCGCCTATTATAATCCGGGCAGTATCTGTAGACCACTTTGTAGAAGTTGGGCCCGTGGTTCCTTTGGAAATGATGGGCCAATTCATGGACGATCAGGGCGTCCAGTATCTCGATGGGGAAATGGAAGAAGATCGCGGAGATGGCGATGCTATGGGTTTTGGCCGAATTGCTGCCATATCGGGTCTCCATGAAGCGGAGCCTGACCTTATAGGGCGGCTTCACCCCCATTATCCCCTCGTATAGGCGCACCCTCTCCTCAAAAATCGGGAGGGCGTTTTTCTTGATATAGGTCTTCCTCTTCTTATCATCGGCAAAGCCGATTTCCGCCTTCTCGCCCCAGATATACATCCAATCCTCGCCATAGGCGGCCCGATTTTTCCTCTTGACCCGCCCCAAAAGTTTGCCGAGGTTACGATTGACGAAGCTATCGATCGTCTTCCGGCTTGTGAGCTTCGGGCAGGAAACCAAAATGGCCTGCCCGGATTTGTCCATCCGCATGCGGAGGCTCCGCATCCTCTTGTAGGTGATGGTCGCGGGGTAGCTATGCCCTTCGTATTCATAAGTCGTGGTTACAGTTTTGTCCATTTTGCTTTTGCTAGTTTAACGCCCGCCCGGGAAAGGTTAAACTTCTTCGCGATGAAAAAGATATTGGTCTCGGCCTGCCTATTGGGCGAAAGCTGCCGTTATGATGGGAATAGCAAGCCCAACGAGGAGGTAAAAGCCCTCAACGAACGTTATGACTTAGTCCCCTTCTGCCCCGAGGTGGAGGGCGGTTTGCCCACCCCCAGGGAGCCCAGCGAGTTAAGGAATGGCAAAGCCATCCATAAAAACGGGGAGGACGTCACCTCCTTCTACCGGCTCGGGGCCGAGAAGGCCTATAACCTCTGCCGCTACCTCGGGATCGAAGTGGCCATCCTCAAGGAAGGCTCGCCCTCCTGCGGGGTCCATCAGATCCATAATGGCCGCTTCGACGGCAAGATGGTCTCCGGCATGGGGATAGCCGCCAGCTACCTCAAAGCCCATGGCATCAGGGTGTATGGCGAGGATCAGATTGCCCTCTTTCTAGCGGAGGAGGAGCCAAAGCCAAGGCCGGTAAAAGCCTCCACCACCCCCGAAAAGCCCTCGTTCAGAAAAACCGAGAAACCTAAGTTCAATAAAACCGACGCCCGTAAGGAAGAATCCTCGGAAGCCTCTTCCCAAGCCAAGGGCAAATCATTTAGGCGCCCCGAGAAGGCTGGCTACCCCAAGAAGAAATCCTTCGATAAGCCAAAAGGTAAGTTTGCCGGGAAAGGCTCCTATAAAGGAAAGCCATCTTTTAAAGGCAAATCCGGCTCATACAAGGGTAAGAAGACCTACGCCCGTAAAGGCCAAGCCAAGGATAAAGCCGAATAGGGCCCTGGCCTTATAGTTCCTCTTCTTCCTCGCCCTTTTCGCCCTCATCCTTCTTCCCCTGCTCCTCGTAGCCGAGGAATAGGGGCACCGCCTTCCCGATGAGCACCAGATAAACCGCGAAGACGGCCAGGGCGCACATCCCGGGGATCAGGGGATTCTCGAAAAAGGCCCCCATCAAGGCAAAGGAAACCAAAGCCGCCCCGGTGACATAGCTCCCGGAACGGATGGCCCATAGGGCCTTTTTCTTTCTTTCGTCGTCCATAAATAAAACCCTCCTACCTTTTAATGGAGGACAAAAGCGGATTTGTGTCAAAATTCGTGGAATTTTTTATCTTTGGGGGCTCATTTTCAGGTAGAGCTCCAGCAAGAGGGCATCGTGGTAATCCCTGATGTCCAGGCCGGTTTTCTCATAGATGGAATCGAGCCGATGGGTCATGGTGTTTCGATGGACGAATAGGCTCTCGGCGGCCCGCTGGATGTCGAGGCCGGAGGAGAGGAAGGCGCTCCCGGTGGCCAATAACTCCTTATCAAGACCACGGAAGATGGAGGATAACTCCCGGAGATAACCGAAATCCCCGAAGCTCATCTGCTTGAGGAAGATGTCCGATAGATAGCTGACCCGATTGGGGAAATAGCCGAGGGCCTCGCTTAGGGTTTTGCGCGAGAAATAGCTCTGGTCGTGGCTGATCAGGCAGGCGATCCGGCTATCCTTCAGGCTATGGAGGGCGGCCTCCACGGCCAAGGCGAAGGAGGAATCGCCCACGAAATAGCAGCCCTTCTCGCTGACGAAGTTGATTTCCGGCTCGATCTTAAAGCAGGCCAAGGCCTTTGAAAAAGCCTCTTGGTCGAGGGGCGACTCGGAAAGGAATAGGTAATAACGCCTCATGATATCCTCAAAAGCAGGCTCTCATAGGGCCTTAGATGCAGCTTGCCATCGGAGAGCATCAGGCCGTCGTAGTTATGGAGCATTATGTCGGTGATGCGGTAATAGAAGGTGAAATCGACGTCGTGATCACGCATGTTCGAGACGACCATGATCTTCTCCATCCCGTCATGGATGTAGGCGAAGACGTCCTCGTTTTCTGGATCCTCGAGGCGGAGGCGGCAGTTCAGCACCTGCTCATTTATCATCGGATCCTTCCTGATCCCGATCGCGTACTTATAGAAATGGAAGATGGAGTCGGTGTCTTTCATCTCATCCTTCACGTTGACCCCACGGAGGTAATTGGGATTGGCCCTAAATAGGGGCTTGGCATCGCTGAAGCCGGCGTTTTCGGAATCATCCCACTGCATCGGGAGGCGGGAGTTTATGCGGCTGGAGCGGTTTAGGTAATGGAGTATCCACTCATCCGAATAACCTTGCTTCCGGAAGCGCTCGATCTCCGGGCGCATGCCGGCGTCGACCAAATAATCGTCGAGGCTATCGTATTCGGCGTTCGACATCCCGATTTCATCCCCGAAGTAGATGAAGTCGTTCCCATAGAGGAAGAGGATGGTGGTGAATAGCATCTTCGCGCTCTCCTCGCGGTATTTGGGGTTCCCGTATTGGGAGAGGACGCGGGGATGGTCGTGGTTGCACCAATATAGGGGCATGTCGCATTTACCGCCGCACACCTCGTACCAGCGCATGAAGTTTTTCTTCAATTCGGCCACCTCGGTCTTTATCTCATCGTCTTTTTTATCGATGGAGCCGTAGTTATGGTTATTCCAGACGGTGTCGAAGTTGAAGACCATGTTGATGTAGCCATCGTGCCAGGAGGCCATCTTCAGGGCGCCTTCCGGAGTAACCGAGCCCCCGACCTCACCGACGATGAGGCAGTCATAATGGGAAAACACCTCCTGTTTAAGCAGGCGGAGATATTCGTATAGTTCGGGGCGGTTTGAGTATTTGCTGGTGTCAAAGGCGCAGCCGTTTTCCTTCACGGGCAAAGATGAATCCGACCAGCTGGTGTCTTTGGCTAGGTGGGCCAAAGCGTCGAGCCTAAAGCCATCCACCCCCATGTCGAGGTAGTAACGGAGGGCCTCATACATCTTCTCCCTTAGTTTAGGGTTCGACCAATTTAGGTCGGGGATGTCGTTGGAGAAGACGTGGAGATAGAAATATTCGCTCTTCCCGATCCGGGTCCAGACCGAATCCTCAGAGAAGGATTCCCAGTTACAGGGGGGCAATAGCTTCCTCCCCTTTCTCTTGCCGCGCTCGATATAGTAGTAGCCGGCCTCCTCGGAGGTCGGGTCCTTTAGGGCCTTCTGGAACCAGGGGTGCTCCTTGCAGGTATGGTTGAGGGGGAAATCCATGATGATGCGGATGCCCCTGGCATGGGCCTCATCCAATAGCCTCTTCAAATCGGCCATATCCCCATACCTCGGGGCCAAGGTGAGGAAATCGCGGGAGTCGTAGCCGTTATACGGATTGGCCGAATCGAAAATCGGGCCGATCCAAAGCAGGTTCACGCCCAAAAAGGAGAGGTAATCGAGCTTCTCGATGATGCCGTTGAGGTCGCCTATCCCATCCCCGTTGGAATCCTTAAAGGCCTGGGGGTAGATGATGTAGCCGACCGCGTTATGCCACCACTTGCCGTTCATGGGATAATGATAACCCAAAACCCGGGGGCTTGCCTTATAAAATAAGGCGGCAACGCCGCCTGATGGTCAAGATATAATCCGCCTCGCCTTTTCGCCTCGGGGTGGCTGGGGCAACGGAATCCGGCCCAGCGCCCTCCGCCTAGTTCGGCTCGATCAGGGATCGCTTCTTTTTCCTATAGAATACTCACCCATTTTTTATTTCGGGCAAGGCTTTTTAGCGATTTTTTCATAGATACCGCTTTTATGTTGAAAATATCCGATTGGGTGGGAGAATTATTGAAAATACACCTAGGTTCGGTCGGGGATTAACGATAAGTTGACGCCCCATCCTTTTTATTTCCGCGCGCGCCTTATTGGACAAGTTTTGAAGAAGTGCTAACATTACACACCGTGAAGTTTTGGAGTTCCATCAATCGCATGATCCGGGGGCATAGGGCCCTCTACATCTGGTCGTTCGTCACCCAGGTCGCCTACATCGTGATGACCGTTTTCACGAGTTTCCTCTCGGGTGTTTTGACCGATTGCCTCAATGACGTCGCCAGCGGGCAGAGCTTCTCCTCCAATTACGCCATCCAATCATGGGTCGTCAATATCATCACCCTCGGCAAGGGCGACGCCTATCTGGGCGAGCATCTTTACATCTTCCCGATCGCCATCGCCATCTCCGGCGCCCTGGCGGCCTTGATGCTCTGCTACCGCACCATCACCAGGGTCGACGCTTCCACCAAGATCAACAAAGCCATGCAGATGGAGGTCTTCGTCCATCTGGAGAAACTCCCCTACACCTACTATAAGCAGCATAAAGCCGGTGACATCCTCCAAACCTGCACCAGGGATTTGGATGTCTTGCGCCGCTTCCTGATCATGGACATGTCCTCGATCAACTACGCCTTCTGGATCGTGCTTTTATGCGCCGGGACCCTCTTCTCGATCTCCTGGCCCTACGCCTTGGTCTCGATGGCCCTCTTCCCCATCATGTTCATCTATAGCTTCTTCCTCATCAAGAAGGTCAGGAGGCTATACCGCTTAACCGACGACTCCGAGGCCAGGATGACCAACAAGATCTCCGAGAACCTCAACGCCGTCCGCATCGTCAAGGCCTATAACGCCGAGAACTATGAGATTGGGGAATTCGAGAAAAACCTCAAGGACTATCGCGCCCGCTTCATCGACTGGAGGAAGTTCTCCAGCTTCTTCTTCGCCTCAACCGACATCTTCGTCTTCTCGGCCAAGGCCATCTCGATCATCTTCGGCGTCTATCTTTGCTACGCCCATTACGTCAACGGCGATGCCTTTGGCATCACCTATGGCACCTTGGTCATCGGCATCAGCTTCGTCAACATGATGGTGTGGCCGATCCGCCAGGTCTCCACCGTCTTATCCAACCTCGGCCAGGCCTTGGCCTCCATGGATAGGGTCAATGAGGTTTTAAACACCCCCATCGAGGATATCGAAAGCGGCCTCACCCCCAAAATCACCGGCAACATCGAATTCGACCACGTCGGCTTCCAGTATGAGGATGGCGATAGCGAGGTCATCCACGACGTCAGCTTCTCCATCAAATCCGGCCAATCGATCGCCGTCATGGGCAAAACCGGCTCGGGCAAATCGACGCTTTTCTACCTCCTGACGAGGCTATACGACTACCGCGGCTCCATCAAGATCGACGGGGTTGAGCTGAGGGAGATCCAAAAGACGTATCTGAGGCGCAACATCGTCCCCGTTTTGCAGGACCCCTTCCTCTTCTCGAAGACGATTTATGAGAATATCCGCCTGGCCAATAAAGACGCCACCCAGAAAGACATCGAATGGGCGGCGAGGATCGCGGCGGTCGACGACACCATCAAATCCTTCAAGGAAGGCTATAACACCCCGGTCGGCGAAAAGGGCGTGACCCTCTCCGGCGGTCAAAAGCAGAGGGTGGCCATCGCCAGGACCATCATGTCCAATGCCCCGGTTTTGATCTTCGATGACTCGCTAAGCGCGGTCGACACCGCCACCGACATCGCCATCAGGAGCCGCTTGAAGAGCCTCAAAGAAGGCACCACCTCCATCATCATCACCCAAAGGGTCATGTCGGCCAAAGACGCCGATCTGATCATCGTTTTGGAGGACGGCAGGATCTCCGAGATGGGCAAGCACGAGGATCTCGTCAACAAGCCCGGTCTTTATAAGGACATCTACGAAATACAGAGCCAAATGGCTTAGAAAGGAGGAAGAGGCATGCCCGCAGGAAGAAGCTTCGAAGAAGAAGCCCTACCCGAGAAACTGAATCTCGGCGTCTGGAAGAAGATATTCAAATACGCGGCCCGGAGATGGCAGCTTTTGCTCGTCCTCGTCGTGGCGATGCTTTTCACCTCCTTCTACGACTCCTCTTTTGTCCCCTCCATGAACTACGCGGCCTATTCGGCCGTCGGCTCCCTTTCGGGGGTCGGGGAATTGGCCTCGGTGTTTGACCTCCAGTTAAACGCGACCATCCTCGGCGTCTCGGTCAGCATGAGCTATCTGACCTTCATCATCCTCTTCGCCGTCATGATCTTGGTCAGGGCGGCCTCGATCTTCGGGACCTTCTTCCTTATGAACTACGTCGGCATGCTCATCATGGTCGACTTGAGGCGGGAATCCTTCGCCAAGATCCAGGAGCTCAGCTTCTCCTATTTCGATAAGACTTCCTCCGGTTGGCTGATCGCCAGGATGCAGAACGACACCTCCTCCATCGGCGACATCCTCGCCTCGGGCGTCATCCAGATGATCTGGGCGGCCTTTGAGATCGCCTTCACCCTCATCACGATGTTTACCATCGACTGGAGGCTATCTTTGTTGATTTTGGCCTCCATCCCCCTAATCGTCATCATCGCCCCGGCCTTCCAAAAGGCCATCTTGACCAGGCAGAGGACGGCCAGGAACGCCTACTCCCACTACGTGGGATGGCTGGCCGAATCCATCGACGGGGCCAAGACCATCAAGACCCTCGCCATCGAGGATGAGGTGGCCAAAGAGCAAAACGAGATCACCGAGGACGTCCGCGCCAAGCGCATGAGGGCCGGCAGGATGAACGCCTACTTCACCCCCACCCTCAACCTCATCTCCACCACCATGACCGTCGTCATCATCGCGGTTGGCTTACACTTCTACGGCACCGGCGAATGGGCCATCACCCCGGCCTTGATCATCACCTTCGTCGGCTTCGTCTCCTCCATCTATAACCCCCTTACCTCCGTGGCCGAGACCATCTCGGAATTCATGGCCACCCAGGCCGGGGCCGAGAAAGTCATGCAGCTATTGGAGGCCAAGCCCGAGATCGTCGACTCCCCCGAGGTCATCGAAAAATACGGGGACATCTTCAATCCCAAAAAGGAAAACTATGAGCCCATCCAGGGCGAGATCGACTTCGTCCACGTCGACTTCGACTATGGCAACGGCATCAAGGTCATCAAAGACCTCAACCTCCACATCGAAAAAGGCACTTCCTTGGCCATCGTCGGCGAGACCGGCTCCGGCAAGACCACGACCGTCAACCTCCTATGCCGCTTCTATCAGCCGAGCGAGGGCAAAATTTTGATCGACGGGGCCAATTACCTCGATAGGAGCCTTGGTTGGCTCCGTTCCAACATCGGCTACGTCCAGCAAAACCCCTTCGTCTTCACCGGGACCTTCTATGACAACATCGTCTATGGAAGGCATGAAGCCAGCATGGAGGAAGTCATCGAGGCCTGCAAGATGGTCGGGATCCACGAGTTCATCGAAAAGCAGCCCAACGGCTACCAAACCTATCTGGCCGATGGGGGCAATAACCTCTCCCAGGGCCAGAAGCAGCTCATCTCCTATGCTCGCGCCATCCTCCGTCAGGCCCCCCTTATCATCCTCGATGAGGCGACCTCCAACGTCGACACCGAGACCGAAAGCGAGCTCCAGCAGGCCACCGCCGCCATCCTCAAGGGCAGGACCTCAATCATCATCGCCCACCGCCTCTCCACCATCGTCAACTGCGACCGTATCCTCGTCATGGATCACGGCGTCGTGGTCGAGGATGGCTCCCATAAGCAATTGATGGACAAGAAGGGCCACTACTACGAGCTCTACATGAATCAGTTCAGGGACCTCTCCATCGATTCGCAAATCAAGGAATACAACCAAAACATCAAAGGCAAAGGCGTCAAGATCTAAGCCGACAGCCCGTCAGCAGACGGGCTTTTTTATCGCATGAAAAAAGCGCCCTGAGGCGCTTGTTTCAATAATGGGTTTCCTGTCTCTTGTGGTTGACGGATAACTTGTCCAGATAAGCCTTTTTGGCCTCTTCCGGCCCATAGCCCAATAAGGGCAATAAGTCGAGGTAAGCACCTAAGCCGTCGAGGTAGGTATCCACATCGTAATGGCCGGCTAAGGATACCGCCTTCTCATATACCCCGAGGATGGCCTTGGAGAGATCATCGCCCTGGGCTTTAAGCTCATGGCTATGTTCATGAATCCCGAGGGGGATGCCCAGCGAGAGGTAGAAATGGAGCCCATCGGCGTACTCATCGAGGATCCTTTCCTTCGGAGATGGGCCCTTCAGTGACCAGTATTTGAAGCAACGGGTCTCGTTGGCGAATTCGCCAAGCTCCACCAACAAGGAGAGCAATCTCCGGTGGAAGGTCGATTCATAGCTCACCCCATGGAGGGTGGCTATCTCCTCGTCGAGCTCCTTCTGGAGGGGGTAGAGGTCGCTCAGATCGATGGAGGAGCTCATATATCCTCCACCGATAGCTTCTTCAGATGCCAGATGTCGCGGTTATACTCCTCGATCGTGCGGTCGCTGGTGAAGTAGCCGCTGGAGGCGATGTTGAGGATGGCGGATTTGGCCCACTTCTTCTTGTCGTTATAGAAGGCCTCGGCTTTATCGCAGGCCTTGCAGTAGGCATCGAAGTCGGCCAAGACGAAGAATTGGTCGTTGTGGTTCATGATTTCATCGTAGACCATGCGGAATTGATCCTCATCCTTGGCCCAGGGCCCGGTGAGCAACGAATCCAGAACCTGCTTGACGCGGTAATCGGAGTTATAGACGTCCCAGGGGTTGTAGCTGCCCTCGTCGACGGCTTTCTGGACCTCCTCGGCGGTCAAGCCGAAGATGATCTCATTCTCGCGTCCGGCGAAGTCGGCGATCTCGATGTTGGCCCCATCCAGGGTACCCAGGGTGAGGGCGCCGTTGATCATCAGCTTCATATTCGAGGTGCCGCTGGCTTCCTTGCCGGCGGTCGAGATCTGCTCGGAGATGTCGGCGGCCGGGATGATCTTCTCGGCTAAGGTGACACCATAGTTCTCGACGAAGACGATCTTGATGAATTTGTTGACCTCGGGGTCGTTGTTGACGACTTTGGCTACGGCCAAAACCAATTCGATGATCTTCTTGGCGTAGACGTAGCTCGGCGCGGCCTTGGCCCCGAAGATGTAGGTGTGCGGGGTCATCTTGAAGGAGGTCGGGTTCTCCTTGATCTTGTGGTAGAGGTGGATGATGTGGAATAGATTCAACAGCTGCCTCTTATAGGCGTGGAGACGCTTGATCTGGACGTCGAAGATGGAATCGGGATCCAATTCGATGCCATAGGCCTTTTTGCAGAAGGCGGCGAAATCCTTCTTGTTGTCGCGCTTGACCTTCATGATCTCGCGCTGGAAGGAGGCGTCGTCGGCGTATTGCTTGAGTTCGGAGATCTTCGAGAAGTCGGTGATCCAGCCGGTGCCGATCTTCTTGCTGATGGAGTCGCTCAGGCGGGGATTGGCATGCAATAACCAACGCCTATGGGTGACGCCATTGGTCTTATTGTTAAACTTCTGCGGGCAATAGCGGTAGAAGGCGGCGAAGGTGTAATCCTTGAGGATCTGGGTGTGGATCTTGGCGACCCCGTTGACCGAGAAGCCGGTGTAGATGGCCATGTTGGTCATGTGGATCTGGCCGTCTTTGATGATCTGCATCTGGTAGCGGTCCTCGCTACTGACGCCGGCCTTGTTGAGCTCGATGAGCATCCTCCTATTGATCTCCTCGATGATCATGTAGACGCGGGGAACCAAAGTCTGGACGTAGCGGACCGGCCACTTCTCGAGGGCCTCAGGCATGACGGTGTGGTTGGTGTAGGCGAAGATCTTGGTCACGATCGGCCAGGCCTTCTCCCAGGTATAGCCATACTCGTCCATCAATAGCCTCATGGCCTCGGGGATGGCGAGGATCGGGTGGGTGTCATTCAGCTGGAAGACGTAGTAATCGGGGAAATTATCGAATTTGCCGAATTTCCGATAGTGGCTCCGCATGCAGGATTGGAGTCCGGCGGAGACGAGGAAATACTGCTGGCGGAGGCGGAGCATGCGGCCGTGTTCGGTCGAATCATCCGGATATAGGCCGTGGCAGATTTCCTTCAAAGTTATCAGATATTCCTCGAAGGACTGATTGGTGGGGAGGTTATTGGGGCTCGGCTCGGCCGACCAAAGCCTCAATGAGTTGGCGACCCCATTGTGGTAGCCGGGGATCGAGACGTCATAGGGGACGGCACGGACGCAGACGGGGTTGACCGTCTTGAAGCCATAGGTGCCGTTGGGTTTTAGATAGGTCTGGGCCTGGCCGTAGAAATTGACCTCGACCGAATGCTTGGGCTTCCTGACCTCAAAGGCAAAGCCGTCGGAGAGCCACTGATCGGGCAGTTCGACCTGCTTCCCATCGACGAATTTCTGGCGGAAGAAGCCATATTCGTAGCGGATGGTGTTGCCGTGTCCGGGATAGCCCAAGGAGGCGATGGAATCGAGGAAGCAGGCGGCGAGGCGGCCTAGGCCACCGTTACCGAGGCCGGCGTCGGCCTCCATGTCCTCGAGCTCGCCGATATCGATGCCCAAATCGGCCAAACCCTCCTTGGCGATCTTGAAGATGCCGAGGTTCTGCATGTTGCAGGTGAGCAGGCGCCCCATCAAAAACTCCATCGAGAAGTAGATGAGCTGGCGGTCGTTGTTGGCGATGATGTTCTCGCGGCAGTTGCGCCAGCTATATCCGGCGTAGTCGCGGACCATCTGACCGAGGATGTCGTATCTCTCGGTGATGTGGCTATCCTCGACCGAACGGCCGTATTTCTCCATCAGCATGCGCTCGAAAGTCTGCTTGAAGTCCAGTTTGTTGTCGAACATTTATTTATCTCCCTTTGTGGTTTTCTTCTTACTCGCCGGTTTCTTGGCTTTGGAGGTGGCTTTCTTCTTTTTGGGCTCCTCCTTCTTCTCCACCCGCCTCTTCAGGATGAGGGCGGCGTAGCTCCCCAGCTTCACGCAGACGTGATAGGGGCGGTTCTCCGGCGCGCCGGGATAAGATTCCAGCGGCAAGCCATTATACTGGTTCCAGCCGGCATATACATCCTTATCCGAGTTAAAGATTTCGTCATAGACGCCCTCCCTCATGACCCCGACGTCATAGTATTCGTAGTAGTTTGGGGTCATATTGAAGACGAAGAGGAGGTCGCTGTCCCCCACCTGCCTTTGGAAGGCGTAGACCGATTGGTCGCAGTTATCGACCATCGTCCACTGGAAGTGCTCGGGGTTATATTCCTCATAATGCATGGCCGGCTCGGCCTGGTAGATGAGGTTCAAGTCGCGGCAGAGGCGCTTTACCGAGTCGTGCTTGGGGAAGGTAAGCAGTTCCCACGGCAGGCTCTTATTCTCATTCCACTCATCGAAGGTGCCGAGCTCATTGCCCATGAAGTTGAGCTTTTTGCCCGGATGCCCGAATTGGTAGGTGTAGAGGTTACGGAGTAAGGCGAACTTCGATTCGTAGTCTCCGGCGATCTTGTTGATGATGGTCCCCTTGCCGTGGACGACTTCGTCGTGGGAGAGGGGCAGCAAGAAGTTCTCGTTATAGAAATAGGCCATCGAGAAGGTGAGCTTATGGTGCTCATACTTCTTATAGATCGGGTCTTTGGCGTAATACTTGAGGGTGTCGTTCATCCAACCCAGGTCCCACTTATAGTCGAAGCCCAATCCGCCGTATTCGGTCGGCTTGGTGACCCCGGGGTAGGCCGTGGAGTCCTCGGCGATCATCATGACGTCGGGGTGATATAGGTGGATGAGGGAGTTCAATCTCTTGACGAACTCGACCCCACCGCCGTTTTCACCCTCGTTGGAGTTGCCATCCCAGTAAATGATGTTGCTGACGGCGTCGATCCTGAGTCCATCGAAGTGGAAATAGGATAGGAAGTAGTTCATGGCGCTCATTAGGAAGGAGCGGACCGGGTCTTTGCCCAAGTCGAACTGGGCGCTCCCCCACTGGGAGAGGGTCCTCCGGGGGTCGCTGTATTCATATAGGCAGGTGCCGTCGAATTCGCGGAGGGCGAAGGAATCGTTGGCGAAATGGACCGGGGCGAAGTCGAGGATGACCCCGAATCCGGCCTGATGCATCCTGTCGATGAAAGACATCAATTGCTTCGGGTTGCCATAGCGGCTGTCGACCGAATAGAAGCCGGTGGCCTGATACCCCCAGGAGCCGTCGAAGGGGTATTGGCAAATCGGCATCATCTCGATGTGGGTGTAGCCGCAATCCCGTAAATACGGGATCAGGTAGTCGGCGATCTCCTCATAACTCGGGAAGCGATCCCAGATCTTGCCCTTCCAGGAGCCGAGGTGGACCTCGTAGATCGACATGGCCTTATCGAAGTTGCGGCTACGCGATTTGAGCCACTCCTCGTCGTGCCAGATGAAGTTGTTGATGTCGAAGGTCCTTGAGCAGGTCTGGGGGCGATGCTCGGAATAAAAGGCGAAAGGATCGGCTTTATCGACCCATTCGCCCTTGGCGTTCCTGAAGTGGTATTTATACGACTGATAATCGTGGAGGTCGGGGACGAAAGTCTCCCAAACCCCGCATTCATCGACCTTATTCATCTTGTGGGTCCTTACGTCCCAGCCGTTCCACTCCCCGATCACCGACACATCGTCGGCCATGGGGGCGTAGAGGCGGAACCAGACGCCATGGAGGGTGACTTCCCTCCCCTCCTCATGGAGCGTGCACTCGCCAAAATGCGCCCCGAAGTAATCGAAGGCGTTGACCGATTGCCCCATCAGGAAATCGTAGAGGATTCCATATGCCATAGGTGATTGATCTCCATAATTGCCGTAGTTTCCGCAATATTATACAAAAGTGGCTCCCCATTTAGAAGAAATGAGACGGGGAAAGAGTCTGGTAGCGGGAAACAATTGACGGCTTTTTGGTTTTCCGTCACATAAATGAGCCGCCAGCTGAGCCAAAAGCCCCGAACTGGTGCGCTTTCAGGGACCGCCATTATTGAGAAGACGGCCCCCGGGGCATATAATGCGGGTGCTTAAAAACAAATACATAAGAGAGGTAATCAACATGTACAAAGTCATGGCGGTCAACGCCGGCAGCTCTTCGCTGAAATACAAGCTTTACGAGATGCCCGAGGAAAAGGTGCTCTGCTCCGGAAACTGTGAAAGGATCGGACACGAGGATGGCATCTTCGGCCTCAAATACGGGGATAAGAAAGTCAGGGAGATCCTCCCGATCCTCGACCACGCCAAAGGCGTTGAGCTTGTCATCGACGCCCTCATCAAATACGGCATCATCGAATCCCTCGAGGAGATCAAATGCGTCGGCCACCGCGTCGTCCAGGGCGGCAAATACTTCTCCAAATCCGCCGAATTCAACGAGGATACCGAGAAGAAGGTCACCGAATTGATTCCGCTTGACCCCCTCCACGCCCCGGCCCACCTCACCGGCTTCCACGCCTTCAAAGAGGCTTTGCCGCATGCCGACGCCATCGCCGTCTTCGACACCGCCTACCACCAGAGCATGGAACCCGAGGATTACGTCTACCCGATCCCCTATGAGATGAGCGAGAAATACGACTGCCGCCGCTATGGCGCCCACGGCACCTCCCATAACTATTTGGCCGATAAGGCCATCGCCGATTATTTCGGCGGCAAAGCCGAGGGAACCAGGATCATCACCTGCCACATCGGCTCCGGCTCCAGCTTAGCCGCCATCAAAGATGGCAAATGCGTCGCCACCTCCATGGGCTTGACCCCCTTAGGCGGCGTCATGATGGGCACTAGGACCGGCGATTTGGATCCCTCCGTCATGGACTACCTCTGCACCTGCACCGGCAAATCCGTCGATGAGATGTATGACATCTTCAACAAGAAATCCGGTTTCTTGGGCGTCTCCGGCGTCTCCAACGACACCCGCGACGTCGAGGAAGCCGCCAATCAGGGCAACGAGAGGGCCAAGTTGGCCATCAAGCTTTTCGCCCGCACCGTCGCCAACTTCATCGCCCAATACTACGTCAGGCTCGGCGGGGCCGATATGATCATCTTCTCGGCCGGCATCGGCGAGAACTCCGACACCTTCCGCGCCGCCATCCTCAAAAACGTCGAGGAGGCCTTAGGCCTATCCGTCGACTATGAGGCCAATAAAGGCATCCACGGAACCCAGGGTCTCATCTCCAAAAAGGACTCCAAGATCATGGTCTCCGTCATCCCGACCGACGAGGAAGTGATGATCGCCCGCGACTGCTATAAGAAGATCCAAGGGGTGTTATAAGGATGTCGTCCAAGCTAAACCCCGAAGTCATCGCCTACGGCAAAACCTACAAAGCCACCTATAAAAAGATCTACCAGGCCATCGAGAAGTTCGATCGGATCGCCGTTTTCAGGCACATCAAACCGGACTTCGACGCCATGGGCAGCCAGATGGGCGTCTACCAATTCCTCAGGGACAATTTCCCCAACAAGGAAGTCCACTACCTCGGTGACAACCACGTGAGTTTCACCCCGCGCCTATTCCCCGAGACCGAAAACCTAAATAACGAATGGTTTGATAAACCCTTTTTGGCCATCGTGGTCGACGTCGGAGACGTGGAGAGGATCGCCGATCCCCGTTTCCAGAAGGCCGCCTACACGGTGAAGATCGACCACCACCCCTGCAAGAGTGAAATCGCCCCCGATTGCACGGTCTGCGACGAATCGGCCGCTTCGGCCGCCGAGATCTGCGCCGATGTGCTCCTCAATTGGAAAGGCAAGGTCTTAAGCCGCGAGGCCGCCAGGCACTTCTACATCGGCGTCGTCGGTGATTCCGGACGCTTCCTCTATAGCTCCGTCAGCCGCCACACCTTCGCGGTGGCCGAGGAACTGCTCAAAACCGGCATCGGCATCAGCGACATCTACCTCTCGATGTACGAGAAGACCCTCCATTCTCTGGAAATCCAGGGATATATCCTCAACCACTTCAAGGTCAGCGAGCACGGGGTCGCCTACTACACCCTAAGCACCGAGCAGCAGGCTGAACTAGGTATCGTCAGCGAGCAGGGCAAGGAAAACGTCAACCTCTTCTCCAACATCGAGGGCATCAACGTCTGGTGCTCCATAACCCAGGATAAAGGGGCCAAGGTCCCCTGTTGGTGGATCTCCATCCGTTCGAAGAAAGCCGACATCTCCCACATCGCCAACAAATGGGGCGGCGGCGGACATCCCCAGGCTTCCGGCGCCAAGCTATTGGACATCGCCGACCTCGATGCGTTCATCAAAGACCTCGACGACTTGTTCAAATAAAATCTTCAAAAGCGAACCGCCTACCTCTTTGGTCTGGCGGTTTTCGTTTGCCAAAATAGGTTGTATATCAAGTGGTATATCTAATCAATTTTAGCTCATTCAACAGGCACATTTACCGTGATTTTTTATGAACATCTATTTTGAACACGCGCTTAAATATGGTTCCTTGTTACCCATGAAAGTCTCTCTGGTGTGCCGCTTCCCTTATAGGGTGGGAAGAGACAAGTCTCTTTTGACCCGATAATGGGTTATAATTGGCCAATGGATTTTGCAGCCCTCCACGTCTACAGCGGATACTCCTTCCTCAAGTCCGGCCTGACCGTCGATCGGATCATAGCCTGCGGGAGGAAGAACGATTTTTACGGCGTGGGCTTATCCGACTTCGAGACGATGTCGGGTTATCCCGAGCTCTTCCATAAGATCGGCAAGAGCAACCTCCGCCCCGTCTATGGGCTGGATGTCGAGATAGAGGGCACCCTTTGCTCCCTCTTCCTCGATTCGGAGGTGGGTTATCGAAACCTAATCGAAATCAACCTAGAGGCCAGCAAGGGCCCGGTAAGTTTAAAGTTCTTCCTCGCCCACCAAGCCGGGGTGAGCCTGATCCTCCCCAGCGAATATAGCCGCCTGAGGCAGATATATAAAAACGGCGAGAAGGAGGCCGCCTCCTACCTCCTATCGCTATCCAAGGACGTCGAGAATTTCTACCTCGGAATCCCCTATCTACCCAATGAACCGGAATTCGTTTCCTTTTTAAGGGGATTCGTCGAGAAATACCCATATCAGACCGTGGCCTTCCCCCATTTTCTATACGCCAAAAAGGAGGACGCCATCGTCTTGGAGATCGTCCGGGCCATCGATGAGGACCGCCAATTGGAGGTCAAAGAGCAGACCGGAAACAACTATTTCCTCTCCCAGGACGAATTAAGGGGCTACTACACGGCAGCCGAGATGCATGAGAGCAAGCTATTCGCCGATAGGAGCCGCTTCCAATTCATTCAGAAAAGGGGCGGGTTGCTCCATTTCCCCAATCCGCTAGGCATCCCAAGCGGGGAATATCTAAGGAAGCTGGCCTTCGAGGGGCTCGAAAAGAAAATCCCCGATTACGACAAGGCATATCAAGACCGCCTAAACTACGAATTGAAGGTCATCGACGAGATGGGCTACTCGGATTATTTCCTCATCGTCGCCGATTATGTCGGCTACGCCAAAACCCATGGCATCTCCGTCGGGCCAGGCCGTGGTTCAGGGGCTGGGAGCTTAGTCTCCTATTCCCTGGATATCGTCTCGCCCGATCCCATCAAGCACGATCTGATGTTTGAGCGCTTCCTCAACCCCGAGAGGAAGTCGATGCCTGATATCGACGTCGACTTCTCCGACATCAACCGCGACAAAGTAGTCGAATACCTAATCGAAAAATACGGTGAGAACAAAGTCTCCCACATCGTCACCATGCAGACGATCGGCGCCAAGCAATCATTGAGGGACATCGGCAGGGTCTATGGCTATGAGACGAGGGTCATAGACTTCATCACCAAAACCATCTCCAACCCCAACCTCTCCCTCCGCGACGATTACCGCCAGTCCAAGCCCTTCCGCGATCTGGTGGATTCGGATAAGTACTATCTGGAGATCGTCGGTTTGGCCTCAAAGATCGAGGGGCTGCCCCGTCACTCGGGCCTCCACGCGGCCGGCATCGTGTTAAACGATGAGCCGTTGGATAAGGCCATCCCCGTCAAAGAGGAGATGGGGGTGGGATATGTGGCCTCCTACGAGATGAATTACCTCGAGGAACAAGGCTTTTTGAAGATGGACCTCTTAGGCCTTAGGAACCTCACCATCGTCGATAAATGCCTCGAGTCGATGAAGGAAAACGAGGGGATTGAGCTCGATTACCGCGACATCCCCTATGACGATAAAGACGCCATCGCCCTGATAAGGCAAGGCAAGACGATGGGCCTATTCCAGTTGGAGTCTCCGGGCATGCGGAGGGCCATAAAAGACATCGAGCCAGAAAGCTTCGATGACGTCGTGGCCCTATTGGCCCTATTTAGGCCCGGCCCGATGGAGAATATCCCAAGCTATGGCCGAAGGAAAAAGGGATTGGAGAAGATCTCCTACCCCTCCCCGGAATTATCCGGGATCCTCTCTCCCACCTATGGCATCATCGTCTACCAGGAGCAGATCACCCAGATCGTCCGGGCCATGACCGGCTTTAGCTATGGACAGGCCGACTCCTTCCGGCGCGCCATCTCCAAAAAAGACGCCCTCCAATTGGCCAGCCTCCGCGATTCCTTCATCGCCGGGGCCATCGAAAAGGGCCATACCCGCCAGGTGGCCGAAAGCGTCTACTCGCTTATATTCCGCTTTGCCTCCTATGGCTTTAACAAATCGCACGCGGTCGGCTATGCCTATCTATCGTGCCAGATGGCTTATTTAAAGGCCCACTACCCGCGCCACTTCTACGCCGCCATCCTCGAATACGGCAATAACCGCTATTTCCAGGAGACGATAACCGAGGTGAAGAAACTCGGCATCAACCTCGCTCTCCCAGATATCAACCAGGCCGGCGCTTCCTACCGGGTCGAGGGCGATAAGCTCCTCTTCCCCCTAAGCGGCATCAAGGGGATCCAAAATAACTTCGTCCTCGACTTATTGGATGAAAGGGACAATCACGGCAAATTCCTGGATATCTTCGATTTCTCCAAGAGGATGAAGCCCTTTGGTCTTAATATCCAGATCTTGGTGCGCCTGATCGATGCCGGCTGCTTCGATTCACTATATCCGAACCGGGCGAGCCTTAGGGCCAGCGCCGGAAGCGCCATCAGCTACGCCTCGATGTTCTCGGGGAGCGATAATCAGGCCAGCCTCCTCGACTTCGACATCCCCAAGCCCATCCTCGTCGAGGCCAGGGGCGATAAGATGGTCGACCTCGAGGCCGAGAAGGAGGCGCTGGGTTTGATGATATCCGGCTCGCCCCTCTCCTTGGTCGGCGAAGCCTTAAAGGATATCGACTATGTCCCCCTAAGCGAATTAAAGGAGGCGGGCGACCGCTTCCAGACGGTCGGGGCCATCAAAAATATCCGAACCATCACCACCAAAAACGGGAAGACGATGGCCTTCCTCGGGCTATATGATGACACCGGGGAGGCCGACTTCACTCTTTGGAGTGAGGTATACGATGAGTGCTACTCCTTCCTAGTTAAGGATCGGGTCGTCCTCGTCGAGGGCCGAGTCGACCAGAGGAGAGAGGACACCTACATCGCCAACACCATCAGTGAGATAAAGCAATGAAGCAAAAGAGTATATACATCATCGACGGGAATTCACTTTTATTCCGAGCCTATTATGCGACGGCCTATGGGCCCAACCCCTCCATCATGCAGACGAAGGACGGGATACCCACCAACGCCATCTTCGCCTTCTCCAACATGCTGACGAAGCTATTGCAGACTTTTCATGGCGAGGAATCGATTTTCGTGGGCTTCGACACCGACTCCCACACCTTCCGCAAGGAGGAGTTTGAGCAATATAAGGCCAATAGGAAGCCGGCCCCCGAGGAATTGATAAAGCAGTTCCCAATATCGAGGGAATTATTGGATGCCCTGGGTATCGTCCATTACGAGGAACACGGCATCGAGGCCGACGACATCTGCGGGACCATCGCCAAATTAGCCTCAAAAGAGGGCTATAAGGTCGAGGTCTACACCTCCGATAAGGATTACCTGCAGCTGATTGATGAAAACGTCACCGTCAACCTCCTCAAGAGCGGTCTCTCCAATATGGAGAGGATGACGCCGGAAACCATGGTCGAGAAATGGGGCTTTGAGCCTTTGCAGATCATCGATTACAAGGGACTATGCGGGGATCCTAGCGATAACCTCCCCGGCATCCCGGGGATCGGGGATAAGACGGCGGCCAAGCTAATCAAGGAATACGGCAGCTTCCCCAAGATCATCGAGGCCTCGGAGACGATGGGCGGGAAGCTCGGCGAGAACATCCGGAACAACAAAGAGCTCGGCGAGGCCTGCTACCGGCTGGCCCGCATCAAAACCGATGCCGAGCTCCCCTTCTCGCTCGAGGACTTAGCCTACGATGGCTATGACTATGACAAAGTCTCGCACTTCGCCCAGAAATATGAGCTGAGGCAGCTTTTGCAGCGCCTCCCCATCTCCCTGAAGAAAGGCTCCCCCGAGGAAGAGGAAATCGAGGTGAAGAACATCACCTCCTTCGCGGGGATTAAGCTAGGTGAAAAGATCTCCATCTCCCTCGACCTCGATAGCGAGGATTACCACGACGCGCCCATATATGGAATCGCCGTCTCCTCGGGCAAGGAAAACTATTACGAGGCCATCGACGACTTGAAGAAAGACGAAGCCATAAAGGCGGTTTTGGAAGATTCGAAAATCAAAAAGAACGTCTATGATGGCAAGATGTGCCTCGTCGGATTGAATAGATTGGGTATCGCCCTAAATGGGGTGAGCTTCGACCTCCTATTGGCGGCTTATCTATTGGATTCCTCCACCCGTAACGACCCGGTGAGCATCTTCTCCTCCCTCGGCGTCGATATCCGGGAGAAGGATGAGGGATTATCCCTATTCGAGACCGGGAACGCCAGGCAGTGCGGGAAGATCTCCCATTATTGCCTAAATCTGGAGGAGAAGGTTTTATCCTCCCTCCGCCAGGCCGATGCCTATCACCTATATGAGGAAATCGAGTTCCCGCTTTCCTTCGTCTTGGCCAAAATGGAGATCGAGGGTTTTCCCCTAGATGGCGATTTGCTTAGCCAAATCGGCCTCAATTTCCGGGAAAAGGTCAAATCTCTGGAGAAGGAAATCCACGAGATGGCCGGCTACAAATTCAACATCTCCTCCCCCAAGCAGGTGGCGGAGCTCCTCTATAACAAGATGGGCCTAGACGGCGGGAGGGGCGGCTCTACTTCGGTCGACGCCTTGAATTCTTTGGCCAAGGATAACCCGATCGTCGCCAAGATCCTCGAATACCGTAAATACAGCAAACTGGTCGGGACCTACATCGATGGGCTGCTCCCCCACATCCATCAGGACGGAAAAATCCATACCATCTTCAACCAGGCCCAGACCACGACCGGGAGGCTATCCTCCTCTAACCCCAATATGCAGAATATCTCCACCAGGGACGAGGAGGGCAAAAGCATCAAGAAGGCCTTCTTCTACCCCAACGGGGAATATAAATTGCTCTCTTTGGATTATTCCCAGATTGAGCTCCGCATCTTGGCGGCATTAAGCCACTGCCAGTCCTATATCGACGTCTTCGCCGCAGGCCACGACGTCCATAGCGAGACCGCCAAGAAGATTTTCAAAACCGAGGAGGTCACCCCCCTGATGAGGCGGAAGGCCAAGGCCGTCAACTTCGCCATAATCTACGGCACGACCGCCTATGGGCTCTCCGAGCAGATCGGCGATAGCCCGAGGGAGGCCAAAGCCATCATCGATAATTTCTATGAGGCCTACCCAGAGATCGGCAGATACCTTTCCTCCATCATCGAGGAAGTTGAGCGGAAGGGCTTCGTCACCACGATGTTCGGGAGGAGGCGTTACCTCCGCGACATCACCGATAGCAACTACGCAAAACGAGAGGCCGCCAGGCGCCAGGCTTTAAACGCCCCGGTCCAGGGTTCGGCCGCCGATTTGATAAAGCTGGCCATGCTCCACATCGATAAATTCCTCGAGGAGGGCGGCTATAAGACGAGGATGGTCCTCCAGATCCACGACGAACTCCTGTTTAAGGTTCCCAAGGAAGAGGAAGACGTCATCCCCGCCAAATTGAAGGAATTGATGGAAAACGCCATCAAGCTCCCGGTCAAGCTGACCGTCGAGGGGAGCTTGGGCAATAGCTGGTACGAGGCCAAGGATTAAGATTATGCCGGAACTTCCAGAAGTAGAGACCGTCAGGCGCATCCTCTCCGAGGCCGTCGTGGGCAAAAAGATCAGATCGCTGGAGCTGCTCCGCGAGAAAAACGTGGTCACCGACCCCGTAATATTTAAGAAGAACCTGCCAGGGAAAAGCATCGAATCCATCGATAGGATGGGGAAGTTTTTGCTATTCCGTTTAAGCGGAGAGCTCACCATGCTATCCCACCTCAGGATGGAGGGGAAATGGTTTGAGGATTCCTCAGGCAAACTGGCTAAGCACGATATTCTGAGGCTACATTTCGATGATGGGCATAGCCTCATCTATAACGACGTCCGGAAGTTCGGCATCCTCGGCTTATATGAGAACGCCACGTTATTGAAGGAATCGCCCCTAAAGGAACTGGGGAAAGAACCATGGGATATCAGCCCCGAGGAACTTTATGCCGGGATCAAAAAGAAAAGGAACGCCCCCATCAAGGAGGCCTTGCTCGATCAGGGATTGATATCCGGATTGGGCAACATCTATGCGGACGAGACCTGCTTCGCCTGCCACTTAGATCCGAGGACCCCATGCAGCCTAATAACTAGCGAAGACTGCAAGAGGATAAAGGATGAAGTCTCCCGCATCATGAAGGAGGCCATCATCGAGGGTGGCTCCACCATCAAAAGCTACCACCCGAAAGATGGCGTCTCCGGCAAAATGCAGAATCGCCTATTAGCCTATAACCATAAGAACGAACCCTGTCCATATTGCGGCTTTAAAATGCATAAAATCACCGTGGGAGGCCGGGGAACGACTTATTGCCCCAAATGCCAGAAATCACGGCAAAACCCCTTTGTTTTGGCGGTTACAGGACCCATCCATTCCGGGAAGTCAATCGCCAGCAAATACTTCGAAGAGAAAGGCTATGTCCGCCTCGATTGCGATGAGTTGATCGCCAAACTATATAAAGACGAGGAAACCCTCACGGCAATCAAGAAAGCCTTTGGAACGAATGATAAGAACAAGCTGAGGAAACTGATTGCCGGGGACGAAAAGAAAAATCAGGCTTTAAAAGACATACTATACCCGAGACTAAAAGCGTTATTGCTAAATGAACTTTCGAATATCGGATCAGGTAAAAACGTCGTTTTGGAAGTTCAGATTTTACCAGATTCCGGCCTCGAGGATTTAGTAGACGAGGTCATTCTCGTAGTCGCGGATGATAATGTAAGAAAGCAACGTCTAATAAATGAGGGAAAGGATGCGGATGGCTATATGAAGCTCAACGCTTCCTACCCCCTATCTAAGAGCAAAAACCTCGCTACTTATGTCATTGTAAATGATGGCAATATCGATGATTTCAAAGCAAAATTAGACAATGTATAAATACGGTTTAATTTATTCTAAACTTAGTTGGATCATCATTTTACTATCGGTTGATTTCATAGAATGAATTTTAAATTTCGCCTTAAGAATTCCGTCTTTTCGTTTGCTTTCATTATTCGCGTTTGATTTTAATCGAATGCAGGAAAATTCTTCTTTGTGAACAAAGGCAAAAGAAAAAGGCCATGTGGCCTTAATCTATTTATTTATCAATCTACTTTCAGGCCTTCTAGAAGCGTTTCTTTGCTGCATTCGTTTTTTATGAGGGTACACAGTTGCCTAGCACGTGGCGCATTGATCTTGGCCGAATACATCGAGTTGATCTCCTCAATGGTGAAATCGGAGGTAAACATCGTTTGCTTCCCCTCCCTGCTCCTCGAGGAGAGAATCGGATAAAGGACAGTGGAGAGGGCAAAGTCGCTTTTATACTCATCGCCAAAGCCATCAAGAACAAGCAAGGAAACGTTCTTCAGCTGTTCCATCTCAACGGCGTAACCCTTTTTGTCCACCACCGCATCATTCCTCAATTTGTCGATGATGGAGGCGGAATTGCAGAAGGCCACCGTCTCACCTTGGTTGGCCAAACTATTCGCATAGGCGGCTAAGATATAGCTTTTTCCGGTTCCGAATTCCCCGGTTAGATACATCCATTTTCTCGGATCGCCTTTTAGAAAGCCGCCCAACTTCATGACGATTGCGCTTCTTTTCTTGGTGAAGTTGACATCCTTCAGATTGGCTTCGAGCCAGGAATCCGGGAAATCGCGGAAAATGTAGTTTGCTTCGATGGAAAGCCTCTTCAATTCCCTCTTTCTCGGGGAGTAACGGACCTCGATATTGCCCCCTGTCCTGACAAGGCTCATCTCAAATTCCGGGCCGCCTTCAGGAAACGGGTCGGTGTCTTTACACTCTTTGAAGTTGATTTGGTAATCGATGAGAGCCGGAAGATTGTCCCTGACCTCCTTGTTGGTCAAGCCAAGCTTTTGGAGTTCGGCGTAAAAGGGGGCGTCCTTGCGGAATCCCTCAACGGCTTCCTCGATGGCCTTCTCCGGATCCTTGAATCCAAAGTTCGGCACCTCGATTTTCTTCAATCCCTCATCTTTTCCCATAATCAATCATTATAGATGGAATCCAGCATCTTCCTAATCTCTTCCTCGCTGTATTCCTCTTCATCTTCACGCTTTTCCTCTTTTGGGGTCGGAACAGGTTTTTCGGTATAGGTTTTCTTATATCCGGTTTTGCCTTGCTTCCTTTTCTCGGCCCGGCGGACGGAGATCGAATTAAGGCTTTCCATGGCATCCCTGGCGTTATCGACGCCCTCACGGACCAAAGCCATGGACAACTTCTCGCAGGAAAGCGCGGAAAGGATGTTGTCGTTGGTGGCTAAAACATAGTCCACCACCGCGTTGATGACGGGCGAGGGCACGCCCAAATTCAACGAGAGGTTCTGGATGATGCGAAGATCGCTCTCGGGTGGCCTCCTATTGCCGGATAACAACGTAAGCCAAGCCGTGGGCGTCATCTGATCCATCATCTTGATTTTAGTGGCTAAGGCCGAATCGCCAGAGACTTGGCTGGACCCCTTCTTGCCCCGCAGATAGGGGAAACGATAAGAGTCCTTAGCCAAGGAATCGAGTTTTTCCAAATCCAGGCGATGCCCGAATTCGGCTTTGGGATCAAAGCTGGATACGGCCATCTCACCCAATGACTCGGGGGAGATACCATAGAGGTTAGCCAAACCGGCGATGTGTTTCCTCTCGGATTTTGAAAGGGACGACTCCTCGATGCCGTTTTTCTGAACAAAGGAATTGAACGCGGCGAAATCGAAATCGGTTTTGATCCGGCTCGAGCGTTCTGAGAGCAGTTTTTCCTCGCGGGGTTTATAGGCTGGGTCATCGAAATCGGGGCGGAAAACATTCTGGAAGGTGGCCGTCACCTCATCGAAACCAGAAAGGGCCTCGGGGGTCCTGTATTTCGAGACTATTTCCTCGTAATCGGCCTCCCCGATATATTTACGGAGCGTGCCGGAAAGAAGGACGTCAGAGGAAAAATCCTCTGGGGTCTTTGGCGGATATAGCTCATAGACGAAATAGCGGACGTTCTTCTCAGACTTAAGGAAGCTCCTCAATAGCCCGGCGCCTTCAAGGCTCTCCATGGCTTTATAGAGTTCCCCTGGCGAAAGCATGCTCTTAGTAAAGAGGTAGTCATGGCTTTTTAGGCTCCCGGCACCCAATGAGGTCGGGTCGTTTAGGAGCGTTAAATAGCAGCCTAGGCCACTGGCTCCGATGAGGGGTCCGTAGAAATCCGATAGATAGGAAAGGGAGGAGGATGAGTAGAGCCCCATCTTCCTGACTTCGTATAGATCCTTGCCGGTCACGCTTTTCATGGCGTTGCTAATTTTACTAGCAATACCCCTTTAATCAATTAAAGTTTCGATGCCATCTTGCTTTTTGATGATTTATCCACAATAGAAAACTAGGCGTGGCGCGGGATTTTTGGTTTTTCCACAATTTTATTAACATCCCCTTTGGGTACGCTACAAATGGTCTGAAAGTAGTTTCATTTCCCAGAACGCTTGAATTTTTATCAATTGCTTAATGAATGATATATAATCATTCTGACCCAAGAGGGACATTTTATGAGCAAGAAAATTGGAATCCTCACCTCCGGAGGCGATGCGCCGGGGATGAACGCGGCCATCAGGGCGATCACCCTGGCTGGCCTGAGGAACGGCTACGAAGTCGTTGGCATCTATGATGGATATAAAGGAATCCTCGAGGAGAACTTCACCGAATTGACCGCCGAATCGGTCTTCGGCATCTTCTCTAAGGGAGGCACCATATTAGGAACCGCCAGGCTCCCCGAGTTCAAGGAACCCGACATACAGAAGCAGGCCGCCGAGATCTTAAAGAAGCATGGCATTGAGGCCTTATGCGTGATTGGTGGCGATGGCACCTATATGGGCGCCCAGGCGCTTTATAACCACGGCATCAACTGCATCGGTTTGCCGGGCACCATCGATAACGACATCTCCTCCACCGACTACACCATCGGCTTTGATACGGCCATGAACACCATCAACTGGTCGATGGATCACATCAGGGACACCACCCTCTCACATCAAAGATGTGCCATCGTCGAGATCATGGGCAACCACTGCCCCGACCTCACCCTGATGAGTGGCATCGCCGAGGGCGCTGACATCATCGTCACCCCCACCCATAAGCTCACGTATAAGCAAATCATCAAAAAACTCAATAACCTCGCCGAGAAGCAGCATCGCCGCTTCGCCATCGTCTTGGTGGCGGAGAAGATGCCCGAGGTCAATGTCGACGACCTGAAGAAGATGGTCTCGGCCATGACCCCATTCGAGGCCAAATCCGAGGTTTTGGGCCGCATCCAGAGGGGCGGCGCGCCCTCTTCCTTCGATAGGCTATTAGCCTCCTCGATGGGCGCCTATGCCGTCCAGCAGATCGCCGCCGGGAAAGGCGGGATCGTCGTCAGCTGGCACCATAACCATCTATCCACCCTCCCCATCATGGAGGCCCTCTCCTTACCGCAGGATCCGCACAAGGAGCTATTGGAAGTCGCCAACACCTTGATGCTGTAATCGGAAAGGGGAAACAAATGCTGCTTAACATCGAAAAGAAGACGAAGATCGTCTGCACCATCGGCCCGGCCACCGACAAAAAAGAGAAGGTTTTAGAGCTCTACAAGGCCGGCATGAACGTGATGAGGATCAACTTCTCCCACGGAACCTATGAGGAGCACCTCCCGAAGATCCAGATCGCCAGGGACCTCGAGAAGCAGGGAATCTACATCCCCGTCGCCCTCGACACCAAAGGACCCGAGATCCGCACCGGCTATATGGAAAATGGGGCCATCCCCATTGAGGAAGGCCAGGTTTTGAAGATCTCCATGACCCCGGTCATCGGCAACGCCGAAAAGATCTCCGTCTCCTACCCCGGATTATATGACGACGTCAAAGTCGGCGATTCTCTGTTAATCGACGATGGGAACCTCGAGTTATCCATCACCGGCAAAGACGAGGCCACCCGCGAATTGACCGTGGTCGCCAAAAACTCCCATACCCTCAAAGACCAGAAGGGCATCAACGCCCCCTTCTCCAGGCTATCGATCCCCTTCATCTCGCCGAAAGATGAGGCCGACATCAAATTCGGCTGCGAGCAGGATCTCGATATGATCTTCGCCTCCTTCGTCAGGCGTCCCGAGGATGTCTCGGCCATCAAGGTGTGCTGCGCCAAATACGGCAAGCCCGAGATGCCCATCATCTGCAAGATTGAAAACCCTGAAGGCGTCGAGAAAATCGAGCAGATCATCAAAGCCAGCGACGGTATCATGGTCGCCAGGGGCGATTTGGGCGTGGAAATCCCGCCTGAGACCCTCCCGGCCCTCCAGGCCAAGATGATCAGGCTCTGCCGCGAATGCGGTAAACCCGTCATCACCGCCACCCAGATGCTCGACTCCATGGTCAGCCATCCCCGTCCCACCAGGGCCGAGGTGAGCGACGTCGCCACCGCCATCAACGAATCCTCCGACTGCGTGATGCTCTCGGCCGAAACTGCCTCCGGCAAATATCCGACCGAGGCCGTCAAGATGCAGGCCGCCATTGCCAAGGAGCAGGAAAAGTATTTAAACTACGAGAAGCTAGCCATCGAGGCCTACGACACCTCGGAGCACACCAATAACGATGCCATCGCCAACGCCATTTCCAACACGGCCTTGCTCATCGGCGCCAAATTGATCATCTGCTTCACCGAGACCGGTAAGTCGACGGATAGGATTTCCAAAGCCCGTCCCTGCTGCCCGGTCGTGGCCGTCAGCAACCGCCGCTCCACCGTCATGCACAATGGCCTGATGTGGGGCATCAGCTCGGTCCTCATAAAGACCCCGATGCCCGACTTCATCGAGGAGATGGAGGTCTTGGCCCTTAAGATCGCCAGGGAGCTAAACTTCAAGCCCGGCGATCCCATCATCTTGGCCGGCGGTACCCCCACCGGGGCCGGCAGGATGAACTTCATGCGCATCATCAACGTCAACTCAGTGGAAGGATTCTCGTTATGAAAAAAGTAATCTCGCTTGATATCGGCGGCACCAACACCCGCGTCGCTTTGATCAACGAGAAATACAAAATCGAGAAAGTCGTCATCAACCCGACCCTTTTGGGCAATAAGGATGCCTTCCTTTCCTCGGTGGGCGCCACCATCGACCAATGCGTGGGGAAGGATTTCAAGGACGTCGTCGCCATCGCCGGGGGTCTTCCCGGGCGCATCAACATGTCTGGCCACATCGACGCTTTGCCCAATATCGGCATCGAGGATGTCGATTTGGCCGAATACCTCCACAAGAGGTTTGGCCTAAAGACCTATATCGCCAACGACGCCTCCGTGGCCGCCTTAAGCGAGGCCAACGTCGGTCCCCACAAAAAGTATAAGTCCCTCTATTTCATCACCGTCTCAACCGGCGTCGGAGGGGCCCTTTGCATCGATGGGAAACTCCGTCGCCATAGCGATGAGATCGGACATACCCTCTTCTGCTCGGGACATGGCAACTACCACGAATTCGAGCACATGGTCTCCGGCACCTACCTGCCTAGGCTTGGCAAGGAAGATGGAATCGAGGTCGCCTCGGCCTTCGACTTCTTCGTCGGGGTCAAGAATAAGATCGATTCCCTGATGCCGACTTATTGGAATTGGCTCGATCTATTCGCCCGCTTCATCAAGTCGATCCAGGATGCCTTCCAGCCCGAGGTCTTCGTCTTGACCGGCGGCGTCATGAAAAGCGCGGACGTCTTCTGGGACGATCTGAGGCAAAGATGCCCGGAGAGCAACCTCCAGAAGTGCCACTTCTCCCAGGAGGCCGGATTGATCGGGGCCGCCGTCTACGGCTTCCAAAACGCCTAAGGGAAACAAAAAATAAAGCCAAAGCCCCAACTCGGGGTTTTTCATTTTGCCATGTGGAACCGCTATCAAAAAATATGTTATCGAAAGGCTTGAACATGTTTGTTAGTTAGACTAAACTAACGGTGTTCTGGGAAGCATCCATTTGTTGGAACCTCCTTAACCACTTTCCCGGAATACCTGCAAAAGCCGATGGTCCTGAGCCCTCGGCTTTTTAATTTATATATGGATAAAAGAAAAGCCCCGAACGAATCGGGGCTTTGGTCTACTTAGATAGCCTTATTTGTTGAAGCGGAAGGCCTTGATGCCGGGGTAGACGGCGGCATCGCCGAGCTGTTCCTCGATGCGGAGGAGCTGGTTGTACTTGGCAACCCTCTCGGTCCTGTTCGGGGCACCGGTCTTGATCTGGCCGGCGTTGAGGGCCACGACCAAGTCGGCGATGGTGACGTCCTCGGTCTCACCCGAACGGTGGCTGACCACGGCGGTCCATCCGGCGGCGTTGGCCATCTTGATGGCGTTGATGGTCTCGGTCAGGGTGCCGATCTGGTTGAGCTTGATGAGGACGGAGTTGGCGCAGCCGACCTCGATGCCCTTCTTGATGATCTTGGTGTTGGTGACGAAGAGGTCATCGCCGACGAGCTGGATCTTCTTGCCGAGCTTCTCGGTGAGCTTCTTCCAGCCATCCCAGTCGCCTTCGGCCATGCCATCCTCTAAGGAGATGAGCGGGTATTCGTTGGCGAGCTTGACCCAGTGGCGGATCAATTGATCGGAGGTGAACTTCTTGCCGGATTTGGGCTGATGGTAGATGACCTGGCCATCTTCGCTCTTTTCGCCCTTGGCCCATTCGCTGGCGGCGGCGTCCATGGCGAGGAAGAAGTCCTTGCCCGGTTCATAGCCGCTCTCCTTGATGGCCTCGCAGATGAGGTCGAGGACCTCTTCGTCCGAGCCATGCTTGGTGTTGGGGGCGAAACCACCCTCGTCTCCGGCGCCGGTGGCTAAGCCACGGCCCTTGAGAATCTTCTGGAGGGTGTGGAAGACCTCGGTGCACCAGCGGAGGGCCTCGCTCCAAGTCGGGGCGCCCACGGGCATGATGAGGAATTCCTGGGAGTCGATGTTGTCATCGGCATGGGCTCCGCCGTTCATGATGTTCATCATCGGGACGGGGAGAGTGGCGGCCTGGGCTCCACCGATGAAGCGGTAAAGCGGGATGCCCAAGCTCTGGGCGGCCGCATGGGCGGTGGCTAGGGAGACGGCCAGGATGGCGTTGGCGCCCAACCTGCCTTTGTTCTCGGTGCCATCTAATTCGATTAATTTGGCGTCGACTTTGGCGGTCTCGCGGGCATCCATGCCGACGAGGGCCCCGGCGATTTCGCCGTTGATGTGGGAGACGGCCTTCAAAACGCCTTTCCCGCCGTAGACGGACTTGTCGCCGTCACGCAGCTCGATGGCTTCACGGGTGCCGGTGGAGGCGCCGGAAGGGGCGGTCGAACGGCCGATGGTGCCGTCTTCGAGGGTGACTTCAGCCTCGACGGTGGGGTTGCCGCGGGAATCGATGATCTGGCGGCCCCAAACTTTGACGATGGTGGTCTTCATAATTAGGTTAATGTTTCCTCCTTTAGGAAATTACCAGGCTGATTATAGCCAAATAGTAGCGATTTGGTAAAGGGTTACCCCCTCTTTTAAGAGGAATGTCGGATTTTTGGGGTATTTTGTTCGTTTTGGTTCTATACTTCTCCCATGAATAAGAAAGCTCTGCTGGCGGGGATAGCCTCCGCCTTCCTGTTGCTGGGTTGCTCCGGGCCGACCGGCAGCTCCAGCGACTATGCCTCGATGATCGTGGCCAACAACAATCAGGCCGACTACGTCCCGATCACCTACTCCGGCAATTCCGATGAGGTTACGCCCAAATATTTCAACGATGCCTCCACCCAAAACGTCACCCCGCTTGGCTATGGGCTGATGGCCGTCACCACCGAACACGGCTACGTCGGGTTTTATTCGCTATTCTATGGCGATTACCTCGTTCAGCCCCGCTTCATCCCGGAGTATCTCTCGTATTCGGTTTCCGCTTGCGAAATCGGCTCGATCCTCAAGATCAACTACCGGAACAACACCTACTATTACGACAGCATGGGCAATAGTCTCCTCCGCATCGTCTACTCCTCCAGCAACAACCGCTATAGCCTCTATGTCTATGACCGCAGCATCTCCAGTAGCGCCCTCGCCCCGGAGATCACCCAGATCGACGGGAAGGATTTCACCTTCATCACCGACGAGGACGGCGATCAAACCTACACCTACATCGTCTGCCGCACCAACACGACCAGCTACCACTATGGCATCTACGATAACTCCACCGGCAAGATAACCACCCTCTCCACCAACCCCCTGATCGGCTTGGTCGATAGCAGCTATGAGGCCGGGGACACCTACTTCGACCGTGGCTATACCGACTTAAGCGACTATGGCATGGCCGAGGGCTACTACCTATATCAGCCCTCCTCCAACTACTACGTCGTCATGAAATCGGGCGTCTTGGTCTGCTCCTTCACCCTCCCGGAGACGGCGGCAATGGCCATCTATGATGGCAAGATCCTCTACCAATACTCGACCATCCTCCCCGACGATAGCGCAACCTACGACTACTTCACCTCGGCCTATGATGAGGAAAGTGGGGGCTACGTCACCACCAAATACGACCTCTCGACCTTCTCCCTCGACCTCATCTCCGGGGAACCGGTCGACATCATCGTCAACTACGTCATGACGAGTTTGAGCCCCTTTAAGGACGAGAACGGCATCTATAACTATGGGGTGGCCGAGGCCAACGCCATCGAGAGCAACCTCTCCCTCTCCAAGAGTGACGAGACCTATATCCTCTCCTCCACCGGCTCTATCTTCTATAACGCCACCAGCAAATCGGTCAACGACATCATCAAGCTGGACGATGACCACTACTACGACACCGCCCAGAAGATCCTCTACGACGCCGATTTGAACGTCATTTCCTTCCTCACCGGCGTCAGCAATGTCAGCGTCGACCGTTCGGGCGAGTTGATCATCGGCTCCATCAACGGCTTCTACGGGGCGATGGACTACAACCTGAAAGTCGTGATTCCCTTCGAATACGAGACGAGTTTCACCCGTTGCGAGAACGGCTATACCATGGCCAGCAAAAACGGGGTCTACTACCGCATAAAACTGGAGGACTCCTCCGCCGAGGAACTCGGTCAAATCGAATTGAACCAAATCGCCCAGGGCTGCTATTACTACTACGAGGAGAATAGCGAGGGCGGCTATGACTTCACCTTCCTTAGCTCCGAGAAGCAGCTCGGTGAGACCGTCAACGTCTCCGAGTCGACCATCGACGCCGGCTACGTCAGCTGCTCCCTCAATAACTCCTCCTACGCCTACGCCATCCTCCGCGATAGCGACGAAGAGGGTAACGTCTACTACGTGAGCGAGACCTTCTACACCACCCCCTTCCCCAATTCCTCGAGCTTCCAGCCAAGCGCAAACGGGGAGGAATTGACGGCCGAATACGAGATCGGCGACTCCTTCGAGAACGCCCTCAGCCTGGCCGTCGGAGGCAATAACCTATTGACCATCACGAGCCAGTCCGGCAACTTCTATAGCCTCGATGTGCTGTATGGATACAGTTATCAGTTCTCCTTCTCGTCTCCCGTATACGCCAGCATCTATGGCCTCGATGAGGAATCCGGGGAGTATACGGCCCTAAGTTCCTACTCGGAGAGTGCCCGTAGCGAGCTCTCCTATAGCCCGAGCGAATCCGGCACCGTCTACCTCCAGATAGCCGACCCCTCCTTCCCCGAGATCTCCTCCAGCGGGAACGGCTTCTCCAACTACATCCTGAATATCTCCAGGAACTCCAACTAAACATGACCCCGCCGCCAAAGGCGGGGTTTTCATTTTCCGGATTAGGTGCTTTTTGAATCCATTTCCTTGAATTTGAGAATTCAACCCGCATACTATTAAGCGTAAAAAATGGAACAGCAGAACCGCCGCTACGTAAACGATCCCCGCGAGGAGATGTACTCCTACGGGAGAGATATATTGCTCCACCACACCTATAGGCAGCTTCTTTCCTTCCGCCAGCACCATAGGTCGAATACCTACCGCCACTCGGTAAACGTCTGCCTGAGGGCTTTATTGTTTGCCAAGGAAAACTGCATCAAGGTTGATGTGCCGAGCTTAGTCCGGGCCTCTTTATTGCACGACTATTACCTCTATGACTGGCATATAAAGCCCCATCCGAAGAAGCACGCCACCATGCACCCGATGCGGGCGGCCGAAAACGCCGAGAGGGACTTTGGCCTCAACCCCAGGGAGAGGAAGGCCATCGAGAGCCACATGTGGCCGATCGCCTTCAAGAGGATCCCCCAATCCCGCGAGGCCTGGATCATCTGCTACGCCGATAAGTGCGTGGCCATCAACGAGGTCTTCGGCTGGAAGCAGAAGATCGAGCGTCAGGCCCTGAGGGAGATCCGCCTCCAGAAGAAGGTCAGCGCCCTCTCCCGCTTAGCCGGCAACCCCAATTTTGCCCGTGGCAGCATCCGTTATGGTCTATTTAAGAGAATTAGATACCGCATCAATAGAAGGCGTTCTAAAGCTGCTATTTGAGGTTAACGCCCTCCACCACGAGGGGAGGCCCGACCTCTTTAAGGGCGGGATAAGCAAGTATGACGAATCCGAGCTGAAAGCTAGGATCGGAGATAAGGATAACCCGATAATCGTGGCCCACGGCGAGGATGGGTCGGTTTTGGGCTACGTGATGCTGGAGCTGGAGGATAAGGATGAAACCCGCCTCAAGCCGGCCTGCAAAACGCTATATATCGATGATCTATGCGTTTCTTCCCCCCATCGGGGAGAAGGCATTGGCAAATCCTTATATATGAAGGCTAAGGAGATAGCCAGGCAGATGGGCTGCCATAACCTCACCCTCCATAGCTGGGGGCTAAACGGGAATGCGACCGCCTTCTATGAGCATCTGGGCATGAAGGTGATGTTCACCTGCTTCGAGGAAGTGCTCTGATTCGCATGATCACTCGTCTTGACTTAGCGAAATAGCAATCTAGAATAAAGGCGCGTTGAAGGAGACACGCTTAAAGCCGCAAGGCTATGAAGTACCACTCCGGAGCACCTGGGGAAATAACTCAGGCGTCGCACCCCGCGTTAAGGGGCAGGCTAAGGGCATGGCATATCGCCATGAAGTAAGGTGGTACCGCGTGGAAGCGTCCTTATGTGGGGCGTTTTTTATTTTATTGGAGGTAAAGACATGAAAATCGTCTATCAGGAAAAAGAATACGAATTGGAAGATGGCTCCAATGGCTTTCTGGCCATCAAAACCCTCGACCCCGAGAAGAAGAAACTGGCGATAGCCTATAAGCAGGATGGCGTCATCCTCGATATGGGCGTCCCCGTCAAAGAGGGTGAGATCTCCTTCGTCTATCCCGAGGATAAGGAGGGCTTTGAGATGCTGAACCACTCCTCGGCCCACCTCATGGCCCAGGCCTTGAAGCATCTATATCCCGGCTGCCTCTTCGGCTTTGGCCCCTCGATTGAGGAGGGTTTCTATTACGACGTCGATTTCGGGGATAGGGTCATCACCGAGGCCGATTTCCCGAAGATCGAGGAGGAGATGAAGAAGCTATCCAAGCAGGCCATCCCCTATAAGCGGAGGGAAATCTCCAAAGAGGAGGCCATGGAGGTCTTCAAGGACAACCACTATAAGTTGGAGAGGATTTCCGAATTCGGCGATGACGAGGTCATCTCCTGCTACGAGCAGGGCGACTTCACCGACCTCTGCCACGGGCCCCACGTCCCCAACACCTCCTATCTGAAGCACTTCAAGCTTCTCTCTTTGGCCGGCGCCTACTGGCGGGGCGATAGCAACAACAAGCAGCTCACCAGGATCTACGCGACCTGCTGGCCGAGCGAGGAGGCCTTGAAAAACTACCTCGAGCTCCTCGAGAAAAGAAAGGCCAACGACCACCGTAAGCTCGGCAGGGAATTGGGTTTATTCATGCTCTCGGAGCATGCGCCCGGCATGCCCTTCTTCCTACCCAAGGGGATGGATTTGATGAATAACCTCCTCGAATACTGGAGGGAGGTCCATAAGCGGCATGGCTATAAGGAGATCTACACCCCGACCATGATGAACCGTTCCCTATGGGAACTCTCGGGCCACTGGGACCATTACAAGGAGAATATGTACACCACCAAGGTGGATGAGGAAGACTACGCCATCAAGCCGATGAACTGCCCCGGCGCCATGCTCGTCTACAATAACTCCATCCACTCCTACCGCGATCTGCCATTACGTCTGGCTGAGCTGGGCCACGTCCACCGCCACGAGGCCTCCGGGGCCTTAAACGGCTTATTCCGCGTCCGGGCCTTCACCCAAGACGATTCCCATATCTTCGTCAGGCTCGATCAAATCGAGGACGAGGTTAAGCGGATCATGGCCTTATTCGATGAGGTCTACACCGTCTTCGGGCTCTCCTATAAGATCGTCTTGTCCACCCGCCCCGAATCCAACTACATCGGCACCCCCGAATACTGGGAGAAGACCGAGAAGGTTTTGGCGGAGGCTTGCCTCCATTCCGGGCACGAATTCCAGATCAATGAGGGCGACGGGGCCTTCTATGGCCCGAAGCTCGACTTCAAATTGAAGGATACCATGGGCAGGACCTGGCAGTGCGGCACCATCCAATTGGACGTCAACCTCCCCCACCGCTTCGGCTGCTACTATATCGATGAGAAGGGCGAGAAGGTCGAGCCGGTGATGTTGCACCGCGTCGTCTTCGGCTCCATCGAGCGTTTCATCGGCATCATCATCGAGAACTTCGGCGGGGCCTTCCCGACTTGGCTGGCCCCCACCCAGGTGAGACTATTGCCGGTCAATCCCGAGATCCATGGCGAATACGCCAAGGAAGTCGAAGCCAAGCTAAAGGAAGCTGGGCTCCGCGTCGAGCTCGACGATAGCAACGAGAAACTCGGCTATCGCTTACGTAACGCCCAGGTCGAGAAGATCCCATATACCCTAGTCATCGGGGGAAACGAGATGGAGACGGGCTCCGTCACCTACCGCCTCTATGGCCAAAAGGATCAGATCAACGTCTCGGTCGATGAGTTCATCAAGATCATCAAAGAGGCGATCGAAAGCAAGGCCAGGTTATAAATGACAAATACCACGTCGGGGTGACCCGGCGTGGTTTTCTTTTGGGCGTCAATCTTTCAGACAGGTAATAGGGACGACGTAAACGCCGTCTTCCCTCTTAAAAGCGATGCTTCCTCCGGTGATGACCACCTTCAAATCTGGCATCCTCAAGCGAATGCGACCTTCTCTTTCGTTGGCTTTCTTTATTAAGGCCTCTATCTCGTTTAGATGCCTCGCGCCTTCTTCGATTTGGCCTTCCCCCAGTTTGAATTCGATGAGGGCATATCGTCCGTCTCCGAGATGCAAAACCGCGTCGGCCTCCAAGCCGTAGCGGTCGTGATAATAAGATAACTTTCCATCCAAACTAGAAGAATAAATCCTCAGGTCCCTCAGACACAGGCTCTCGAAAAGGAAGCCAAAAGTCTTCAGATCCTCATTGAAATATGACGGGGACAGCCCCAAAGAAGCTACCGCAATCGATGGATCGACCAAATTCCTTTTGGGCGTATTCCTCATCAATTCCCTCGACCTTATGGCCGGCGTCCAAGCCTCCACGTCCTCGATTATATAAAGCTTCCGCAAGGCGCCTAAATAATCGTTGAATGTGGTTTCGCTTATGGACGATTCGTTGTTCACGTCGTCATATATCGTTTTGCTTTTTGCCAAAGTGGCTATGTTTCTGGAATATGACTTGAGGATTCTCTCCGCGGTCACAGGGTTCCTTTTGACACCATCGATTTTGCTTATATCAACATGGCACGTTTGATAAAAAAGATCTTTGGCAACCAAAAGCGAATCATCTTTCCCAAGGGATGGATCCAAACTTGCCGGCCATCCACCGCGGCAAGCGGCTTGAAGCAGGTCGTCGAATGCGAAGGATGAGCTAAGCGGGGTTAATTCTTTGCCGGCGAAAAGCTCTTTGAGAGAAACTTCTCCGCCCGACTCCCCCGATTCATATAAACTCATCGGATCCATCCTCAAGGTGGAAATCCTGAGGGTTCCCGTGTGGGATGTCTCCACCGAAGATGACGATGAGCCAGTAAAAATGTATAAACCCTTCTTTTGTGAATCATCGATTGATTTTCTGGCGGCACCCCATATTTTTGGGGCGTCCTGCCATTCATCGAATAATCTCGGGTTCTCCCCAATCAAAAGACGCGAAGGCACAGTCTCGGCTGTCGTGAGGTAAAAATCCCT
This sequence comes from Bacillota bacterium, assembly GCA_030537155.1. Classification (GTDB taxonomy): domain Bacteria; phylum Bacillota_I; class Bacilli_A; order RFN20; family CAG-826; genus Alloenteromonas. Next base: position 95,966 of record JAUNOH010000004.1, read on the forward strand.
TTTATCCTCGTCTTGGAATTCAACTATGCTCTTGGCCTTTTTCTTGGCACTTGTTGTTTTTCCGCAGCCTTTCGGGCCGATGATTAAAACCCCGCCAAAAACCCTGAGTTTCTGATCAAACGCCTCATCGGTTATCCGCTTCTTGTACTCCATAATTACCTCTTACCTACATTATAGGGAAACACAATAGTGTTTTCAAAGCCTACTGGTCATTTGTGAGGTATTCTGCTGTGGCTTTGTGAGGTATTTCACTGGTCATTTGTGAGGTATTCCGCTGTGGCTTTGTGAGGTACCCACCCAAACAAAAAAGGCCTCCCATTTTCGGGAGACCTATGGGTTTAACTCAATGCTCGTCCGCGGAGAGGGTATCCTCGTTTTCCGCCGCCTCGAGGGCGATGGCCTCCTGATGGGACATCAGGAAGCGGGTGGCCCATTCGGGCTTTTGATAGGTGATGAGCAAGGCCACGGAGATGCCGGCGGCCGAACCGAGGGAATCGACGATGATATCCCACATCGTGTCATGGACGGCGTATTGCCTGCCGGCCTGGCTGCTGTAGAACTCAATCAGGGTCGCCTCATCGCCGATCCAGTTGCCGTTCTCGTCGATATACTGGAGGAAGCTCTCCGGCATGTACTTCTGCATGTTGGAGCCAGTGAGGGTATCCATGGTGAACTCATACACCTCCCAGAGGCTTTCGATGGCGATGGCGAAGAAGAAGCCGAAGATGGCGGCGAATAATAACTGATGGGTGCCGGTATTGGTCTTCCTGAGGAAGAAGGTGGCCAATAGGAATCCCAAGAAGGCGATCTGGGCCGTGCCGAAGAAATGGAGGATCTTATCCCAGTTGGGGACATCGTAATAGAAATTGAAGGCCTCGCCCAATAGGACGGAGAGGCAGACGTCGACGCAGATGAAGATGTCGACGATGATGGAAAAGTCGACTTTGAGTATCTTCTCGACCAGGGGCACCAAGGGAAGCAGGCACATCGCCGTCAGGGTGGCGACGACCATAAGTTTGGCCTCGGCCATGTCCCAGACGTTGGCGACCCCCAAGATGGTCAATAGGGCCAAAATGAGGATGGTCCCGAATAAGGCCTCCTCGATGCTATAAAGGATGATTCTTGCTTTCTTCTTGCTGCTCATGGCATTACCTTAAAGGTAATTTCGCCAAAAATTAAGGGCGAGAGCCCCTATTCGCCAAATTGGGGAAAACGATGCAAAATCTCGTTTTTGGAGAGATCCGATGCCATCGGTATTTTGAGATATTAAACATACGTCGCGTAGTAAAAAGGTTGTCGTGGGTCCACCGCTTTCGAATGAAGAAAAAGGCCCCCGCCCGGTAGGGGCAGAGGCCAATTTGGTTGGGGGTTGGGATTACCAGAGGGTCGGGACGCCGTCGACGTAATGCCAGCAGCCACTGGCCTCGGTTTCACTGTAGTAATACCAAGTGAGGGAGGATGGACAACGATAGAAGGCATTGCTGCCGATGCTGATATTATTCTTAGAATCTTCCGTACCCTCGTAATAGACCGAGGCAAGGGAGGTGCAGTCGGAGAAGGCATAGTTCCCTATGGACGTGACGGAGGAGGGGATGGTGATAGAGGCGAGGGACGAGCACATGTAGAAGGTATAGGAGCCGATGGAATTCAACTTACTACCATCTCCGAAGTTGACGGAGGCAAGGGAGGTGCAGTCGGAGAAGGCATAGTTCCCTATGGACGTGACGGAGG
>JAUNOH010000004.1:97796-98692 GCA_030537155.1 Bacillota bacterium
AGGGGATGGTGATAGAGGTGAGGGACGAGCAGTTGCGGAAGGCCTCAGAACCAATGGAAGTTACGCCATCGGGGATGGTGATAGAGGCGAGGGACGAGCACATGTAGAAGGTATAGGAACCGATGGACTCCAGTCGGCTATCCTCACCAAAGGCGATTGAATCTAGGGAGGAGCAGCCTTGGAACGCCGCACCACCTATGGAGGTTACCGAGGAGGGGATGGTGACCGAGGTGAGGGAGGTGCAACCCGAGAAGACGTAGGAGCCGAGGGAGGTGACGGTCGAGGGGATGGTGACCGAGGCGAGGGAGGTGCAGCCGGAGAAGACATTAGAGCTGATGGAGGTGACTGGGGCGCCGTAGATTTCCGATTGTATGACCGCCTCCTTGATTCCTTCATCCGCATCTCTCACCGCCCAGCTCTGAGACGAGGAGTAGTATTTGTAAACGACCCCATTAGCATCGGTGTAACTGCAACCGTTGGTCGGCACGGATCCCCCATCCACACATGAAACAACCACTGAGGAGATGGATGAGGAGCCGTCTATCATGGCCCATTCCTCGGCCGTACCCCCATATGAGATAGCAGTAAGGGAGGAGCAGCCGTAGAAGGCGTATTCGCCAAGGGAGGTGACGGTGGAGGGGATGGTGACCGAGGTGAGGGAGGTGCAGCCTGAGAAGGTGGCGGTGCCAATGGAATTGACGCCCTCGTTGATAGTCACCGAGGTGAGGGAGGTGCAGCCTTGGAAGGCCCAAGAGCCGAGGGAGGTGACGGTTGAGGGGATGGTGACCGAGGTGAGGGAGGTGCAGCCGTAGAAGGCGTATTCGCCAAGGGAGGTGACGGTGGAGGGGATGGTGACCGAGGTGAGGGAGGTGCAACCCGAGAAGGCTCTGCTGCCG
>JAUNOH010000004.1:98792-99891 GCA_030537155.1 Bacillota bacterium
GGAGGGGATGGTGACCGAGGTGAGGGAGGTGCAACCCGAGAAGGCTCTGCTGCCGACGGAGGTGACCCCCTCAGCGATGATCACCGAGGTGAGGGAGGTGCAGCCGTAGAAGGCTCTGCTGCCGACGGCAACTGGCTTTCCATAAATTTCAGATTCAATCGTCGCAGAAGTCACTTCGGAACCTTCATTGAACTGCGCACTCCACGAACCGCTATCGCTGTCATATATGTATTTAACCGCGCCTCCGTCGGAATAAACATAGCCGTCTTTCATGGCACAAGATCCATCGCTGAAATAGACAAAATCATAGGAAATGTAGAAGTTAGATTTGACCGCGTTCCACTCTTCTTCGGTCCCGCCGTAATAAACCACGGTCGGGACACCGGCGAAGAAAGCGTTGTTAGTGATTTTTGTCAAAGTAGTCGGTATTTCAATAGAATACAAATCTTGAAGTCCGTACAACCCATATAAAGCAATCGTGGTGACGGGCTTTCCGTAGATATAGTCGAGGATTTTCACGGATGTTAGTGATTTGGCTTCATCTTTATAACCGGTGAGGGTCCAAGATTCCGAAGATTGAGAATACCTATATTGAATGCCCTGATTGTCGTAGTAGTAGGCGTTGCTAGGAATATAGACGCTGCCATCGGAAAAAATGACGAAATAACCCGAGAAATAAGCGCCGTTTCGCAGGGTATCCCATTGTTCTGATGTGCCACCGTAGTGGATCTCTATTATGCCTGAGCTGGAGAAGGCTTCCGAATTGAGGCTCGTAACCGTCGCAGGGATGGTGATAGAGGTGAGGGAGGTGCAGCCATAGAAGGCGTAGGAGCCGAGGGAGGTGACGGTCGAGGGGATGGTGACCGAGGTGAGGGAGGTGCAACCCGAGAAGGCGCTGTTGGCGATTGAGCTGACGGGGAAGCCCAAGCATTCGGAAAGTGGGCTGGCGCTAGTGATGCCGGTGTCGGTGACGCTGGCAATGGCCCATTCGCCGGTTTCGGAAGAATATTTGTATTTGATGCCGGCCTCGTCGGTGTAGGTGTATTCTTTGCCACAATGTCAAGTGATGAATTCAAAAAAGGGCAAAAAATATCCCCTC
>JAUNOH010000027.1:0-5335 GCA_030537155.1 Bacillota bacterium
TTTTACGATAGGAGGCCTTTTTTATTCGGGCTGTCAGAAACGGGGTACAGTTCAACGACGCACTTTTCTTTATTTTTTGAAGCTGCCGAGGAACTCGCGGAGCCTCTTATCATCGCACTGGTCGAAGATGTATTCCGGGGTCCCCTCGGAATTGACTAAGCCCCCGTCGATGAACATGACCTGGTCGGCCACCTCGCGGGCGAAGCCCATCTCGTGGGTCGCGACCATCATGGTCAAGCCGTTTTTGGCCAGGTTCTTCATGACGTTTAATACCTCCCCAACCATTTGGGGGTCGAGGGCCGAGGTCGGCTCGTCGAAGAGGAGGACTTCCGGATCCATGCAGAGACTTCGGGCGATGGCCACCCTCTGCTTCTGGCCGCCGGATAGCTCGGAGATCCTCGAATGGAGCTTCTCCGATAATCCGACTTGGGTCAGCTTCTCGATGGCGATCTTCTCGGCCTCCTCCTTCTTCCGGTGGAGGACGAGTTTCTGGGCGAGGACGCAGTTGGCGAGTACGTCATACCCCGAGAAGAGGTTGAACTGCTGGAAGACCATGCCGATCTTTGAGCGGAGTTTGTTGTGGTTGACGCCCTTACCGAGGATGGATTCCCCGTGGAATAGTATTTCGCCCGAGGTGGGGTCGGTGAGGAGGTTGACGCATTTGAGCATCGTGCTCTTGCCGCCTCCAGAAGGGCCGAGCAATACGAGGCATTCGCCTTTGCGGAGGGTGAAGGAGACGTCTTTTAGGACATATTCCTCGCCGTCATAGCTTTTGGCCAGGTGGCTGGCTTCTAAGACGATCTGGTTATCCATTATTGGGCTCCTTTCTTCTCCCGGAAGTGGAAGGCCGGCCAAGTGAAGACCGGCTTCCTATCCATCTTCCGTTCGACGATGCGAAGTATGAGTGAGGTCAATAGGGTCAAAATGAGGTAGATCGCCGCCAGAATGATGTAGCTGGCCATCAAGCGATAGGAGCTGTTGGCGATTTCATCCGTGGCCAAGTAAAGCTCAGTCACCGAGATGACGTTTAAGACGGAGCTATCCTTGATGTTGACGATCCATTCGTTGCCGATGGTGGGGATCTGGTTTCTCAAAGCGGTGGGCAAGGCGATCCTAAGATTGGCCTGGGCCCTCGACATCCCGAGGCTTCTGGCCCCGTCGATTTCGCCGTGGTCGATCCCATTGAGGCCCGAACGGACGATTTCGCACATATAGGCCCCCGTGTTGAGGGAGATGACGATGGTGCCGGCGAAGAACCAGCCGTTAAAGACCGGTTGATCGATGAGGATATACGTCCAATTGAGTCCCAAACTTTGGCAGCCATACTTGAAGATGATGGCCTGGACCATCATCGGGGTACCCCTCAGGATGAGGGAGTAGGCCGAGCAGCAGAAGCTGACGACCCTAGCCGTGATTTTGCCGGCGAGGCTGCTTTTCTTCCTAACCTTCATGTTTTTGCCAAAGGCCAAAAGGGTGCCGAGGCAAAGGCCGATGAAGGTGCCCAAAATCGAGATGACGATGGTGCCGGCCAAACCCTGAAGGAAACTCTCCCAATAGTGGCTTAGCAGGTAGATGATATCGTCCATTATATCTCCTCAGCCGAGACGCTGCGGTTGACGGCGCCGACCATGGTTTCGTTGCGCCAATTCTGATCGAGGGTGGCGAGGGCTTCATTTAGCTCGCTCTGGAGGTCGGTGTCATCCTTACGGATGCCGATGGAGACGCCGAGTTCGGCGGCTTCCTCGCCGAGGATTTCCTGGTCGATCCTGATGATGCCGAGCTCATCGGAGTTGGCGGCCACGATCGACTGGGCGACCGGGTATTCGGCGGTCATGGCGAAGGCGCTGCCGGCCATGACGTCGGTAGCGGCCAAAGCAAAGGTGGACAGTGCCGGTCCGTGGATGGCGCCATATTCGCTGGCGAAAGTATCAATGATGTCGTTGGTGACGGTGGAGACCTGCGAGACGATGATCTTGCCGGAGACCAAGCTGGCGAAGTCGGATTCGGAGACGATTGAGGTGTATTGGTTGGCCACGTCGATGTCGGTGATCAAGACGAGCTCGCTGCGGTAGTACTCATCGGTGAAGGAGATGGCCTCGCGCCTCTCCTCGGTGTCGGTCATGCCGGCGATGATGAGGTTGATGTTCCCGTAGTTTAAATCGGTGATGAGCGATTCCCAGACCGTGCGGACGATGGTGACTTCTTTGCCGGTCGCCTCTGAGAGGGCCTTGGCGACTTGGACGTCATAGCCATCGGCGTATTTCCCGGCTGCATTCGAGATCGGGAGGGTGTAGTCGTTGGCGGTGCTCTGAGTCCAGTTGAAGGGGGTGTAGTTGCACTCCAATCCGACCACGAGGGTGTCGGTGTTGCTGGAGTTGCCGCCGCAGCTGGCCAAGCCGGCCACGGTTAGGATGGGGAGAAGTAGAATTAGTCCTTTTTTCATTGATAGTTTCCTCCTTGGGCTAATAAAAGGCGGCAAGGGGAGAACCTTTGCCGCCAATATTTCCTTTCGGATGAAATATCTTTGATGCGCTAGCTCTCCACCGAAGAAATTCGGTGACAGTAGAATGGATTTTCACCATTCTCCCAAGCTAGTCCCAATTAAGTGGAGGCTGCCTTCGGCGGATAACCCTTTCGCCACCCCTCATCGCCCCTTAATGGGCTCCGGGCGCTACTCTTATCTCCGCGACCTCTATTCTTATGTCGTCGTCAGCCATTTCTGGTTGACGGCAATATTAAAAACCTTTTTCCGCGATTGTAAAGGCAAAATGCATCATATCTTCGTTGATGGGGTATAAACAAAAGAAAAAGCCAGCTGGTTGGCTGGCTTTCTAGTTAGGCTTCGGAAGCGGCCTTGAGGGCCCTTTGGACCTTGGTGGCTTTGTTGATTTTGAAGGGGACGTCGTACTCGGAGAGTATTTTCTCGAGGATATCGGTGGCCCCATCCATGTTGTTGTACTCGAATTCGATCTCGTAGTCGGTCTTGCCCGAGTAGACGTTGCGGTCGATGGAGAGCAGGCCATCCCCAATCTCGACGTCGATCCTGTCGGTGGTGAGGTAGGTGATGATCTTCAGCTTATCCACATCGAAGCCGAGCATCGTCAGGAAGCGGACCAAGTCGGTCTTCGGGAACTCGCCGCGGTCCCGGAAATCCTCGAACTGCTTTTTGGTCAGCGGTTCGTTTTTCTCCAATAGGCCCTGGCTCAGCGGGGTCTTGAGGGTGAGGGTGTAGGCGTCGTCTTTCTCCCTGATGCGGAGGGCGATGCCGCCTTTGCCCAATTCGAGTTGGTCGTCGTCGATGTAGTAGTTGGTCTGGGTGTAACGGGTGTGGGCCTTAAAGGCTTTGGCGAGCTTCTTGTAATCGTCTTGACTCACCAACACCTTTGCCTCGATTTCAATGGCGTTGGACATTTCGTAAATCTCCTAGTGAGTGATATTATATCACCATTATGGTTGTTAGCGAATTTGGCGATTTCGTGAATGCGAATCTCGTTTGGATAATCATCCTGGGCGTGGCCTTGCTGCTTTTTATAGCCGCCCTCATCGTCTTCCGGATCCGTGTCGGGGCCGGAAAGCCCAAATGGAAGAAGAAAAAGAAGGAGGAGATCCCCCTCCCGAGCGTCGATAAAAGCGAATACCTATTGGCTTTGGGTGGTGAGGACAACATCCTCTCCAAGCAACTTACCGGCTCGAGGATCTCGGTGAAGCTGGCCGATATGGAAAAAGCCGACCCGGAGAAGCTTCTCCAAGCCGGCGTCTCGTCCTATATCAAGATGTCGGACCGCCTGATATTGGTCATCAAGGCCCATGCCGAGGAGGTCTATAACTCTATCTTTGGCGGATAGGGCAGTGGGCGTCGATGTCCTCGACGGGAAGGCCCATGACGTTGTCATAGCTCCCCTCGATCCGCTCAATCAGCCCATATTCATCCTGAATGCCATAGGCGCCCGCCTTATCGAGGGGGCGCTTTTCTTTTACGTAGTCGACGATGGTCTGCTCGTCTAAGGCTTTGAAGTAGACGTAGGTGGCGACGCTTCTGGAAATCTCGACGCCTTTGCCGATGTAGGTGTAGCCGGAGAGGACGATCTGCCTTTTGCCGGATTCCATCTTGAGCATTTCAATGGCTCTTTCCTCAGTATGGGGTTTGCCCAAGACCTTACCGTCTAAGATGACGACCGTATCGCAGGCTAAAACCTCATCGTTTGGGTATTGCGAGGCGATGGCATAGGCCTTGGCCCTGCTCTCCTCGATGGGGAGATCTTTGGCCGGGATATTCAAAAGCGATTCGTCGATATCGGGGGAGATGACGACGAATTCGTTGGTCAGCTTCTTAAGAAGCTCTTTCCTTCTGGGGGAACCTGAGGCCAGTATCAGCATATCTTTAGGCCGCGTTCATGATGATTGGGATGATCATCGGGCTGCGTTGGGTCTTGCGGTAGATGTATTTGGAGACCTCGCTCTTAATGCCGTTTTTAAGCTCGGCGAAGTTCACGCGCTGAACCATCAATTTGGAGATGGCGTCATCCGCCGCCATCTTGGCGTGGCGGACGACGTGAAGTCCCTCGCTGGCCGCGAAGCCGCGGGTGTAGACGATCGGCGGGACGATGAGCTGGTTCTTATTGGAGTCGATGGTCAATATGACGGCGACCATGCCATCGTTTTTTAAGATCTCGCGGTCGTTGATGACCTGGCTGGAGACACCGTCGAGGTCGTTGCCGTCGATATAGACGTGGGCGGCCTGGACGTGCCCGCCGCGGGTGACTTTGTGCTTGGATAATTGGAGCACATCCCCGTTATCGCAGACGAAGACGTGGTCATCATTCATGCCGAGTTCCTTAGCTAGTTCGGCGTGGAGTTTGAGCATCCTATATTCGCCGTGGGCCGGCATGAAGTATTTGGGGTTCACGATGCGTAAAAGCAGGCGGAGCTCCTGGCGGCTCGGGTGGCCGGAGGAGTGGAGGGAGAAGGCGATGGAATTCTGCTTCACATCGGCGCCCAGCTTGACCAACTTGTTGATCAAAACCGAGACCAAAACGCCATTTCCGGGAATCGGGTTGGAGGAGAAGACGACGGTGTCGCCGGGGACGATTTGGATGTTCCTATGCTCCCCGTTGACGATGCGGCTTAGGGCCGCCATTGACTCGCCCTGGCTCCCGGTGCAGAGGATGCAGATCTGATTCTGACGGTAGTTCCTGACGAAGGAATCCTCGACGATGGAGTCGTTGGGGATTTTGATGTAGCCCTTTTCCCTGGCGATGCCGACGACGTTGACCATCGAGCGGCCCAAAATGCAGATTTTGCGGTTGTGCTTGATGGCGGCCTCGACGACCTGCTG
>JAUNOH010000027.1:5435-8024 GCA_030537155.1 Bacillota bacterium
TTGGTGTCGACGCAGATGCCATAGCTATCCGGGATCGAGTGGGTGACGCGGAAGAAGGAGACGGTGAAGTCGTCGGCCACCCTGACGATGGTGGATGAGTCGTATTCGACGATCTTGACTGGTTCCTTGATTCGGGCGTCCTCTAATTTGTGGCGGATTAAGGCCGCCGCCAAAGGCGGGGCGTAGATGACGGGGATATAGACCGAGCGGACCAAAAAGGGGATGCCGCCGATGTGGTCTTCATGACCGTGGGTGATGAAGAGGGCCTTTATCTTGTTGCGGTTGTTTCTTAAATGGGTGTAGTCGGGGATGACATAGTCAACGCCCGGCAAAGTGGCTTCGGGGAAGCGGACCCCGGCATCCAATAGGATGATGGATTTTTCGCTTTCGATGACGTAGGTGTTTTTCCCAACCTCGCCTAAACCGCCGAGGGCATAGACTTGGATAGGAGCGGTATCAATGGGCATCAATAAGGCCCTCCTTAAATAGGTTGAAATGCACTAATGCAATATGGCACGGCTTGTATGTGCGTCTACTATATCATGGGCGCGCACCAAAAAGACAACGATTATGCCTATTAATTTTTGTTAAAGCGGTTTCAGATGGCGACGGAGTTATCGAGCCTTTTGAAGGGATCCTTCGGGTCGATGTGGTCGTAGAAGAGGACCCCGTTTAGATGATCTATCTCATGCTGGAGGACGATGGCGTCGTATCCACGGGCCGTGATGTGGATCTTCTTGCCCTGGAGATTGTCGTAGGCCTCGACCACGATTTTGAAGTCGCGGTAGACGTAGCCCTCATGGACGTCGTCGACCGAAAGGCAGCCCTCGCCACCCTGTAGGAAGGCCTTCTTGATGGAGTTGGCGGTTATCTTGGGGTTGACCAGTTCGTATTCGATGCGTTTATTGGGGTCTTCCTCGGTCGGGGCGTCGTAGGCGATGACGAGCATACGGAGGTTGTGACCGACTTGTGGGGCCGCTAAGCCGACGCCTTCCCGGCATTCGGGATGCTTTTCGCGGTACTCGTCGTCCTGGGATAACTTCAAATAGGCCATCATCTCCTCGATGAGGGCTTTATGCTCGGCGGAGAGGGGGAGGGGGACCTCCTCGCATTTCTTCCTGAGCTGGGGATTGCTGTCTTTGACGATTTTTAGCATGGCGGGATTATAGCATGCTTGGGCGCGTTGGGATAAAATCAGCGCCATGGACGAAAAACTATCCAGTCAAATCGAAAGCCTGCGCCAGGCCCTTTTATCCGATCCGCGGGTCAGGAGGCTCGACGAGATGGAAAAGAAGTTATCCTCAGATCCAATAGCCTTGGAAACTTCCAAAAAACTTCATGAGGCCGAGGAAGAATTCGAATATGCCCTCAGCCACTACGGGGAGTCGTCCGAATTGAGCAAAAGCGCCCAGAAGAAACTTCATAGGGCCAAATACGAGATGGACATCCTCCCGGTCTGCAAAGAATACAATCAGGCCTACCGCGAGGTGCGGGAGTTATACGCCAAGTTGGATGATATGCTATTTGGCGAATTCAGAAGCGAAAGGCGTTGTGAGCACCATAAATGATTAAAATCATCGGCGGCAAATACAATTCGCGTATCATCGAGGCCCCGGACGAGGGGACGGTACCGACTAAATCCCGGGTCCGGGAGGCGATTTCCAACGCCCTCCAAAACGAAGCCCTCAACGGCAAGGCCCTCGATTTGTTCGCCGGCTCTGGGGCTCTTGGCATTCAGGCCCTTTCCTTTGGGGCGAAGGAAGCCGTCTTCGTCGACGCCTCCAAGAAGGCCTGCCAGGTGATATCGGCCAATTTAAGTAAACTTAAAATCAATGGAATGAGGGTCATTAACTCCGACTACCTCACCGCCTTAAAAAAGCTTGAGGGCGAGGAGTTTTCCCTCGTTTACCTCGACCCCCCGTATGCCGAGAAGGAATACTACCTCAATTCCATTAAAGCCATCCTGGAATATGGCCTGCTGTCACAAAATGGGGCCATCATGCTCGAGTATGAGGGGGATATGCCATACTCCTTCCCCGAATTCAGCCGCCAAAAGGAATATAATTACGGAAGAAGCAAAGTCGTTATCCTCAGGAGATGAATGTATGAAAATCGCCGTCTACCCCGGTTCGTTCGATCCCATAACCAATGGCCATCTCGATATTTTAAAACGTTCACTGAAGGTGTTCGATGAGGTCATCTTGCTTTTGGCCGTCAACCCCCGCAAGAAAAGCGTCTTCACCGTTGAGGAGAGGCTTCACATCATGAGGGAGGCCACGAAGGATCTTCCCGGAGTTAAGGTCGATTTCACTGACGGATTGACGGTGAATTACTGCCGGAAGGCTGGGGCCAAGGCGATGATCAGGGGCCTCAGGGCCGTCACCGACTTCGAATACGAATTCCAGCTTTCGGCCGCCAACCAGTTTGCCGACGATGAGGTGGAGACCGTCTTCTTCATGTCGCGCAACAAGACGAGCTTCATCTCCTCCAGCACCATAAACGAACTCCACGAGGGCGGGGTTGATATCTCTGACTTGGTCCCGCCTGCGGTGGTGGAAGCCTACAAGGCAAAATAAAAGCCCGGCTCTC
>JAUNOH010000005.1:0-12355 GCA_030537155.1 Bacillota bacterium
CCTAATTCACGCAGGGCATCCCTATCCCGATGCCTGGCCTTTTCCTTCAATTCCTCTATATCTCTCATATTTATATATAAAGGATAACATGGGGATAAAGAAAACCCAGCCGTTCCCCGACGGCTGGGTCTGAAAGGAGCTAAGACCTTATTCCTGTTCGGATTCAGCCTTTTGCTTGTTGGCTTTGACGAGGCTCCAGGTCCCGAAGAATACCAGGACGGCGGCCCCGGCGAAGCCGAGGGATTCACCAACGGTCCAGAGGATCTTCCAGAGGGCCCAACCGGAGGAGGCTTCGTTGGTGCCGCCCGACTGATAGTTGATGACGGCGTTCGACTTCGTGATGGCGTAGACGATGTTTTTGGCCGCCCTATGGATGTGGTTATTCACCGTGGCGTTATTCTCATAGTCCGCCAAGGACCAGAAGGACGAGTTGGTGTTAAGCCACATATCGGTGCCAGCCCATAAACCGGAGATCATGTCCTGATAGAACATGGCAGTTACCGAGGCCTGATCGGTGATGACCATGCCCTCGAATCCCCACTCATCGCGGAGCAATGAGGTCATCATGCCCTTATGGGCACCGACCCACCTGGCCCCGATGCGGTTCATGCCGGCCATCGCGGCGTTGGGGTTGCCCTCGAGGGTGATCCACTCGAATCCCTTGGTCGAGATCTCACGGATATACTGCTCGTTGGCAAACATGGCCCCGCCACCGCGGTTGGTCTCCTGATCGTTGAGGGCGAAATGCTTCATGTAGGCGATGACGCCCTTGGAGCGGACGCCCCTCATCTCGGCGGCCCCGATCTTGCCGGAGAGCAAGCCATCCTCCGAGAAGTATTCGAAATTGCGGCCAGAATACGGGGAGCGATGGATGTTGACGCCGGGGGCGTACCAGCCGGCCACCCCGGCGGAGATGGAATCCTCACCGAGGAATTCGCCGACATCCTCCATCAACGCGTCATTGAAGGTGGAGGCGAAGACGACCTCAACCGGCCAAGCCATGCAGGAGGTTCCGCCGACGAGGGTGCCGGAGATCCCGGAGGGACCATCCTTATCCTGCGTCTTCGGTAATCCGATGGCGTCGATCTGGATGGTGGCGTATCCACCCAAGCGGATGAGCCTGGTGGCTTGGTTGTAGCTAAGCTGGTTGACGATGTCGTCCCAGCGGGAGTCATCGTAATCGGCCTCGACGAGGTCTTGGACGGTATAGGAGGTGCTGGTGGAATTCCATGTCGGCATGGAGGATCCATCGTTTACCACCTCGTCGGCATCGTCATAGAACTCGAGGTCGGCCAATAGCTCGGCGCTGGCCTCCCAGGAGCCGCCCTTATAGGGGCCATCGGGATAGGTGCCGGTCCAGTCGCTTCTGGTCAGATAGGTGCACTCATCGTAGTAGTTGGCGTCCACATCGTCGAACTGGTTGGTGATCTCCACTTCGGAATTGACCGGGGAGACGCTATAGGTGGTCGAGTCGAAGGAGGCTTGCTCATAGGTCTCGACCAAACTCGCCTCGCCGCCGGAGAGGGCGTTTTTCTTGGCCAAGATGTTATTGAGGGCATCGTGGGAGTTTTTTCCGACGGCGAAGTAATAGGTGCCCTCATCGAGGATGTAGGTTTTGGCGTTGGTATAGTCATAGGAGGCTAGTTGTCTCTTATCGAAGGTGAGGGTCAATTCCTCCGAGGCTCCGGGCTCCAGGGTGTCGGTCTTGCCATAGGCGAGCAGGACGACGGAGGCCTTTTCGACGCCATTGGTCTTGTCGTATTCGGTATAGGGGGATTGGCCATATAGCTGGACGACCTCCTTGCCCGCGACGCTGCCGGTATTGGTGACACTCACCTTGGCGGTGAAGGAATCCGAGGCGGAGTCGTAGCTGACCGAGTAATCCGAATAGGAGAAATCGGTGTAGCTAAGTCCATATCCGAAGGGGAACTGGACGGTGGAGTCGTAGTCGAAGCTACCGGCGTTGCCCTGGCTGAGGATGACATCCTCATAACGGGTCTCGTAATAACGGTAGCCGATGTAGATCCCCTCCTGATAGACCATGTATTTGGTCCCGTTGGTGACTTCGGAGTTGGTGAATGAGTAGTCGCCGAGGTTTTGATAGCTGGGCGCACTGCTGGAGTCGTAGGCATAGGTATCGGCCAGTCTACCGCTCGGGGAGACGGCCCCGGAGATGATGTTGGCTAAACCATGCATGCCAACCTGCCCCACGCCACCGCACCAGAGGGCGGCCTTGACGTTGGAGTATTCGCTATCCTCGAGGATACCGAGCTCCATCGGGTTGTTCGCATTGACGAGCAGGATGACGTTGGAATAGTTCTCGCAGGCCAGCTTGATCATGGCCAATTCGTCGCCATCGGGCTCGAGGTAGAGGTAACCGGTATCGAGCTCATCCCTGGGGAGATCGGAGCTCTCGCCGCCCGAACGGCCGATGACGCAGATGGCGAAATCGTCATTCAGGGAGTTTAGGACCTCGCTGGTGTAGACGCTTTGGGGGACCTCGTTGACGGCGAAGTAGCCACTGCCGTCGTTCCCCGGCATCTTCTTGCGATAACTGCTCCCGGCCCCGGTGTCATAGAAGTCCCAGAGGGTGGAGTTGACGGTGTAGCCGACTTCCTCGAGGGCGTCTTTTAGGGTCGGGGCGCTGGAGGAATCGACCTCGCCGGATCCCGAGCCCCCGTAGACGAAGTCGACGGAGTTCTGGCCGAAGAGGGCGACCTTCTTATGGGTGGAGGGTGTCAAGGGGAGGAGGCTATCCTCGTTTTTAAGGAGGACGGCCCCCTCATCAACCACCTGCTCGGCGCAGGCGGCCTCGGCCTCGGTCATTGAATAGCTCGAGGTGGCGAAGAAGACATCCAATAGCCCCTCATAGATGGTGGCGAAGTATTGGGCGGTGCCAAGGGCGGCCGCTAAGACGACGCCCCCAGCGATCAGGCAGATGCCTTTGACCAAGCCTTTCTTTTTCTTTTTTTCTGCCATTGCTTTGACCCCTTAGGATTAGGCGGCGGGGTTGGTCAGATAGAACTTGTTGGCGTCGCCGAGATAGACGGTCTTCTCCTCGCCATAGGCGGCCTGGAGCTCCTCGAAGTTCTGGGCATAGACCTTCTCGCCCTCGCCGGAGGCTAATAGCTCGGTGGGATAAGAGACGGTGTCGGAGTCGATGTCGAGGTTGTAGCCGCCGACGTCGCTATAGGATTGGAAGACGACGCGGGTGGCGGCGCCCAGGGTGATGGCGGTGTAGCCGTCGCTGGTGGCGCCGGTGGTGAAGCTGCCCTCGTTGACGATGACGGTGGTGGCGAGGTTCATGGTATAGCCGTAGGTGATCTCGGTTTTGGTGTAGCTGTAGGTGGAGTCCTGATAGAGCTCAAGGTAGTAGGAATCGTAGTAGATGTAGCCGACGGTGGTGTCTTCGACGATCTCGCTATAGACGTAGATCTGGTCGACGGCGGCTTGGCTATTTCCGGAGCAGCTGGCCAATGAGACGGCACCGAAAAGGGCGATGATGGGGAGAGCGATCAGCTTTTTGTTTTTCATGGAATTCTTTCCTCCTATTTGGCTTCGACTGGAAGCCCTTTCAACTGATTAACTCGAGTCTAAAAGCGCTTTCAGCAAGAAAAAAGGCGGCCGTCCCAAACGACCGCTTTCCGTTCCTAGATGACACCCCTACTCGCTCAATGAGACGGAGAGATGGAAGATGTTCCCCTCGGTTGAATATGAGTAGACGCCACCGTGTTTTTCGGCTAGGTAGGCGATGGATCTTAGCCCGAAGCCATGGAGGGAGGAATCCTCTTTGCTACTGGCGATACGCCCATCCACCACTTTGGGGAGATCCTCGAAATAGTTATCGCACTGTATGAGGGCCCCGCCACTAGTTTTCTTGATGGTTAGGGAGATGCTGGCCTTGCTCGGATCTTTTATCTTCTCGCTGGCCTCGAGGGCGTTATCCAATATATTCCCCAACAAGGAATAGGCCTCCACCGGGGGCAGGAAGGCGATGGATTTCCCATCGACCAGGCAAGTCAGGGCGATGCCCCTATCCTTGGCGTATAGCATCTTCTCGCCGAGGATGGTGTCCACCACCTCGTTCCCGCTATGGAGGAAGGACTCGTGGGTGGCGATCAATGAGTCGATCTCACTGGATTCGATATCCTTATTGGCCCGGTAATGCTTGAGGTCATGGAGGCGGATGTTTAGCTGCTCTATCGATTGCTTAGATAGCTCATATTGATGCTTTTTCTCAGAAAGCATCGCCTCCATCAGTTTCTTCTCCTGCTCGCTCTCCTCGTGGCGGGAGGAGAGAAGCTGGGAGGCGAAGAGGAAGATGCAGATGCCGATCTGGGAGAAAAATAGCAGGAAGAATAGGACGGTGTAATTCTCCGAGTAGACCTCGGCCACCGTATTTAGGAGCAGGCAATATAGCACCATCACGAAGAAGAGAATGGAGGACGTCCTGGAATGGATCCTGGTCAATGATCTTCCGCTTTTGCCGATCATGAGGAAGGCCAAGACATACAGGGGGAGGAAGACCCCGATGAAGATGGCGATCGACCAGGGGTTGAAGGCCTCGTTGTAGCTATAGAAACGGAGGTCGATGGGTAGGGTGTAGCAGATGCAGGTATAGAAGGAGAAGATCAGATGGCGCATGGCCCCGCCGAAGAGGAGGGTGGCGAAATATTCCTGACTGTTCCCCTGGAAGGAGAGGCGGATGGCGAAGATTAAAAGGACATAGAGGAGGATGTAGCTAATCAGGGAGGAGAAAGTCTGCATCAGATAGGCATCGGCCTCCGGGAAGGCGTGGATGATCGAATAATTCAGGCATCCCAAACCGACCGATAGCCCCATCAAAAGGAGGGTGGAGCCGAGGTAGCGGAGCCACCACAGCTTCCTTTTCTCGAGGCAGGCGTTGGCGAATAAAAACGAGGAAAGCGAGATGCCGAGGACGTAGAAGAGGCTCCTGATAACGATGAAGGTTAAGGCGCTCATGAATTCGCCTCCAGATAGGCGAGGTAGGTTTTCCGGAAGGAGTCTTTGTATTTCCTGGTCAGGGGGAGTTCGTCCTCCTTCCCATCCATCGAGACCACCACTCCGGCTTTGGATATCTTCCTGACGTATTCGAGGTTGATCAGATACGAGTCGGAGCTATGGGCGAAGGAGGATGATAATTTGCTTTCTTCCTCGACCATCGGGGAGCGGAGTTCGATGTCGCCCTTCTTGCTGTGGTAGGTCAGGCTATGCCCCTTGACCTCGAGGTAATAGATCTCATCCTCCTTCAAGAAGATCATGGAGCCACCCTTCTTTAGGGAGATCGTCTTCTCCGAGGGGGCCCGGTTATCTAGGATACGGATCAATTTCTTCAGCTTGAGGGAGAATTCGGGATATTTCAGGGGTTTGAGGATGAAGTCGACGGCCGAGACCTCATACCCCTCGATGGCGAATTGGGCCATGTGGGTGATGAAGATGATGGGGACATCGTTTCCGGCCTCGCGGAGCTTCCTGGATAATTCCATCCCGGTCATGCCGGGGAGCTCGATGTCGAAGAAGACGGCGTCGAAGTCCCGGTTCTGGGCGAGGTAGCTTTCAGCGTCGGGGAAGGAGATGAGGGAGTAGTTACGCCCCTCGGACTCAAAGAAGGTGGAGAGCATCTCCGAGAAGAGGGAGAGCTCGCTGATGTCGTCCTCGATGGCGGCTAGGCGTATACCTTTGTTCATAAATTCAAAAATAGGATAACTTTTTGGGCTCCGCAAGGGGCTTTAGTTTTGAAAAGAGCCGTCGGGATCTATGTTTTGTGGTGATTGTACTTTAGTACATAGAAGGGCGGAAGGAGGTTGCCAGATAACTCTTTAGCCCCCGACTATATCTTCGTCAGGCAGCGCTCATAGAGGAAGGCGAGTATTCTCCCTTTATCGCCGCTCTCATAGTAATCGATCAGCAGTTTTTTATATTCGCCCACCCCGTCCTCTGGGATAACCACGATTCCGGCCCCGTTGGAGATTAGGATGTGGTTTGCGAAGATAACCGATGTCCTTTTGTTGCCATCGATGAAGAGCTGTTTCCTCACGACGAATAAAAGAGCGTTAAGGGCTCTTTCGTAGATATCGCTCAGCGACAATATCTCGCCGAGTTCTTCCTTAACGAGGCTTTCGACGGGGAGCTCGGGTCTCCATTTCGTGCCGCCGATTGCCACCGGCACGCTTCGAAGCGATCCGGCGTTGAAATAAAAACCCTCTAACGCCAGTTTGTTGATATAGCAAAGCACGTTGTAGTCGGAAGGGGAACTTATCACCCCCTCATCGAGGATAAACTGCCAAGCGTGCTTGAGGTTATTAACCTTTTGAATGTCATCGGCAGAGACGCCGGAAACCTTCCCTCCCTCAATGATGGTTTCGGTATCCATGAAGGTAACAGCCACCCCCTCTAAAACCGCCTGTTTGTAAATGGTGTCAACGAGGTTTCGCTTGGCTAAATCTATGTTCAGCTTGACCTTCTCCGTCAAGACGCCGGGAATGTGTCCCCGATCATTAAGCTTTGAACGCAGGGAACGCGCTTTCTTCTTTATCTGCTTTGCCTTTTGGTTGTTCGCGACCAAGACGCCATAGAGTTCGTCGCTGTATTCACCGACGTATTCGGTGCGTTGCATTCCACCCAGTCTTTTGTGGAGATATATGTACTTCAAACCGTTTTTTTCCCTGATTTCAATCGACCCCCACGGGAAAGACTGCAGTTGTTCGCTGCAGGCTTTGTATTCGGCGGCGAGGGCCACGGTATCCAAAAAGTCTTTTTCCATGGGGCTATTATACCAAAGTGTGAAACAAATTTAACGAAATTATGATTAGAATGTTTCACATATGTAGTCAAAATTGTTTCACATAAATTAAACCTGCAACGCTTTTGTCTCTCGTCTCTCCACGGCCAGCCTCTTAAATCATGTTCAAATAAATATTCCCCCAATTTTTGACATATGAATCCAATGTGTTAGACTTAGCCCGCTTATCAGAGGACTTGCGGGTCTCCCCGTTTAAGTGGGATAAGGTGAAAACCCTATTTTTTCTTAAAGGAGAGGCCATGAAGAGAGTCTACTTCCATAACATGCTCCGCTACATCCTGCCGGCCATGGGCGGGCTTTTGATCAGTTATCTATATAACATCGTCGACGGCATCTTCGTCGGACAAGGGGTCGGGGCCGATGCCTTAGGCGCGGTTAACGTCGCCGTCCCCTACATCACCATCTCGATGGCCCTCTCCTCAATCTTCCCGATGGGGGCTTCCGCCATCATCGCCAATTCCCGGGGCAAAGGCGATAAGAGGCTATCCAACCAAGCCTTTATCAACGGGGCCTTCCTGACTATCGTATTCGCCATATTAATCACGGCTTTGGGGATGCTATTCCCCTCTTTCATCGTCGATATCTCCGGGGGCGCCAGTCTTTCCCAATCCATGAAGGATTTAGCCAGCGAATACCTCTTCTTTTACTCAGCCTTCCAGCTTCCGTTTTTATTGGCCAACGCCCTATCGATTTTCGTTCGAAACGACGATGACCCGAATCTGGCCCTCTTTGGGATGATCGCCGGGGCCTTGGCCAATATTTTGCTCGATTACATCTTCGTTTATCCCCTATCCATGGGGGTGGCGGGGGCCGCCATCGCCTCGGGCTTGGGACAGATACTATCTTTCTTGATCCTCATCACCCACTTCATCAGGAAAAAGGGTGAGTTAAGGGTCAGGAGGGAGAGATTGTCTTTATCCTTATCCCTCGAGATAGCCAAGCGTGGCCTCCCCGAGGCCGCCAGCCAGCTATCCACCCCGATATCCTCCCTTTGCTATAACTGGGTATTGGCCCAGTATATCGGGGATTTGGGCGTCTCGACCTGGAGTGTGCTCTCCTTCGTGGCCTCCTTATGCGTGGGGCTATTGACCGGGGTTGGGCAGGGACTACAGCCCCTCTTCGGCCAAGCCTATGGGAAAGGTGATAAAAAGGAGGGATCCTTCTATCTGAAATGGGGGATCATCATCTCCTTATTAATCGGCTCGATCCTCTTTTTGCTCTGCCCATTATTGCCGGGGCCGATATCCTCGATCTTCACCTCGGATGGGGAGCTGATCGCTTCCTCCGCCAAAGCCCTGCCCTATTTTGCCATCAGCTTCGTGCCGATGGGGGCGAGCCTAGTTATAACCTATTACCTCTTCTCCTCCAAGAAGGGGGTTTCCGCCAATCTGCTTTCCCTTTCCCGCGGGGTCTTCCTCAAAGTGCTGTTCATTTTCCTTTTGCCCCTTCTTCTCCCCATCGAATACGTCTGGCTGGCCTATTCGCTGGCCGAGGTGGTCGGATTGCTGTTGGGCTTGGGGCTACTGTTGCTGGATAGCAAAGGCAAGGTAGAGGAAAGTAAACCCCAAAACGGTTGTTAACCATCGCTGGAAAGGATTTTTTTGCAAATTTATGCAATTTAACTTTATGGAGCCCTCACAAGAATTAATAGGCGATGAACGGGGTCATGTAGACCGGAAGGCATAGGATGTCGCGGTCATGGGAAATATCCTTCGTGTGGATTATGTAGCGGTTTAACACCCTATCCGAATACTTTTGATAAAATTCGTCGAGGGAGACGTGCTTCCTGTAGTCCGAGGATTTTACCTCGATCGGGCAAAGCTTGCCTTTTTTGGCGAAAATAAAATCGACCTCGAAATTCCGCTTCTGCACCTTATTCTCAAAGGTATGGTAAAAGAGGTCGACGCCCTGTGAAGTCAGGGCCTGTGCCACCGCGTTTTCATATAAATAGCCGAGGTTGGCCGGCAATTTGTCGTTCAACAGTTTCTCATATATGAGATTTTCGGTGAAATCCTTGTTTTTGAATTGCAGGGTGACGAACAAACCGGTATCGGCCACATAGATTTTGTATCTATTCAAATCCTTATAGGCCGACAAATCTATCTCAGGATTATTCGCGTGATAGGCGAGATTGACGGTTTTCGAATCCTTGAGTTCGGCTATCAGGCTGAGGAAGGTCTCCTCCTTGGTCTTATAGGAATCAAGGACGCTTTTGACGAGAAAGCCTTTTGAGTTCTTGTTGAGCTGGGATGGGATGGCCTCAAACATCACGGCCAGGCGACCCGTCGGGTCGATCTTCCTGAAATCATCCTCATAAAGATTGATGATGTCGCGTTTTACCGTGTCGACCTTTTCAAGGTTATTGGTCTCAAGGTAGGTTTGGACAGCTTGCGGCATCCCGCCGACCAGCATATAGAGGCGAAAATTCCGCATAAGTTGCCTATTCAGCACATCCCCAAAAGGCTTTCCTTCATCGAAGAGCAATTTCAGATTGCTATAGGTCGAAAAATCCCCAAGTGCCCAAAGGAACTCCTCATAGTCCATGGGGTTCATCTGGATCTTTCTCTCCTCGCTGGGAATCAATATTCCGGCCACGTTTTTCTTTATCGAGATGAGGGAACCTGTTTCGATGTAGTCGTATCTCCCATCCTTCACCAAGGTCTTGATGGCCTGCCTCGCCTTCGGGCAGAGCTGGACCTCATCAAAGATGATGAGGGATTTCCTCCTTTCAAGACTCACGCGGTAATAAAACTGGATCATGGTGAAAAAATGATTCAGGTCGGACATGTCATCGAATAGATTGACGACCTCGCGGGGGGCGGTCGAAAAATCTATCAAGGCGTATGAGGCATATTCGTTTTTGGCGAATTCCTCCGCCACGGTGGATTTTCCAACCCGCCTGGCGCCCTCGATCAGTAAGGCGGTCGCGCCGTTTGATTCATTTTTCCACCTTTTTATCTTGTCGTAGATTTTCCTTTTGAACATACAAGCCACTCCAACGAGAGTATCATATCCAAAAATCGCAGTTCTTTAAAGCCCCACACCTCCAATTTCCGCAATTCATTTTAGGCCTCTAGCTCCAATTTCCGCAATTCGACAGAGGCTGAAAACTCCAATTTCCGCATTAGACACAAAAACCGTTGAACTTTTTTGCCGGTACGGGCATTTTTGTTCAACGGCCATCGACGGTGCCTCGCGATAGGCACTTTTTGGGATAAAAAAAGGATGGCCTCACAGCCAACCTCTCAGGCTAATCGATCCGCTAGCCTCGCGGCAGGTCCTTAAGCGCTCAGCTTACGCTTTGCCTTTTTTCCGCCTGGTACCCAGACGCCCGCTTCCAGGCGAGGGAGTTTGTCCTCCTCCTTGCCCTTTTACATCGGGATGCCTCATTTACATGAGGTAAGCAGGTGTTTCCATATCGCTATGGGGTTTGGGGATCCTGCTTCCCCGGGACGCCGGTTTCCCGATTCCCATCGGGGCTTAACGTCCTCACTCTCCTCGATATCGCTATCTTCTGGAGCGGTTCTTCTTCGGGTCGGGCCTTTTTCCCGATCCTTCTTGCGGAGGAATTTCCATTTCCGCCCGGCTTCTGACGGGTGGCCATCTTCTTGAGGTGGTACCCTATCCGGACCATCGCGGAACGCGATGTGCTTTGCTTCAATCTGGGATTTTCATCCCTAGACCTTCTTGCAGCCGTGAAGCTAGCTGCCCAGCTTGAGGAGGCTTCCAACCGGGTGCTATCCGGTTTGCCTTAGCTGGCTATATGGGATTGCTCCCAAGGCTCCGAGATTTGGGGATACTTGCGCGTCCCCTTCTTGCGGCCGATTTTTGCCAGACCGCCCGGAATGGCGGGAGAGAAGCGTTGCCGCGTCTTCCCTATCCGGTCCCCAGGGTTTTCTACGTCCTGGTGGGTTCGAGGCGGGTGGTCTCCCATCCGTCTTTCTTAGGCTCGAAGTCCAGAGCCTCCGGCTTAACGGGATCGGGGATGTTGCCATCCCTGCCCTATCCGGTTCCGCCTGATTGCTCAGGTGTGGATCCGCTCCCTCAGTTTCCCTTGGGTTTCTCACGGTCAGATCCAGACCGTCCCGCTTGTGCCCGGTTTCCGGATTGCTCCGGCTACGGTAGCGGGCGCACCTATCGCTAGGTGGGGTTCGTTTGTGGAAGTAGAACGCGTTCTATTTCCTTCTTGGGATCGAATTTCCAGATCCCGGAGCTTGGCGGGATGCAACCGATTACTCGGTCTCCCTAACTCCTGACAGAGGCGATTTCTCAACCCCTGCGGTTCGGCTCGCCCGGCACGACCCGTTTGCGATTTTCTTGGGAGCGAAGTTCCAACTCCCCAACCTTATCGGGAGAACCATCTTGCGGTGATTTCCTTAGGTTGTTACCTGCCATCTTTCCTTGGCGGGTTCCATTAATATCCCCCTATTGTTTGGGGTTGTCAAACACTTTTTTTAAATATTTTTTTAATTAGCAAAGCTAATTACTTTTTTAAAAATTTTTTAAAAATTATTTTGAAAGGCGCTCCAACGTGTATACGCGTATACGTATAGGCGCTTCTTAATATAATTTTTATTGGGCGAACATGATCCTCTCGCTTTTAAAGCAGAGGGTCACTAGATATATCAACGCCCCACTCACCACGAGGTTGACCCCGATGGTTATCAAAAAGTTCGGAAGATAGCTCCCCATATCGGCCCCGGAGATGATCAGGCTCATGCAGGCCACGATATCGGCCAGGGGGATGAAGGAGATGGCTAAGGAGGTCGTATCCAACAAGGAGATGACGAAGAAGGCGACGGTGAGAAGAAACATCAAGCTCGATAGATAGGTCGAGGCCTCGCGGATGCTCTTGCATAGACTGGATATCAATAAGCCGATCGCCGTAAATAGCAATAAGGCGGTGAGTACCAAGAATAGCAGCAGGATGATTGTGACGGGGCTAAAGAAGCTATCGAAGCCAACCAGGGAGCTCCCCATCATCTGGGGCATCGAGAAGAGGATGCCCAAAAAGGAGGTGAGTCCGCTGGCTAAGGCCGTGATGGAGATGGCCAATATCTTCCCGCCGGCGATCTCGCCCTTCCTGGTGGGGGTGAGCAATATCGAGGCGATGGTCCCCCTCTCCTTCTCCCCGGCCACGGCCGAGGGGCAGATGGAGACGACGCTCGAGAATAGCATCATGGCGGTGATGGCCGGGAAGATCATGGCCATCAATTGGTCCATAAGGTAGTTCTCCCCGGTGATATTGGGCTCCACCGCCTCCCCGTTCTCGGTGTTGATGGTATAGCCGTCATAGATGGTGGAGACGAGGCCAGTCAATAGGCTATAGCAATTCGAGGAGCCCTCGCTTTTGCCGTTATAGTAGAAATTGATGTTGTTGGAGCCCTTTTTGGAGAGGTCGCTGAAATTGAGCTCGAAGTCGTCGCTGAAGCAGACCACCGCGTCGATCTGCTCGTCCTTGAGCAATTGGAACTGGGACTCAAGATCGGCTTTATCGTAGCTAGTGGCCACCACGGAATTGCCGGAGCCCTC
>JAUNOH010000005.1:12455-97402 GCA_030537155.1 Bacillota bacterium
ACTCAAGATCGGCTTTATCGTAGCTAGTGGCCACCACGGAATTGCCGGAGCCCTCATATTCGAGGTAGGCGGAGAAGGCCGAGATGATGTAGGGATCGTCCTCATGGCCGTAGTTATCCGAATAGGCCACCTTATAGGAATAATCCTTCATCCCGGATAAATAACCCGAGGAGATGGAACCCGTCGCCATCCCGATGACGGAATATAGGATGTAGATGATGATGCCGGGGAGGAAGAGGGCCAAAAGCATCCTCACGTCAGTGAAGTAACGCCTCATCTCCTTCTTGAAGATGGTCAACATGCCCCTCATTGCCTCTCACCCCCGTTATAGGTCTCAAAGAATAGCTGCTCGAGGTTTTTGCCTTGGCAAAGCTCCTTCAATTCGCCCTCGAGGCGTAGTTTCCCATCGAGGATGATGCCCACCCGGTCGCATAGCTTCTCGACTAAGGAGAATATGTGGGTGGATAGGAGGATGATCTTGCCCTCCTTCTTCAAATCGAGTAGGAACGACTCGACGTCGGAGGAGGCGATGATGTCGAGCCCGTTGGTCGGCTCATCAAAGATGATGATATCCGGGTCGTGGCATAAGGAGATGGCCAAAGAGGCCTTCTGCTTCATGCCGGTGGAGAGCTCGGATATCTTGCTCTCGGCGAATTCGTTGACCCCGAATTTCTCAAATAGGGAGGCCTTCCTATTTTCGATCTCAGATTCCTCGAGCCCATATAGCCTAGCCATGTAGGTGAAGGTATATGAGGGGGTGAAGAAGTCGTCTAGCTTCAGCTCCGATGTCAAAAAGGCCACCTTCTTGCGGTAGGCGTTTAAATCCTTATAGACGTCCTCGCCCCCATAGAGGATCTTTCCATCCTCCGGCTTGATGAGGGAGGCTATCATCCTGAGGGCCGTGGTCTTGCCAGCCCCGTTAGGCCCCAATAGGCCATATATCTCCCCGGGCCTTAGGGTTATGTTGAGCCCATTTACGGCCACCAGGGTCGGCTCGCTTAGCTTTTTGGCGGCCATCTGGCGTTTGTTGAGTTTGAAACTCTTGCGGATATTCTCCGTCGATAAGGCGTTTTCCATTTGACGCGATTCCCCTTTAAATCCTCGATTAAATTCTACTATATCTATGCGCGCGGTTGACACCGCTTTTTCAGCCCGCCTTACGATTAATTTACGAATTGGCAACGTGTGGTTGTCCCCCGCTCATCTTCACCCTGAAGAGAACCGGCTATAAAATAGGCCCATGAAAATAATGCTGACCGGCTTCAAGCCCTTCCTGAATAACGCCGAGAACCCCTCCGGAATCATCGCAGAATCCCTCGATGGATATCGGGGCGTATCCGGCTATCTATTGGATGTCTCCTACACCGCCACCCCCTTGGAGCTAAGGAAGGCCATCGATGAATCCAAACCCGATTTCATCCTCTCTTTGGGGCTACACGCGAAAGCCGAGGACATCCACCTTGAAAGATGCGCCTATAACCTGATGGACGGCAAGGCGCCCGATAACGACGGGGTCAGCAAAATGAAAGAGGAGATCATCCCCGGTGGGCCGGAATCCTTAATGACCAGAGTCGATTTAGAGGCCCTATCATCTTTATTAAGCGAAAGGGGATATCCAAATAGGATATCGACCGACCCGGGCCGCTATATATGCAACCAGACCTACTTCCTGGATTTATCTATCTTGGGAAAGGCCTTATTCGTCCATCTTCCGAATATGGAGACGATGAATTTAGATAGCCAAAAGAAAGCCGTTATGGCCATCATCGACTTCATCGCCGATTCATCGCTTTGATTCCTTAGCAAACCGACATGATTGCAATTTTTTTGTTACATGTAACGGATTTTTCACCCTCTATATCAATGGCAAAAGCCCGGCCAGGTCGGAATGGCAAAAACTTTTTCCCACGAGTTTCGACGCATTTTTGATTTTCAAA
Organism: Bacillota bacterium; assembly: GCA_030537155.1. GTDB lineage: Bacteria > Bacillota_I > Bacilli_A > RFN20 > CAG-826 > Alloenteromonas. The sequence continues at coordinate 14,393 of JAUNOH010000005.1, forward strand.
GCTACTTTATAGTGGAGGCATATATCCGTATGTCACCACCAAAACGGCCGCCAAGCCACCGCGGGGCGCGGAAAGGGGAAAGGGGGTCCTTCGATGGATCTCGCCGGATTGGCCGAGCTGATCTCCGCGATCGCGGAGCTCATCCTCGCCATAATGGCTGTCCTTGGGTTCGTAATAGGCCTGCGCAAGACCGACGACGAATAAAAAAATGGGGCTAGTCCGCAAGGGCTAGCTCCACAAGTCCACCGACATCTTAGCACACCCCGCGGAGAAATGGCACCCCGCCGGTGCGTAGCCGCGAAGGCGGGGGAGGCCTTTTGGATAAACTATCTATGCTCGAGGATGAAATGGGAGAAATCCACGGCCCCACGACCGTGATAGGTCAGGTAGAGGGCCTTGATGCCCTTTTCGAACCTGGCATCCCCGGGGAAATATAGATAATCGTCGCTTGGGGCCACCTCGAGGCGGCCGAGCTCGATGCCATCCTCGCTTTGGGTGATGGAGAAATAGCCGCGTCCACTGCCCTTTAGCTTCAATAGGATCCTGTTCGCGTTCTCGAAGCGGAAATACTTGAAGCCGATCTTATCCCCGTCGTGGATGTTATGGATGTATTGGTCGGGGTTATCCTCCCGATCCTTCCCGGTCTGGGTGAAGCAAGGCTCCTTCGGGTGATGGCCCTTGAAGACCATGTAGAAGCGGTTCCCGTTTTTGGCCATCAACGAGCAGGCGATCCTGGCCTCGTATTCGCCACTATCGGGCAGGGGGCCGTCATTGAGGCCACAGGAGGTCCTCTCGGCCTGGATGAAGTCGCCGTTATGGTCCATCTTTATCTTCTCCGCGCAGCCCTGACGGGAGAATTGCTTCTTATTCGTCTGGCGGTGGCAAAAGACATAGTATTCGCCGTTTAATTCGATGATGGAGCCGTGGGTGTTCCCGGTGAAGTCGGAGGCGGTTTTGACGTCTTTATGCTCGCCTAAGCCGATATCCCCGATCGAGACTAAGACCCCGCCATAGCTGAAGGGTCCTAGGGGTGATTTGGATTTGGCATAGCATAATTCATGGCCGGATTCGGAGGAGTAGATGAAATAATACGTCCCCTTGAACTTCCGCATCGAGGAAGCCTCGAAGAAGGAATGCTCCCTGGGATATCCGCTGCCATCGCATTCGTCCGCGCAGGGCACGCCTATGAGGGTGAAGTCATCATCCGGCACCGTCAGCATGTCATCGGCCAGTTTAAAGCCCATGGCCCCGTGGGGGCCCTTGGCCTTGATGGCCTCGGACTTCGGTTTTCTATGCCCGAAGCCGACGTAGAGGTATACCTGTCCGTCGTCGTCTTTGAATAGGCCGGGGTCGAACATCTCGCCCTCCCCGCGGTCGCCGATCAGGGTGCCGTCGGGATAATGGACGGCCCCGTAATAGCTATAGTGGCCAGCCGGGGTGTCGCAGACCGCCACATAGATGTGGCCCTGGTGGCCGGTGAAGTAATAAAGGTAATAGCGTCCGTCGGGGCCCACCACCACATCCGGGGCCCACATGGCGTTATGGAAGCCGGGCGCGTAATGGGGATCCTCGAGCCTCTTCCAGATGACGCCCTCATAGCGCCAGTCCCCGAGATCGTCGAGAGGGGCGCTGTAGCAGACGTAGTCGTTGAGGCAGAAGGAGATGCCGTCGAACCTATCGTGGGAGCCGTAGATATAGACCCGATCCCCGAATAGGTGGGGTTCGGCGTCGGGGATGTATTCGTAGGATGGAAGATACGGATTGAAGGCCAACTTTTTCATATGTTTTCTCCTATTTCTTCTTTTTGGGGGTGGTTTTGGGTTTCCTGGTGCCTTTTTTGGCGGGTTTCTTAGCCATATTCTCCCAGGGGAGCGGGGTGAAGAGGAAGACGTTTTCCGGCTTCATCTTGGCCGCGATCTTATCGACCCTGATACGGGCGAAGAAATACAAAGGCACCGCCACGAAGAGGAAGCCGCCCACGATGACGTAGCTGATCCAGTTGGAGAAAGCCTCGGAGACGACGGGGCTATTCCAGGGTTGGAACATCTCGTGGAGGAAGCGGGCGTCCCAGGGGTTACCGGTCGGCGAAACGAAGAAGGTGGAGATATTCATCCTCTCCCCGCCTAAGGCGATGGAGGGCATAAGCATCCCCAAAAAGATGACCGCGCAGAGGATGGTCAGGAAGCTGATGGTCCGATATTTGTTGAAGGGGCGGCAGTTATAGAAGGTGACGACTAAGCCAGAGAGGGTCACGAGCATGCACATCAAGGCCTTGCAGCCATTCTCCGATAAAGCCCCGCCGGAGAAGAGGAAGACCAAAATCGGGACCAAGGCGGCGAATAAGATCAAGATGGCGCTCACCAAGGCCTTCATGGTCACCTTGGCCAAGAAGTTGCCCTCGATGGTCGCGGTGTTATTCTCCAAGGATAGCAGCACCCCGCCGAAGCCGAGGACGACTAGCTCCAGCATGTAGAGGGTCTCCAGCGAATACCAGAACTGCCCCTTCTCGATGAAGATTAGGATGAAGCAGAGTAGGAAGACGAATAGCGACTTCATGATGAACATCGAGGAGCTGCGCTCGACGTTATGGATGACCCTCCTCCCCTCGGCCACCACGTCGGTGAGCCGGGCGAAGTCGTTGTCCAACAAAATCACGTCCGCGCAGCGTTTGGCGGCGTCGCTGGCCTTCTGGAAGCTGATGGCGGCGTCGGCCTTCCGTAAAGCGAGGATGTCATTGACCCCATCCCCGGTCATGCCGACCTTATGGCCCTTCTGCTGGAGGGCTTCGACGATGGCCTGCTTCTGCTCGGGGCTGACCCTGGCGAAGACGGTGTATTGCTCGACCAATTCGGGGATCTTCTCGAGCTCAACCCCCTCGAGGGAGATGACCCTATCGGCGTTATAGACCCCGGCCTGCTCGGCGATTTTCGAGACCGTCAGGGGGTTATCGCCGGAGATGATCTTGATGTCGACATTATTGCGGTAGAAGAAGGATAGTATCTCGTTGGAGGAGGGGCGGAGGTTGTCGCTTAAGACGAAATAGGCCCATAGCTCATCGTTGAGGGTCAGGGCCAAAACGCGCTTACCCTCCTTCGCCCTAGCTTGGGCATAGGCTAGATTCTCGTTATCCTCATGTAGCAGGAACTCCGGGGCCCCGAGGTAGAGCTTATCGCCATTGGGATAGACGATGCCGGAGCATTTCCTCTTTGAGGAAAAGGGGACGGTGGATAATATCTCGACCCCCTCATTCTTCCCATATTCGGCCAAAAGGGCCTCGCTAGTCATATTCAAAGGCAGGGATGAGCCCAATAGATCCCTGATCTTCTCTTTCACTTCCTTCGCCGGGACATAGCTTTTTAAGCCCACCACCTTCATCGAGCCGTCGGTCAGGGTGCCGGTCTTATCGAGGCAGAGGATATCGACGCGGGAAAGATTCTCCAGGGAATATAGCCCCTGGATCATCGTCTTCTTCCTCGCCAATTTGATGACCGATTCGGCCAAAGTGATGGAGGTTAAAAGGACCAGGCCGGTCGGGATGACCCCGACGGCGAAGCTCCCGCAGGTGACGATGATGTGGGCCCAGGTCGAGGGCGAGGTCAAAGAGGGGCACTCTTCGAGGCTTTCCACGTCCCAATAGGCCGGGTCGCCCCCGTGGATGGCCACCTTGACGATCATGGTGATGAGGGTGATGAGGACGACGAGGACCAAAAGGATGGATAGTCGCCTGATGATCTTGGTGATGTCGGCCATCAGCTGGGATTTGTGGTTGGACAATGACCTGACCTTCGCGGTCAGCTTGGAGGAATATGTCTCGGCCCCGACTTTGACCGCATAGCATTTGGCGGCCCCGACCATGACGATGCTCCCGGCCAGGATGGAATCGCCTTTATGCTTCTTAACCGGCTCGGATTCGCCGGTGAGCAAAGACTCGTCGACCTCGAGGTCCCCCTCCTCGATGACCATATCGACTAAGGCCTGCTCGCCGGAGGTGACGTATAAAACGTCGTCCCTGACGATCTCGTGGGATTTGAGGGTGACGATCTTCCCATCCCTCATCCCCTGGCAGCCGCTTTTGGTGACGATCTCCAGCTTGGAGATGACGCGGGTGGAGTGGTATTCCTGGATGGTGCCGATGATGGTGTTCAGGATGATGGCGATCAAGAAGAAGTATTTGGAAATCCCGAAATACTCCTCCACCGCCTCGTGGTAGCCAAAGCTATTTAAGAGACCGCTGGTGATCAAAAAGGCCACCGCGATCATGATCAGGATGACGTTGAAGAAGGTGAAGAGGTTATTGGCTAAAATCTGAAGGAAGCCGCGGTATGGCTTTTTGACGACGTTGGAAAGGCCACTCCTCTTCCGGAGGTCGATCTCTTCCTTGCTGAGTCCGCTATTCAAAGGGGGTCGTTTTACTTCGACTTGCTCCCTCTTATTTTCCTTTTTCTTGAACATCGTCTGATGGTTGTTACGGCGATTGGATAGCCTAAAGGCTACCTGACTACAGGGGATATTATGCAGCAATCGTGGTCGATTTGATATAAAAAGTATAAATACTTTAGCTTTTGGAGACCCCGACTTTGATGGTGGTCCCCTGCCCGAGTTTGGAGAAGAGGGATAGCCTCAGCTTATAAATCGCGCAGAGGTGCTTGACGATGGCTAGCCCCAACCCGGTGCCGCCATTTTGCCGGCTCCTCGATTTATCGACGCGGTAGAAGCGCTCGAAGACATAGGGCTGATCCTTCTCGGAGATGCCAAAGCCATCGTCTTTCACCGAGAAGCCGTCCTTATTCAACCTAATGTAGACGTGCCCACCCTCATGGTTATATTTAATCGCGTTCTCCACGAGGTTTTTTAATAGGGCGTAAGCGTCGCGTTCATCTATCTTCAGGTGGCATTCGCCCTTATATGAGACGCTTATCTTCCGCTCCTCGGCTAAGGGGGATAATTCCCCCACCACCTCCTCGGCGATTTTGGAAATAGCTATCTCCTCGGCGGGCTTGGGCTCGCTTTTTTCGAGTTCGGAGAGGGTCAGCATATCCTGGACCAAGGAATACATCCGCTTGGCCTCCTTATTTATCTGGCTGGCATACTCCCCGCCTTTTTCCGGGGAGAGGGAGGCTAGTTCGGAAAAGCCCAATATCGAGGTCAAAGGGGTCTTCAATTCGTGGCTGGCCGCGTCGAAGAATTGTTTCCTATTCATCGCCGATTGCCTGTCGCTTGTGACGTCGGTCATAACCAGAAGGGAGCTCCCCTCCAATTCGTTGACCCGGCATAGATAGACACGTCCCCGATAGGAGAAATCGAATTCGCCTTCCCCGGATGATAACTTCTTCTCCAGGTATTCGTCGCCCCCCAGCTTATATAGGGGCTCCCCCACTATCTTCCCCTCGATCTCGAATATCGAGGCGGCCTTCTTGTTGATGAGGGTCAATTTACCCTCCTTCGAATAGGCGACTAGCCCATCGCTCAATGAGTCGATTAGGAGAGTCAATTCGGCCTGTTGCCTCCTTTGGGATAGGAGGTTTTCGGATAGTTTCTCGGCCGCCGCGTCGATCTCGGAGACGATCTTTCTAACTTCGGGGTCTTTGGGGAGCGACTTCTTCTTATATTCCCCGCGGTTTAGACTCTCCAATTCCCCGGCTAAGCCATAAAAGGGCGATAGCAGGCGGTTGGAGAAATAAATCGAGAGGCCGATCGAGGCCCCGAGGGCCAATAGACTTATTAGGGCCAGATATGGGAGATACGATAAAAGGTAGGATTGGACCGATGATAATCTCATGGAAACCCTGAGGAAGCGATATCCCGCCGAATCGAGGGATGAATCGACCTTCTCGGCGTAATATAGCAATTCCTCGCCCAACGTCTGGCTGACGCGGTAAACCGCCTCATCCTCATTCCCGTTTAGGGCGTTTTGAATTTCAACCCTCTGGAGATGGTTTTCCATCGTCGAGGGGTCCTCCTCGGAGTCGTAGATGACGTTGCCCGCACTATCGATGATGGTCAAGCGGATATTGGGGTTATCGGTGGTGATGGTGGATAAATCATCACGATAGCCGTATGAATAGGCGGAGGTGAGGCTAATGAGGCTATCCTCGGCCTGGGTGAGGATGGCCCGTTGGGCGAAGTAGACCCCCAAAGAAAAAACCAGCCCTATGGAAAGGACCAGCAATAGGCAATTTAGGAGGGAGAGCTTCTTCTTCATATTAAAGAATAGCCGACCCCGCGGATGGTTTCGATCTTGGCCTTGGAGGAGGCTATCTTCTTCCTTAGGTTGAAGACGTGGATGTCGAGGGTCCTGGTCTCCAGGCTCTCGCTTATGCCCCAAACCTTCGATAGGAGCTCATCCTTCGGGCAGATTTGGTTGTTCTTATTCACCAGATAGGAAAGCAGATCGAACTCCAATTTGGTCAGGGATATGGGCTCCCCGTGGAGATAGGCGATTCTTTTTTGCTTATCGATTTCCAAATCGAGGTAGGAAGAGACCTCGCTTTGGGGGCGCTTCCTGATGTTGGCGTTTATCCTGGCAAATAGCTCCATTATCCCAAAGGGCTTGGAGATATAGTCGTCGGCCCCGAGGTTAAGCCCCTTGACCTTATCAACCTCCTCCCCTTTGGCTGAGACCATGATGACCGGGATGTCGGCATAACGCGACTCGCCCTTCAGGCGGGTCAATATCTCGTAGCCATCCTCCCCATCCAGCATGACGTCGAGGATGACGAGGCTGGGGCGCCTTTCCAGAAGAAGGGAAAACAAAGCGGATCCCCCATCCCCCACCTCAACCTGATAGCCGCCTAAGGGCAGCGACTCGAGGTAGAGCTTCCGGATGCCGGGCTCATCGTCTATGGCGTAGATAAGCGGCTTATCCATATCCATCCCATCTATTATAGATGTCAACTGACCGAATGGGTGCCGGTTTCGCCATAATCCACCCATTCTCCGATGTTGACCGCGTGGTCGCCGATGCGTTCGAGGTATTTGGCGATCATCATGAAGATGATGGCCTGGTCGGCGAAATCCTCCTTCTTTTTGATTAGGGAGAGCAATTCCTTCTTGATCTTCAAAAAGAGGAAATCGAGCTTATCGTCCTCCTCCGGGAGTTTCCTAGCCGAGTCGATGTCCCCGTTGATGAAGGTTTTGACGGCCTCATGGACGAGGCTGACCGCGGCATTGCCCATCTCGGTGAGGTCATCCAGTCCCTTGGCGTATGGCTCATTGGGGAAGGAGATGACTTCCTCGGCGATATCGACGGCATAATCCCCGATCCTTTCCAGGTCGGTGATCATCTTCAAAGCCGCGGATACCCTGAGGAAATCCGAGGAGACCGGGGAATCGAGCAGCAATATCCTCAAGGATAAATCCTCGATCTGCTTATCGAGGCGGTCGATGTGGGCGTCCTCCTCGATGACTTTCTTAGCCAGCTCATCGTCGCGGTTTAAAAGCGAGTCCATGGCCTTTTCGATGGCCTGTTCCGCCAATAGGCCCATGCGGGTGAGCTTGCCCTCGACTTCCTGGATCTGTTTCTCAATGCGCGATTCCATATTAACCGAACCTCCCGGTGATGTAATTGTCCGTCCGCTTGTCGCGGGGCGATTTGAATAATTGCTCGGTGGGCGCCATCTCCACGAGCTCGCCTAATAGGAAGAAGGCGGTCTCATCGGCGATCCTGGCGGCCTGCTGCATGTTGTGGGTGACGATGACGATGGTGAGATCCTTCTTTAGCTCCAATAGTAGCTCCTCCACCTTGGCGGTGGAAATGGGGTCCAAAGCCGAGGTCGGCTCATCGAGGAGGAGGATCTTGGGGCTGGCCGATAAAGCCCTGGCGATGCATAGCCTCTGTTGCTGCCCACCCGAGAGGGAGAGGGCGCTTTTCTTCAGACGATCGCTCACCTCATCGTAGATCGAGGCCTTCTGGAGGGAGTCGATGACGATGCGGTTTAATTCCTCTTTGTTATGGATCCCAAAGCTTTTGGGGGCATAGGCGATGTTGTCGTAGATCGAGGATGGGAAGGGGTTGGGCTTTTGGAAGACCATCCCCACCTCGCGGCGGAGCTCATTGACATCGCACTTCTTCTGGTTTATCTCCTCGCCGAATATCTCGATGCTCCCGTCGACCCGGCATTTCGGGACGAGGTCGTTCATCCTATTCAGGCAGCGGAGGAAAGTCGATTTCCCGCAGCCCGAGGGGCCGATGAAGGCCGTGATGGCGTTTTGCTTTATCTCCATGTTCACGCCCTTTAAGGCCTCGAACTCCCCATAATGGAGATGGAGGTCCTTAACGGAGATGGCGATTTTATCTTCCATAGTTTCCTTTCTTCCTCGCGAATAGATAGGAGCTGAGATAAGCCAATCCATTCAAAATAAGGACGAGGATTATCAAGACCAGCGAGGTGGCGGAGGCCTCCTCGGTATAGCCCATGTAGGAGAAATAATAGATATCGAGGGCGAGAGAGGTGCCGGCACTCATAAGCGAGGTCGGGACGAGGTTGACGACCATGCCAACGGTAAGTAAGAGGACGGCGGATTCGCTGACGACCCTTCCGACGGCGAGAATCAATGAGGTCAATATGCCATCGCTGGCGGCCGGTAAGACGATCCTAAATATCGTCCTGACCTTTCCAGAGCCAAGGGCGTATGATCCCTCCCTCAAGGAGGTCGGTACCGAGAGGAGGGCCTCCTCGGTGTTACGGACGATCAGGGGCAAAATCATGATGGCCAATGTCAAGCCGCCACCTAAGAGGGAATAGCCCCAGTTAGTGACGAACAATAGATAGCCGAATAGGCCATAGACGATGGAGGGGATGCCGGCCAAAGTCTCGATCGAGACCATGATTATCCTAATAGGCAGGGAGTCATTGACCGTGTATTCGGAGAGGAATATGGCGGTGAATAGCCCGAGGGGGAAGGCGATCAATAAGCTGATTAGAATCAGATATATCGTCCCCAAAAAGGCCGGGAGGATCGAGGGGTGGGCCGAGCTATAGGAGCCAAATAGCAACTGGAAGCTGATGCTGCCCCCGCCGCGGACGAAGACGAAGATGATGATGGCCAATAAGGCAATCAGGGAAAGCCCAAGGCTCACGTAGCAGGAGCCCCTGGCCGCCCCAAAGCCGATCTTCTTAAGCCTCTTATGGATATCAGGCATGGCGGCTCCTCCCCTTGATGAGGGCAAAGCCCACGTTGATGAGTAGCGAAAAGAAGAACAAGACCAAGCCGGTGGCCAGCAAGACGTCGAAGGCATCGCCCGTCGACTCCAAGGCCCCCATGGCGATGTTCGCGGTCAAAGTCCTGACCGATTGGAATAGGGAGGTCGGGAAGCTAGCCGAGCCGCCGATGACCATGATGACGGCCATCGTCTCGCCCAAGGCCCTACCAGAGGATAAGACCATGGCGGCGATGATCCCGCTTTTAGAGGCGGGGAGCACAACTTTGAATACGGCCTCGGTCGAGGAGGAACCAAGGGCCAAAGCCCCTTCGTAATAAGTCTTATCGACCGCGTTTAAAGAATCCAGGCTGACGGAGACCATGGTCGGGAGGATCATCACGCCCAGGACGATGGAGGCGGATAAAATCCCGTATCCGATGCCACTCGGGGAGATATATTCCCGCATGAAGGGGACGATGATGATCAGCCCGAACAGGCCGAAGATGACCGAGGGGATCGCGGATAATAAGTCGATCAAAGCCTTGATGGGCCGGATGAGGGGATGCGGCAGGAAGCGGAATAAACAGATGGCCGTCAATAATCCAAGCCCACATCCGATAACCATCGAGAGGAGGGTCACGTAGATGCTGGTGAGGATCATTGAGAGGATGCCATAGCTCGGGGCGCTCGCCAAAGGCGCATAGCTCGTCCCAAATAAGAACTCAAACACCCCCACTTTCGCGATGAAGGGGGTGGCGGAGACCAGAAGGTAGACGAAGATGGCTAGTAGGAAAAGGAGGGAGCAAAACGCGCAAAAGAGGAAGAGGCCTTTGAAGCCCCCCTCTTTTATATCGCTTAGCCTTTTTGCCTTACTCGGCATCGATGAGCTGGCTCCAGCTGGTGATCGGTGATTCGGCCTCGGAGTTGTAGATGGTCGAGAGGTCGGAGAAGGAGATGTCGTTTAAGGGGTTCTTGAGGTTGACGATGGCGGCGATGCCGTCTTTGGCAACCGTGTAGTAGCTGAGGGTGTTACTGACTTTGCTCGAATCGTATTCCTCGGAGATCATGCCGAAGATGGAGACGTCGCCGTCGGCATTCTTATAGCCGGTGCCGCTTCCGCCGCCGGAAACCTCAACGGTGACGTTGGGCTGGACGGCCATGAAGGCGCTGGCGATGGTGGTCATCAAAGGCTGGAGGGAGGTTGAGCCGGAGATGGCGATGCTGCCGGAGAGGGAGCTATCGGCCACATAGGAGGTGGCGCCATCGAGGATGGAGACGTAGCCGGAATCGGAGATCATCTTCTGGGCTTCGGAGCTCTTGAGGTAGTTAAGATAGGCGGTGTAAAGGGTGGAGCCGGAGATGGTGGCTTCCTTGTAGATGACGTTTAGGGGACGGGAGATGGTATAGGCCCCGGAGGCGATGTTCTCGGTGGTGGCCTCAACTCCGTCGACGGTCAAGATTTTGACGGCGTCGGTGACGTAGCCGAGTGAATCATAGGCGATGGCGTAGCTATTGCCGGAGACTTCCTCCAAGACGGCGGAGGTCGAGGTCTGGGTGACGCAGCCATCGACGTCGGCCTTGCCCTTTAGGCCAAGGATCTCCATGAAGGCGCTCTTGGTGCCGGAGCCATCCTCCCTGGTGACGACGGTGATGGATTTGCTCGAATCGAAGCTTCCGCCATTGCAGCTGGCTAGGGCGACGGCGCCTAATCCCAACATGATGGCGGCGATTCCGCCAAGTCCCATTAACTTTTTCTTTTCGACGACTTTGGAGTTCATACTTTTTCCTTTTTTTGATTTTTATTTCGCCAATCAGTGTGCCGTAAATCGCCATTCCCCTCCCCCAAAGTCGGGTTAAGGGATCGTTAAGAAATCGTTAAGGCTTGGTGGGCAATAACAAAAAAACGACGGTTTTCAGATTCGCCTCTTTGGATAATTTCCGATCGGGAAAAATGTGTCTAAACACAAAAGATTCGAATGTTTTATTGATTATTCATGGCCTTCTATCGATAATATAGTCGAGAAATATGTGTCTAGACACAATTTGGATGGAAGAATGAATCGAACAATCGAAAGACCCAAATATCTGAAAAAGCTCGTCTCCCTCATGGACAATGGCCGAGTCAAAATCGTAACAGGGGCGAGACGTTCGGGAAAAAGCTACCTCCTTAAGGAACTTTTCAAAAAAGAATTGCTCGCCATGGGGGTCCCGGCCGACCATTTCATCTACCTATCCTTTGAGGGAAACGATAACAACGACCTCAAAAACCCGCTGGAGCTTGAAGCCCACATAAGGGGGCTGGTGAAAAACGATGGTAAGTACTATCTGATAATCGACGAGGCCCAAAACATCTTTTCCATCACCAATCCATTATTTACCGGAGGAAAAATACTCCTTGCCAAAAAAGGAGATGAAAACGCCATAACCTACGTAGGCGTCGTCCTTTCGCTGGCGAAGATAGAAAACCTCGACGTCTACATAAGCGGGAGCAATTCCCGCTTCCTATCCCGGGACATCGTGACCGATTTCCGCGATCGGGGCGACGAAATCAACGTTAAACCTCTCTCTTTTTCGGAATTCGTTTCATTTAAAAACGAAAATCCCGAAACCCTATATGAAGAATACTCGCTTTATGGGGGGATGCCATTGACGCTCAGCTATGCGGAAAACAGGGAGAAAGAAAATTATCTGAATAACCTTTATCTGCTGACTTACGCCAAAGATCTCGTCGAGCGAAACAAAATCAAAGACGATGAGACGATCAACGTCCTGGCCAAGATTCTATCTAGTTCGCTCGGTTCTCTCGTCAACGGGGAAAAAATCTCCAACACCTTCGTTTCGAACAAATTAAAAATTTCCGGCGAAACCGTAAATAAATACCTTGGCTTCCTAACCGAGGCCTATCTCATCGCGAAGGTTGATCGCTATGACATCAGAGGCCGAAAAAATATCGGGGCCCTCTACAAATACTATTTCACCGACCTCGGAATCAGGAATTCGCTTCTCCACTTCCTTTCCCGCGATTTCGGCCACATCATGGAGAACATCATATATAACGAGCTCGTCTACCGCGGTTATTCTGTTGAAATCGGGGTTATCAATGCCTTCAAAAAGGAAAACGGGACGACTAAGAGGGAAAACTATGAGACGGATTTCCTCGTTAGGAAGGGGAGCCTCACATATTACATACAATCATGCTATTCGCTGAACGATGAGCAAACTTATGAAAGGGAAACCAGGCCATTCCGCCTCATTGATGATTCCTTCAAAAAAATCATCGTGACCCGGCTTGGTGGGCCCATAAGGCACGACGAGCACGGAATCACCCAAATGGGGATAGTCGATTTCCTATTGCGGGAAGATTCGCTGGATCTTTAAAAACCCCGCACGTTGTTTTTTTAAGAACCGAACCAGCAAAAAGGCCATCCGGAATTACCCCCGAATGGCCTTTATTCAATTTATGGGTTGAGCCTACTTATAGTATTTGGCCTGCTCGTCGAACATCTTCTTGTAGAGGCCCTCTTGCTGGGATAGCTCCCTATGGCTCCCCCGCTGCACCAATTTGCCTTTATCCAGGACGATGATGTCGTCGCAGAATTTGGTCGAGGACATGCGGTGGGAGATGAAGAGGGATGTCTTCTCCTCCACCAAAGAGGCGATCGAGTCATACACCTCCAGCTCGCTTTTGGGGTCGAGGGCCGAGGTCGGCTCATCCAATAGGATGAAGGGCGAATCCTTATAAAGGGCCCTGGCGATGGCTATCTTCTGGCGTTCGCCGCCCGAATAATCCTTCCCCTCATCGGATTTGGCCAAGACGATGGTGTCTAATCCCTCCGGGCATTTTTGGAGCGAGGCGGCGTCAAAGCCAGCCAAATCGAGGCAGGATAATACCTTTTCCTTCGAATATTCGGAGGAACAGGCCACGTTATCCCCCACCGAGATCGGGAAGAGGGTGAAATCCTGGAACAAGATGGCCAATAAGGCGTTGTACGCCTTCTTATCGAGGGTCTGGATATCGACGCCATTGAGGGTGATCTTGCCGGAGGTTGGGGTATAGAAACGGGAGACCAATTTGATGATGGTGGATTTTCCAGCCCCGTTGGGACCGACGATGGCCGTCTTCTTATGGGGTGTGATGGTGAAGCTCAGGTCATTGAGCGCATAATCGTCGACCCCGGGGTATTTGAAGCTCACGTGCTCGAAGGCGATGACGGGCTCCCCTTCCGGGAGGGGGTCGCCGGATAGGTTATCATCGGGCAGCGAGAGGAAATCGAAGAAATAGCCGAGGTAATACGACATCAACCGGCTCCTATTGATGACGGAGATGCCTTTGGAGAGGGCGGAGGCGAAACTCGAGATGGCCCCGACCAGGGTGATGATGGAGCCGACCGAGACGATGCCATAGTAGGCCTTGGCCCCGATATAGAAATAGCTATAGGCCAAAACCAGGGCCACGGGGATGAAGTAGCCGATCTGGATGCCGGCGAAGGTGATGGAGGTGCGGTTATATTGCCTGACGTCCCTTTCGGAATATTCCTGATAGAGGTCATCGAGGGGGCCGTCTAGCCCATAGACCCTGATATCCTTGGCCAGGGCCGAATCGGAGGAATAATCGAGCATATAGCCGAATTGGCGGTTGCTCTCCACATTCTCCTCGAAGAAGCGCCGGCTGGCCTTATTGGCCCATTGCCCGATGAGGTAGGTGGCCAATAACATCAATCCCACCGCCCCGAAGATCGTCAGGGCCGAGAAGGGGCTATTTAAGAAAAGGAAGAGGGGCTCGGATATATCCGACTCGATCGAGACGAAGCAGGCCGATAATAGGATCAAGGAATAGACGAGGCTCGTGATGGCGCTTAAAAGGCCGCCCAGCACATCCTCGACGAAGGAGGGTATCCCGCCCGAGCCATTGGCCCCGTCGACGGCCTTCTCCAGCATGTCGCGGGTCTCCTTCTTCTCGAATAGCTCGTAGGGCAAAGAGAAGGATTTATTGACCAACTCGAGGTCGAGCTTGTATTCGAGGAGGTTGCGTTGGATGCCATAGAAATGGTTGGTGACCAAGACGATGAGGGCCAGGGCCAAGTCGATGGAGGCCAATAAAACGATGCTCGGGATTATGGCCTCAAAGGAGGAGCCAGAGAGCAGTGAGTCGAGGATATCGCCCATGAAGTAGAGGCTGACGAATGGGAGGCTGGCGCTGGCTAAGGACTTGATGAAGACGAGGGGGAGGATCGACTTCGAGAGGAAAAAGGTGAAGCGGATCAGCTTGATGAAGCCTTTCATAAAGCGGCACCCCCTTCCATCTCATCGCGGTAATAATGGGCTTGGATCTCGAACATCTTCGCGTATTCCCCGCCCTTTTCCATCAACTGCTCATGGGTGCCCTGCTCGGCGATTTGCCCGTTTTCGAGGTAAAGGATGCTGTCGCAGAAGCGGGTCGAGGAAAGCCGGTGCGAGATGAAGATGGAGCTCTTCCCCTCGCATAGCTCGCCATATTTGGCGTATAGCCTCCCCTCGGCTAAGGGATCGAGGGCCGAGGTCGGCTCATCCAGCATCAGTATCGGGCTATCGCGGTATAAGGCCCTCGAGAGCATCAATAGCTGGGTCTGGCCGCCGGAAAGCTCAATGCCATCGTGGTCGAGATGCTTGGTCAAAGGGGTCTTCTCCTTCTTGGGGAGGGAATCGACTTTCTCCAATAACCCGGCCTTTTTCAGGGCGGCGATGACCCTTTCATCGTCCGGGGTTCGGCTGCAGGAGACGAACTGGTCGATGGGGAAGGCGATGAGGGAAACCTCCTGATTGACGATGGATAATAGCTTCCTATATTCGTCCACGTCATATTCCTGGATATCCCTGCCGTTGAGGGTGATGCGGCCGGAGGTCGGCTTATAGAAGAGGCAGAGCAATTTGATGATGGTCGTCTTGCCGGCCCCATTCTCCCCTACTAAGGCAACCTTCTCCCCGGGGTGGATGGTGAAGCTAAGATGGGAAAGGGTCGGTTTATCGAAGCCCGGATAGGTGAAGCTGACGTCCTCAAAGGCTATCTCGACGTCTTTTTTGATGTCCGCGGTGGATAAGCCGACGCCGTGGTTGAACTTTGAGGGGAGCTCGAGGAAATCGATGAGCTTGACCGTGTCTTTGGAGGCCTGAAGGAGGTCATTGAAGCTATTGGAGAGGGAATCGATGTAGGTGGAGACGCCATTGAGCACCCCGACCATGGTGGCGAATTCGGCCACCGAGATGTTCCCCTGCCCCACCTGATAGGCCAATATCCCATAGCCCAATAAATCCTTGGCGAAGCCGAATATCGAGTTGGATAGATTGGGGAGGAAAAGGAACCTCCTCTGGATCTTGGTGTATTTCTTGAAGAGGTCGAACTGCTTGGCAAAAAGCAAATAGAAATAGCCACCCAAGGAATAGTTACGGACGTCTTTCCCGCGTTCGACGTCGTTGGATAGCCGGCGGTAGGAGACGACTTTGGACCAGCATTTATCGATGTCGGGGTTGCAGGCGTAATACCACTTGGAGCCGAGGTAGGCCATGATGAAGTTCCCGATGGCCATGGCCGACAAAAGGAGGATCAGCCAGGGGGAGAGGGCCCCCGAATAGGCCACATAAACCACCAAGCCAAGCAAGGCGATCAAAAAGGCCGGGACCGATTTTAGCAAGAGCTCCGCCCCGTTCCAATTGCTCCATAGCGACATGACGGCGGCGTCGCGTTGCTGCTTTAGCGCCGTATCATCGAAATAGGCGTAGTCGCAGCGCATGCTCTTCATCCCCGACTGGCGGAGGAGCCGCTTTATGCGGACGAAGGTGTTGCTCCATTCACAGATCTGGTAGAGGAATAACGAGGCGCAGTTGAGGATGATGTAGGCCCCAAGCAATATAGCCAGGCCGATCCCGTATTTAGCTAAATCCGGCTCATCGGAGAGGTATTTGACGCCAAGGGAGGGGATGAATAGCAAGGGGATCTGGGAGAGGACGGTGACGATGACGTAAATCGGCATGGCCAAAGTGCGCCATTTGCTGGTGGCCCAACTCTCCCGATAGCAATAGGCCATCGAGCGCTTTAATGTCCCGCCCTTCCTCTTTTTCATAGAAGTGATTTTACTTTAACACGCGCTTGAATCAACCATGGATGGATCCTCCTTTTTCCAAATGGTATGGAAAATGGGTGGTTGCACCCACCAACCGGGGCTTACAATCTGTCAACCAGCGGTTGCATGGAGGAAAATCAGGCGGCATGAAGGCCACTCATCTAGCCGCTGTTTTGATGTTTATAACACGCGTCTTTTGCCTGCTACGCACATATTTTCCCTTTAATAGGCACTGTATTGCCTGCTATATAGGGCTCAATGAGTCGAACTTGTCACTCTAGTTTTGGAGTAACAAGTTTAAAAATAGTCGATTCAGCGATATACTAGATGCATGGAAAACCGTTACCGCTTTGAAAAAGACGTCCATTTAGTCGCCGAATCACTCACTATGCCTCTAGGCAAAATAGCCGAAGGGGCGAAGATTCCGGAGTCCAGCTTTTACGACGCCCTGAAAAATAATGACCCATCTCGGAACATCTTAGAGGCCTTCTACGGTTTCGCCTATAAAAAAGGGCTCAGGTTAAATAAAGCCAAGGAAGAGATATACGGGGAGGGCCTGAATAATGGCGAGGTTCTCCTCTTCCACGGATCCAGCAACGGGGTGGATGAAGTGGATCCGAAAGGCTCAAGGAAAAACTGCGACTTCTCCAATGGGTTCTATTGTGAGGAAAGCTATTCGTCCGCTTTATGCTTTGTCGAAGGGGACCCCAACTCGAGCGTCTACGCCTTCAAGACGGATTTAGGCGGACTAAGGGTATTGAGACTGCAAAGCGATTTGGAGTGGATGCTATCCATCTGCTATTACCGCGGATCGCTTGTTAAATACGAAGGCAATAATAAGCTACTGGATATCATAAAGAAGCAGCAAGATTACGATGTCATAATCGCCCCAATCGCCGACAATAAGATGTATCGGGTCATGCAGCAATTCGCCATCGGGCAGATCACCGACGTGCAGGCCGTCCATGCCCTCTCAGCCTCCAGGCTAGGCAAACAATACGTTTTCAAAACGGAAAAAGCCGTTTCCTCGTTGAAGGAAATCGAGCGGATGTATATCAGCGCCCCGGAGAAAGAAGCCAGCAAGGCAGGTTCGGCGGAACGCGCACATGAAATCCAAACAAAACTCGATTTGGCAAAAAGGGAATATCGGAGAGAAGGCCGATATATCGACGAGGTGTTTAAATGAGGGAATTTGACGCGAACGGACTAGAATTGGCGAGCTTCCAGGGCGAACTATTCGAGCAATCTATCAAAGCCTGCGGGGAATCCTCACCCGTTTTCCTCAGGCGGTTTTTCCTCTCCGATTACGCCGCCACCCTCGATGATGGGGATAGCTCGATTCAATCCCTCGATTTTAATGAGGCCTTTGAATCCATCCAAAGGCAATACGGACCTAGCCAATATGGCAAAGGCAAATATTCAAGTGAGGGAATGTATTGGTTGGGTTATTTTGCCAGATACGTATGCTACACGAGGGAATTATCGAGCAGGGCCTTCTATCGACTCTTCGACGTGAAGGACATATATAGCCTCTATGAGTCCTACCATACCCAAAGCGAGGAATGGTGCCTCGCGCATCTTCTTGCCAAAAACGGATACACCGAAGCCACGTTGAATAAAAATCAGCGATTATTGGAGGCGCTGAGGGCCGAATCAAACTTGTCACTCTAGTTTTGGAGTAACAAGTTTAGTGGTCACGTTAAAAACCGCCCGAGCATCGAACTCAGGCGGCTTTGCTTTATCCGATATAGCCTTGGTGCTTCCCGCTGGAGAAGTACTTTATGGCATAGGAGCAGGTGGCTTTGTAGGAATATCCCTTCTCGAGGCAATACCCCTTCACCTCCTCCATGAGCTTCCCGGCGATCCCCTGCCCCCTTAGGGAGGGATCAACCACGGTTTGGAGGATGTCTAACACCCCATCCTTTATCTGGAAGCGGACGAAGGCCAGCTTCTTATCATCCCAATAATAGGAGATCTCGGTTTCGCTTATTCTTTTTTCCATACGAGCATTATAACGCCTTTATATCCTCAGCTAGGAAATCGACGCTTACGATTTTCATCTTATATATCGGCCCGTCGGCCAATTTACACATGAAGCGGAATAACCACGGTATCTTCTTATCTTTCCTTAAATCCACATACCCGAGCATATAACCCTTTCCGGATACCGCTATATCTTTGGATATCGCCGACAATTCACTTATATCGTTTAGGTAGAATAGCGAGGAGACCTTCATCTTCCCCTTCTTCAGATATTGCTTGTTCATCGTCTTGACGGCCTTTTTGCTCCCGATGTCGAAGATGAGCCGGGCCCCGGGGAAGCGTTTGGATAACGATAGGATCAAAGACTCCACCTCTTCTCTGCTGAGGTAATAGAAGACGCCCAGGGCGAAGAAGATGGCCCCATGGCTAGCGTCGATGCCTTCCATCCAGGAATACTCGTTGAGATTGCCGGCTATGCTGGTCTCGTTTTCCTTAGGCGGGAATAAAGATTCCCTCAGCTTGATGACGTCGGGGAAATCGACGTTATAGATATGGCACTGGCCATTGGAAGAGGATTCCCCGCTTCGATCGAGGCCGCAGCCGAGGTTTACCACCGCCGCTTTGGGGTGCTTTGATAAATATTCCTCTATCTCCAATTTGGCATCATATTGCCGCATGGCCACCTCGAGGATCCCGAAGCGATAGAAATATTTATTCATCTTCTTCGCCAAAAAGGAGAAGTCATAGTCTAGTTTCTCAATGGCCCCCGCCGCTTCCTCGTCTTGGAATAGCTGGGGGTATATCTGGCTGCAGAGCTTCCTCCCATACAGGGGGATTATCAATGTCTCAGCCACGCTTCCAGTGGCGACCTTAATCTTGTTAGTCATAGCTAATCAATGATAGGCCACCTGCCTGATAAAAGAAAAGGGGATTAATCCCCTTCCTCCTTCTCATCTCCCCTGATCCGGAACTTTTTCCCCTTGGAGTTGATGAAGACGGCGTTCCCGCTCACGCGGAGCTTGACCCCGTTTTTCTCGATCGTGACCTCGTCGCCATCGATCTTCATGTTCTTCAGATCCTCATCGTCGAGATCGAGCATATCGTCAAGCCTATCCAACTCGTCCAGCCTCTTCAATTTCTTCAACCGATCTACGCTCATCTTGAAGCCCGGGATATCGATATCGACGATTTTATCGCCACCTTCCTCATCGTCCTCGTCATCATCCTCGGGCGCTTTCTTATCCGCCGCCTCGGCCACGGCCGGCTCCTCACTGGAGAAATTGGTCTCCTCCACGGGCTTTTCGGTATCGAGCAATTCGTCGATGGTGATGCCATATAGCTTGGCTAGGGAGATCAGATTATCGATGTCGGGGCTGGATTCGGCCCTCTCCCACTTGGAGACGGCCTGGCGGGAGACCCCGATCTTCTCCCCCAGTTCCTCTTGTGAGTATCCGCGCCTCTTCCATAATTCCATTAGCCTATTTGCGATCGCGATGTTCGTTGCTTATCTCCTTTGGCCATTATCCTATTTTCAAAAGCCCCATCAGTCTAACAACTCCACCTTTCATTTTGTCAACTGATGGTTGACACGCTCACATAGGCACAGAAAAAACCAGCATAGCTGGTTAATTCCCTTTCCGACTCATGATCTTTTTACGAAGAAACCATTGGGGAGGATGGATTCCCCATCGTAATTGAGGGATAAATCCGGATCCTTCTCCTTGATGGCTATCTTTTCGTTGGTCGCGTTCCAGAGTATCAATAACGATCCATTCTCGCTTTGATAGGAGACCTCCAATAGGCCATCCCTCTCCTTGAATTCCCTTTTGGCGTCCACCAGCGGATAGGAGTTCCTGATGGCTATCATCTCCTTTATGTATTTATAGATGAACTTATCTTGTCCTGCCTCATCCCAGGGGAAGCATCTACGGCAATCAATATTATCTTTTCCGGGTAGCCCCACTTCATCCCCGTAATAGAGGCTGGGCAATCCGGGATAAAGGAACATCAATAGGTGGGCCGATAGATAGACGTCGCGGTTGAAGCCGCATTCGTCTAATAGCCTCTTCTTGTCGTGACTATCGATGAGGTTAAGGAGGTTATGGTTGACCGGCTCCTTATACCTGGCCCATAACCCATTGAGGTTATCGGCCATCGCTTTGGCGCCATATCGCTTATCGACGAAGAACTCCTCGGCCAGGCGGGTGAAGCCATAGTTCATGATGGAGTCGAATTGGTCGCCATAATTCAGGAAGCTCTCCCCGTTATGCCAATCCTCGCCCAAGAGGAGAAAATCGGGGTCTAACTCACGCATGGCGAAATGGAGTTTCCTCCAGAAGGTATGAGCGCATTCATCGCCCACGTCGAGGCGGAAGCCATCGGGATGGTATTTCTCGTATATCTCCCTGCTGATTTTAAGGAAATAATTCGCGGATCCCCTATCGTTTAGGTTGTTCTTCGGCATATAGGGATGGAGGCCGAATGATTCATAGTTCCCCTTCTCGAAACTGGGCTTCTCGCCATGGATAAGGAACCAATCGTAATATGGCGATTCCCTGCCTTTTGCCACCACATCCTTGAATATCGGGTTTTGGCAGGACATATGGTTGTAAACCATATCCAATATGAGCAATACGTCGTTTTTGTGGCATTCGTCCGCTAATTCTTTTAGGTCCTCATCGGTGCCGAAATCGGGATCTACCGAGCCATATTCGATGGTGTCGTATTTATGGTTAGTGGAGCCTTTCCAGACGGGGTTTAGATAGATGCCACCTATGCCCAGTTCCTTGAGGTATCCGATCTTGCTTTTTATGCCTTTGAGGTTGCCACCGGCGAAGGTCCCTATCCCGACTGGATCGCCCCACTTTATCAATGTCTTGGAATGAGGCAATGACTCGTCTCTGCAGAAGCGGTCAGGGAATATCTGATAGAACACCCTGTCGGCGAATTTCCTATTTGGATAGATGACGTCGCTTGGGTTGATATAGGGTAGCTGAAAGACGTTGTAGCAGGTCTCCCCCATCTCGTAGGTATCACTCACTCCGGCCTCGGAGAAATAGACGATATTTCCTTGGGTATCCTCTAACTCAAAGACATAGATGATGCGGACATCCGGGAGATATAAGGTGGTTTGGTAATAGTCATGTAGGGAGTCCGAATAGGATAGGGCCAAATCAACCTTCTTTTGGTCTTTTACGCCGCGGAATTTGCCTTGGTAGATGATGGAGGCACGCTTAAGGTTTGGGTCGCCTTTGGCGGCCAATAACGTGACTAAGGCCGTATGCTCATCCAGGGCATAGCAAAAGCGGGAATCCGACTCATGGAAGAGGGCGGGGAGGTTGATTAGGGAGTTCATGAGTTGATTGTATAACAAGCCATAGCAAACATGAAAATCGGATTAGCTATTGCTTGGCAATCTGGAAGGGGACAAGGGAGACGGCCTGAAGTTACATTATTCAATTCCGTGATGTTTATATCCTAAGAAATAGGAAAGCATCTCTTCTTCGGTAATCAACCCTTTGCCCACTGCAACTTTTAAATATTTAACGTTGTACCGCGTGAATTGCTCGTATGAAACATATGCGGAGAAATCGTCGTATGTATATAGTCCATATGCCGCAATGTCCTGTTCCATTAGCTCCTCGTCATATTTGAGGTCTTCGCCGACTTCGAAAATATTCAAATTGAAGACTTCCGGAATAACAGTAAGAATACCGTTTGCAACGAAATTCCAATTGTTTTCGGTTATGATGTCATACACTTCGACTGCTCGAGTCTCTTCTTCGATTCTTGTAACTGTCTTAGACGAAACCGCCCCGTCCTCGTAGGCAAGGACCGATTTTCCAATATGTTCTTCATCGCTCGAATCGATTGTGAAATACTCCAAAGTTTCCAAATCGAAATATGATTGGCCGCCCGATGTTTCTAAATACGTCCCGTCGTCGAAGAACACAGTGACAACATGACGTTCAACCTCTTCCCTCCTTTCGATATAGATAACAGAAGCTTCTTCGTAGCATCCGTTAAAGAAACTGTAGGACATCACTGTGTCTTCTAAAGAAATGTCTTCCACTGCTTTCGGGGAGCCGTCCGCCATCGAGATCATGGAACCAGCCAAAATGCATGATTGAGAATAGTACCAATAAGCAGTGAGGTCATAATTTGCCCCTGCGGTAAATGGATCAGAATAGCCGTTAAGTCCCATATCGGCCGGATTGCATGTCACCGTATTGGTGAAGCTGTAGGAAGAGTCGTTTTCCACAGAAAGGCCGTCCAAATTAGTCTCGGTTTTAACGTCTTGATTGGCGGCGTAATTCATCAAAGAGGACGTCCCGGTCAATACATATTGCAGTTTGAAATAAGCTCCGAAAGCAACATAAACAACCGAGGTGGATGGTTTGCTAGTCGACCCCATGCCAGTGCTCTGACCAACCGAATAATAGCTACTAGAGTCATTCTTATTCCAGGACTCGTAGACAACCCACGAGAAGTGGCCGGTACCTGAATTCCATCCTTGGCCATCGCCGCTCCACTTGGTCTCGCCCGTCTTAATGTCGTAGTAGAAAGATAATGACACGGCTTCGGCAGGGGTAATGGTCAAAGTATAGTCGTCATCCATGAGGAAAAGTGATCCGTTAACCAAACTGGTCACATCGGTACCCGACGAATCCTTAAGAGAATATGTTCGCGTCCTCGTAACATTAATCTTTATGTACATTCCGATATCGATATTGAACGAAGACGCACTGGTGCCCAGACTGGTGGTTTCGCCGCTTTCGCTAGAGCTTTGGAAAATTTCGTAGCCATAAACGCTGTGTGCGAACGAAACGTCCTCGACAACCACCGTCAAGGTATGCGTGGTTGCAAAGGCCCCGGCCCAACAATATTGACTATCGTAAAAAATAGATGTGTAAGTCGCAGGCGCAGTGAAATTAGAATTCACGATCTCATTTGTGGGGGTGTTATACATAATCCCTGTAGTTATTACGCTGCAGCTGCTGCCCGCATATCCCTCATCAGATGTCACGGTGAACTGCGTAGATGCGGGCGCCAACGAAAAATCCAAAACCGCCCCTCCTTCGACCAGGGTCGTATGCTGAATATTGGCTCCAAGCGCAGCGTTCCCGCTACCATCTGTATTCAAAGCCAAGGTGCCATTCATTATGAATTGGGCGTCTTCACCACCGTCATACGAATATAGAACCGACGCATCGTCGCTGCTCAACACCGCTCCGGCCGCATCATGAAAAATCAATTCGTTATTGACGTTAAAAGTCCCGCCCTGCAGCACCTCCATATATGATCCTAAAAGGAACTTCATACGGTAAGGCATAGTGAAAACTGCCCCACTTTGAATATACATATTCATTTTGCACGAAACTGGTAGAAAACAATTTCTAGTATCAAGGGTGGCGCTTATGCCAGACATGCTTACCGAATAATAGAGGTAGCCTAGCGTCGCCTCCCCGGCAAAAACTATATTCGTTTTTGCACTGTAATCCCTCAAGGTATATCTAACATCCGTTGGATAATACTCCATGGTTATCGAACCCGACGACATATAGAACATGGATTCTTCGGAAGTATTGTTAGTTATCATCGTTACAGTTTTGCTCATGGCGGTGCCACTCGGTCCAACCATGAGAATATCCGCATTAAGCTTGGCTCCACAATTAATAGTTGTATAAGTCTGGGATGCCGGAAGATCGAACGTCCAAAATGGAACCTGATTCGCTGTAAGCAAGCTCCCTAAACGTCCCTGCGAGCCAGCATCGTATGTTGCTATGAATGTGTTCATCACGGATCCGGAATTAAGCAAAAGGTACCTATCTTGATCGAATGAGTTATTAATGATTCCACTATTCGACTCTTGAAATGGGTTTGCGTAATCGTCATAGCTTTCTTTGATATAGCCGAAGCAATCTAGGGTCCCGTTAACGGTAATCGAACTTCCGAATCCCAAATTAATTTCGCTATAGTAGCCATTGTTTCCACTAACGCTCGCAACCCCACCTATTTGCAAAGTCCCGTTGACAACAATATCGGCTCCTTCCCTCATATTCAGGAGGATCCGGCGATACAAATTAACGTTGCTGGAGCTTTGATCCCCTGCCTTGCCGCCATAAGCGTCCCTGTTGTCCGCGCTGTCTAACCGATACATAGGGCTGGTAGTATCGCTTGATTTAGCTTTGCCTTGAAAAGGAAGGCACAATGTAACACCGCTCGGAATGGTTAATGTTGTTTCACAGTCGATGGATTGCCCGGTGTAAACATAAACGGTGCTGTTAGCGGAAGCTGAATTAAGGGCCGCGGAAATTGAAGTGTACTGAGTTCCTGTAGAGCTGTTGTAACAAAGGGCGGTCGTAGTCGAAATTGTGTTACTGACACTGGCGCTATTAACCGTGTATTCGGCGTCCCAAACCCAAGAAGCTTCACCAATGGTTACGCAAAGAATGGAGAGAAAAACCCCTAGAAACATAAAGATTTTTCCAAGAGCCTTTTTCATTTCAAGCCAGCTCCTTGAAAATCGACAAATTAAAAGTGAGCGGGCTGACAGTAATCAAAGAGTAGAAATTTCCAGTAAACCCAAAGGAGAGATAGAAATAGGTAGTATCCGAAATGGTGAGCACATCACTCGAACACAACATTGACACACCATAGGTTAGTGAGCTCTCGTCGCTATTAGACAGTTCAATTGATTGCTCAGAATAGTAGCCGGTATCGGTGGAGGAAGTTAAAGATATTCCGCCGAAATACGAGCTTGAACTCAATATTCCCGAGTTGTTACACGAAAATCGATTGTGAAAGAAAAAACACTACCGTCAGTCGAGCTAGTCAATAAATTGTTATCGCTCGCCTCCGCTGCGTTAAAACCAATCTCATAAACGAGGTCTGCGCTATCGACAACCTCTCCGGCAACGTCGAGACCTTGATCACAAACTGAGAAGTCTGCATTAACACTGGCGGAAACAAAGCAATCCGCCACAACTGTACCGGTGACTAGTTTGCCCACGGTAGCGTCTATTTCGACAAATGCCGACGTGTTACCCACATTCCACGACGAGAAACCAACCCCAATGCAGGAAACAATTGCCAAGACCAAAATGAAAGCTGGATGTGAAAGCCTATGCCTCTTTCCTTTGCCGAGCTTTATTTCGGACGAAGTGTTTGATATATCTTTATTCCGCTTTCTCAGTTTCATAGATATTCAGGGTGATTATCGCACTCATTTTCAGCATTTGAAATTGTAAAAAATCAAGCACGCTTAAGCGTGTGTCGCAAAAATCCTCAATATTTGCCGTTATTCAACCTTCGTCGCGTATCATAAGTATTCATTCGCGCATTTGTGTCGCATATTTCTTGTTCATTATGAAGTTTTTAAAGTTACGTGTTCCTTGGGTCGCTGAAAACACCCCACCCCTACCGTTTACGAATTACGCAATCTTTCGGATTTCTCCTCAAAAGCTTTACGCCAATCGAATAAATTCATGATTTGAAGAATTTGGCTATGAATGGAGCCGAATTTTTGTACACGAGTCGTTCAAGAATTGAAAATAATCATGATTAACACTTGGTTTTATTGCTTTTATGTCGCTCATAAAAGTAGAATTCCCGTGTCATTTCATCTGAATTGGGCGAGCCCATTCATTTAGCTTGGGGGGACAAATGGTTAAAAGGAATAATCTCCTGGATATATTCAAACTGATTTTGGCCGTCGGGGTCATCTTCGTCCATTTTCCCTTCGAGGGGCCTATCGGTAACTTCTTCGCCTCCATCGGCACCACCGGGGTAATCGTCTTTTTCCTCATAAGCGGATATTCCTGCTATAAAGGCGAAAACACCGACAATTCGCCGACGATTCTAAGGAGAACGCGCCGGATTTTAAACCTGACTTTAGTGTCTGTGCTCATCTATCTGATATTCACGATCATCGAAAAGGCAACCTTAGGCACCATCGCCGAATGGGCAAGCACCTACTTCACCAATCCCCTCTTCTATTTGAGGCTCATCGTCTTGGGTGACTTTGAGTTCATCCATGGGGACCACCTCTGGTTCTTGCTGGCTTTGCTATATGGCTACCTGATCATGTATCTGGTCGAAAAGAAGAGGCTTAGAAAACCCTTGGCCATCGCCCTGCCCTTCCTGATATTGCTCCGGATTGGGATGGAGACCTACACCAATTCCTTCGGGGCTGACTGGCATTTATCCGGGAACGTTTTGGTCGGGGCCCTCCCGATGCTGGCTTTGGGCTACTTCATCCACGCGAAGGAAGAAAGCTTGCTTAAAATCGAAGGCCGTTACTGGATATCCGCCCTGATCCTCTCCTACATCCTCATGTACTACGCGGTCAATAACAAAGCCTTTGGCCTCGACATCTCCCAGATCTTCAAGGTGTCCACCGCCGCTTTGTCTTTCCTTTGTTGCCTCTCCTACCCCACCCTCATCAAAGACAACCTCATAGCCGCCTTTGGCCGCTGGGGCTCTTTATATATCTATGTCTTCCATTACCTGATCGGGGTGCTTTTAAAAGACATCTTCATGGCCAATGGGATCACGGGAGATTTCTACTCCACCCACTTCCCCTGGATCGTCGTGGGGGTGAGCTTATTATTCGCCGCCTTATTGGCCTTAGCCGAGACGAGGCTATTGCCCAAGTTGAAACATAAAGCGAACAAGGCATAAAGGGATTCACATTCCGATTTCACATCGGTGAATCCATCATTCACGAGAGTTACTCCCTATGCTTTGCTAACATAGCCTCAGGAGGGATGACGCCATGAATTTCCCCTACAAGCTAAAAGAATTAAGAAAGCAGAAGAACCTCACGCAGGAGGAACTTGCCAAGGAGATCTTCGTCTCGAGGACCCTGATCAGCAAATACGAGAACGGGGCCGCCTACCCCACCAGGGAGACGATCGAAAAGCTCGCCCTCTTCTTTGGCGTCAAGATATCCGATTTAGTCGATGAGGATGACACGGCCACCCTGGCGTTGAGGCAGTTGGATACCATCCATAAGCTAAACCTCGTCCTCCAGATCGTGATCATACTCATCACCCTGAGTGCGGCCATCCTGAGCTTTCTTCCCATCGTGCAGGGCTCCTATTACGACTATGCGAATTATCAATATGCCCCGGGCACCTCGCCAGATAGGGTCCCCTTTACCATCAGCCCCCTGGCGATCACCTTAATCAGGAACGGAAACCCCATCGTCCTGATCGGGATGATCAGCTGCTTTGCTAATTCGGCTTTGGCCGGATTCTCGCTCCGGTTTAGGGACAACGTCTGGCTCCGCTTCATCTCCTATGCCCTATTCGTCGTCAACATCTTCCTCATCTTCTTCTCCATCGTCTTCTGCGCGGGCTACGCGAGCATGTACATGGGCGATATGTGATTGCTTCCGGAAACAAAAAAGGACCCAGCTCACGCCGGGTCTATTTTTTCAATGGTGGACCAGCTGTCGTACCAGACGAACCACCGTCTGTTTTTGAAAAAGCATCGAATACATCACGAAATTTACTTATATGTCTATTCGATTGTTTTGGTGTACGGCTGTCTCATGTCCCCATCACCAATTCACAGCCTCGAACGTTTCACGCCGTCTGAGAGGGTCTCTGCTTCCGAGGAATAGGCAAAATGTTTATGGCAATAAAAATAGGGCAGAATTTTCTTCCGCCCCATCCTCTTGAAGACACTATCTATCGTAGATTTCCCTTCGATGGCCGATGGCGATGACGAGGATTATGAGCTTATCGTCTTTGATCTCACACACCATGCGGTAGTCTCCGATTCGGTAACGCCAATAGTCTTTGAGGTTGCCCTTGAGGGCTTTCCCACTAAGTCTAGGGTTCTCGACATTAGTCAAATGCTTATTGATCCACGACTGGATCATCCTTTTGGTGTAGCCGTCGAACTTAGTGAATTCCTTCGCAGCTTCCTTCGAAAACTCGATCTTATAAAAGGCCATTGTTCTTCTGGACTTCTTCCCAGGAAATGGTCTTTTCCTTACCTTCATCGATAGCGACCATCCTCTCGTCGGCGATGGCTATATCGAATTCGTCTTCAATTGCCTCGAAATAGACTTTCTTGATGGCTTCGCTGAGGGTCATGCCCTTTAATTGCGCATAGCTTTTTGCAAGTTGCTCTTGCTCTTTGGTCATTCTGATTGAGATGCTCATTTAGACGGTCCTCCTATCTGTATCACATTGTATTACATCATTTCGCGTTTTCCAATGCCCTAGGCAAAAGTTAATTGATTCTTTCAGTTTAAACTCTCCTCAGCAACTCATAAGACGTTCCCTTTTGTTTGCCTAGGATTTAGATTGCATATCAAAAACCGCCAAGGCCTCAATCCTTGGCGGTCTTTATTAGTTCGGGCCACGTACCATCAGAGATACTTTTCCAGAACAGCTCGATCTCCCCCTTTTTTTCGAAAATCTCTCGACAAGGGCCTTAGTATTAAAAGCGACCCACGACTACGTATCTATGAACGTAGAATTCCGGGGTCGCCTACTGATACAAATGGTGGACCAGATGTCGTACTAGACGAACTCGATATTTATTTTGAAAAAGCATCGAATTCAACACATAATTTTGAATACCTAGTTGCTTATCTATTTGGAAAAGTCGCACCTTCATATGCCGACAATTGAACTCACCGGAAAGATTTAGCCTCACATATACGATGCTGATAAGCATGTCAAAATACATATATATGACTGCAACCGATAAATGACGTTTAAGGGGCAAGAAAATTGAGTATTTTGTAAGTTTATGCCCCTTAACTTGCATTTAACGTATAATTCATTTGATCACCTTCCACCTACCCATCTTTTTGGACCCCACCCTTATGATGAGGCCTTTTTTCTGCAAACTGGCAAGCGCTCTTTCGACGGTTCTCAGACTTTTCCCGGTTTCCTGGGATAGCGAAATTGAGGTATGGCTCGGATTCGACAAAAGCAAACCGATAATCTCGTTTTCTGTATCGCTGAGATTTAAGCCGCCGCTTAAACCATCGTTTAGACCAACGCTTAGACCGAAATTCTGCTTTTCCAGAACAGCCTTATTAAACGGGATAATGACATTTATATAGGAATCTGTGATCTCGAAAGCGCCTTCCCCGTATTCCGAAACTATCACCGGGACGCCGTGACCTGTATGCTCAACTATCCCCATATCGAGGAAGATCCTCATTAGCTTTTCGTTTCTCGGCCTGCTTATACCTTTGAAAAATTGCTCTTTGGTTTGATTATGCGGGAGACCCCCATGCGAGAGAATTTCTATCCTATCCGAGAAAAAAGAAACCAGCGGTTCGGTTATGCTCCAATCATTATGCACCAGCGCATTAACAACAGCCTCATTGACGGCATCAAAATTGAAAAGATATATGTCTTTCCTAGGCCTTACGGTTGTGTCCGTGACACATATATTCTCAGCAGAAATCCTGTTCATCAGCTGTTCATAGGCAAACAGCAGACATTGATTCCCGTAGTCGCTTCTCTGAGAAATCGAAACCTTGTCGGTTCCTTTGAATTTCACAAAGATCAAAGGAATCGTATTTCTATCAGACATCAACTCGGCGAGTTTGTTGTATTCACCATCCGCGTTCCTTAAAAACAGATTCGTCTCAAAGGAATTGTCATTCAAATGAAAGCCTTTCTCAGAATAATAGATCTTCAATGTTTTAAAAGATATCAAACCGTAACTAGTGGGAGAACTCACCAAAATGTCGTTATTGAAGAAACGCTTTTCATAGCGAACCCTGATTTGCTCTTGGGTCATTTCGCGGCAGGTCGTACCAACTCTTATGGAGCAGCCTGTCGACGAAAAACCATATTTCTTTTGACAATAAATCGGACTGCTTCCTTTTTTAATAGCCACATTGACTATCGTTTTCCCTTCGTTATAGATAAGTTCCGTTTTTACGATATCCTGGGGATTCGGTTCGATTTGATTGGTTATCACATCGGCAAGATCTCTGCACACTTGATCAACATCATCGACCCCGACGATTTCCCCATCGTCTTTTACACCGATATAGATGTTTCCTCCTTCGGCGTTTAGAAATGAGACTATCTCTTTGCAAATGGTGTTTGAATATTTCTGCTTGAGTTCCACTAGATTAGATTCGATTAACATATATTAATTCTCCTATCTACACGATAATTGTACTTTAATCCGTCACAGAATGCAATTTATACCGTCATAAACCGTCATTAAAACCGCCAAATGTCGATTAGAGCGTTTTAAACCGCCATAAAACCGCTATTGGGCATAAGCCGGCCAGAATATTTCATGCCAAGGTTATAGATATGAATGCCTAGTATAGTTTCTTCAATGGTTTAACGATCATGGACTCTATATATTCAAAGTCTTTTGAAGGCAATCACGGCCAAAAAACAGTTTTAGGAGCAAAAAAATAAATGAAATCGGTTTAGCCGTGTCCGATGCTTGGCCGATTATATTTGATCGAAATGAAACGTAACAATAGGGGTGGAAAAGAAAAAGGCTGACAGGGACCTTTCAGTCCTTGTCAGCCTTTATTAGTTCTCGCCACGTCCCATCACTGAGACTTTTCCAGAACTTTTCGATCTCACCTTTTTTCGAGAATCTTTCGATGAGAGCAGTATTATCGAAGGCTATCCCTACTGTGTATCTATCTACATAGACAAACTGGGGTTCGCCTGGATGAACAATTGGTGGTCCAAGGGGGAGTTGAACCCCCGACACGTGGATTTTCAGTCCACTGCTCTACCAGCTGAGCTACCGGACCACACGCTTGGCGGATCGTACGGGATTCGAACCCGTGATCTTCTCCGTGACAGGGAGACATGTTGGACCACTACACCAACGATCCATGGCTTAAGCGCCCTAATATTATCCATAGGAGACCTAGCAATTGCAAGAAGCAGAAAATAGCCTTTTTTCCTTATGGAAAGCCATGATTTAGCCGATTACACGGCTCGACCCAAAACGGGGCATGATGTTATCATCATAGCAACATGAGGAAATCGATCATCAGCCTATTGGGCGCCGGCACTTTGGTGGTGGCCGGGGTCATTTTCACGGGCTTTGGCTTCCTCAATTTCTCCTCCGCCTACCCCGAGGAGGGCGAATACTCCTCCTGGCTATCTAAAATCGACGACTCCACCAAGATAAACTCATTGATGATCCCCGGTTCCCACGACTCCGGGGCCCTATATTCGATCGCCGAGCTAAGTGGTAAATGCCAGGATCTCGATATCGCCGGCCAATTAAACGTCGGGGTCCGCTTCTTCGACTTGAGGCTGCAGCTATATAACAACGAACTGAAGGTCATCCACGGGGTGGTCGACGAGAGTCTGCTATTTCAGGATGTCCTCTCCTCCTTCTCCTCCTTTTTAAAGGAGCACCCCGAGGAATTCCTATTGGTCTCCATCAAGATGGAGGATGAATCGGTCAATTCAAAACTTAGCTTTGAGGATGCCCTATTGGGGGAGATATCCTCCGGGGCCGCTTCGATTTGGAGTAGCTCCACCATTCTCCCCGAGACGGTCGGAGAGGCCCGTGGCTATATCCATCAACTATCGCGTTATGCGGACAGCTCGATTGGGCTAGCATCCTACGATGGGTGGCAAGATCCCGATGGTGCTGAGGAAAGCAATAGCTTTGAGCTCGGTGATTACCTCTACGTCCAGGACCATTACCGGCTCACCGACGCCTCCGATAAGCAAGATGAGATCCTATCGACCATGGCCCATAGCCAAGATGACGATTCGAGGCTCCACCTCAATTTCCTCTCGGGGTATCTCACCTCATCATTCCCGCCAAGCTACGCCCCATCGATCGCCAAGACCATCAACCCCTGGTTCATCTCCCTGCTGGAAGATGGAAAGCAGGCGCCGGGCGTCTATATCGCCGATTTCGTGGCCTCAGATATGTGCGAAGCCATCATAGGGGGCAATTATGTGGCTTAGGATCGAGAAGATAATAAAGACCGTAACGGCCTGCTTATCCATCCTCCTCTATTCCCTTTTCGCCGTTTTGGAGGCCATCCAATTATCGCAGGGCATCTATACCCTCTTCGAGAATCCGGGAACTGGGTTTTCGCTGTATTTCTTCCGCCTATTGGCCTGCCTAGTCGGGTTAACCTGCGGGTCTTTATCCATCTGGGCGAGTCTAGGCAAAAGGGCAATCTTTCCCCTCCTCAACCCGATATTTATGGGATATTGCTTCCTGTTATCGTTATTAATCTGCGTCCAGGGGGCGCCTTTATTCGGATTATCCAACGGCTCTTTCTTAATCGCCTTCCCAGTCGTGGCCGGGATTGGGCTTGTACTATCTCTATATCGGCTATACGAAGAAAAGAATAGGATTTAGGAAAAGCTCAACCTCTCAACGGGCTGGCTATTCCAATGAAACAGTTTCCAGATTAGTTTTATTGGTAAAACATAGCCGAGCAAAAAGCTGATGTCCTTATATTTTCAGATTAATAAATACCGTAAATTTTACGACGATACGTAAAAATTATGGTAAAGGGGCATTCGTGTATGCGTCCGTCTTGGCAAAAGGAAGAACATTTTAATCCGGCAGGTGGGCCCACAAAGCACTTTGACGAGTTTTGCTGCCGCTGTGGGGATACTCCCGACTTTGCTGCAAGGTCCCTTAATTCAGCTGTATACGATATGAAGACAACTCAACGCGCTCTTCTTCGGTTCGCCCGAACGAGCGACGGTCAAAGCGCCCCATACTTATTTATAGCTTCCATAGGTTCGGCGACTTATGATTCAATCGCCTATCTCCTCATAGTAATAGGAATAATCGATGCCTTTCATGAAGACTTCTCGGCTTTCGACATCCTCGCATAGGGCCTGTTTTAATAAGACTTTGAGTGGTTCGGGGTTCAGGGGGCTTTTTTCCATCGCGCGAAGGTACTCCTCTTTGCCAATCTTCGACCAGTCTATGCAGGAGGATAACCCCCTCTTCAGCATTTGATCAAGCCAGATTCGCGTCGCCCTCCCATTCCCCTCCATAAAGGGGTGGGCGACATTCATCTCCACATATTTATCGACGATTTCCTCAAAACTTCCTTCCCCCATCGCTTCTATTTTTGCCAAGGCGTTTGGAAGAGAATCCCAGGAGGCGAAAAGAAACCCGCCCTTCGAGATATTTTTATCCCTGACCTTTCCGGCAAACGGATATAGTCCAGCGAAAAGGTAGGAATGAATCTGTCTTAATCCCTTGACGGTACCAATTTCAAAATCATTCAGCAAATCTCCCTCATATAGCGCAAGCGCCCTTTGTTTGGATCTCTCATCTAAAGGGGAGGAACCACCCCTAACCCATTCCCTAAGGGAATCGCGGTCTTTAAGCGGGATGAGATAAAGCGTTTCCGAAACCCCCGTTTCATCCAGCAGATCGCTTTGATACGCCTTTCCATCGGAAGCGGTGAGTTTTCCTTGATAAGTCATTCCGGCCAACTGGGGATGGCGCCTCTTCAAAGCATTCCAATATAGCCTCGGGTTACTTGAATCGACAAAGGCTTTGATCAAGTCAACAGCCGAGTAGAGGTAAAGCGATCTCCCATCATCCCAAAGGGCGCGAACCGGGGTCTTCCCAAAGTAGCGGATTGAGGTCTTTTTCTTCATAGAAAAATTATACCATCGTGCTCAGTTGTATACAATTTGTAAACAACTGAAGAAGATACAAAAAAGCCGTCTGGATCGATCCAAACGGCTATTTTTTTACATCCCTAATGGTTTGGTGGAGCCGCGGTAGACGAGCTCGGCGTCGAAGTGGTTTAGCTTATCCACGAGGTTCTGGCCGATGAGGTCGACGAGCATGTACATGGCCCTTTTGCCGACATCGGACATATTGATGTGGAAGGCCGTCATCTGGGGACGGAAGATGTAGGAGTATTTGGTGCCGACTAAGGAAACGACCTCGATGTCCTCGGGGACTTTAAGCCCGGAGTCGGTGGCCGCGTTCATGACGGCCGCGGCGATCGAGTCGCGATAGGCGATGTAGAAGCCGGTTTTGGTATTCTGGAAGATGTCCCTGAATTCCTGATATGTCCTGGTGTAGGAGTCATCCGCGTTGATGATGCGGTATTCCTTGCCCAGCTCCTCCATCTTCTTGATGAAGGCTTTCTCGCAGGCCGAGAGGAGTTGGCCGCAATTATGGACGTGGAGGAAGGACATGCTGCCCTGATACCCATCGGCATAACGATCCTCGATGGCCTTGGAGAGGGCCTTATCATAGTCGAAGTAGATGCCCCCGACCCTATCGGAGGTGAACTTGGAGTTGATGACGATGCTCGGGACGTTATAGGAGGCGATCTTCTCGATGTCGCTCTGGTTGAGCTCGTCGTCAAAGACGATGGCCCCGTCGACGTGGGAGGAGATGACCTTCTCGATCTGGTTGATGGCCTCCTCCTTGGAGTGGCTGGTGGTGAACAGGGTGATCTGGAACCCCTTCTCCTTGGCCACGTCGGTGATGCCGTTGAGCATATTGGAGAGGTAGACGTAGTTGGCCGAGGGGATGATGACCCCGATGTTGGTGGTTTTGTTGGTGGCCAAAGCCTGAGCCAAGCCCGAGGGGCGGTAGCCAAGGCGCTGAATGGTCTCCTCGACCTTCTTCCTGGTGGCCTCGGTGACGTTGCCCTGATGGTTGATGACGCGGCTGACGGTGGCTAGTGAAACCCCGGCGGCTTGGGCGACCTGATAGATCGTCACGCGATCCTTTAGATTATTCATAATCTGTCCTCCTAAAGAATTCCTATCTCTTTAGCACCCCCATTTTATGAAAAGTTTTTCTTTTTGCAATGAAAATGCTTTCACAAATTTCAAATTAACGAAAAATTATCGAATTAGTGGATTTTGACGCTGTTTCATGTCGTTTTTTCGCCATTTTGTTCCCTTTCATTACCGGTAAAAATGTATTGGTTTTTCAAAGGTTACAGAAAATGGCATTGCGTTGGTTTTCAGACTTTATCAAGGCAAAGGCCAATATTATATAAAGAGGATATGCGGCCAAAAGAAAAGCCCCACCTCCCGAAATCCGGGATTTGGGGCATTCTTATATTCCTTATTCCTCAGCCGTTTCTTCCGGGACGGGGTCCTTGAGGCTTTCGGCTAAGCCGGCCACGAAGCTACCGGCCTTCTCGAAGCCATAGGGGAGCAATATCTTGGTGGACTTGCCATCCCCCACTTTCGCCAGGGTCTCGAAGTAACGTAGCCTCAATACCGACTCATCGGCCCCGGCCTCCTTTAAGGATACCAAACCCTCGGCCTCGGCGTCCCTGACCATCTTGATGCCCTCGGCCTCGGCCTGTTTGGTCTTCAATAGGCTTTCGGCTTCACCTTCGGCCTGGAGGATTTTGGCCTGCTTCTCACTCTCGGCGTTGAGGATCATGGATTCCTTCTTACCCTCGGCGATGAGGATGGTCGATTGCTTCTCACCCTCGGCCAAAAGGATCTTCTCCCTCTTTTCACGCTCAGCCCGCATCTGGCGTTCCATGGCGTTGCGGATGTCCTGGGGCGGGAGGATGTTTTTCACCTCGACCCTATTGACCTTGATGCCCCAGGGGTCGGTGGCCTTATCGAGGATCTCCCTCATCTTCTGGTTGATGATGTCGCGCGAGGTGAGGGTGCTGTCCAAATCCAAATCACCGATGATGTTCCTCAGGGTGGTGGCCGAGAGGTATTCGATGGCCTGGATCGGGTTATTTACGCCATAGGCGTATAGATATGGGTCGGTCACCTGGAAGAAGGTGACGGTGTCGATCTTCATGGTGACGTTATCCTTGGTGATGACGCTTTGGGGCTCGAAGTCCATCACGTGCTCCTTCATCGAGATCTTGTTGGTGACCCGATCGATGAAGGGGATGAGGAAATGGATGCCAACTCCCCAGGTGGCGTGGTATTTGCCGAGCCTTTCAACGACATATTTGTCGGTTTGCTTGACGACCCTGACGTTCAGGGCGCAGATGAGGATGATGAGTACGATGATTACTCCGAATACTAAGATTGCGATTTGCCAGCCTTCCATGGTTA
This sequence comes from Bacillota bacterium, assembly GCA_030537155.1. Lineage (GTDB taxonomy): Bacteria > Bacillota_I > Bacilli_A > RFN20 > CAG-826 > Alloenteromonas. The sequence continues at coordinate 50,644 of JAUNOH010000005.1, forward strand.
TTTTCCCTCCTTATTCTCTATGGGTTTATACGGGCGGACGATCAATTTGTTGCCGCTGACGGCGAGGACTTCGACTATGCTCCCCTTCTCGATGACTTCATCCTCCTTCTCGGCGATGGCGGTCCAGCTGACGTCCCCGATTAAGACGACGCCGCTATGGAGCAGATCAATCCCATCGGTCAACTCACCCTTTTTATGGATGATGGACTCGATGTTCGCGGAGACGACGTCGCGGTTGAGGTATCTCTTCACGATCGGCCTCAGGCATAGCAACAATGCGCAGGATACGACGGCGAAGACGATGATCTCAATCCACCAGGCCACTCCCTCGATGAAGGAGAGTATCAGGGAGATGATCGCGCCCCCGGAAAACCAGAGGGAGATAAGATCGGTATCCAAGGCCTCGATTACCAGGGCGATGACGAAGACGGATAGCCAGATAATCCACATATAGGCGTCGATGGTCATTTCTCTTCCTCCTTCGCGTTGATGATCAAGCAATTCCTTTCCGCATCCCAGATCGTCTTTAACTTCAACGGCTCGCTCTTCAATTCCAGCTTGAGGGCCGAGAGGAGGTTATTGACCAATCCGGTGCTCGAGATGCGTGAATACGAGCTTTTGCGCTTTATCTCGAAGAGGGTGTGCTCGTCGATATCCCCCCTCAAGACCCGTTCCTTGCTAAGCGGCTCGAGGATCACCATTCCATCATCTATCCCCACCCGCACCCGGTAGGCCTCCGAGAGGCTCTCACTCGAGACGGTGTTGAAGGTGAGATTGGAGTGGTATATCGAGACGCTTCCGTAACGGGAGATATTGCTCAGCCAATTTACTGCCATGGGTTTACCTCCAGTTAGATTATCGGGTCTATTCCAAATAAATTCAAGGAAATTCAAATTAGTTTATTTTTGTGCCAAAACAGGAAAACCCCGATGGATACAAAAAAAGATGCCCCTTTGGTCGGGGCATCTATCAATTGACGGGATATGGGACTTCAATAAGCCTATCCGAGGGGATATCCTCCCTCCCCTCCTTGGCCTGATGGATTCCATCCAATATGACGAGGTCGCCGGTGAAGCCGACGGTGGTATTCACCACCAGATCGCTCCCCACCCCATACATATCGACCGGGACCCCCAATTTGGTCCACTCATCGATCTTCTCGGCCGTGAAGCCGCTGGAGACGGTGATCTTGACGTAGCCGAAGCCATTCTCGTCCAACGTCTTCCGAAGGGCGAATATCAACTCCTTGCAGACCCCGTGGGGATCGAAGCCGCTGGTATCCTTATCGTCGAAGTAATGGTCGATCAGGGATTTGGAGGTATCGACCCTGATACCCTTAAGGGTATGGCCGAGGTGCTTGGCCAATATGAGGGCATCCCTGGTGACGTGGTTATGATAATCGATTAAGGCCGTGACCTGCTCATTGGGGTATTCGGCGTGGTAGATGTCCGCGGCCTTGCAGACGTCGCCCCCGCATATCTGGATGAGGGCGTGCGGCATGGTGCCCATCCCCTTAACCCCGACCCAGGAGCCCTGGGCGTCGGTGGAGAAGGCCTTTATCCCGGCCACGTAAGAGGCATAGCCATCGCCGGCCTGGGTAAGGTAATCATCCTGCCTATCGGCCATCGAGAAGCAGGCGGCGCCCCGTAGGGCCTTAACGACCTCGTGGGTGTTGGTGGCCACCGAGCTCCTTCTGGCCAAGATTCCGTCGATTATCGACTCGAGGTAGCCAAAATCCTCGTAGAGGCCACTTATCTTAAGGACCGGCTCGCCGGAGGAGACGATATCCCCGTCATTCAGGGCGTATATCTTCAGCCTCTCCGGGTGGTTGGCGAATTTATGGAGGATGGCGATGCATTCGTCGATCCCGCAGACCATCGCCCCATCCTTCCTTTGGAAGAACTGCTCGGTCACGACGTGGCCCGGGGCTTGGTGGGCGACGATGTTCCGGGATTTGAGGAAGTAGTTCGCGGAGTAATAGCCCTGCCCTATCCTCTCATCCAGCTTGAAGGTTTTATCGGTCAGTCTCTTTATCTTTCCCTTTTCCTTAAGGGATATCTCTATTTCCTCAGCCATCTCATTTGCCGTCGAGGAAGAAATCCTCGCCTTTCTGATAGCCTTCGGCGATGAAGGCGCCCGATAGGTCATCGTTGACCCTGAGCTCCTTCCCCGAGCAGATCTCGGCCTGGTGGCCGATGTTCCTGATTACCGATTCATGGAAGGTGGAGCCATCGAATTTGATGGTGCCCTCCAAGGCGCACACCAAAAGCGAGCCGACCTCCAGATTCTTATAACGGGAGACGGTCTCCTTCTTGCCGAGGGGGCCGAAGTCCAGACCGACGATATGGGCCTTCTCATCGAGAGGGTGCTCCTCGAGGGAAACCACCTCCCCCACCTTAAAGCCGGAATCCCGGCAGTATGGGAGTTTGGGTAGCCCGGCGTTTTCAATCAACGAGTTGAGGGCGTCGATCAGCCGATCGTCGGGGGTGACGATCAGGCCGTGGCTTTTTATCTTGCATAGCTTCTGGAGGTCGAAGATGTTGATGCCGATCAGCTCATCGCCCTTATAAAGGGCGGCCAACTGGCCCTTCTTCTCCACCCGATCTGGGGTGGGCTCCATCTTGAAGACGCAGAATAAGACGTCGCCATTGACATCGTGATCGTAGAATAGCCTGTACATATTAGTTTCCTCCTTTTTTGAGGATGAGCCGCTTGATGGCGACTCCCTGGGAACGGAAGTTCCGTTCATATTCGCTTTGTTCGTCGTTTTCCCTATCCCCGGGGTAATCGGGGTTATCGTAGACGATTCGGAGGGAGGTTAACGGCACCTCCTCCTTGCTGAACTCATAGAGCCCGGAGTTATCGGTCTTGATGATGATGGAACCATCATCCTTCAATATCTTGGCCATCTTCTCGAGCCTATTGTGCTCGGTGAGCCTCCTCTTGCCGTGCTTCTTCTTCGGCCAGGGGTCGGAGAAGTTGAGGTAGATGGCGTCGAATCTCAATCCGGCTATCTCCTCGTAGACCTCATCGAAATCCCCCAACCTGAGCAGGACGTTAGCGGATTCAGAATCCAATAGCTTCTTGGCCGCGACGGCCAAGACGTCCACCACCTTCTCGATGCCGAGGTAATGGCCATCCTGCTTTTTGCTCATCCCAAGGATGAAGTCGCCCTTCCCGATCCCGATTTCCAGATAGAGGCGGGGGTATTCGAAAAAGGGGAGGTTCTGGTCAATATGGGGCAGGACGAGTTCGGGATGCTCCCCGACGAAGGGGGAGGTCCATTTCTTCTTCCTGGCCCTCACTTCTTTAATTGCCCCAAGCTGTGGATGGCATCGGCGTAGATCGCGATTTGGGCGAGGAAGTCGTCGATGTAGATGTATTCGTTGGGCGAGTGGATGTCGCCGGGGTGATCCTTGAAGGCCGAGCCGTAGGCCACGCAGTTTTTGGCCTCCTTGGCATAGGTCCCGCCCCCGATGGCCATCGGCTTATCGAACAGCTTCCAGGTCATGCGGCGGTAGGATTTCATGAGGGTCGAGACGAGGGGTCCCTTCTTATCGTAGAGGAGATAAGGGGCCGAGGTTACTCCCTCGGCGGCCATCTCGGTGGCCTTCTGGAAGTTCTCGATCAGCTTATCCTTATCGGCCGTCTCGCCATAACGGAAGTCCTCGGTGAAGGAGAGGATGCCGTCCTTGTATTTGATTATGCCGATATTCCAGGTGCTCTTACCCAGTTCGGGCGATTCGTTGAAGCCATCGAACCCTTTGCCGTTGACGTCGGCCAAGGCCTTGGAGAGCTTGAGCAGGTATTCGTGCTTATAGAATTCGCCGAAGACCTTGAAGGCCTTGACGGCGGCGTTATCGCCGAGCTCCGGCGTCGAGCCGTGGGCGGTTTTGCCCTTGACGGTCACGATCATGATCGGGCCGGCCTCGTTGACCTCGACTTCCTTGCTGTCTTTGTAGGCGGCGGCGAATTTCTTATCGGCGGGGATGGTCACCAGCACCTTATCGCAGACGGCGTTGGCCACGAAGCCCCCGTCGATGGCGATGATGGGCGAGAGGTCGACCTTTCGCTTGGCCAAGAAGTGGGAGATCCCCTTCTCGGCGTAGATTAAGGGGAATTCGGCGTCCGGGGTGAAGCCATAGTCGCTATCGGGCTTATTGAGGGAGTGGAAATAATGCTCCAGGCAGCTGGAGCCCCGCTCCTCGTCGCCACCGGCGACCAGGCGGACGCGGTAGTTCTTGATGAGGCCATTATCTTTCAATAGCTTAACGGCATATAAGGCGGCGATGAGGGGTCCCTTGTCGTCGCTCGTTCCCCTGCCCCACATGATGCGGTTTTTGCCCTCGCCGGTGATTTTGGCGCCAAAGGGCGGGTTATCCCATTTGCCGGAGACGGGCACGACGTCGCTATGGGCGTAGATGCCGATGAGGGGGCCATTACCCTCCCCGAAGCTCAATTCGGTGCAATATCCTTCGCAGGTATCGACCTCAAAGCCGTAATCCTTTCCTAATTTGGCCACGTAGTCGAGGGCGGATTTGACGCCCTTCCCATAGGGGGCTCCCTCCCCGATCGTGGTCGGGTCATACACCGACTCGCGGTGAACCAATTCCTGCAGGGCGAGGATGGCGTTATGCTCATACACCTTCGCCAATTTCTTGAAGTTAGGCATTTTCTCTCTCCTTATCTTTACCAAGTTTCCTATTTCTCATAACCAAGTTCGGCCAACCGTTGGGTATGGCTTTGCTAAGAACCAAATTGAGGCTCGGGACGAAGAGGGCGGCCAAAACCGCCTCGCCGAGGGCCCCGAGGGCCGTGACGGCTAATGCCGTCATTCCGATGGCATTCACCCCGTCGCCGAATAGCCATTGCCATAGCCAGTCGACCGTGTCGGCGGTGAATAGGTATATGCAGCCAAACACCAAGACGGTGTGGAGCATGGTTAGTAGCAGGCTCGAGACGACTAGCATCGTCTTCCCGACCCCTTTTTTCTTAATGCGGTAAATCGCCTCATAAACCAACCCGGCGGCCAAGCCGAATAAAAGGCGCGGGATGATGGCGATGGCCGGGTTCTGGAAGAGGATATCGAAGGCCGAGGTGGCGGCCATCAGGGCCCTGATCCAGCAAAGTAGTCCAAACAGGAAGCCATAGAGGGCTCCCCTCTTCCAACCCATTAACGAGGCGCCAAGTAGCACCGGTAGATGGAGAAGCGTGAAGGTTATGACCCCGGAGAATATCGATAGATAGCCTAGATTGGGCACGAAGGTCATCACGGCGATCAGGCCCACGAAGATGGCGTCCTTGGCCATATTCCTTATCTGGGTGCGGGTATCGATTTCCCTATGGAAATAGGCGCGGTATAAAAGCGCCCCGCCCAACAAGGAGACGATGGCGAATAGCAAAAAGAAGAATACAACCAAATTAGCGTTCATCTTCGAAACCGCCCTCATAGATGACCCTGAGGCCATCGAGGATCAGATATTCATCATGGGTAAAGCTCGGGAGCAAGGGGGCGCAATAGGCGGCGTTCCCGCCGGTTATGACGCGAGTGAGGGGGTAGCCGACCTCCTTCTCGAATTGCTCGGCCAAGCCCCGAATCATGAAGCAGCTCCCATAGACGATGCCGGATAGCAGGCACTCCTCGGTGTTTTTCCCCACCGCCTTTGCGGGGGTTTTTAGGGGGATTTCGGGGAGGGCGGCCGTCTTTTCCTTCAAGGCCTTGCCGGACATCTGGACGCCCGGGGCGATGGATAGCCCGGCGAAGGCGCCTTCGTTGTCGATTAAGATCAATTTGCTGGCGGTGCCCAAATCGGCCACCACCGTCATCGGGCCATATTTGGCCAATGCCCCGACCGCGTCGGCGATGATGTCGCTTCCGACTTCCTTGGGGTTATCGATATCGAGCTTGAGGTTGCCGCGATAATCAGGCGAGACGTATTTGGGGTAGATGTCGAGGGTCTCGAAGACGATCTTGCCCCAGACGGCGCCCAAAGGCGGGACGACGGAGGAGATGATGCAGCCGTTGAGGGACTCGCTATTGAAGTGGCGCTCCTCCAGCCATTTGACGAAACGGTGTTGGAAGGCGGCCTGGGGGCGATAGAGGTCGCTCTCGATCTTGAGGGTGGCCAAAAGGGCGCTCCCCTGGTAGACGCCAAGGCAGGTTAGGGTGTTCCCGATATCGATGGTCAGTAGCATAAAATCGTGTTATGACGACTTTTTTAAAGTCGCATATATGATAAAAACAAAATGCGACACTTACAAACAAAAGCGCTCAATCGCGGCGCAGGGTTTTGGAGTTAACTACCAATGGAACCTCGAGTCCGTGCCACTTGATAGTGGCCGCATAATGGGGCTCGAGCTTAAAGCCGCACCTCTTGGCGGCCTTGGCGGAGGCTAGATTATCCTGGTGGTGATTCCAATATAGTTTGGATAGATTGAGTTCCTTCGCCCTCTTCTCGATGAGCTTGTAGGCATCCTCGATATAGCGGTTCCCCCAATACCTCTTCCCGAGCCAACAGCCGATCGAGGCCTCACTTGTAGTGAGGGGGAGCTCGCTGCCGGAGCCGATGTTGAGAGAGATATTGCCGATCAATTCGCCACTTTTCTTGAGGATGATGGCATAGTTCTCCTCAGATGAAAGCGGGCCCCTGATGGACTCCTCGCTATCTTTCATCGTCCGGTGGGCCTTCCAGGTCATATAACGGGTGACCTCGGGGTCGGAGGCGATGATGTATAGGGAGGTTGCATCCGAGATGAGGAAGGGGCGAAGCAATAGCTTCCGGCTTTCTAATTCCATGGCCGATATTTCACACTAAGGCGGAGGGAAAGTGAAGCAGGAAGCTATCTCCAATTCGGAGAGTGATGAAAAAAGCCCGCCGGGTAGCGGGCTTTATTATCAGTTGGCGACGATGTTGACGATCTTGTTGGGGACGACGATGACCTTCCTTATCGTCTTGCCCTCGAGGAAGGGGACTAACTTCGGGTCGGAGAGGGCCAATTCCTTGGCCTGCTCCTCGTTTAGGTCGGTATTCATCTCGACGACGTTCCTGACCTTGCCGTTGACCGAGAAGGCCATGTTCACCGTCTTCTTGACGAGTTTATCCTCCTCATAGGTCGGCCAGCTCTGGTAGGTCAATAGTTCCTCATGGCCCAAGAGGCTCCACATCTCCTCACCCACGAAGGGGCAGACGCAGGAGAAGACCTTCACGAAGCCCTCGAGGTAGGGTTTGTAGATCGATTTGGCCTTATAGCAGTCATTGACGAAGACCATCATCTGGGCGATGGCGGTATTGAAGGATAGCTCCTCATAATCGGAGCTCGCCTTCTTGATGAGGAAGTTGTAGCTATAGTCGAGCTCACCCGAGTTCTCCTCGGAGATCTTCTTTTTGAACTCATCGTCATCGACGAGGCGGAAGACGCGTTCGATGAAGCGCTTGGAGCCATCGATCCCGGTCGGGGACCAAGGCTTGGCCTCATTCAAAGGTCCGGCGAACATCTCGAAGAGGCGGAGGGAATCCGCGCCGTGGGAGTTGACGATGTCGTCGGGGTTGACGACGTTGCCGCGGGACTTCGACATCTTCTCCCCGTTGGCCCCGAGGATCATGCCCTGATGGTATAGCCTCTGATAGGGCTCCTTGCATTTGGTGACGCCGATGTCATAGAGGAATTTATGCCAGAAGCGGGAATATAGCAGATGCAACACGGCGTGCTCGGCGCCCCCGAGGTATAGATCGACGGGGAGCCAGTGCTCGATGAGCTTGCTATCGCAGAGGCAGTCATCGTTTTTGGGGTCGATGTAGCGGATGTAATACCAGCAGGAGCCGGCCCATTGGGGCATGGTGTTGGTCTCCCGGGTGCCTTTTTTGCCGTCTATCTCGACGTTAAGCCAGGAGGCGGGGGCCCGAGAAAGGGGCGGCTTCCCGTCCTTTGTGGGTTCATACGAATCCATCTCAGGCAGGGTTAACGGGAGCTGGTCTTCAGGGAGAGGAACCACGCTGCCATCGGATAAAATCACCATCGGGATCGGCTCGCCCCAATAACGTTGACGGGAGAAGATCCAGTCGCGGAGCTTGAAGTTGATGACGCGCTTGCCGGCGCCTAATTCCTCGAGCTTCTTGGTGATGGCGGCCTTTGCCTCGGTGATATATAGCCCATTGGCGAAGTCGGAGTTGATATGTTTGGCATCGTCCACCATGGCGGTCTCGGAGATGTCGCCCTCGAGGACCTGGATGATGGGGAGGTCATATTTCTTGGCGAAGGCATAATCCCTCTCGTCGTGGGCCGGCACGGCCATGACGGCGCCTGAGCCATAGGAGCCCAAGACATAGTCTCCAACGTAGACGGGAACCTTCCTTCCGTTGATGGGGTTAACGGCATAGACCCCGAGGAAGACTCCGGTTTTATCCTTTTCCAAAGAGGTCCTGGCGAGGTCGCTCTTCTTGGCGCTTTCCTCGATGTAGGAGTCCACCGCTTCCTTCTGCTCGGGAGTAACGAGCTTCTTCACGAGGGGGTGTTCGGGGGCCAACACGCAGTAGGTGCAGCCGAATAGGGTATCGACTCGGGTGGTGAAAACCTCAAAGGATTCCGTGGCCCCATCGATGGTGAATTTTATTTGAACACCTTCGCTCCTGCCGATCCAGTTCTTCTGCATCTCGATGGTGGATTTGGGCCAGTTTAGGCCCTCCAAATCCTTCTCGAGGCGCTCGGCGTAGGCGGTGATCTTGAGGATCCACTGCCTCATCGGCATCCTGATGACGGGGTAGCCGCCACGCTCGGATTTTCCATCTATCACCTCTTCGTTGGCCAAGACGGTGCCGAGCTCCGGGCAATAGTTGACCGGGACGTCGGAGACATAGGCCAGATCGTGCTTATAAAGCTGGATGAAGATCCACTGGGTCCACTTGTAATAGGAGGGGTCGGTGGTCGAGATCTCCTTGCTCCAGTCATAGGAAAAGCCCAGCGACTGGATCTGGTCCTTGAAGTGGGCGATGTTGGCCTGGGTGAAGATATCGGGGTGCTTGTGGTTTTTGATGGCGAATTGCTCGGCCGGGAGGCCAAAGGCGTCCCAACCCATCGGGTGGAGGACGTTATAGCCCTGCATCCTCTTCATCCTGGCGACTATATCGGTGCCGGTATAGCCCTCGGGATGGCCGACGTGCAGCCCCTGCCCGGAGGGATAGGGGAACATGTCCAAAACATAGTATTTGGGTTTGGAAAAATCGTGGGTGTCGCAATAGTAGGTATTGTGTTCTTCCCAGTATTTCCGCCACTTCTTCTCAATGGCTTTGAAATCGTATGACATAACGCGGAAATTTTAACGCGTACGCATTTAGGCGCAAATAGATTTGTAGAGTCCGAGGTATAGTTCGGCGCTGACGGCCCAGGAGTTATCCTTCTCAAGGCACTGCTTCTGGATGGCCTTGAATAGCTTGGGTTTCTCGTATAGCTCCATGGCCAAATTGCAGGCATAACGGAGGCCGCCGATGTCGTAATCCTTAAAGCCGATGCCGGTGCACTTATCATCGGGCACATCCTTATATCCGGCCACCGTGTCGGCTAGACCGCCGGTGTATCTGACGATCGGGAGGGTGCCGTAGGCCTGGGCCACCATCTGCCCGATGCCGCACGGTTCGAAGGAAGAGGGCATCAGGAAGTAATCGCTTGAGGCATAGACCTTGTGGGCCCTTTCGTTGGAGTAGCCGATGTAGATGCCAACCTGCTCGGGATAGGCTTTCCTAAGCTGCTCCATCCTCTGCTCGAGGCCGTATTCGCCCGAGCCGCATAAGACGAAGTGGGCGCCCCTATCCAATAGCTCGGGGAGGACGTCGGCCACCAGGTCGATGCCTTTTTGGAAGGTGAGGCGCGAGACGAGGCCGAAGGTCGGTCCTCCGTGGTCCTTCATGCCACATTCCTCGAAGAGGGCGTCGCGGTTGGCCTTCTTGCCCTTGGAGAAGTCCTTAATGGAGAAATGATGCGGGATATAGGCGTCGGTCCCGGGGTTGAACTCCTCGGTGTCGATACCGTTTAGGAAGCCGCAGAAATCGAATTCGCGGGTCCACATGACCCCATCCAGCCCGAAGGAGCCCTCGCGGGTGAGCAGCTCATTCCTATGGGTGGGCGAGACGGTGGTGATCTTATTGGAGTAGACGATGCCGGCCTTTAAAGTCGAGACCATGTTCTCGAAGCGCGTCGAGCCATCGTCATATAAAGACATCGGGAGGTTATATAGATCGCCCAAGGCGTTCGGGGCCAGATACCCCTTGAAGGCCGGGTTATGGATGGTCAGGACGAATTTTACGTTACTGAAGAAGGCGTTGTGCCGATTCTGAATCTTGACCAAAACCGGGATCATGCCGGTCTGCCAGTCGTGGATATGGATGACGTCAGGGCGGTATTTGATGAATTCGAATAATCCCCTGGCGGCCAAGGAGAAGAAGGCGAAGCGCTCGCCATCATCGTCATAGCCGTATAGCTGCGGGCGGTTGAAGTATTCGTCATTCCCAATCAGATAGTAGGTGATGCCGTCGATCTCGGTCTTGTAGATGTCGGCCATCCCCCTCCGCCAGGATAGGTAGACCAAAAAGCCGCCGACCCTCTCGACGGGGCGGCCCTTCAAGGCCTTGTTCACCGAGGCGTAATAGGGCATGACGCAGATGACTTCCTCGCCCTTTTTGACGATTTCCTTGGACAAGGCGTAGACGACGTCGGCTAAACCCCCGGATTTGGCGAGCGGGTTGATCTCGCTGGCGACCATTGCGATTTTCATATTTCTCTTCCTTCTGCCCGGCGAAAACGTTTGACGTTATGGGCAATGTAAGCGCGTTCAAACTATTTTAGTCTAGCGCGCGTGAGCATGCAAGGAAGGGCCAAGGACTCTAGTTAAGGCGCATAAAAAACGGCGTAAATCCACCACCGCTTTATCCCCTGCACACAAAAAGGCAATTTCCTTTTCTCGGGATGGCCCCTTCAATATAAAATCATCTTAATAGAGAGGTTCCGCCCCATGAAAAAGAAGACGATTGCCCTGGTGGCCCACGACAAGAAGAAGCCCGAGATGATTAACTGGGCCATCGCCAATAAGGAGAGGCTCTCCCAGTTCGAGCTATGCGGGACCGGCACCACCGCCAAATTGGTGGCCGAGGCCACCGGACTCAAGGTGAAGGGCTATCTATCGGGTCCCTTGGGCGGCGACCAGCAGATCGGGGCCAAAATCGCCGAGGGGAAGATCGACATCGTCATCTTCTTTTGGGATCCGCTAAATGCCCAACCCCATGATCCCGATGTGAAGGCGCTGCTTAGGATCGCGGCCGTCTACGATATCCCCCTAGCCACCAACCCATCCTCGGCCAATTACATCCTCCAATCCCGCTTCCTAGACGCCCAATAGGGCGTTTTCTTTTTCATAGAAAAAGCCCCGGTTTCCCGGGGCAGTTTATTTATTGGATCAGACGATGGCGCCTTGGCGGAGGTAGACGTATTCGTGCTTATCCCCCTTCAGGACGTGGTCTTTGGTGATGATGGCGTATTTGTCCACCAGCATGTTCTCGATGTGGCAGTTCTCGCCGATCGAGACGTTGGAGAGGACGATGCAGTTCTTCACCGTCGAGCCCTTCCCGATCCTGACGTCACGGGAGATGATCGAGTTCTCCACCTTCCCCTCGACGATGGCGCCGTTGGAGATGAAGGAGTTGTTGACCGCGCTATCCTCGCCATATAAGGCCGGCGGGGTGTCGTGGGTCAAGGTGTAATGGGGCCAGTATTCGTTGAAGAGGTTCATGAAGACCTCGCGATCGAATAGCTCGAAGGAGTAGTCCATGAAGTGCTCGAAGGAATCGAAGCAGCGGACATAGCCCTTGAATTCATAGGTGTGGATCTTGAAGATGCCGGATTTGCCGAGGGCGTCGATCATCTCCTTGATGCCGGCCTCCTCGTCTATCATCGAGCGGCGGCCGACCCTCCTGGCGCACATATCGGCCAAGACGGTGCGGTTGATGATCCAGGTCTCCATCGAGACGAGGGCCGGACCTTCGGTCTTGCCGTCGTTGGCGCGGGTGGAGATGACGTAGCCATCCCCGTCGACGCGGAGGATGTTGGAGGAGGAGAACTCCTTCGAGGCATCCTTCACCTTGGTGGTGACGACGGTGATCTTCTCGTTGCGGGCGATATGCTCGTTGAGGATGGGGCGGAGATCGAGGTTGCAGACGATGTGGGTCGGCTGGATGACGATGTAGTCGGCATTCGAGTCGAAGATGACCCAGTCGTTCTCGTTGATGTTGGCCAGATCGGTGTTGGTGGCCGGATCGAGGACGCCCTTCTCGTTATACATGATGGTCGAGCGACCGATCTTGGTGTTGCTGACCCAGCTGGACATCGTCCTCATGTGCTTGAGGACGGAACGCGGGTGCTCTTTGATTAGGACGCCGACGGTCTCGATGCCGGAGTTGGTGAAGTTGGACATGGCGAAATCCATGAAGGCATACCTTCCGAGGAAGGAGGTCGAGCCGACGGTTCTGGAGTCGGTGACTTCCCCGAGGGACGGGGCGTTATGGAAATCGAGGATTCCGATTACGTTGTTGGCCATCTTTATTCCTCCAAATTGCCGGCGACTAAGGCGATTTCCTTGCGGTCGGCGTTGATTATCGAGTTGTCGGCGATCTTGGTGTCGGGTCCGACGATGGCGTCGTAGATCTTGCAGTTCTTGCCGACCTTGGCGCCGTACATGATGACGGAGTTATAGACCTCGCTGCCCTCATCGACGAAGGATTCGTTGGAGATGACGCAGTGGTCGACCTTGCCGAGGATATAGGCGCCCTGGTTGATGAGGCAATCCTTGACCACGGCCGATTTGCCGATGTATTGCGGGGCCGAGCAGGTGTCTTCCGAATAGATGCGGTTGTTGCCCTGGACGGTGTAGAGGTTGGTGGCGGTCTCGTCGTTTAAGAGGAGATCCATATTGGCCTGGTGGAGGCTGGCGACGGTGCCGACGTCCTTCCAATAGCCACGGTAGGTGTAGGCCATCAGCTTCTTGCCCTGCTTGAGCATGTTCGGGATGATGTTCTTGCCGAAGTCGTGCTCGCTATTCTCATCCTTGGCATCGGCCCTTAAGGCCGCGCGGAGGGTCTTGTAGGTGAAGATGTAGATACCCATCGAGGCGAGGTTGCTATCGGGGTTTTTGGGTTTCTCGGTGAACTTGACGATCTCATCCTTCTCGTTGACGGTCAGGATGCCGAAGCGCGGGGCCTCCTCCCAGGGGACCTCGATGACCGAGATGGTGCAGTCAGCCTTATTGGCGATGTGCTTCTTGAGCATGTCCTCGTAGGAGCAGGAATAGATGTGGTCGCCGGAAAGGATGAGCACATATTCCGGGTCGACGACGTCGAGCCAGTCGATGTTCTGATAGATGGCGTCGGCGGTGCCGCTATACCAATTGCTCCCCTCGTCGGTCTGCTTGGGGGTTAACACCGAGGTCATTGACCTGACCCCGTTTAAGCCCCACTTCTCACCGTTTCCGATGTAGCCGTTGAGGGCACTTGACTCATATTGAGTCAGAACACCTATGTAGGTGATACCTGAGTTGGCGCAATTTGATAACGGGAAGTCGATGATACGGTATTTCCCCCCATAGGAAACGGCCGGCTTCGCGACTTTCTTCGTCAAAGCCTTAAGGCGAGTGCCTTTGCCGCCTGCTAGGATCATTGCCGCCATTTGCGTTGACATGATGATTCCTCCATGTAAGTGGTTACATTGAATTATAGCACTTACCCGAGCGCATGCGAGAGCGAATGCGTGCATCATGAATTTTGTTGTTTCCAAAAAAGCCCTATGGTATAGTCTTGAACGCGTCAAACGCGAATGAGGTGATATTTATGTCGAAGAAATGCCCGATTACCGGCAAAGGACCCCTATCTGGGAACAACCGCTCCCACTCTTTAAGGGCGACCCGCCGCCGCTGGAACGTCAACCTCCAGAAGTATAAAGTCGAGGTCGATGGTAAGATGGTTACCGTCAAGATGAGCGCCCGCGCCTATCGCACCCTCAACAAATCGACCGGCAAATCCGCCAAGGAAGCCGAATAAGCACCTCAAAAAAAGAAAAAACGGCCAGGGAACTGGCCTTTTTTATTGCCTATATCAGGCGAGATAGAGGGCTAGGCCCAATAGGGTCAGCATCACCGAGAGGCAATCGCAGATTATGGTTGCCCACTCGGAGAAGGCGAGGATGAATAGCTTCGGGCGGGTGATGGCAAGGTCGCCATCCTCGGTCGGCTTGGATTCCATCCTTGCCCAGTCCCCGAATTTGGGGGAGAGCATCGTCAAGACCCTGATAGCCGCCAATAGGAAGAGGATGAGGGCGAGATAGAAGGCCCCGGTGTAGGCCCCGTTATCGAGGTTCCATAAATAAAGGCCGCCCATGGCCGCGCATAAGGCCATCAAAGAAAAATATATGCTGGTCAAAAGGATATGTTGCTTATGGTAGCTGGCCGGGATGATGAAGAGGAAAAGGAGCACCACTTCCTCGGCGAAGTGGATGAGGGCCACCGAGAGGGCCAGATAGAACATGCTGGTCCGACTGGCGATGAATAGATCCATCAAAAAATAGGTGGAGGCCGCCGAGCAGAGCAGATAGATGCCAAGAAGCGCCTTCAAATATATGGAGCCGGATTGGCCCTGACTCATCATCTCAAACGGGAAATGGTTGAGGAGGGAGTATTTCTCCAGTCCCCTTTTGGCGGCCTGATAGGAGAGCCTGCCCAAAATGATGAGGCAAGAAAGGATGACCGGCAGGGCGACGATGGCAAAGATTATCAAGGCGAATCTAGTCTGCTCCGGGATCATTTCCCTAATAGGGCCTTAGCCCTCTCCTTGATGTCCTCATGGCCGTATAGGTAGCTCCCGGCCACCAAGATGTCGGCCCCGGCTTCGAGGCACATCTTCCCGGTTTCCCCGTTGATGCCCCCGTCGACCTCGATGAGGCAGTTATAGCCGTTGGCATCGATATGGTGCCGGAGGGTTTTGATCTTCTCCAGCGACTCGGGGATGAACTTCTGGCCGCCTTTGCCGGGTTCGACCGACATGACCAAGACGAGCTTAACTAACGGAAGATAGGGGAAAACCTCCTCCACCGCCGTGTTGGGCTTAATCGAGATGCCGGCCTCGGCCCCATCCTTTTCGATGGCGGCGATGGTTTCCAGACCCTGCCTGAAATCTTCGACGGCCTCGAGGTGGAAGGTGACGATGTCCGCGCCTTTTTTGGCGAATCTAGACCCCCACTCCCACGGCTTCTCGACCATGATGTGGACGTCTTTGACCAAATCGGTGTTGGGGTTGACGATATCCATCAGGGATTCGTCCCAGGTGGTGTTGGGGACGAATTTGCCGTCCATGATGTCGATGTGGAGGTATTTTGCCCCGATTCTCTTAGCCAGCTTAAAGGCGCCGGGCAAATCGGCTTTATCGGCGGCTAATATCGAGGGGGCCAAAATCATATCACTTGAATCCGAATATCTTGGAGAAGAGGCTCTTCCTCTCCTTGAAGGCGTCTTTATCCGCCATCGCCTTCTTGATGGCGTCGTGCATCTCCATGGCGCTGCGATAACGTTCCTCGGGGCGCTTGCGGCAGGCGGTTATGATTATTTTATCAAGGCTCCGCGGGATGGAGGGGACGCTTTTGGAGGCTTCCGGGAAGCGGTTCTTTATCTGCTTTATGGCCACTTCCTCCGGCGAATTCCCCTCGAATGGGACCCTTCCGGTCAACAATTCATAGTAGACGACGCCCATCGAGTAGATGTCGCTCTGCTCGCTGGCGTCCCCGCCGGTCAATATCTCGGGGGCGGTGTAGTAAATGGTGCCCTGAATGGAATCCCCGGATTCCCTTTTGGCCCCCACTTCAGTGGCGATGCCGAAATCGGATATCTTCAGCGTCCCATCGGAGAGGTAAAAAAGGTTATCGGGCTTGATGTCCCGGTGGATGATGCCATGCCGATGGATATAGGCGATGCCGGAGGTCAATTGGAGCATGACCTCGGAGCTCTGGGCATAGCTTAAGGCCACCGAGAACTGGAGCTTGTCGCGGAGGGTCTGTCCCTTGATGTATTCCTGGGCCATATAGGGACGGCCCTCATATTCCCCGCGGTCGAAGACCTTGACGATGTTGGGGTTTCTCAAACTGGCGGCCGCGGCCGTCTCGTTGGCGAAGCGCTGGACGTTTTTGGGGTCGTTTTTGAGCTCTGCCTTCATGATTTTCAAAGTGACGACCTTCCTTTGGACGAGGTCATTGGCCTCATACACGTCGGCCATCCCGCCGGTGGCGATGCGGCTGACGATGCGGTAACGCTCACCGATCTTATCGCCGATCTTAATCATGGAGGGCCTCCCAGTAGGCGATGGCGATGTTGTCGCTCCCGCCATTCGCATTGGCTTCCGAGATGAGGGATAAGACCTTCTGGTCAACCCGATCGTCGGTGTCCAACACCATATTTATCTCCTGCTCGGACATATTGTTATATAGGCCATCGCTGCAAAGCAAAACCGCCTCGCCGCGGTAGTTGAAATTGGTGAGGGTAAGGGAGAGGCTTGGGAAGATGCCGAGGGCGTTCATCAGGACATGGCGGTCGGGGTGGGTCGAGCTTTCGCCCTCCTTGATCTGACCGGTTTTGATGAGGTAATCGACATAGGTCTGATCCTCGGTCAGTCTCTTCAAGCCGAGGTAACGCTCGAAGGAATAGGCCCGGGAGTCGCCGATGTTGGCGATGACCATCCTCCTCCCGAAGATGAGGGCCACCACCGCGGTGGTGCCCATGCCGGAGTAGGTCTTGTTCTTCTCCGATTCGCTGTATATGAGGTCGTTGCATTCCTTAAGGACGAGGTTGAGCCAGGTCCTGGCCTCGGTATAGAAATGGAAGGAGCCCTTCTTCTTATAGAAGCACTCGGCGATGTGGTCGATGGCCACCTTGGCGGCGTAGTCGCCCTTATTTTGGCCACCCATCCCGTCGCAGACGATCAAAATGACGTCCCCGTAGGCGTTGATCAGGGCTTTGGCCTGATCCTCGTTGGATATTCTCACCGACCCGATGTCGGTTTTGGCGTAGAAGGCGCCCTCGTATTTCTTTCCCCCAAGCATATCAGCTTCCCCCCTGTCTTTGGATTTTGGCCCTGAGCTGGCCACAGGCGGCATCGATGTCGGAGCCAAACTCCTTCCTTACGGTGGTGCTGATGCCCCGTTTCATGAGGATGTCGTGGAAGGCGTGGATGGCGTTGTTCGGACTTCTTTGGTATGGCTTTTCCTTCACCTCGTTATAGGGGATGAGGTTGACATAGGCGTAGACGTGGTTTTGATAAATCAAATCGGCCAATTCCTGGGCGTGCTCAGGCTGGTCGTTTAACCCCTTTAGGAGGATATATTCGAAGGTGACGCGGCGGTCGGCCTTCTCCTGGTATTGGCGGATGGCCTCCATCAGCTGATCCATCGGGTAGGCCTTGGATATCGGCATGATCTGGTTTCTGATCTCGTCATTCGGCGCGTGGAGGGAGATGGCCAGATTAACCTGGATGCCCTCTTCCCCATAACGCTTTATCCCCGCGGGCAAGCCGCAGGTGGAGACGGTGATGTGGCGGGCCCCGATGGCTAAGCCATATTGCTCGTTGAAGACCCTCACGGCCTCGAGGACGTTCTCATAGTTATCGAAGGGCTCGCCGGTCCCCATGACGACGACGTGGCTGATCGACTCACCCTCCTCCTTCAGGATGGAGTTGAGGGTCAAAACCTGGCCCACCATCTCGTGGGCTTCGAGGTTCCTCGTCTTCTTCAATAAGCCGGAGGCGCAGAACTGGCAGCCCATCGCGCAGCCAACCTGGCTGGAGATGCAGGCGACGTTGCCATAGTTATAACGCATCAAGACGGTCTCGACCTTGGCCCCATCCTCCATCTCGAGGAGGAGCTTGACGGTGCCGTCGCTCGCCTTCTGCTTGGTGTGGATTTCGGGAAGTTCGAGGCAGTAATCGCTTTTTAGGGTCCCGCGGAATGATTTGGCGATGTCGCTCATGGCGTCAAAGTCATAGACCCCCTTGCCATAAATCCATGCGAAAAGCTGCCGGGCCCTAAATTTGCTTTGGCCCAGGGAGACTAGCTCGTCGGTGAGCTTTGATAGGCTATATCCGAAAAGGTTTTTTCTTTCGGGCATTTTGCGATGGGGTTATTCCTCTTTGGCGGCGCAGGCGCAGGGTTCGCCGGCTTCGGCGATATCGAGCCCACCGACGGAAGGCGAAGCCTTGGCCAAATCGGGGTCCTTGCTTAAGACGGCGTAGTAGGCCGTGGTGTCCAATCCATTATAGGGGAAGAGCTGCTCTTCCTTCTCGAGTTTGAATTCGGGGTGGTTCTTCAAGAACTCGAAGACGGCGTAATGGCCCTCTTTCTTGTTCATGGTCAAAACCAGGTAGACCAATTTGCCGTGCTCGGCCACGTGGGGGGCCAAATCCTCCAATAGCTTGGCCTGCCCGGAGAGGAGGCCGTCGAGGCTATCCTGCTTCAGGTGGACGAAGAAATCGGGGTTCTCCCTGATGGAGTCGAACTCGCTGGAGGCGGGCATGGCGATGACTAAGTCCTGCTGCCTGGTGATATAGGCTTCGAGGGCGTCGGAGGCGGCGCTGAAGAAGTTGACGTTATGGAGGTCCTTCTCCTTGATGAGGCGGCTGACCTCGACGTGGGAGTCGAGGGAATCGGAGACACCGAGGTTGAGCCCGATGGAATCGCCATATGATTCGACGAGTTCCTTGAGGGCCTGGTCGTTGTTGCCATAGAGGAAGGCCTCCATGGGTTCGGAAATCTTATATTGGTCGAAGATGGCCTTGATGCCGGCTTTTTCAACGAACATCTTGCCGCTTCTGACCCAGTCGAGCTTCCTGAGGGGTTCCTTGCCCTGATAGGCATAGATGCCCTCGATGGCGGTCTTGATGAAGTCGGGGTTATTCTCCACCACTTCCTTGTCCAAGACGGAGTAACGGGCCCTTAAAGAGGGGGCCGAGGGGCGGATGTTCTTCCTTAGGCTCTTATACATGTTGCCATAGCCGAAGTGGTTCCAGATCTTCAAGACCCAGAGCGGGGTGTTATAACGCAACGAGAGGTATTCGACCGATCCCTGTTTGATGTCGTCGGGGATGTAGGTGGGGTTCTCTCCGCCTTTATCCAAAAGCGGCTCGACCTTGGCGAATTTCTCCTCGCCGACCAATTCCTTGACGGCCGAGGACAAAGCCTCGAGCGAGACCCTCTTGTAGAAGTAGGCATCGCCCAATAGCAAGGCCGCGGCGAAGTATTCATCGTCCCCGAGGCCGAAATCCTTAAGTAAGAAAGCGAAGAGGATGTCGTGTCGGAGCTCGCAGCCGACCAATCCGGCCACATCCTTCCGTAGCGGGCGGATGCTCACATCGGTCTGGAACTTTTTCTTAAGTGCCTCGTTAAATAATGTCCCATTCTCGTGGATATCCTTAAGGATATCGATGGAAAGCTGTAGTTCCTGCATGTCATTCGCCTCCTTTTTTATCGTCTTTGACATCAAGTGCCTCGGCCCTTTGCTTCATTTTTTCCTCAAAGTCCTCAAAGGCGTTGCCGAGGTAGATTTGGTTGGGGTCATTCGGATCCAGATCGGCCCGGTCGCGGGGATCGGCCTCATCATCGTGGTGATGGTGGCAGTCGCACTCCTCCTCGTGGTCGTGTTCGGGATCCTCGCCGACGTGGTACATCGAGCCATCGTATTCGCCCGGATCGACGTGCTCGCCCTTCATGAAGCGCGGGTAGTCGTGGTTGTGGCTCTCATACCGGTTGCCCTCGTCGAAATATTCGAATTCGACGGCGACGTGGACGGCGTAGACCGTCAATGTCTTCATCAGGTACTCGGCTACCTGCTTCTCCATCAAGGCGTACTTCTTGGGGGCCCTGACGATGGCCAAGGCGTTCCAGGATGTCTGTTCAGCCCCCTCGTGGAAAACGAATAGGGACGGGGCGAGGAAGTCGATGTCCTCGCTGTGGGCCTCGAATAGATTGGCCAGATCGGGGGTGTGGTCACGCGAATACTCGCCGACCGCGAACTGGTCCAAACCGAGCAGAAAGATGTTGATCATGATTGTGATAGTATATCACAGCCAAAAAATATAAAAGCAATTCGCCATGCAGTTTTTGCCCGTTTTTGTGCATCAATAGTCGCTTGGATCGACGTCGAAGCTTATCTCGACGCCGGCGCGGCCCGAAAGAGTCTTGGCCAGATCGCTTAAATAAGGCCATAGATAGGCGTTGGTCCGATACTTAACTAGGATGTTTCTTCGATGCTTGCCAGCCAAGAAGGCGATATAGGGGGTACTGGGCCCCACCACGATCACGTCTTTGAACTTCTGGTTCATGAGATCCTGCTTGATCGCGTGGCTGGCCTCGATGGCCTTTTCCTCATCTTTGCTCTCGACCCTGATGACCACCAGATAGGCATAGGGCGGCATGATGTTGAGGCGTCTGGTCTCCATCTCCTTTTTGAAGAAGGATTCATAATCCTGTTTGGCGGCCAGGGTAATCGCGTAGTTACTGGGGTTATATGTCTGGATGATGGCCTCCCCGGTTTTGGCACTCCGCCCAGCCCTTCCGACGGCCTGGGTGATGAGCTCAAAGGTGTTCTCGCTGGCCCTGAAGCTCGGGGAATATAGCCCGAGGTCGGCCTGGACGATGCCGACTAGGGTGACGTCGGGGAAATCATGGCCTTTAGCCACCATCTGGGTGCCGACTAAGATGTCGGCCTCCTTATGGCGGAATGACTCGAGGGTGTCGTTGACGGCCGAAGAGACCTTCCCGACGTCGGAATCTAGCCGCAAAACGCGGGCCTCGGGGAGCAGTTCACCGAGCTTTTTGATGACCCTCTCGGTGCCATAGCCGGTGCGGGCGATTTTCCTCGAGCCGCATTCGGGGCAGGAATCGGGGTATTTGGCCACGTAATCGCAATGGTGGCATTTGAGCATATTGTCGGCTTTGTGGTAGCTGAGGAAACTATGGCAATTGGGGCAGGTGTAGACGTAGCCGCAGTCGTGGCAGCCGATATAGGGGCTATAGCCCCTCCGGTTTATCAAAAGCACCGCCTGCTCCCCACGGGATAGCTTCTCCTTAAGTTTGTCGATCAGAGGTTTGGACAATATCTCGCTTCCGGGCGGCATGTTCCGCCTGTTGGTGAGGTCGATTATCTGGGTGGAGGGCAATTCCTTCTGGTTTATCCTCTTGGGGAGGGAGACGAACTCATAGCTCCCTTTGCTGGCCTTGGCCTTGCTCTCGAGACTCGGGGTGGCCGAACCCAAAAGCACCTTGGCCCCGAAGTGGCGGGCCCTCATGATGGCCACCTCCCGGGCGTGGTAGGTGGGGACGTTATCCTGCTTATACGATTCGACGTGTTCCTCGTCGAGGATGATGAGGCCGATGTTGTCAAGGGGCGCGAACACCGCCGAGCGGGCCCCGACGGCGATTTGGGCCTCGCCTTTGGCGATCTTGCGGTATTCGTCGTATTTCTGGGCTGGCGTCAAGCCGGAATGGAGGATGGCGATCTTCTTGCCGAAGCGCCTGGCGAAATACTCGACCATGATGGGCGTGAGGCTGATCTCCGGGACCATCATCAAAACGGATTTGCCCTGGGAGAGGTAATGCTCGGATAGATGGAGGTAGACCTCGGTTTTACCGGAGCCCGTCACCCCCTGGAGGAGCACCACTTCCTTCTCGCTATCCAATATCTGGCGGTAGGCCCTCTGCTGGTCGATGGAGAGCTCATGGGGCTGCTCCTTCTCGAATTCCCTGAGGACGTATCTCTGCTTTTCCTTGCTGAATAACTCGACTTTCCCCAACTCCACCAGCTTCTTCAAAGATGAGGGCGATCCGCAGTCTTTTTTAAGCACCTCGCCGTGGGCGGATATCAATCTCAATAACTCAACCTGCTTGTCGCTGGTGAGGCCGTCTTCGTTTGAATCCAATAAGCGGACCCATTTCTCATAGGCGACCTTTGGCCCGTTCAATGAGCTTTTTGCCGGGCGAAGAGATGAGGGAAGCATGCTCTGGAGGACGCTGACTTTGGGGGCTAGGTAATGGGAGGATATCTCCTCGGCCAGTTTGGAGAGTTCCTCGTTTAAAAGGGGTTCGGAGTCGATGACCTCATAGATATAAGAAAGCAAATATCCGGCCTGCTTCTCCAACTCAGCTTTGCCTAGATTGGTTTCCAACACCTCAGAGACGAAGCCCATGAGCCTCTGCCCATGGAAGGGAACCAAGACGCGGAAAAGAGGCTGGACGTCCCTCCTCCCGTCGTATAAATAAGAAAAAGGGCGGTCGAGACCGCTTTTTCCGTATTCGATGTATACGTGAAGCACCCTCACGGGGATATTCTACCCTACTTTGAGTTTAAGGCGGCGCTTCTTCTTTTGATGATGGAGACGATCTCGTCGGCCGCCCGCTCGACGGAGTCGTTGGTGACGACGTATTGGTAATGCTTTTCCTCGTTCATCTCGATCTCGGCCCGCTCCATCCGCCACTTGATGGTGGATTCGCTCTCGGTCCCGCGGCCGCGGATCCTCTTCTCGAGGTCTTCCATCGACGGGGGGCAGAGGAAGATGGATACCACGCCGTCATCGTCTTTGAGGTTGGAGAACACCTGCATGGCCCCGGTGACGTCGATCTCGAGGAGGACGTTCATGCCGCTTCTCCTCATCTGCTCGACCTTATCCTTCGGGGTGCCATAGCGGTGCCCGACATAGCCGGCCCATTCAAGCAGGTTGCCGTTTTCGATGTTTTTCTGGAATTCGGCGTCGTCGACGAAATAATACTCGCGCCCATCCATCTCGCCGGGACGCATCTTCCTGGTGGTCAGCGAGACGGAATAAAAGAGGTTGATCTCCTTCCGTTTGAGGATTTCCATGCGCACCGTCCCCTTGCCGACCCCTGAAGGGCCCGAGAGAATGATGAGCAACCCCTTTTCCATGTGCGGCTATTTTAGTCTTCTTGCCCAATCCAGTTCAACCTCAAGCTATAATCTTTACCATGGCACTGCATTACCGGGAATTAGAGGTTTACGCCCAATATTTGGCTCAGCAGCTCATCGGGCGGCATCTCAACCACTTCCTCGAGCATAGCCGGGGTTGCTACTTCTTCCGAATCTCCGATGGGAGGCGGCTTTCCATCGTCTTGGAGGGCTCCAACCCCCGGATTTATATCGCCGAGGGGAACCTCGCCGGAAGCGGGATAAACGCCCCGATCCCCGCCTATTTCAGGAAGGAGCTTTCCAACGCCGAGGTGACCGGGATTAAAACGCTTAGCGGCGATAGGATAATAGACATATCCCTGTCCTGCCTCGACTCAGCCTTCCGCCCCATCAAACGCGATTTGGTCATTGAGCTATTCCCCAACAAAAGCAACCTCATCCTCCTCGATGAGGAAGGCCTCGTCTTAATCTGCCAAAAGGCCAGCTCCCTCGATTCGAAGAGGCCATTATTTAAGGGCGTCCGTTACGAGGCCCCGGAGAAAAACGCCGGGTATTCCATAAAGGAAGCCGACTCCTTCGACGCCAAAAAATACGAGGAGGAGATGAACGCCCTGGAGGAATCCCTGCTCCAAAAAAGAAGGCGTGAGCTATATGGCGAGTTGTTCTCCCTCTTACGCCGGAAGAAGAAATCATCCCTTACCAAGCAGAGCAAGATTGAGGGTGACATCGCCTTGGCCAAAAAGCATTTATCCGACGGGGAATACGGCGATTTCATCTACATGAATTTCGAGACGGTAAACCCCCGTCTTGGATATATGGATTTCTATGGCGAGAAAATCGAGTTGGATCCCAGCAAATCCGCCGCCGAAAACGCCGAGAACTTTTATCGGAGGGCCAAGCGGGCCAAAGCCACCATCAACTCCTCGACCGAAAATCTAAATAAGGCAAAGGAAGAGGCGAAAAGATACGATGAGGCGCTGGAAATCGCCGAAAACGCGGACGAGGAATTATTGACGGAATTATCCGAGGAATTCCTCAAGGCGAAAAAACGCCAAAACGCCAAGAAAAAAGACGCCTCGAAGCTATTGAAAAAAGGCAATATGCCCCATAAGGTTTCCGACGGGAAAGGCACCGTCTACCTCTTTGGGAAAAACGCCGCCCAAAACGACTTCCTCTCCTTCCATCTCGACACCGCCCCCAACCACATCTGGATGCACATAAAGGATGAGCACGGCGCCCACCTCATCATCAAAAAGGATTCCGCCACCCCCGAGGAGTTGGACTTCGCCGCCTCGCTTTGCCTATTGTGCTCAAAGAGGGAGGATGGCGAGGTGATATATTGCCCCCACCGCCAAATCAGGAAGGGCGAAGCCCCGGGCCAAGTCGTCTTAAAAACGTATCAAAGCCTCTACCTCCGCCACATAAATCCCGAGGCCAGAAAAGCCTTCGAGGAGCTTCAAAAAGCCGAGTAAGAAACCAGTTTCATACTCCACGCATATATACACGGACGTTAATTTATATATAAAATTCACCATTAGGGATTCGCCGCATGAATAACCGGATAAGATTAGCCTCCATCGCATCGTTTCTCTCATTGAGCGCTATCTTTTGCCTATCCTGCTCAGCCAGCATCACCTACCGCTTTAACGACCGCGGGGAGGATACGGCCTATATCTACCGCAACGGCGATTTGATCAACGATGAGAAGATGGCGAGCGACTACGCCACCGCCACCAAGGAGATCGACGAGGCGGGATTCATCGAATTATTGGATATCGGCGAGGATTTCATGTTCATCCACCGCTCCGAATCCTGCTCGGTCTGCGAAAACTTCGAGGCCCCCTTCTCAGGGTACGTCCAGGCCTCCCTCTCTTTGGCCTATTCGTATTCCGGCACCTTCTCCTCTTTGATAAGCGCCCTCGGCACGACTTATGGGGGCAACCTCATCTCGACGCTTAGGAGCAACTCCAATACCCCCGGCCTCTTCTTCGTCAACATCGAAGATGATGGCGTCTACCTCCAGGTGGCCGATCAGATTTACACCCATTATGGCTCCTCGACCATCCTCGGGGACTACCTATACCCCCTATATAGCACCACCAACGTCTACCGCTTCTCCGACTTCGCGGCCCTCGATAGCCTCAATAGGAACGGCAAGCTCGTGGCCGTGATGGATCTATCCGACGATGGCCAGCTCTCCTTCTGGGTCGATAGCCTCCGCGACTACGCCATCCACGGCGAGAAGGAGCTATACCTGGTCGACTACTCCCTCTGCAGCGACGATGATAAGCAGAAGCTCATCAGCGAATTCTCCCTCAAATTCAACGGCGGGAGCCTCCTTAGCTACGTCAGCTATGGCGAGAACATCGTCTACGGCCGAAGCGGGGCCATCTCGGTGTTCGAGCAATACTATTCATGAAAAACCCGGGATCGACCCGGGTTTTCGTTAGGCTTTCTTCCTGATGAATTCGTCGAAGGCTTTGCCTTCCTCATAGGTTTTGAAGCGGCCGAAGTAGTAATCATCGCCCAGATCATCGGCGATCGATTTGGGATAACGGCCGTGCATGCAGACGTTCGATCCATATTTCTCCATGATTTCCTCATGGCTATGGGCGTAGTTGAGCTCATCGCGTCTGGAGATCGAGAAGGCGAGGTATTTCTCATAGTCCATCTTCTGGAAGTTCTGGTTGAAGCAGATGACGTCCGCGTAGATGTCATAGACCGAGACCGAGCAGGCGAAGTCGATGAGGTCGGGTGTATAGCCTCCGGGCGGCCTCATATTGCATTCGAGGGCCACGATTTCGCCCCGCTTGGCAAAGCCGGGCTTATCTTTGGTGAGCCTAAAGTATTCGATATGGAAGAACCTCTTCCGAATGCCGAAGGCCTTGACGGTGGCCTCACCCATCTTGCGGAAGGATTTGGAATCGAAGCCCTTCAGGGGGATGGAGAAGTCGCAGCAATAATAGCAATCATCCAAAGCCAAATTGACTAGATCGGCCGGTGGGGTCGGGAAATGCTCGTGGTCGCAGAAGACGACGTTGGAGTCGTCGTCGCAGATGCCGTCGAAGGAGACGACCTCACCCTCGAGGTATTCCTCGATGATGTATTGGGTGGGGAGTTCCCGATTCAGGAACTCCTCGAGTTCATCGTCGTTATGGATCGACTTGCTATCGGCCGCCCCGACGCCGATATTGGGTTTGGCGAAGAGGGGATAGCCGACTTCCTTGGCGAAGGCATATACCGGGGCTTTATCTCCCCCGGTCGAGAATAAACAATAACGGGCGGTTTTGACCCCGGCCTGCTGGAAGCATTTCTTCATGGCCGATTTGGCCTTTATCTTCTCCATGTCGGCGGGCCAGAAGCCGGTCCTGACGTCGAACCATTGGCGGAGGGTGGCGTCCTGAGTCAGCCACCACTCGTTGTCGCTCTCGATGAAGTCGAGCCGGCCATAGCGGTATCTAAAGTGGTCCAAAGCCGAGATCATCTGCTTGAGGTCGCCCAAAGAGGAGACCGCATAGTACTCGGTCAATGCGTCCTTCAGTTCCTGACGGAGCTCGTGATAGGGGGCGTCCCCGACGCCCAGGACATTGACCCCGCGAGCCTTTAAAGCCGCACACCAGCGGTAGTAGGTCTCGGGGAAATTGGGGGAGATGAAGACGAAGTTCATTTTTTCTCTCCTGTTAGTAGCGATTTGGCCCCGATCCTGGCCTCGGCCCTATTCAGGGCGGCCCTGGCTTCGGCGAAGGCTTTCACACCCCCACCCTGCTCAATGGCCTTTAGGGCCCTTTCTTTAGCCGCCTTGGCCCGGGGCAAATCGATGTCTTTAGCATCCTCGAGCAACTCAGTTATGGCAATCGTTTCTTCCTTCTTGACCCAGCAGGCCCCGCCGAAGATGGCAAAATAGTGCCAATTTCCGGACACGGAGTATTTAAAAACGCCGGGGACGAGGCTGAAGATGGTCGTATCGTAATCCGGGAAGATGCCCAAGGGGCCCTTCTGGCTCGGGAAATAGGCGCAGTCGACCTCCTCGTCGATCACCAGACCTTTTGGGGTCAATAGCTTGAGGCGGAAGGGCATGCTCACTCCTTCTTCATGGCCTCGTATTTGGCCACCACGTCTTCGATGGATCCGCAATAGAGGAAGCAGCTTTCGGGGATGTGGTCATATTCGCCAGAGAGGATGGCCTTGAAGGAGCGGACCGTGTCGGAGACGGGGACATAGACCCCTTTGCTCCCGGTGAATTGCTCGGCCACGCGGAAATTCTGGGAGAGGAAGTTCCTGATTCTGCGGGCCCTATTGACGATGGCCTTATCCTCCTCGCCGAGCTCGTCCATGCCGAGGATGGCGATGATGTCCTGGAGTTCCTTATAACGCTGCAGAATCTGCTGGACCCCGCGGGCGACGGCATAATGCTCCTCGCCGACGATATTGGGGTCGAGGACGTTGGATGAGCTATCGAGCGGGTCGACGGCCGGGAAGATGCCCAAAGAGGCGGTGTTCCTATCGAGGAGGGTCCTGGCATCCAGGTGGGAGAAGGTCGTGGCCGGGGCCGGGTCGGTCAGATCGTCGGCCGGGACATAGATGGCCTGAACCGAGGTGATGGAGCCGTTTTTGGTGGAGGTGATCCTCTCCTGCAATTGGCCCATCTCGGTGGCTAGAGTCGGCTGATAGCCGACGGCGGATGGCATGCGGCCCAAAAGGGCCGAGACCTCGCTTCCGGCCTGGGTGAAGCGGAAGATGTTATCGATGAATAGGAGGACGTCCTGGTGCTCGGTGTCGCGGAAATACTCGGCCATGGTGAGGCCGGTGAGGCCGACCCTCATCCTGGCTCCGGGGGGTTCGTTCATCTGCCCGAAGCAGAGGGCGGTGTTGGCCAAGACGCCGGATTCCTTCATCTCGAAGTAGAGGTCGTTTCCCTCGCGGCTCCTCTCCCCCACCCCGGCGAAGACGGAGATGCCGTTATGCTCATGGGCGATGTTGAAGATGAGCTCCTGGATTAAGACGGTCTTCCCGACGCCGGCGCCGCCGAATAAGCCGATCTTGCCGCCTTTGACGTAGGGGCAGAGCAAATCGATGACCTTGATGCCGGTCTCAAGGATCTCCCTGTTGACGACCTGGTCGGCGTAGCTTGGGGCCGAACGGTGGATGGGCATGTGCTTCTCCTTCGAGAAGTCGCTATCCAAGCCGTCGATGGGTTCGCCGAGGACGTTGAACATGCGGCCCAGGGTCTTCTTCCCAACCGGGACCTCGATGGGCTTGGCGGTGTTTAGGACCTTCATCCCGCGGACCAAGCCGTCGGTCGGGCCCATGGCCACGCAGCGGACGACGTCGTCGCCGATATGCTGCATGACCTCGACGGTCAATTGCTTGCCATCGCCCAGCTCGACTTTGAGGGCGGTCAATATCTCGGGCAGGCTGGAATCCGGGAAGGATACGTCGACGACGGGGCCGAGGGCCTGGACGATTTTGCCATAATGCTGATTCTTCTTTTCTTCCATGGGGATTTCCTCCTGCTAATTCTGGCCCTGGGAGCCGGTGACCACCTCGATGAGTTCCTGGGTGATGGCCCCTTGGCGGGCTTTGTTGTATTCGATGGTGAGCTTGTCGATCAATTCGCCGGCGTTGTCGTTGGCCTGATCCATGGCGTTGCGCCTGGAGGCCTGCTCGGCCAGATGGGCCTCGTCGAAGCGGTGATGGAGCATCGACGAGAGGTAAAGCGGCATCAATTCGTGGATCATCCTCCGGGCCTCGGGCTCGAAGACGGGGGAGCGGTATTCCTCATCCGCCGGGGGCTGATAGGCCGGCATTTGGATGGGCAACAGCTGGAAGCGGTAAGGCTTGAAGGTCAATGAATTGACGTATTTGGTGTAGATGAGGTAAATCCTCTGATACTTCCCGGCGTTGAAGGCATTCCTTAGACGGGAGGTGGCCTCGAGTATCTGCTCGTCGCTTAAATCGATCGAATACTCGGCATACCCCTCAATCAGATGGACGCCCTTGGGGGTGTTATGGGCGTAATGGGCGGCGCCTTTAAGGCCGACGGGGAGCAGGCTATCGCCCGGCTTAATCCTCTCGTCGATGAACTTGTAGAGCTCGGAGTTATAGGCGGCGCATAGCCCCATATTCGAGGTCAGGAGGATATAGAGGAAGCCCTCGGCCCCCTCGTTGGGTTTGCCATAGTGGCTGCCGGTGTCTTTATCGTGCAGGAAAAGCTCGCCCATGAACTGACGGCACTCCTCCTCGTATTCGAGGCCGTTGGCGTAGGCGTTTTGGTAGCGGCGCAGTTTGACGGCGGCGATCATCCCCATGGCCTTGGTGAGCTTCTGGGTCGATTTGACCGATTGGATGCGGCGCTTGGTTTTGCTCAATCCGGCGTTGGCCACCTTTTATTCCCCTTTTTCCATCCTCGAGGATAGATATTCCTCAATCGCCGAGGATAGCTCCTTTTTGGCCTCCTCGCCCAATTGGTGGGTGTCCCTTATCCCGGCGATCGTCTCCTTGCGGTGCGCGCAGACGTAATCGTAGATCTCCGAAAGGGTCGAGCCGACCTTATTGGGGTCGAGCTTATCGAGGTATTTGTTCTTGACGGCGAATAGCTCCACCACCTGCCTCTCGAGGGGATAGGGGGCGTATTGCCTTTGTTTCAGGGTCTCCATCAGCACTTTGCCATGGGCCAAAACCTCCTTGGTGGAGGCGTCTAGGTCCGAGCCAAACTGGGAGAAGGAGAGCAATTCGTTGTAATTGGCGAGCTCGACCTTCAGCGATTTGGCCACTTCCTTCATGGCCTTATACTGGGCCGAGGAGCCGACGCGGGAGACCGAGAAGCCGGCGTCGATGGCCGGGCGCTGACCGGCGTTGAAGTAATCGACGATCAGGAAGATCTGGCCATCGGTGATCGAGATGATATTCGTCGGGATATAGGCCGAGATGTCGCCGGACTGCGTCTCGACGATCGGGAGGGCGGTGATGGAGCCGCCTCCGTTTTCCTCATTGAGGCGGCAAGCCCTCTCCAAAAGCCTCGAGTGGAGGTAGAAGATGTCGCCCGGATAGGCTTCGCGGCCCGGGGAACGCTTCAAAAGAAGCGAGAGGGTGCGGTAGGCCACCGCGTGCTTGGATAAGTCGTCAAAGACGATGAGGACGTCCTGCCCCTGCTCCATCCATTCCTCGGCCATCGCCATGCCGGCGAAGGGGGCGATGTATTGGAGGGGGGCGCTTTCCGAGGCCGAGGCCGAGACGACGGTCACGTAATCGAGGCAGTCGTGGCTCTTCAAGACCTCGACGAAGCTCCTGACGGAGGAATTCTTCTGGCCGATGGCCACGTAGACGCATTTGACGCCTTTCCCCTTCTGGTTGAGGATGGTGTCGAGGGCGATGGCGGTTTTGCCGGTCTGGCGGTCGCCGATGATCAATTCCCTCTGCCCGCGGCCGATGGGGATCATGGCGTCGATCGCCTTGATGCCGGTCTCCAACGGGGTGTCGACGCTCTTCCTGGTCATGACGCCCGGCGCGATCCTCTCAACCGGGCGGAATCTATCGCTTTTGATGGCCTTGCCGCCGTCGATGGGTAAGCCAAGGGCGTTGACGACGCGGCCCAATAAGACGTCCCCGACCGGGACCTCGACGACCGTCTTGGTGCGCTTGACGGTGTCGCCTTCCTTTATCTTGCTGTCATCGCCGAGGATGACGCAGCCGACGTCCTCGTTATCGAGGTTCATGGCCATGCCGTAGACGTCGTGCGGGAAAAGCAAAAGCTCGCCCAGCATGGCTTTCTCCAGCCCATAGCAGAGGGCGATGCCATCCCCCACGGAGATGACCGTGCCGACGTCATCGGATGCCAACTGGCCTTCGAAGCCCCTGATCTGGGCCTTGATGAGGGCGGCGATTTCGCTCGAATCTATCTTCATGCTCATTACCTCTTTTCCAGTAGCGTCTTCTCCAATTCCAATAGCCGATTCCGGAGGCTTCCGTCATAGACCTTCCCGTCGAGGTAGACCTTGACTCCCCCGATGAGGGTGGTCTCGATCTTGTTGCTCAGGGAAACCTTCTTCCCCACCTTCTGGGAGAGGGCCCCCTCCAGGCGGGAAATCTGCTTCTGCCCGAGGGGGGCGACGCTATAGACGATCCCCTCGGATACGCCCAGCCGCTCATTGGCCAGGCCCTTGAATTCGCCATATATCCGGGCGAAGCGGTTTATCCGGTGCTTTTTGATGATTAGCCGGAAGAACTCGGGCAGATGCTCCAGCCCAAATGGCTCGCATAGCTTGTCCGATACCGGGTATTTCTCCTCGGCCTTGAGCGAATACGACTCGAGGAATGCGTAAAGCTCCTTATCCTCCCTCAGGAGGGAGTCGATCTCCCCCAGGGCCGATAGGTATTCCTCAAGCCTCGCCTCGTCTATCAGCGAGTAGAGGGCGGAGGCGTAATTCCTGCAGGCCTCATCCGCCATCACTTATCCCCCTGATGGATGTCGTCGACGAAATCCTCGAGCAGCTTCTGCTCATCCTCTTCGTTGACTTGGCGCTTTAAAACCTGCTCCGAGGCGGCCAGGGCGATTTGGACCATCTCCTTTTTGCTATCCTCCAGGCTCTTTTTCTTGGCCTGCTCGATGTCGGATTCGGCTTGCTTGAGGAGGGCGGAGGCGCTTTCCTTGGCCTCGGCCTTAATCCTCTCGCCTTCGTTATTGGCCTCCACTTTGGCGTCGGCCACTATCTTCCTGGCTTCCTCCTTGGCCCTTTCCACGCCCTCCTCATTCTCCTTCTTGAAGGCGAGGCCCTCGGATTTGGCCTTCTCGGCCTCGGAGATGTTCTCCCCGATGTAGGCCTTGCGGGCGGCGATGAACTTCTTCAGGGGCTTATAGCCGAAATAGAAGACGATCAAAAGAAGGACGATGAAGGCCGCGAATTGGATGATGAAGTCCCAGAAGTTGGGAATCAGCTTCGAGATGAAGTCATCGCTTTCGAAAGGCGCATCGCTCGTCGAGGACGAATCTGCGAGGATGGTGAATGGAAAGATCATCGGGATCCCCCAAATATCAGATCCTTCCGCCTAAGACGAAGATGATCAGGATGGCGACGACAAGGGCGTAGATACCGCAGGATTCGTCGAGGGCGACGGCGAGGATCATCGTCGAGTTGAGCGAGCTCCTCTGCTCGGGGTTCCTGGTCATGCCTTCGATGGCCTTGCCGCAGATCCAGGCCTCGCCCAAGGACGAGCAGCCGGCCGAGAAGATGGCGATGGCGGCGGCGATGGCCACTAAGCCCAGCTGTCCCTCGGTCGTCTCCGACAGGACACTCAGAAAATTAACCATATGTTTTTCCTCCTATATGGCTTGCGCTTTTAACTCGGGTCCCCGGGTGGCCTGAACCTCAACCCCCATGTAATCCTCCGGCCGCTCATTGGCGATCCAGACGGCGTTGAGGGAGCAGAAGACCAGGGTTTGGATGAACCCCGAGAAAAGCGCGAAATAAAGGTTGAGGACGCCCACCGGGATGACGGCCAAATAGGCCAAGGCGGTGGTTTCCCCCGAGATGAAATCGACCAGATACACGTTCCCGGCGATGCCGAGGGCCCAGGTGACCAGGCCGATGATGATGGTGCCGCTCAAGCCGTTGCCGAACATACGGAGGGTGGTCGAGAGGACCGGCGTTATCTGGGAGATGATGTTGATGGGAAGGAAGAGGAATATCGGCTCCACGTAACGGTGGAAATACTGCAGATGCTGGTATTTGAGGGCGGTGTAGTGGATGAGGATCAGCATGACGATGGCCAAAGAAAGCGGCACGAAGAGGTTATCGATGGGGCCGGGCAGCCCGGTTATCGACCAGATGAAGGCCAAAAATAGATAACTGGCCAAGCCCATGAAGTAGCCGGGGAAGTTATCCCAGTTATCGCCCATGTTGTCATGGACCCAATTCTGCAGCTTCTCGCAGAAGTAATCGGCGAATAAAAGCAAGCCCGTCGGGGCTTTGGTGGGGTCGGCCCTCTTGGCGAGGATGCCGACTACAATGGCCAAGACGGCCACGATCACCATGATGATCAATGAGGAAATAAGGGCCCCCGAGGGGTCGAAATCGAACATGGTGGCAAGGCGCTCATCCATTGTCTTTCCCCCCGTCTTTCTTCTCGGATTCGAGGGAGGCAATCTGCCTCTCCAGCTTCTCTTTTTCGGCCTTCAGGCGTTCTAGTTCGTCATTTTCCTCTACATCGGCTTCCGTGACCTCGGAGTCTTCGGATTCGCTCTTGTGCATGGATGGGTCGCCGGATAGGGAAACCGGTTCGGCCTTCTTTTTATCGAGCGTGGTGGTGATGGCCAAGACGATCGGCATCGGGAAGAAGGCGGCGAACACCGACCAGAAGTTCAGCCAGTTGTTTTCCCACATGAAGGTGCAGCAGGCCGCGATGGCCAAAACGCCGCAGTAGACGGCCATGCGGGCGATGTTGAAAAGGGCGGATAGGCCGGCGGCGGCCTTTTGGGTGGATTCGCCCCCGTAGGTCAATAGATTCGCCCCCCAGACGATGGAGAGGTAGGCCAATATCGAGGTGGCCGATCCGACTAAAAAGCCAAAGGGCACCCCGGGGTTGGAGAAAAAGGCAAAGGGCGTCAAAGCCAGGGTCACCACGATGGCGAGGCAACTGAGGTAGAAGACGTTTTTCTTCGTCGGGCTCCAATTCAGGTATCTTTCGGCTAGGCTCATATATAAATTTGGGAACTTTAAATGCTAAAGCATATAAAATCTTAGGTTCGCAACCCCGGCAAGTCAATTGACAACCGATGGCAAAATGTCGTTTATAATCGCGTTTTAGAGGTGCTCCACCACTTCGATGTGGAGGCGTTTCATGGCCCTGACGGCCGTCTCCTCGGCCTCCGGGTCGCCAGAACCCGAGGCGAAACGGTAGAAGACGATATGGGCGTTGGGCTGGGCGGCCTTGGCCATCACGGCATTGGCGATGACGCAGATGGATGTATCGAGACCGCATAACCCGATTTTGGAATATTCGTCCTTCCGGAGGTAATCGAATAGCTCGGCCGAGGGGAAGGTCGGTTTCTCGAATACCTTGGATTGTTGGGCTATCTCCCCCAATTTGCCGCGTATCTTCCAGCCCTCGCTCCCCTTCAGGCAATGGGGGACGGGGAGGTTTCTCCCCTCCTCGGTGTGCATGTAGTCGCAACCATGGGTGTCCTGGGTGAATAAGATCTCGGCCCCATCGGCTTTGGCCTTCTCGATGAGGGAGATTATCCTCTCCTCCAGCGCCTCGGCCCCGGGGAATCCCAAGGAACCGTCGACGAAATCGTTCTGGTAGTCGATTATGATCAGGGCTTGCTTCATATTGGGGATTATAATCCCACTTCCCCTTTTATCAAGGCGCGCGATAATCGTGAGGGGCTGTCGCATTGGCCAAATCCCACCTTGCCTTGTAAGGGGTTTCATTGTAGGATAATCAGCCGTTGCGGTTTCGCCCCGCGACATCCATAGGAGGAAACATAAAGATGAGTTTCACCCTCAAGTATTTAGGTAAAGAAGAGACATTCGACAAAAAGGTATCGCTTTTGGAGTTGGTCAGGGATATCGACCCCGAGAGGAAATATATCGCCGCCAAGGTCAATAACCGCGTCCGCGAATTGGAATATGAGGTTTATTACGACGCCGAAATCGAGTTTTTGGATCTGACCAACTCGGACGCCGTCAAGATCTATGAGGCCACCCTCCGCTTCATCGTGGCCATGGCCTTCCACCGCTGCTACCCGGATTTGTCGATCCGCTTCTCCTACAACGTCTCGCGCTGCGTGAGCATCCACCTATTGGACAATAAGAGCAAGGCCAACACGGCCATGCTCCTCCGGGTGAAGAGGGAGATCGACGAAATCATCGAGAAGGACCTCGAGATGCGCCGCCTCATCGTCCCCAACGAATTGGCGAGGACGATTTATAAGGAATGGGGCTATAAGGATAAGATCGAGATGCTCCAGTACCGTCCCGAGAAGACGGTCCACCTCTACGAATGCGCCGGCTTCCAGGATTATATGTATTCGCGCCTGCTCCCCTCCACCGGCTACGTGAAGAAATACAAGCTCCGCCTCTACACCCCGGATTTCCTGCTTCAGTATCCGAGGGCCGAGGAAGGCGGCGAGATCCCCGAGTTCAAAGACGCCCCAACCTATGGCCGCGTCTTGGCCGAGAGCCACGACTGGAGCAAGACGGTGGGCGCCGACACGGTCGGCTCCATCAACGCCACCATCAAGGAATTGGGGACCGTCGAGTTCATCAACCTCTGCGAGTCCTACCATAACCGCGAGCTATGCGAACTTGGCGAGATGATCCAGGACGACATCGATAACATCCGCCTCATCTGCATCGCCGGGCCCTCCTCCTCTGGGAAGACGACCTTCGCCAACAGGCTCCGCATCGAATTGCTCTCCCGCGGCATCCATTCGGTCAGGATCTCCCTCGACGATTACTACAAACCCAAAAGCGAGATCCCCCTCGGCCCCGACGGGGAGCCCGATTTGGAGACGATCGAGGGTCTGGACATCGAATTGTTCAACCAGAATATGCTCGATCTGATTTCGGGGAACGAGGTCACCCTCCCGAAATTCGACTTCAAGCTCGGCAAACGCGTCGAGGGTAGGAAGCTCCAGGTCGCGGAGAACGAGCCGATTATCATCGAGGGCATCCACGCCCTCAACGATCGAATGACGATCGACATCCCCAAATCGGCTAAATTCAAGATCTTCATCGCCCCCCAGACCCAGATCAACCTCGACGACCACAACCCCATCTCCATCACCGATATCCGCCTGGTCCGCCGCATCGTCCGCGACTCCAAATTCAGGGGTTCGCCGGCCGAGGAGACGCTGAGCATGTGGGCCTCGGTCAGGCGCGGGGAGTTCAAATGGATCTACGACACCCAGGAGGGTGCCGATTACGTCTATAACTCGTTGCTATCCTATGAGCTGCCGGTCATGAAGAAATACGCCATGCCCCTGCTCACCAAAATCGACAAGGAGTCGGTCTACTGGCCGGCCGCCCAGCGCCTGGTGAGGATGCTCAAGTTCTTCATCGACATGGAGGACAAATGGGTCCCCTGCAACTCCCTGATGAGGGAATTCATCGGCGGGAGCTGCTACGCGGACGTCTGATATCCGAAGCAACAAAAAACAGCGGTCGAACCCGCTGTTTTTATTTGCCTTCCTCTTCGGGGGCTGGTATCGATTTGGGGGCCTCGGCCTTCTTATTGGCCGAACGCGATATGTAGCGGTAGGCCACCTGGAGCTCCTGATAGTAGAGCCCCCTCATCCGGAGGTAGGCTTCCCTCTCGGGGGCGCTCACGGTGCCCAAATAGACGGCCGAGAACGACTTCTCCAGGCGGAAGAAGCTTTCGTATAGGGCCATCGTGACGATCTTGGAGGTCGCCTCCTTCGAGGCATAAATCAGCAAAGGCGAGCTGTGGGTGATCTCCGAGGAGGTTTCGTACAGTTTGCTATATTGCGATAGCTCGGCCACCTTCTGGACCCCATCGCGGAAGTTGAACTTATAGCCCTCGCTGGGGTTGAGGATCTTCTCCTTGAAGCCGGGCACGCCCAATAGCCAGCCATATTCGATGAAGCGCTTCATATCCTTCGACTTCAAATTGACCTCGCGCATCCTCTCCTTTATCTCGAGGAAGCAGGCATCGGTCTCCTCCTTGCTGGATAATCCACTCCTGAAGGCCTGGCCATAACGCATATGGCGGAGATAGGCCTGGGCCACCTGCTCGCGGTAGGTGATCAATATCTTGAGGATGCATTCGTTCTCGTGGAGGGTCCGCCAGGTCGAGAAGGCCTCGCTCTGGTAGCCATTCTCCAATAAGGAGGAGACGCATTTGGCCATGGAGAAGCCCGAGACCATCACGTCGATCAACAGGGTTCTCTCGGGATCGCCCCTTTTGAAGCGGGAGAGCATCGTCAAAACGAAGTTGAGGTAGAGATCGAGGGTCGAGAATATCGGGTTATAACGGGAGGCGTAGGAGTTCATCCTGACGGCCATGTGCTCGTTGGAGTAATACTTATCGACGGCGATGGAGGATAGCATCGAGAGGTAGTTGGGGTCGGCTATGATCTCCTCCTGGGTTTTAACGCCCCGGTTGATGTCGAGGTAGAAGCCATGCTCGCTGACGATGTAGACGGAAAGCTGGGGGATGTTTATCTGGAAGCGGGAGAGCAATGGATACGTCTTAACCAGCTCCGGGAGCAAGGAGACGATGTTGGAAAAAACCGCGTAGACGAATTCGCGGTCGATGTCCTTCCTCGTGCCGAGGGCCTCGAGGAGGGAGAGGTAGTTTTCCTTATTCGTCAAAGTCTCGTTGGCCATGGCTGATTGTTCATCTTAATCCATTCTGGAACCCTTTGCCATCACCGGAGGCAATCTACCCCCAAAGCGGACGTCAATTCACCGCATTTTGTCGCACTCATGGTCTTTATGCGGCCGGAGGAGAGAAGGGCTTTGAGGCCCAACCTCATTTCCAACCTGAGGTCATCTTCGCCCATCAGGCCCAGGGCTTTTTTCTCGGCCTGGTCGAAGAAGCGGTCAACGGGGAGGAGATTTTCCAGCGAATCCGGGAAATCCATGACGAAACCGGACTCGTTTTCCCCGATGAATGGGTTTCTTATATCGCGGATCTGTGGGTATATTGCCGCGCCATCCGCGTAAAACCCTTCCACCGCTACCGCCGAGGGGTTGGGCGTGAACAAAACGCAATTTTTCTCCCCTTCCCCGGCGATGGCGGCTAGCTGGGCCGCCAGCTCTTCCTCCCCATCATCGAAAATCCGGCATACGGGAAGCGGGAAAACGGGGTCGGGTTCCGGGAAGGAGGCCACAAAGCCATGGCCCTCCAAAGCCTTCTGGGTCCGAATGGGATAGGGATAGCCATGGTAGACGATGGTGCGGCCCCGGAAATAGGAGAGGGCGTTATCCAAATCCCCTTTAACGTAACCACGAGAGAGCAATTCCCCCTTCAGCCTGAATAACGACGCCAATTTGGGGGATGCCGCCGCATTCTTCTCGTTCACGCGGTGGAGGGATTCGAGGATGGATTTCGCCTCTTCCGCCGAATATCCGGCCGAAAGCAGATAGGAAACGGCTTCGCGCCCATGGGAAAACCGAAAAAGCCCCTCGACCATCTCCTGGGTGAGGATGGGGAAATCGTAGGTGGGGTATTCCGCCTTATATTCTTCCAGATGGGGCCAGCGCGCCTTGGGGGCGATGAGGGTGGCGTTATGGTATAGCTTCCTCTCTTCCATGGCCAAAGGCCCTACTTCTTCTTGGGTTTGAAGGCCCGGGTGGCCGCGACAGCATTCAGCCAGCCATCGTATAGCTCATCGACCTCTTCCTTGCCCATCTTGGGGATGTAGCGCTTCTTGATGGCGTGGTTGCTGAGGATGTCGTCTTTTGATTCCCAAAAGCCACAACCTAAGCCGGCCAGATACCCGGCCCCCAAGGCCGTGGTCTCGGCAAAGCGCGGCAGATGGACCTCGCATTGGAGGATGTCGGATTGGAACTGCATCAATAGGCCGTTGGAGGAGGCGCCTCCGTCGACGCGGAGCGATTTTAGTTCAAGCCCGGCCTCGCGTTTCATGGCCTCGATGACGTCCTTGCTCTGGTAGGCGATGGAATAGAGGGTGGCGCGGACGAAGTTATGGCGGTCGGCCCCGCGGGTCAATCCGAAGACGGCGCCCCTCGCCTCGTCGTCCCAATAGGGTGTACCGAGCCCGACGAAGGCCGGCACCACGTAAACCCCGGCGGTGTCGGGACGTCTTTGAGCGTATTCCTCCGATTGGGCGGAATCCTTGATCATATCCATCTCGTCGCGGAGCCACTGGACGATGGCCCCGCCCATGAGGACGGATCCCTCGAGGGCGTAGGTGGTGACCCCGTTTTCCCGCCAGGCGACGGTGGTCAATAGCCCCTGGGTGGAGATGCAGGGCTTATCGCCAATATTCATCAACATGAAGCAGCCGGTGCCATAGGTGTTTTTCGAATCGCCCTTATTGAAGCAGCACTGGCCGAATAGGGCGGCCTGCTGGTCGCCACACACCCCGTTGATGTGGACGTGGCCGGGGAAGATCCTGGCCTCGCCATAGTCGGCGGAGTTATCGAGGACCTCGGGGAGCATGCATTCGGGGATGTCCCAAAGCTTCAATAGCTCGGGGTCCCACCTCATGTCGAAGATGTTATATAACATCGTCCTCGAGGCGTTGGAGACGTCGGTGTAATGGTTTCCGGTCATCTTATAGATGAGCCAGGAGTCGATGGTGCCGAAAAGCAGTTCGCCCTCCTCGGCCCTCTTCTGCCCATTGGGGATATGGTCAAGGATGAAGCGGATCTTCGAGGCCGAGAAATAGGGATTCATCCTCAAGCCGGTCTTCCTCTGGATGAGGTCCATGTAGGATTCCCTCTCGTCGCATAATTCCTGGGTCTGCTTGGATTGCCAGACGATGGCGTTATAAACCGGGAGCCCGGTGTTCTTATCCCAGATGACGGTGGTCTCGCGCTGATCGGTGATGCCGATGGAGGCCACCTCGTCCATGCTGGAGGAGGAGACAACCAAGGCCTCATTTACGACGTCGATGGCCGAGACGAGTATTTTGTTGGGATCGCATTCGACCCAACCCGGATGGGGATAGAGGCATTCAACCGGCCTTTGGGCCTTATAGACTTCCTCCCCGTGCTTGTTGATTAGGATGGCCCGGGTCGAGGTGGTGCCCTGGTCGATGGCGATTATGTATTTTTTCATGGTTCCACCATTATAAAGGAAAAGCGGGCCTTTTTGGGTCCGCTTACTGCTTTGGCTATTTCAGGTGGCCGGATTTGTAGAAGGATTCGATGTCCGCGATTTCCTTGATGATGTCGGAGGAGAGCACCTCGGACCCCTTCTCGATGATGAGCAGGTCGTCCTCGATCCTCACCCCGATGCCGCGATCGGCCATATATAGTCCCGGCTCATCTGAGATCACGTTTCCCGGCTCCAGGGGAAGCGACCTATCCGAGGGGTCGTGGGTGTCGAGGCCGATATGGTGGCTGACCCCATGGAAATAGTATTTGTCGATCTCCGACTTCTCCTTTATGAAGCCATGCGAGAGGCATTCGGAGGCCAGGTATTCCTTGGTGAAGCTCTGTAACTCGGCAATCGTGACGCCGGGGCGGGCGAAGTTGGCGACCGCCTTATTGCAGCCGAGGACGATCTGGTAGATGGTTTTCTGCTCCTCGTTGAACTTCCCGTTGGCCGGCACCACGCGGGAGATGTCCCCGCAGTAGTAATTGCTCCGGGCCCCGAGGTCCATGAGGATGAGCTCCCCCTCCCCTACCACCGATTGGGGGTTGGGATAATGGAGGATGGTCGCGTTTTTCCCGCTGGCCATGATGGTGTTGAAGGATAACCCCTGATTGGCGTTGTCGTCGTTTATGACCTGGAAGAAGCGGTTGGCGAGTTCGTATTCGTGGAGGCCGGGCCGGGCCATGGCCATGACGGCCTGGATGCCGAGGGAGGTCGTCTTGATGGCTTTCCTAAGCTCATCTACCTCAGCCTTGGATTTGACCATCCTCTGCCTGATTATCAGGGGGTAGCAGTCGAAGACGTGGACCCCATCGTAGGTGGCCTCGAGCGAATTGCGGTAGTCGGCGGCGGCGATGCCGCGCCCGAGCTTCTGCTCCTCCTCCAGATCGAGGTAGACGCGGGAGATCGGGCCATAAGTCCTGATTTGGTCATTTAAGGCCCCGTCGATCCTGGCGGTCAGGGCGTTTTTAAGCAGGACGTTGTTGATCCCGCTTTTCTCCCTGGCCTCCTCGACCGTGAGTTTCCTACCATACCATTTCTCCTTATTGGGGTCATAGGCGGATATAAAGAGGTATTCCTTCGTCTCTCCGTATGATTTGACGAGCATCAGGGCGCTGGATTCCTGTTCGATGCCGGTTAGGTAATAAAAGTTCCTATTCACCTCGAAGGGATAGGTGTCGTCGGCTGAGCTCTTCTTGGCCTCGCCAGAAAAAAGCAGGACGATTGAGCCGTCCTCGATCTTCGAGAGAAGCTTGGCCCTCCTGGCGGCGTATTCCGGTGCGTTTATCATAGTTCGTTAATCCAACTCCTTAATCGTTTCCACTAAACCTATTTTCGTAAGGCTGCTTTCTTTGGAAAGCGTCTCGGATAGGTCATCGATGATTTTATCATCAGAAAGCAATATCGCCCTCACTTTTTCCCCGAAATCCGAAACCTCCAATTTGCCATGGCGGCGGGAAAGGAATTTCCTGGCTTCCTCAAAGTCGTGGTAGGAGAGGTCTAATTCCGCCTTCGTCAGCTCCACCACTTCCCCGTATTTGCCGTTTCCGATGGCGTTTTCGGCGGCGGATAAAAAAGCCTTCCTCAATCTGGGCAGCCCAAGTTTGCTGCCACCGAAATAGCGGGCCACGACCACCATCGCCCGATCGATCCCCCGGCTTTGGAGGAGGGATAGTATCGGCCGCCCGGCGGCGCCGCCGGGTTCCCCATCGTCAAAGCTTTTAATAACCTCGCCAAATATATAGGAATAGGGGTAATGGTCGGCTTTCGGGGAAAGCGACTTGGCCTTTTGGTATAACTCGGCAAAGCATCCCTCGCCGGAAAACGGAAAAAGGTAGGCCTGAAACTTGGAGTTCAATATCTCAACGCTTCCATAGCTCTCGGCGAGGGGGACAACTTTCAT
Source organism: Bacillota bacterium (assembly GCA_030537155.1). Classification (GTDB taxonomy): domain Bacteria; phylum Bacillota_I; class Bacilli_A; order RFN20; family CAG-826; genus Alloenteromonas. The sequence continues at coordinate 92,340 of JAUNOH010000005.1, forward strand.
GCATCTAAGTATACGTTTTCGGCCAACGGATGTGGCATTCGTGATATAGTTTCGCCCATGAAGACGTATTTCCACCGCACGACCTGCGCCGAATGTGGCGAAAGCTACGATTCGACGATGTCTGGTTGCCCCCACTGCCACGCCCGGAACGCCGAGCTGGGCGAATCGACCAGATTCCGAAACGACCTCCACGTCGATTGGATATATAACATCGCCTTTCTGCTGGTGGGTTTGATCGGCTTCCAGATAATCGGGACCATCGTCCAGCTTTTCATCAGCCCCTACTACCAAAGCGGGGCCCTGAGCGAAAACGAGGCCAACATGATGGTCAACGGGATCGCCTATGGCTTCCTCTTTGTGGTCTTGGCGCTGATGGTCTATTTCTCCAGGTCCTGGCGCGAATACCTGAGAAGCTATTGCTCGCTCAAAACCTGGGGGGTCGCGGTGCTTGGTTTCCTCGGCCTTTTAGCCGCCTCGGTGATCTGGAATCTGATAAAACAGTTATTGGTGGAGTCGAGCGGCGACAACGCCAACCAGTCCACCATCGTCGACTTGGTGAAGTTATTCCCGGCGGCCTCGGTATTGGTTTTCGGCATACTGGGGCCTCTTTGCGAAGAGATTACATACCGTTCCGGGCTTTTCAGCCTCCTGAAGAGGGTCAACCGCCCATTCGCCTACATAGTCTCGGCCTTCATCTTCGGTTCCATTCACTTCGATTGGTCGTGCCTGGCAAACATCTCGGAGAATTACTCGAACTTCCTCAATGAGCTCGTCAACCTACCGGACTATATCTTCGCCGGCGTCATTTTGGCCTTCGTCTACGATAGATGGGGCATCGGCGCCTCCTCCGGCGCGCACGCCTTCAACAATCTCTATTCGGTAATCGGCATCATGCTCGTGTATTGATCATGGAAAGAAAGCGTCGCCTATTCATCAACGAATTCGCCCTCAAGATCATCGCCATGGTCTTGATGAGCATCGACCACATCGGGGTTTTCCTGATGTTCCAATATAATGGGGCCTATATCTCGGATGCCGCCTATCAGACCGGCTTGATCTTCCGCTACATCGGCCGCCTGGCCATGCCGCTTTTCGCCTTCATGATCGCCGAGGGCGTCAGGCATAGCAAAAACGGGGGGAAATACCTACTCAGGCTAGGGGCGATGGCCATCGTGATGGCGATCGGCGTCCTCATCGCCTATTACGGCTTCGGGATCACCGAGAACGACAACATCTTCATCGACCTGGTCTGCGGGGCCGGGGCCCTGATTGCCCTAAAGCACCTTGAGAAACCGGGCGAGAATAAACTAAAGGCCTTGTGGGCTTTGATACCTCTCATCTGGGTTGCGGTCTCCGAGGGATGCAACATTTACGAACAATATAGCGGGGGCGCGACCATCGTCTGGTTCCCGCATTATTTAAGGGCCGCATATGGGGCCTTTGGCTTCGCCATGATCGTTGGCCTCTATTACGCCTATAAGCTGGCAGATTTGGTTTCAAAGCCCAGCGTTGAATTAAACGGAATCAGCATCGAGGTATACCGCAACACCTCTGATTACCGCCAAAAGGCCAACGTCTGCTCGATGATCACCATGGTTTTGGTAATCGTAATATTCTGGGGCATCTCCTTCATCGGATATGACTCATTTTCCGGCAATAAGCCCATCGATTACCTGAATATGGGCGTTGAATCATACGGGATTTTGGCGGCGGTCTTCTTATATTTCTATAACGGCGAAAGGGGCTATGACTCAAAGGGATGGAGATGGTTCAGCTACCTCTACTTCCCCTTGCATCTTGTTTTCCTCTTCCTCGCCTTTTATGTATCATTAGGTTTGTAATTTTTGGAGGATAAGAAAATGTCTAAGCATATCGCCTCAGTCGAGGAATTCGACGAAGCCATCAACTCCGGCAAGAAAGTCCTAGTCGACTTCAACGCCACCTGGTGTGCGCCTTGCAAGATGCTCTCGCCCATCATCGATAAATTCGCCGATGAGCATCCCGAGGTCACCGTTTTAAAGGTCGACACCGACGAATTCCCGGGTTTGGCCAAGAGGTATGACGTCTACTCAATCCCCAACCTCTGCCTATTTGAGGGAGGGAAGTTGAGCAAGCAACAGGCCGGTTTCATCCCCGAGCCCGCGCTGAAGGCCTTTGTAGGAGAGTAAATCAAAAGGCAGGGTTAACGTCCCTGCCTTTTTTCGTTAAAGACGACGTCAGGGGCAATCGAAATGCCTCAGTCGGCGAAGTAAATCCAGTTCTCTTTCCTGGGGGCTGGTTTTTGTTTATCGACACCCCAATATCCAAGGCAGCAATTTCCAATTCCCTCATAAAGGTCGGGGTCAATGCCTAGATCGGCGAGCATCTTACGACCTTTGTCAGAAGAGAAACACTCCTTAGCCCGATGGATCCAAATACCGCCCAAGCCCTCATCTTCAGCTTCGAGAAGCATATTGGCCATGACCAACGAGCCATCATAAATATACGTACCAACATCTTTCCTGGCCAAGACCACAGCCACAACAGGAGCCCCATAAAAAGGATCGAAGCTCTCGGGGACGGCGCGGGGGAAAAATGAACGGTTTAGCTTTGATAAGGCGTCTCTCTTCTCCCCAGTGAAAACGACAATTATCGGCGATTGTTTGCCCATGCCGCAGGGAGCATAAGTCCCGGCGGTCAAGACCCTCGTTAGACTCTCTTCCGGAATGGGGTCGGCTTTAAATCGGTGGCAGGAACGCCGAGAAAGAATGGTTTCATATGTATCAGCCATAAACAACTCCTTTCAGCATTGCCCAAAAGCGAAAAATTCGGTGTTGGATAGGCAAAATGCGATGTGCTATATTATAGCCCGCTGCGGATCGTTGGTGTAGTGGTCCAACATGTCTCCCTGTCACGGAGAAGATCACGGGTTCGAATCCCGTACGATCCGCCACTCGCAGGTGTAGTTCAATGGTAGAACCCCAGCCTTCCAAGCTGGTCACACGGGTTCGATTCCCGCCACCTGCTCCAGCGTTCAAATTACCCCGATGCCATCGGGGTTTTTATTTTTTTGTGGTAATTTTGGAGGTAATTTTGGGTATAAAAAACATAGGAATTCCAAGAAATCCTGGGTCTTGTTCACTTTAGTAGAGTGGACCAGTTAATCGCGATGAACTAATGGAAATAACAGCCCACAAACAAAACCAACAAAGAAAAAGGTATCCTTAAGAAAGTTGATGCGTTTTCGATTTTAGCTTAATGAGGGTTCCCTATTTACGCTAAGGCCAATGAGCTGATCCAAATGGCAAAATGGGCCCATTAGGTCAGAAATATCAGGCTATTGACTAACGAGCGCAATATCGAAAAGTTGGAAATGGATTGCGCATATGGGGTTGGCCAAATGAGTAATAATTGTTACAAGATGGCACCCAATTTAAAACAATAGTTCATCAATCATGGTCCTCATATATTTTCAATTCTAACAACTAGTTGCTACTTTGTATTTTTATAGATTGCAACAATTGGTTTATGGCGTTTTTGTTCATTTAAGGATAGATTATTTATATTGTTGCCAATGAGTAAGTGCCTTGGTTGATTACTGACAAAAAAATTAAAGGTTAAATAATTTTATCGGTAAATCGCTAATTCGATAAAAATGCGACGATTTGAGCCCTTTGTGGACAAACTTTGTTGTAATGCGGAGCCAACTTTTTATAATCCTTAATATCAAAAAGGAGGCAAATATCCATGCCTTTATTCACAATTCTGGACGATGCAACGAGCATTTGGTCTGAGCTTGGTACCGCTCTTTCAAGCACCACGCTTTGGACGAATATATGCAAAACCGTCGTCTTCATTCTTTTAGGTTTTATCTTCACCAAGAAAAAATTACTACCTGACAAAACCGGGACGATCCTGACGAAGTTTGTCATGGCGGTCTGCTTACCATGCCTCGCCTTCTGCTCATTTATGACCGACTTCTCGGTTCAGGGCGGGATCGACGCCCTGGTTAACTTCTTCGGCGGTTTCGTCCTCTATATCCTATTCATCTTCCTTTCCAAACTTCTATTCATCTGGGTCAAGGATCCGAGCAAGAAAACCGTTCTCTCAGTTTTGTTCGCCTTTGGCTCCACCACCTTCTTCGCCTACCCGCTGATCACCGCTATATACGGTTCTACCGCCGGCAACAACTTCAACATCATGAACGTCGCCTATCGCGTGTTCCTATATTCATACGCGTATTTGGCCATCGCCAATATGAGCGAACCCAAGGAAGGCGAGGAGAAACCCAAGGCCTCCACTAAAGATATCCTCAAGAAGATCTTCCTCAACCCAATCGTCATCGCCACCTTTGCGGGTTTGGCGCTTTGGCTCCTGCAGGCCATCCCCGGCGTCGCCTTCGTTCCCAAGGATTGGCTGAGCGGCGGCACCTCCGAATCCTATGTCGCCATTTGGCGCTTTGACGTAACCTTGCCTTGGCTATATCAGACCGCCAACACGTTGGGCGGATTGAGCTCCACCATCATCCTGTTCGCCATTGGCTGCACCTTGGGTGGCACCAATATCTCCGAGGCCGCCAAGGATAAATATGCCTGGATCTGGACCGGCCTTAAGGTCATCGTCGCCCCTGCCATCGTCTTGGGTTTGCTCTTCGCCGTTCAGGCCATTGCTAGGGCCTGTGGTTTCGAGCAGCTCATTTCCACCGATACCCTCAATGCCGCCGTCATAACCTGGATGGTTCCGCCCGCCACTGTCGCTGTAGGCTACTGCATCAACTTCGACAAGGAGAAGGAAATGGCATCACACATTTCCCTCGTCTCCACTCTCGGCGCCGTCCTGGGCATCGTAATCTGGGTCATCGTCTTGACCGTTATCGGCACCACCGGATTTTTCTATGCCGCTTAAGGCATAGCAATAAAGGAGAAAATCAATGGAGAAGAAGATCATTTGCTTCGGGGTCAGGGACTACGAAAAGCCCTACTTCGAGAAACTCGGGAAGCAATATGGCTATGAGCTAGTGCTTCGTCCGGAGTACCTCAACACGAACAACTACGAGCTAGCCCTCGGTTACCCCATCGTCATGG
>JAUNOH010000014.1:0-3912 GCA_030537155.1 Bacillota bacterium
TACGCCAAAAAGGGCTATGCCCTTATCGTCGTCTCCGAAGGCCTCCAGGTTATGAATGAGGACGACCTCGAGAAAGACTCCTTCGGTCACGCCCTATTCGAAGGTGCGGCATCCGCCCACCTTGCGAGGATGGTCAAAGAGAAAATGGGACTCCCAAGCCGCGAGATTGACCTTTGCTTGCTTGCCCGTAATGACGTCCAAAACATCTCCTCCATCGATAGGAAAGAGGCCATCGCCGCCGGTGAATTCGCCTTTGAATCCGCTCTCGCGGGCGAAAGCGGAAAGACCGTCTGCCTCAAGAGGGTATCAACCCATCCCTATGTGGCCGAAAGATATCTTGTCGACTGTGATAAGATCGCCAACCAGATTGCCTACGTCCCCCAGGATTGGATATTAGGGCCTGGTCAATTAGATAAGGAAAAGGTGGCCGAATACCTCTCACCCCTTATGAATGAGAAGCTGGCCACCCTTAATACCTCAAAGGGCCTACCGGTTTTGACCCACTTCAAGTTTATTAAGGCTTAAGCCTTCTTACGCTTTGGCTTAGACGGCTTCTTCTTGGACTCCCCGTCCATGAAGAGGCCGTTTTCTAATTCATACACTTTATCGCATATCGATAGGGTGCTCTCCCGATGGGAGATGACGATGAGGGCCAAATCGTCTTTGCACTTAGATAATTGATTGAGGATATGGGCCTCATTGGAGGCATCGACGTTGGATGTGGCCTCATCGAGGAGCAGGAGGGGTGTTTTGGCTAGGAATACCCTCGCCAATCCCAATCTCTGCTTCTCGCCGGTGGATAGATTATCCTGAAGGGCGTTGATCTCGGTATCAAAGCCCTTTTCGGTCGATTGGATGTAATCGTAGATTCCAGCTTTCTTGCAGGCCTCGATGAGCTCCCCCTCACTGGCATCGGGTTTGGCGATTTTTAGGTTATAGCCGATGCTACCCTGGAAGAGGTAGGTCGACTGCGAGAAGAGGGTCACGTTTTTGACTATCGATTGCCTGGAGTAGGTGGAGACCGGCTCATCGTTATATAGGACGACCCCGGTATCGGGATCCTCGAAATGGAGCAATAGCTTTAGGATGGTGGATTTCCCGGATCCAGATTTGCCATGGATCCCGATGAATTGCCCCTTGGAAAGGGAGAAGTTCACGTTTTTGACGACGGGATGTTCCTTATCGTAGGAGAAGCTGACCCCATGGACCTCCAACGACTTGAAGTCGAACTCGTTATCCCCATCGACGGTCTTGGGCTCCTCCTCGATGATATCGAGCACCCTATTGGCCGAAGCAAAGGACATCGTTAGATTAGCCGGGAGGTTGGCCAAGGCCACCACCGGGCCGAAGGAGGCGGCCAATGTGGCGTAGCCGATGATTATGGTGGGGGAGGAAATATCCCCATGGGAGTATAAGAGGGCCCCAATCGCGATTATGGCGATATCGGATAAGGCTATCAGGATATTTACGATCTCCGCGTTACGGGAGGCTTTCTGGTTTAGCTTCTTGGAGAGTGAGTTAAGCCTATTCGAGGTCTCGTCGATGGCTTTTTTATCATCTATCTGCCTACCGGCGAATATCGTCTCGTCGATGCCGTAGATTGAGTTTAGGTAGATGGTCTCAGATCTGGATAATTCCTCGCGGTAGAGACGGCCTAGCTTTTTGTTATTGATATAAAAGATGACGGGGGCCAATATCCCGATGATCAAATCGCAGGCGATGGATAATAGGGCGAATTGATAGCCACATAGTAATCCCAAGGCGATGGCCACGCCGGCTTCGACGATGATGGCGATTAGGAAGGGGGTGATCGTGTGGGCGTAGAATACCTCCATCGTCTCGACGTCGCTTTGAAGTATCGATAACACCTCTCCTTTGGAGCGGTCATCCAAAACCTTGGATCCCTGCTTACGGAGGGAGCCGAATAATTGATCCCTGATATGGGCCAGTAAGGTAAAGGCCATGAAGTGATTTAGGTATTGTTCGACGTAACGTAGTAACCCCCTGGAGAACCCGAAGATCACGATGAGGGCGAGTAGCCAGGCGAAGCTGATGGCTAGGGGTTCGCCAAGGTAGCTAAAGATGGCCAAGCCGGCGAAGAAGGTGATCCCCATGGCGGCGAAAAAGCCGAGGGAGCCCACCACGACGGCTAAGGCGATGAGATAGATATAGGGCTTTACGAGGGAAAGCATCTTGCCGATGAGGGCAAGTGATGAACGTTTCTTCATTTTCCGACCTCCTCGGAGAGGATCTCCTGCGACAGGCTATTTTTGAAGTAGCCGGTTTTGTTCTTTAAGGCATCCGGGGTGCCTTTTTGGATCAATTTCCCATCCGATAGGACGTAGACCATATCCGAGGATAGGGCATTCTGGAGGCGGTGGGAGATGAATAAGACGGTGGATAGCTTAGATAGCTCCTTTATCTTGGAGACGATGATGGATTCGGAGTCCTTATCGATGGAGGAGGTGGCCTCATCGAAAATGGAGAATGGTTTGGGGTTAGAGAGGTTATAGGCTAGTAGGAGCCTTTGCTTCTCACCCCCGGAGAGGTCGCTTGCCCCTTCTCTGGGTATATAGGATAGCCCGCCGGCATCCTCGATCCTCCCTCTTAGGCTCACGCCCTCAAGGAGGGAGAGCATCTTATCCTCATTTATGTTTGGGTCATAGAAACGGAAGGAGTCGGCTATCGACTTATTCAAAAGGAAGGAGGTGGCCGAGACGTAGCCCACTAATTTGTGGAGGCTCTCGGAGCTGATATCGGATAGCTCGATCCCATTGATGGTTATCGAGCCTTCATACCCATATAGCTTTTTGGACAAGATGCCACCTAAGGTGGACTTGCCAGAGCCGGAGACCCCGATTAAGGAGTAGAAGCCTTTATCTAGCTTCATGTTTAAATCCTTTAGGGCGCCCTGCTTGCCATTGGGATAGGAGTAGGATAACCCCTTAATGAGGATGGGGCCCATCTGGGTGAGAGTTTCTTTCCCTTCGGGAAGCGGGGGCTCGTTGAGGAGAGACAATACCTTTTTGCCGGCACTCGCGCCATTCATGGCGACGTGGAAGGCGCTGCCTAGGGCCCTCATGGGCAAGAAGAACTCCGCGCCCACTAGACACATGAATAGGGCGATGTAGGGGCTGATGTTACCGCTGTCCATATATAGGAGAGTCAACAATATCCCACATCCGGCCCCGCCATAGGCCACCATGTCCATGATGGTGGTGGAGAATAGCTGCATCACCAAAACCTTCATGGTGATTTTCCTAAATTCCTCGGAGCTCTCCTTCATCTGCTCCTGCATGGCCTCATCATAATGGAATATCAATAATTCCTTCATGCCGGATACCGAATCGAGGTAGGCTCCGCCTAGCGATAGATAACGGTCCCAGTAGGTCGAGAATATCCTCTTGGCCCATTTGGAGACTAAGATGATGGAAACCGGGATTAGGGGGACGCAGGCTAGATAAAGCAAGGCGACCGGATAGGAGAAAAAGCAGAAGAGGACGAATAGGCTTATCGGGGCCAGCATCGCGTAGAAGAAACTGGGCAGATAGCTTGAGTAGTATAGGCGTAATTGCTCCACCCCCTCGCTGGTGAGCTGGGCGATCTGCTGGGGGGTCAGGGGCGATTTGCCCTCGAGGGATAGGTATTTCTCATATATATCTCCCCTGATTTTGGCGCATACATACTCGGAGAGGTCATTGGCCAGTTTGGCCTTTAGCAAAAAGAAGGCCCCAAAGCCCAGGGCGGATAATCCACCGCCTAGTAGCCAATACCAGGCTGCGGAGTCATTCTCAATGAACCCCTCGACCGCATAGCAGAGGCAAAAGGTTGAAAACACCGAGCAGCAGAGGCTACAAAAGCCCATGAGGGTGATGAGGAATAGGTAATAACGTTTACCCTTTATATACGCCA
>JAUNOH010000014.1:4012-22897 GCA_030537155.1 Bacillota bacterium
CCCTTGGTGTGATGCTTCTTATGGCAGTAGATGTGGATCATGATGTCCACGGTCTCGCCTTGCTTATTTCTATCCATCGGCCGTATTTTAGCAACCATTCGCTAACTACGTTAGGGATATTTAACAGCGTTTGGACATTAAAGGCGCAAATAGGCAAATAACATTGGCTGCGCTCGGTTATGAAAAATCAAAAAGTGGTGGAACTGCACACAGACGTTATTCATCACAATGCATTTAGTGCCCCGAATTCGGAAAAATTTTGAATTTGGGGCACTTATGAAATGTTTATTTCGGCCTTGCCCAATAGCCAATCCTCGACGTTTAGGTGGGTAATGCCGTCTTTCGACATATCGAAATCGTCCATACTCAATACATATTTCGGCGAAGCGTCCCTAATTGAGGCAAAGGCGCCGAATTCCCTTTCTATCACATCTTCGCTTGAGAGGAGATATGCGACCTGAATAAAGCATTTTTTCTTATCCTTCATCGCGACGAAATCGATTTCCCCCTTATAGGTTTTCCCGATTCTTACATCGTAGCCGCGGTTAACCAATTCGTTGAAGACGGCGTTTTCCAACGCATGGGCGATGAGGACTTGGTTAGACTCCCCACACGATAGCAAAAACCCATTGTCTATGGCAAATTGTTTCTCGACCTGCTTCAAATTCCTTTTGGCGGCGATATCGTAACGCTTGACGCGGGTGATGAGGCAGGCCTCTTCAAGCTTTTTAAGGTACCGATATACGGTTTTTCTATAGATGGTGTCGGAGTTGGTTTGGTTATAGTACTCTGCCACGTTTTCTCCGGAAAACTCTTTTCCGCTGTTGGTTATGATGTAGTTGGACAAAGTTAGGAAGGCGTCCCTGTCGATTTTGGATTTCTCGTTGCAGATGTCCTTATCGATGATGCCGTAGTAGACGGATCTAAGATAATCTTTGATGTCCTCTTCCGCCTCATAATCCAGCCTTTGCGGCATACCGCCGTAACGGAGGTAATTTTGGAATGGTTTCTCGGGCAATGGGATTTTATTCTCTTTGTGGTATTCGACGAATTCGCCATAGCTAAACGGCATCACTTTGAATTCCTTGCATCGTCCGACCAATAGGCTGGCCAAACGGCCTGATAACAGCTTTGAATTGCTGCCCGTCACGAAAATGGAGACGTTTTTGGTAGCCTTTAGAGATGAGAGAGCTTTTTCAAAGCTTCTAACGTGCTGTATTTCGTCGATGAAAATGTAGTATTTATTCTCATCTTTTATCCGTTTGACGATATAGGAATTCAGCTTTTCCGCGCTATTTAGCCTCGAAAAGGAAAGATCCTCGAGATTGATTGATATGATGTGATCCTTCTCGATATTAAAGTCCTGGAGCAATTCTTCTTTAATCTGATTGAGGAGTACGCTTTTGCCACATCTACGGACCCCGGTTAAAACCTTAATCAGATTGGAATCATAGAATTTTCGTATGTGTTCTAGGTATCTGCTTCTTTTTACCAACATAGTTTTTCCTCGTCGAAAGCATATCATGAATTTGCAAATATGTGCCCCGAATTCGGAAATAATTTGAATTTGGGGCAGGTTTTTTTGTTTTTGTGACCAAAAGGGAGTCGAAATCGGCCCCCTTTTGGTCATGGGCTTTATGCTCCCTACTGTGGCCTCTTGAACGAGTATGGGCCGTGTCTCAAACTCCCTACTGTGGCCTCTTGAACGAGTATGGGCCGTGTCTCAAACTCCCTACTGCGGCCTCCCGAAGGAGTATGGGCCGTGTCTCAATGTTCCTCTTTCGGTTGGATAAAAAGACCTCAATTAGGATGGAGGGAAACACTTTTCCTATAAAAAGCAGGGCACAAAATTACACTTTTCCTAGGAAAACGATGCCTGAAAATTACACTTTTCCGTTGATATACCGCAAAAGTCCGAACTGAAATACCGCAAAAGTTTGAATTATGGGCATTTTGGAGTATGATTTTCTCAGGAGAATTTATGGATTACCGTTATCGAATAATAGATGAGCAACTGGATTCGGCCCTTTCCTCGATGGGAGCGACGTTGATAGTCGGCCCCAAGGCTTGTGGAAAGACCACGACGGCTAAAAGCAAGGCCAAGACGGTCATAGAATTTCAAGACGAGGAAAAAAGAGAAGCTTTATTGGAGATAGCTGACATAAGTCCGAGTTCCTTATTGCAGGGTGATAAACCTATCCTTTTCGACGAATGGCAGGATGCACCCAAAATTTGGGGCGCGGTCCGAAAATACGTTGACGATAACCAGTCTCTGGGCGCCTTCATTTTAACGGGATCCACAGCTGCCAAAACAAAGACGCCTCACTCCGGCACAGGTAGGATATCGAGATTGAGGATGTATCCGATGAGCCTTTATGAGTCGGGGGAGAGCAGTGGAGGTGTCTCTCTCAGCGAATTGTTCCAAGACCCGAAAATAGAAATCGCCGGGAAATCACCCCTTACCCTTAATGGACTGATTAGGGCCATTTGTCGCGGTGGCTGGCCGGCGAGTCTCCGAATAGCAAACGAACATCAACTCGTGTTGGCCAAATCGATTTATGAGGAAATATGCGAGGAAGATATCAGCCGAATTGACGGAAAAAGCAGAAACCCTAAAATCGCCAGAGCGGTTCTCAGGTCTTATGGGCGCAATCTGGCAACTTTGGCTTCAGGCAAAACGATCCTTGATGACATAAGGGCCAATTTCGATTCGTTGAGTGACCGTACCCTAGCCGATTACATTGAGGCTTTGCAAAAACTTTATATCATCGAGGATATTGGGGCCTGGTGCCCGGCGATTAGGTCCAAGACTGCTATCAGGTCATCTGAAAAAAGAAATTTGGTTGATCCGTCCATCGCCGTGGCGGCCCTGGGTCTTTCTCCGGAATATTTCTACACCGATTTTAAGACACTAGGTTTTCTGTTCGAATGCCTGTGCATCAGGGATTTAAGAGTGTATTCCTCTAAACTAGGCGGAAAGGTCTCTTATTATCACGATCGCTATGGATTGGAGGCCGACTGTGTATTGCATCTAGACGATGGCAATTATGCCCTAATCGAGTTCAAACTAGGCGGAAAAGGCATCGAGACTGGAGCATCTCACCTCAACGAGCTGGAACGGCTCATCGACGAACATAACAAAGCTGAAACCCAAGTTCCAATCCGTCCTCCTCGATTGAAAATGATAGTTACGGGCGGAGAATTAGCCTATCGGAGGCCAGACGGGGTCTATGTCGTTCCCGTCGGCTGCCTCAAACCATAATCGAAACGAAAAAGCTCCGACTATCAGCCTGCTGGCTCTTTGTCGGGGCTTTCTTCATATATTATCAGATGACGTAGAAGTAGACGGAGGCGAACATTGCCATCGCCCCGGCCAAGACGAAGAAGTGGAAGACGGTGTGCATCCAGGGGTTCTTTCTGCCGCCTATGCCGTAGAAGATGGCCCCGATGGTGAATAGCAATCCACCGATAAGTAACAGACAGGGTCCCGGGAAGAAACCGCCCATCGCCTCGCAGAGGGGATACATCGAACCGACGATGGCCCAGCCCATCAATAGATAGGCGATCATGCAGAAGCGGCGGTACTTATGGATGTCGATGGAGTTGAAGACGATGCCAAGGATCCCACCCACGAGGACGGAGCCGAAGATGATCCAGCATAGCCAGGGGTTATAAGAATTTAGGGCCACCAGGCAGTACGGGGCATAAGTCCCCATGATCAGGGCGTAGACCATGTTGTGGTCGATGACCCTAAAGACCCTTTTGCCGTTATTCCTGGCCAAGGCGTGATATAGGCAAGAGCAGGTGAATAGCAATAGCAGGCAAAAGACGTAGATCGAGCAGCTGACGATCTTCCAGGGGTCGCCGGTCTGGGCGGCCTTGATTAGGAGGAAGGGGCCGAAAATCAATGTCAGCACGCTTCCGAGCCCATGGCTGATCGAATTCCACAGTTCCTGGGCCAAATTATATTTGGGTAATGGTATTTCCTTGACGCTCATGGGGCTATTATAGATATCATCTAGTTTCGAAAACAAGATAATGTGTTATCCAAAACCTCGGAGTTTGTCTTATATCTTGGTTTTATCAAACGAAATGGGACCGACTGCTCATTATCTATGGCCTTAAATTACCAATCGCGCTGGTATAGAATAGCAACCGCTATATAAATAGAGGTTAGGACTATGTCGAGGAAACGCGTGTTGACGATTCAGGATTACTCCTGCATGGGGAGATGCTCCCTGACGGTGGCTTTGCCCACCATCTCGGCCATGGGCATCGAATGCGTGGGTATCCCGACCGCCGTCTTATCCAACCACACCCAATTCAAGAGCTGGACCTTCAAGGATTTAAGCGACCAGATACTCCCCATCATCGAAAAGTGGGGGGATTATGACCACGAGTTCGACATGATCTACACCGGCTATTTAGGCAATGAGCAGATCCCGACCGTCATCGAGCTCATCAAGAGATTGTCCCATAAAGGCGGCAGGGTCTACGTCGACCCGGCCATGGCTGATGACGGGAAACTATATCCCGGATTCGATCATACCCACGTCGTGGCCATGAGGGAGCTATTGGCCTATGCCGATTATGCCAAGCCCAACCTCACCGAGGCCTGCTTATTGACCGATACCCCCTATCCGGCGGATGGAAAGGGCGATATCTCCCTATTTAGGGAGTTAGCCAAAAAGCTATCATCCTACGGACCTAAGGTCGTCATCTTATCCGGGGCCCGCTTCGAAGAGGGCAAAACCGGGGTTTATTGCTACTATGCCGAAACCGGCAAGGAAGAGTATTTCCAAAAAGAGCTATTGGCCGGGCATTACCATGGCACCGGGGATTTATTCTCCTCAGCCGCGGTGGGCGGATTGGTTTTGGGCAAATCCCCGATCGAAGCCTCCGAATTGGCTCACGACTATGTCTCCGAGGCCATCCGTTATAGCGTCTCCAATAACACCGACGGATTGACCTATGGCCCCGATTTTGAGTTAGCGATCCCTTATCTTTGTTCCCGCCTTTAAGCTTCCCGATTGAAGTTAGTGAAAACTAACTATATCATTTCCCGGGAGTCAGAATGCCGGATTACGCCATCGTCATATTAGCCTTCATCATCCCCTTCACGGGGACTAGCCTCGGCTCGGCGATGGTTTTCTTTTTGCGGGATGGCCTAGGCAATAAGCTGCAGAAGTTCCTGCTGGGCTTTGCCTCGGGAGTCATGCTCGCGGCCTCGGTGTTCTCCTTATTGATCCCGGCCATCGAGGAGAGCCACGACTATTTCGGGATGGGGGATAGCTTCTCCTGGTTCCCGGCCGCCATCGGTTTCTTATTGGGTATCGGCTTTTTGCTATTGATCGATACCCTGACCCCGCATTTGCATTTGAATGAGGATAGCCCCGAAGGCCCAAAGAAGGCGGCCAGCCACATGGGCAAGAAATCCATGATGTTTCTAGCCGTCACCATCCATAACATCCCCGAGGGTATGGCGGTGGGGGTGGCCCTGGCGGCCGCCTATTTCTCCAACCAGATGGCCTTAGTATCCGCTTTAAGCTTATCAATAGGCATTGCCATCCAGAACTTCCCCGAGGGGGCCATCATCTCCTTGCCGATGCGAAACGAAGGCATGAGCCGGGGCAAATCCTTCGCCTATGGGGCGGCCTCCGGGGCGGTGGAGCCCCTATTTGGGGTCGTGGCCTTTTTCATAACCGCCCTGATCACCCCCATATTGCCTTATATCCTCTCCTTCGCCGCCGGCGCCATGGTCTATGTGGTGGTGGAGGAATTGATCCCCGAGGCCCAGGAGAAACCGCATAGCAACCTCCCGACCATAGGCGTGGCGGTTGGCTTCGCCATCATGATGATATTGGATATAGCCTTGGGCTAACTCATAAGTCGTCTTGATTGCCTATTCCTATTTATGGGTGAGAATATCCCTGTAGACATAGGAGGTATCAACTATGATCAATAACCGCAAAGTGGCCATCATCGGCTGTGGCTTCGTCGGAAGCACCATCGCCTTCGCCCTCATGCAGAAGGGCTTATTCGGCGAGATGGTTTTAATAGACGCCGCGCCCGGGAAGGCCGAGGGCGAGGCGATGGATTTATCGCACGGCTTACCCTACGCCGGGCATATGGAGATATATGCCGGGGGATATGAGGATATAAAGGATGCCTCAATCGTCATTATCACGGCCGGGGCCAACCAGAAAGTGGGGGAGACTAGGCTCGATCTTATCCGCAAGAACTCCCTCATCATGAAGTCGATCATCGAAAACGTCAAAAAGGTGGAGGCCGAAGGACTCTTGTTAATCGTCTCCAACCCCGTCGATATTTTGACCCACGTGGCCCTGAAGGTTTCCGGTTTCCCCAAAAAGAGGGTCATTGGCTCAGGCACCGTCTTGGATACGGCTAGATTGAAGTATTTGCTCTCTCGGGAGCTCAAAGTCGACACCAGGAACGTCCACGCGGTCGTCTTGGGCGAACACGGCGATTCGGAGCTCGTGGCCTGGGGCTTTGCCAATATCTCTGGCGTGCCCATTGAGGATTTCGCCGAGCTACGCGGCATAAGCGACCACGAGGCCAATCAGAAGGCGATCTCCGAGGACGTCAAGACGGCGGCCTATGAGATCATCGGGAAGAAAGGTGCGACATACTATGGCATCGCCATGGCGGTGGATAGGATCGTCAACACGATCGTGAAGAATGAGCATACGATGCTCCCGGTCTCCGTCGAATTGGAGGGGGAGTATGGCTTTAACGGCATCGCTCTAAGCGTCCCCTCAATCCTCGGCGAGGATGGCGTGGAGGCCATCTTGGAAGTCCCCCTCAACGTGAAGGAGAAGAAGGCGTTAGCCGCCTCCGCAAAGGCCATGGAGGAGGCCATAGAGTCGATTAAAGACATCCTCGAATGATTGGCTCGGCCAACTGGTTTATAATGTCCCCATATACACACCTATATGGGGGCTTTTTATGAATAAGCAAGCTAAAGGATTTCGCCTATTTTCCAAATGGGGGCTTTTGGCCCTGCCTTTGGTTGGGATAACGATTTTGGGGGCCTGTTCAACCACCTCCTCGTCTTCCTCCTCGGGGAATACGGTTCTGGAGGATTTGGATGCGATCAGCGGCGAGTATTCCGATTCCATCCTTGGCGACCATTACCGGGCCATGTATGAGATCGTCCCCTATACCTTCTCCGACTCCAATGGGGATGGGATTGGCGATTTAAAGGGCATCGAGGAGAAACTCGACTACATAGCCGATTTATATTATGACGGCATTTGGTGCACGCCGATCGTCTCCTCGCCCACCTACCATAAATACGATTCCACGGATTATTACTCGGTCGACGAGGACTTCGGGACCTTAGCTGATTTCGATTCGCTGGTAGACGCTTTGCACGAACGGGATATGACCTACATCTTCGACCTGGCCATCAACCACACTTCGGTGGAACACGAATGGTTCGTCGAAGGCGCGGAAGCTTATATGAACGGCGACGCCGGGAACAAATATGCCGGATATTATAATTTCGAAACCATTGAGGCTGGATCCTACGTTCCAACCGGGTATAGCTTGGTTTCCGGCTCATCTACGGTGATCTATGAATGCCGCTTCTGGAGCGGGATGCCGGATTTGAACCTCCAAGTCGTTTTGGATGACGGTGACGGAGATTTGGCCACCGAGATAAAAAACATTTTGAAGTTCTGGCTCGTCGATCATGACGTCGATGGATTCAGGCTGGATGCCGTCACCTCATATTTCACCGGGGACACTGCCAAGAACACCGCCTTTTTGAAATGGCTGAACGATTATGTGAAGTCGCTGAAGCCGGAGGCCTATATCGTGGGGGAGGGGGCCTGGGGTAACTATAGCGAGAATCAGACCTATGCCTCCTCGGGTGTCGATTCCTTCTTTGACTTCAATAACTCCGATGCGAGCGGGATCATCGCCTCGAGCATCCGAAAGGGTAGTGCGAACGGTTTAGCCAGCAGGATGCAGAACTCCGCCAATTACGCCGAGCCCGGCATCGCCGCCCCCTTTGTGGCCAACCACGATAAAAACCGTATGGTCGGAGTGGTGGGGGGACGCGATGACCCCATCAAGGCCAAATTGGGCCATGCTTTATTGCAGCTATGCCCCGGGGCCACCTGGAACTATTATGGCGATGAAATCGGGATGGCCGTCTCAAGCAATGCCACCGACAGCGACCCCAACAAAAGGCTCCATATGTATTGGGGCGATAACGACACCCATACCACCGGCGATGCCCCGGATACCGTCTCCTATACCAAGGAGAGCTCCTATCCCTATGAAAGCGTGGCCGATCAGCTTTCAGATTCGGATTCGATATTGAACTACGTCAAGCGGGTCAACCGCCTCAGGAGGCAGTTCCCGGCCATCGCCAGGGGCAGCTCCAGCCAAGTCGAGATATACACCGACGAAAGCACCGGCGGTGAGCTCACCATCATCAAAAAGGAGTTCGCCGGAAACGAAGTTAGTGATGCCAGCACAATCTTCATCGCCCTCAACCTATCTGAGGCTGATGTGGCTTACGGATTTACCGATTTGGGCCAGATTTCGCCCCTTTCTGAGGTTTCCGTTGAGGGCAAAAGCACCTATCGAGACGGGATTTTGCATGTAAAATCTCACGGTCTCGTCGTTCTTGGATAAAGATTATAGTTACGCGTGTGAAAGCGCTTGCATTTCGGTATTGTGGTTGTGATTTCACCGTTCTAGAATTATCAGGAATCATTTTATTTGTAGGGGGCGAATAACCCCATTCCCCCTACTGGAAAGGAGCAAAATTGATGAAGAAGAAATTAGCAGGATTGCTAGTTTTGGGCGCCGCTATGCTGACGGCGGCTGCCTGCCAAAGTGAGGATTTGACCTCAGCCTGGAGAGGTGGTACTTATGACCTCACCATTTGGTGCGCGGAAGAAGTCGTGTCTCTGACCACCAGCCAGCTTAACACCTTTGTCTCTCAATATGAGGGCACCACCATCAACTTCAAAGTCGAGGCTGTTGGCGAAGGCGATGCCGCCTCCTCCATACTTACCGACGTCACCGCTAGCGCCGATATCTACTGCTTCGCCCAGGACCAGCTTTCCCGTTTGGTCAACGCCAGCGCCTTAACCCCGATCGGCGGAACCTATGCCAACCAAATCAAGGAGAACAACGACGGTGGTTCAGTCGCCGCCGCCTCAGTTGGCGATTTGGTCTATAGCTTCCCCCTCACCTCAGACAACGGCTACTACATGTATTACGACAAGACCGTCGTCTCGGCTGACCACATCGATAGCCTGACCGACATCATTGCCGACTGCAAAACCGCCGGCAAGAAGATTTACTTCGAAGGCACTTCCGCCTGGTATAACGCCGCCTTCTTCTTCGGAACCGGCTGCGAATCCACCTGGACCACCGATTCCTCAGGCGCCTTCACCGGCTACACCGATGATTATGACTCCGACAAGGGCCTCATCGCTGCCAAGGGTATGTATGAGCTTCTTAGCGAGAGCAACGTTTATGTTTCCGGCTCCAACGCCGGCACCGGCTTCGGCTCTGGTGCTGCTGTCGTCGTCTCCGGCACTTGGGACTACAGTGCCGCGGTTGAAGCTTTAGGCGATAACCTCGGCTGCGCCGATCTGCCTTCCTTCACCGTCGATGGAAGCAGCTATCACCTCGGTTCTTTCTCCGGCAACAAGTTGATGGGTGTTAAGCCGCACACCGATGCCCCCACCGCCGCCCTCTGCAACTCCATCGCCGCCTACCTGACTGGCTACGATTGCCAGATGGAGCGCTTCAACTCCAAATCCTGGGGTCCCTCCAACAAAGAGGCCCAGGGCTCTGAAGCCGTCCAGGCCAGCCCCTCTCTGGCTGCCCTTGCCGCCCAGAACGAATATGCCACCCCGCAGGGCCAATATCCCATTGACTGGTGGAATGTCGCTGGCGCCATCGGTTCCTCCATCGCCGCCAGCGATGGCTCTGAGACCGCTTTGAAGTCGATTCTTTCCACCTATTCCTCCAGCCTTAGCGGCATGGCCACTACCGCCTAATTATTAGGCCTACCACATACATTTATCGGGGCCGGTCTTTCTGGCCGGCCCCGCATTCTTTAAAAGCGAGGGAAATCAATGAAAAGCCTGGATTCAGTTCAATACCTAAGGCTGAATAAGTTTCAGCGTGCCGGATATCAAATAAGTCGGTTTTTCACTAATTTCCCATCAAGATGGGCTGCCCGCTTCAAAAAGTTAGGCAATTTCTTTAAAAACCTCTTCTGGGGCATTGTTCATTATTTCCAGGATCTCTACAAAACCTTTGTCCACGGCGATTGGAAGACTAAGGTTTCCTACGTTGTGATGGGCTTTGGAAGCATTGCCCGCGGTCAGATTGGCCGTGGCATCATCTTCCTCGTCTTCGAGATCGCCTTCATCCTCTATATGGTTCTATTTGGCGGCTCCTATATCGGCCAGCTCGGGACCTTGGGTACCAATACTTCGGGCCTCGTATGGGACCCCACCCTGAACGTCTACGTCCAGGGCTATGGCGATAACTCCTTTATGATCATGCTCTATGGCGTGTTGTCCCTATTCTTCATCGTCGCCTTCCTCTACACCTGGAACCTAAACATCAAGCAGAACCGGGTGGCTGAGGAAATCTTGGAGAACAATAAGAAATTGGCTACGTCCAAAGACGACCTTCGGGCCATGGTCGACCAGGATTTCTACAAGACTCTATTGGCTTTGCCTTTGCTTGGCATCGTCGTCTTCACCATCCTCCCAATCGTCTTCATGGTTTTGGTGGCCTTCACCAACTATGATGCGAGTCACCAACCCCCGGCTAAGCTATTCACTTGGGTTGGATTCGACAACTTTGCCCAATTCCTCCAGTTCGGTGATTCAACCTATGGTTATACCTTCGCCAACATCTTGCTCTGGACTTTGATCTGGGCTTTCTTCGCCACCTTCACCAACTACTTCCTCGGCATGTTGGTGGCTATGCTCATCAATAAGAAGGGCATCAAACTAAAGAAGGTGTGGAGGACCGTGCTTGTCTTCTCCATCGCCATCCCGCAGTTCGTCTGCCTGCTATATGTCTCGAAGATGTTCTCTACCGATGGCATCGTCAACGGTTGGTTGGCCAAACTCGGGTGGATTTCGGAGCCGCTTCCCTTCTGGACCGACGCCACTTGGGCCAGGGTTTCCGTCATCGTCGTCAACATCTGGATCGGTATTCCGTATTTGATGCTCATCACCACCGGCATTCTCATGAATATTCCGAAAGATCTTTACGAGTCCGCCAAAATCGACGGCGCCTCGCCTTGGAAGCAATATACGAAGATCACCCTTCCGTATATGTTATTCGTCACCGGTCCTTACCTGCTCACCAGCTTCGTAAGCAACATCAATAACTTCAACGTAATCTACCTGCTTACCAATGGTGACCCGACCACGATCTATTACACCAGTGGCGCCGGCCAGACCGACTTATTGATCACCTGGCTGTTCGCCTTGGTCGTCGACAACGACCCCAACTATGCGTTGGCTTCCGTCGTCGGCATCTTGGTGTTCTTAGTCGTCGCCATTCTCTCGTTGGTCGTCTACAACATTATCCCCTCGACCAAGAACGAAGAGGATTTCCAATAAGGAAGGGAGATGGGAAAAATGGAAGAGAAAAACCTCAAACTCAGCCCGATGGAAAAGCTGGAGGCCGAGAACCAGCCCAAGCACCGTCATCACATGGGCCTAAAGGCCTCGAGGACGATTGGAAACGTCTTTGGCTACATCATCCTCGTCTTGATCTCGATCATTTGGATCGTGCCCTTCGTCTGCATCTTCTTTCAAAGCTTCAGAATCGAGAGTTCCGGCGTCGTCAATTACGTCATCCCGAAGCAGTGGGGCTTAGATAATTACGCATGGCTATTCTCCGCTGATAGCGACTTCATCGTCTGGTACTTCAATACCTACATCATCGCCTTGTTCGTCTGCGTGTTGCAGACCCTGTTCCAGCTATCGATGGCCTACGTCTTATCGCGCTTCAGGTTCAAGTCGAGGAGGCTATTGATGAACCTCATGCTCATCTTGGGCATGTTCCCGGGCTTCCTCAGCATGATCATCATCTACTACATCCTGAAGAACATGGGCTTAACGGGTGCGAATGCCGTACCGGGCTTAATCATCGTCTACGTTGCTTCCTCCGGTATGGGCTATTACGTCTCTAAGGGCTTCTTCGACACGATCTCCAAATCGCTGGATGAGGCGGCTAGGATCGACGGGGCCACCAGGGCTCAGGTCTTCTTCAAGATCATCCTCCCGCTCTCGAAGCCGATCGTCATCTATAGCTTATTGACCGCCTTCATGGCCCCTTGGGGCGACTTCGTCTTCGCCCGCTACATCGCCTTCAATACCTCGAGCGGCATGAACGTGGCCGTCGGTATGTGGAGATGGCTGCAGAAGGACATGATCAATTCCCATTACACCCACTTCTGCACGGGCGGCGTCATCGTCTCAATACCGGTAATAGTCTTGTTCTTATTGCTACAACGCTATTACGTCGAGGGCGTCACCGGCGGCGCAGTCAAAGGATAAAGGAGCTAAGAAAATGGCAACCGTAAAATTAACTGATGTAAAGAAGGTCTATGATGGCAACGTCGTGGCGGTCCACGACTTCAACCTCGAGATCAAAGACAAGGAGTTCGTCGTCTTCGTCGGCCCCTCGGGCTGTGGCAAGTCCACGACCCTCCGTATGATCGCGGGCTTGGAGGATATAAGCGGTGGAACCGTGGAGATCGACGGGGAAGTCGTCAACGACCTCCAGCCGAAAGACCGTCATGTATCCATGGTCTTCCAAAACTACGCCCTCTATCCCCATTTATCGGTCTACGAGAACATGGCCTTCCCGCTTCGCATCTCAAAGCAGGAGAGGACCGTCTACGTCGAGCAAAAGAAAATCCTTAAGCTCGAACGCGATATCCAGGATGTCGAAATCGCTTTAAAGAACGGCGAGGGCGACCCCGCCGCCTTAGCGGTTAAGAAAGAAGACGCCTTAAAGGAAATCGAGGAGCTTAAGAAAGCCGGGACCAAAGTGGTCTACGACAAGATGAGCAATGACGAGATCTACGCTCGCGTCGTCGACGCCGCCAAGATCCTCGGCATCACCCCGTATCTGACCAGGAAGCCCAAGGCCCTATCCGGTGGCCAGAGGCAGCGCGTCGCCATTGGCCGCGCCATGGTCAGGGATTCCAAAGTCTTCTTGATGGACGAGCCTTTATCCAACCTCGACGCCAAACTCCGTAACCAGATGCGCGCCGAGATCATCCTCCTCCGCCAGAAGATCAACTCCACCTTCGTCTACGTCACCCACGACCAGACCGAGGCCATGACCTTAGGCGATAGGATCGTCATCATGAAAGATGGCTATATCATGCAGGTCGGCACCCCGACCGAAGTCTTCGACCGTCCGGAGAACCTCTTCGTGGCCGGCTTCATCGGCAGCCCGATGATGAACACCATGAAGGCCGAATTGAGCGTTAAGGACGGCAAATACAGCATCAAGGCCTTTGGCGTCGACTTCCCGGTCGATGGTCCAAAGGGCGAAGAGCTCACCAAGAAGGGCGTCAAGGCCCAGCCGGTGATCTTAGGCGTCCGCCCGGAGCACATCTCCTTATCAAATACCGGTATCCCCGTCACCCTCATCGTCAACGAGATGATGGGCAACGAATACCATCTCCACGTCCAGACCGGGGATGGAAGCGAACTCATCGTCCGCGTCCCGACCGTCGATTTGAGCGCTGAGGAAAGGGCCGCCTTAGTCTCTGGGGCCAAACTCCACATATCCTTCGCCGCGAAGGTCATGCATTTCTTCGATCCCGAAAGCGAGAAGAACCTACTCTACGGAGAAGGCAAATAAGAATAGGGGGTATAGATATGAGCCCATCGAGAAAACGTCTCATAATCTTCGGGTCCATAACCCTGTTCTTCATGATCCTCGCCTTCGTGCTATTCCTCGTCGCGGGGAATTTCAGGGGTGATTATTCGACTACCCAGGTCGCCTATGTCTCGGCCAGCGTGGCCGGGAATGCGGATATGGTCTCCTCATTGAACGCGAGGCTAACCTCCCTCAACACGGTCGCCACCGTCTTATCGGTCGGTGCCTATATCTCATCGATCTTGGCCATCGTCGCCCTCGGCGTCGGCTTGGCCGTCAACGACAAGATGAAGGAGAAAGAGGAGTCCTACCACGACCACGAGGTGTTCGTCGATAAGCGTGAATCCCAGGCCGAAGAGGAAAAAGAAGACAAATAAAAACGGAAGCCCGGGATTCGGGCTTCCTTTAATAATCGCCATCAAAAAGGAGCTAACGCATGAAGAAGAAACTGCTTGTTTTACCCTTATTGGCCACCATCTTTTTGGCGGCTTCCTGTTCGGAGAATTCGTCTTCCGGCGCCTCATCCACCGGCAATAGCGGTGGGGGGACCTCTTCCTCCAGCGAGCAGCAGATGAACTGGAACGACGGAACCGCCCTCGAATATACCCCGGTAAGCGACGGCTATACTCTGGGAACGGCTAAGGTGACGAATAGCTACGATTTCGACAACGTATACGCGAATTCCCCCAGCAAAACCCTCGCGGATGACTTCATCTATGGGGTCGACGTCTCCTCGCTTTACGAAGTCGAGAAGGCCGGCGGGCGCTTCTACGATAAGGATGGCAACGAAGACGACATCTTCAACATCCTAAAAGAGGGCGGGAGCAACTATGTGAGGCTCCGCCTATGGGTCGATCCCTTCGATTCCCACGGAAACAGTTATGGCGGCGGCATCAACGACATTGCCACCGACATCTACCTCGCCCAAAGGGCCCAAAAGGCTGGGCTGAAGATACTGATTGACTTCCATTACAGCGACTCCTGGGCCGATCCGGCTAAACAGTGGGCCCCGAAGGATTGGATGACCCTTTCCAGCGCGAATAAAATCACCGTCGACGAACGTAACCAATATCAAAACGTCGGGGCCTTCACCGGCCAGGCCTTAAACGCCTTCAAAAACGCCGGGATCACCGTCTCGGCCGTCCAAATCGGCAATGAGACCAATAACGGCATGGCCGGCTTATCAAACGCCCAGTCGAAGTTCTTCGCCGACTGCGTCAGGGCCGGCGTCACCACCGCCGAAAGTGTCTTCCCTGAGGTCGAGACCATCATCCATTTGACCAACATCACCTCAACGGGCTATCTCAAAGTCCTTAATAACCTCCAGGAACGCGGGGTCAGTTGGGATATCACCGGCTTATCCTATTACCCCTTCTGGCACGGAAGCAGGGAAAACCTCTTAAGCGTCATGAACGGCATCGTGGAGACTTATGGCACCAAGGTCATGGTGGCCGAGACCTCCTGGGGCTATACCGGCGAGGGGGCCGAATACTGCAACAACCAATTCTCGCCTGAGACCCATTGCCAGGAGGGTGGCTATGCCGCCTCCAACCAAGGTCAGATCAGCGAATTGGCCGACATCGTCGAGGTACTCTCCCAGGTACCCGATCAAAAGGGAGTTGGAATCTGTTATTGGGAACCGGCTTGGCTTCCCTTAAAAGGAGCGGGTTGGATTAGCAAATATGGGGCCTTCTATAACGACAATGGCTACGATTGGCAGGCCGCTTCCGATTTGGCCGGCTATAGCGATTCCTACTGCTATTCCTCCTGGGCCAATCAGGCCTGGTTCGATTATGATGGCGTGGCCATGCCTAGTCTCTACGCCTATAAGTACATTCAGGATGGCGATAAGACGGTCGAAGTCAAATATAGTGGGCTATTAGAGTCCAAATTCAGCGCCAAATATAATTTGGGCGACGCCTCCAGCTCGATTCCGGAAACCGGCTTATTGGTCTCCAACATCGACACCTATGTCGAGGAGGATATCGCCTGGGATAGCGAACAGCTTGCCTCTCTCCCCAGCACGCCCACTGGGACCACCGTGACCTTGAAGGGGACTTGCGGGGGGTTCGATGTCACCTGCGACGTCCTCGTCTACACGAACTACGTCGAGGATTATTCCTTCGAAAGCCAAAACACCCTCCAATCCGGAAACTCCAACGAATATGCGGTGGAATCACCTTGGGAATTGGAGGCTTCCGTCTCAGGCGTTCGGGTGGAGAGCAAATCCGAGATGCAGGGCGGGACTGGCAAAAAATACTTCCACTGGTGGTCTTCCACGGCCTTCACATTCACCCTCTCCCAGACTTTGAAGGATGTTCCGGCCGGAACCTATGATTTATCAACCGTCGTTTTGACCCATCTACCGACCGAATATGGGGGTTATAATTCCATCGGCCTCTTCTATCAGATAGGGGATGGGGAGAAAGTCGAGGTTTCCATGTTGGATAAATGCCTCGGTTATGCTTCTGGCGGGACGGAATGGTCCATCGGGAATATCGTGATAAGCTCAACCAGCGACGTCACCATCGGCATGTACGGCGATGCCGGGGCCACGACTTGGGGCCATAACGACGATTGGTCGTTCGCCTTAGCCTAAGAAAGGGGATAAACATGAAGAAAAACGAATTCGTATTGACGCTCATCGACCGTCCGGAGATGGCGCCCGAATACGCCCAGAAGACCACCCAGTCAGGGCAGTCCGAGGACATCGGATCCAACGCCTTGTTGGATGAGTCGCTCCAGATCTTCATCTTCCAGCAGGAAGCCGCCCATAAGCGCGGCCTCCGCACGACGATCGAGATCACCTACGCCTCCTTATTCTCGGATACGGTGGTGGAGCTAGCCAAAAAAGACCACGAGAAGTATGGCGATGAAATCGCCCTGACTCTACTGGGTTTACCCTGCGAGCAGTTCTACGAGAAATATAAGACGAAGGATTTCTGCATCTGGATGTTCTCGAATGAGGATAAGGAGAGGATCGTCGATGACGTCTTCGAGCTATTCCATGAGAAATTCGGCTTCTATCCCGAATCCACCGGCTCCTACTATATGGACGCCTACACCATCAACTACATCAAGAAGAAGTACCCGATGGTCAAATGCGCGATCGCGACCTGCTGGGAGGAAGGCGTCAAGTGCTACCACACGACCAACAACTCCTGGTACACCTTCATCGACGGCGGCCCCTGGGCCCCCTGGATCCCCTCGAAGGTCAATTCCTGTTTGCCGGCCTCCTCGAAGGAAGACGACTGTGGCATGGTCTGCATCCCCCATCTTTCCCGCGATCTGATGGCCTGTTTCGACGGCAATGGGTCCAACTTCGGCACCCATCCCCAAAACGTCCTCAGGGGCATGATTTACGCGGATAATGAGCTACCTTATTTCTTCAACCTCGTCGATATGTACCGCCAGCAGGGCGAATACAATAACGGCCATTCCTACAACATGATGTTCGTGGGCCCGGGGTGGCTAAACAAGGCCGGCCGCTGGGAGGCCCCCTATGAGCTATTGAAGAAATCCTATGAGGATGGCTTGGACTACTATGCCAAGCTCAAGAAAGAGGGCAAACTCATCGACATGACCATGAGCGAGTATGCCGATTACTACCGGAAGGAACACCCCGATTATATGGAGCCGGAGGTCGCCTTATGGAAGGATGTCCTCTACGGATCCGATAAGCAGTATTTCTGGTATTACGATCCCTATATGAGGGTCTGCCTCGACTTCAATCAGGGCGGGGCCATGATTTGCCTTAACCCCTATGTCTCCAAACTCGACTTACCGGTTGGCATCGGGACGGGGAACGCCTATAACTGCTCATATCCCTATATCGTCCAGGCCAACTACCGGGCCGGCTACTTCACCCACTACGCCGGGCAGGGCACCCTGAAAAGCTGCCTCATCAAGCGTGGGAACGAAGAAGTGGACTTGGCCCTCGAGAGGACGATGGCTAGCTTCGATAGGGTCGGTAAAGACATCGTCTTGACCACCAATCCCTTCGAGGTGAAGTTCTCCGATATCTCCATCAGTATGCGGAGCAAATACGTCTTCAAGCACGGGAGCGGCGAGATGATCACCATCCGCGAGGTGCTATCCGATTTGGATGAGAAGGGTATCGAGCTGGAGGAATATATCGTCGGCTGCTATGGCATCGACGAGTATAGCGACGACATGACCGGCATCACCCTCGAGGTGGACGGAGAAAAGAAGGAAAGCCTCAGCTACGCCTATAAGATGCGTAACCTCGAGCAGGAAGGATCGACCGCCCGGGCCATCATCCCCCAGATCGACACCATCCTCGAGATGGGCAGTTCCGAGAAGGAATATAAAGGCCGCGTCGAGGAGGGCATCGCCTTCAGCCCGATGTTCAGGCTATCTATCAAAACCCATATCAAAGCGAAAGGAGAATTCAGTTCATGGCTCAATCTAAAAAAGGGAAGTTGAACTACCGCTGCCCGCAGTGCTTCATGAGGGACCTCGACATCGACATGTTCTTCGATGAGGAGAAAAACGAGTATTACTGCATCCGTTGCTGCTTCCATGGCGACGAGAAGAAGGTCCTCGAGTGGAATGAGTTGATCAAACTCAAATACGGACATATCTCCGACCGCATCGACAAGATGGGCAAGGACAACGAGCCCATCAAGTGGAAGGTCTATAAGAAGGGGAGCCTATGATGTTTTTGGGCATCGACTGCTCGACCCAGCTTGAGGTCGACGAGAAAAATCCCCATTACTTCCATAACGGCAAGCCCGTCGACCCCTGGAAGTGCTTCAAAGAAGAAAATAACGTCAGCTGGATGAGATTACGCGTCTGGCTCGACCCCTATGACGAGAAGGGCCGTCCCTATGGGGGCGGCACGAATGATTACCCCGCCTTCTCCAAACTCGCCAAGCGGGCTTTATCGCTTGGCTACAAGATCCTTTTGGATTTCCATTACAGCGACTTCTGGGCCGATCCGGG
>JAUNOH010000014.1:22997-26006 GCA_030537155.1 Bacillota bacterium
TTGGCTACAAGATCCTTTTGGATTTCCATTACAGCGACTTCTGGGCCGATCCGGGTAAGCAGATGATCCCGAAATCCTGGCGGGGCTTAAATATCGACCAGCTGGCCGAGAAGGTCTATGAATACACCAAGGAGACGTTGAATAAGGCCAAGGAAGACGGCATCCACGTCTCGGCCGTCCAAATCGGGAATGAGATCACCAACGGCACCCTCTGGCCGGAAGCTAAGCTACTTGATCCGGATGGCGAGGGAGTTAGGAAGGGCTATGACAATCTGGCCAAGATCTTGAAGGCCGGTTGCAAGGCCGCCCACGAATTCGACCCGGAATTAATCCGCATCATCCATCTGGAGAGAAGCGGCTCCAAGAAGATCCATCAGGAATATTTTGAGCAGATCATTAGCCGCGGCGTCGAGTTTGAGGTGATAGGGGAGAGCTTCTACCCCTATTGGCACGGGACCTATGAGATGGTCTTCGATAACTTCGATAACCTCAAAGCCCTCTTCCATAAACCCGTCTGGATCGTGGAGACCGGCTATGGCTTCACCATGGAACCCTATGTCCTAAATCAGAATAATGGGGTCAACCTCATCGATGAGGAGTTCTTCAAGCAGAAGGATACCTTCATGATCTTCCCCCTAACCAAACAGGGCCAAAAAGACTTCATCGAGGGATTATTGTCCCGTTGCAAGGAACATGGCATCGAGGGGATCTTCTACTGGGAACCCTGCTGGCTGCCTTTACCGGGTTTAACCTGGGCTACCGTTGAGGGGGAAACCTACATCAACGAGACCAACAAACCAACGAACAACGAATGGGCCAACCAGTGCCTATTCGATTATGAGGGCAACGCCACCCCGGCTTTCGATAGCTTCAAAGTATAATTTGGGCTTCAGCCCGTACATCATTTTCTGCAACACTCAGGCCAATATGATTCGATAGATTTTTTCCTGTCCCCACTTTTTGGAAAATCGCTTTTAATTAGTGGCTAGGAGGTAACCTATGGAAGATAACCTCATAGTGGCCAAATCCCTTTCCAAGGAATATGGCAATTCGGGCGGCGTGAAGACGCTGGCCCTCGATAAAGTGGACTTCAGCATCAAGCGGGGGAGCCTATGCGTCATCTTGGGTCCTTCAGGGGCTGGCAAGACGACATTGCTAAACCTATTGGGCGGCATGGACGCCTTAACATCCGGGAACCTATATATCGATGGCGAGGACCTCGCCAAATATAGCCTCCGCGACCTGACGAAATTCCGCCGGGAGAAAGTCGGCTTCGTTTTCCAATTCTATAACCTGATGCCGAACCTCACGGCCTTAGAAAACGTCGAGCTGGCCGTCGAGGTCTGCCCTAATCACCTCGACCCCTTCGAGTCATTGAAAGAAGTGGGGCTCGAGGATAAAAAGGATAATTTCCCCACCCAGCTTTCGGGTGGTCAGCAACAGAGGGTCTCCATCGCCCGGGCCGTGGCCAAAAACCCCCTGATTCTTCTTTGCGATGAGCCGACCGGGGCTTTGGATGGAACGACCGGAAAAGGCATCCTAAAGGTGCTTCAGGAGAGGGCCACGCGCGATAAGATAACCGTCATCATCGTCACCCATAACGCGATCATCAAGGACATCGCCGATCAGGTGATCTACATCAAAAACGGGAAGATCGAGAAAATCGAATACCACGATTCGCCCCTCCCGATCGAGAAGCTGGAGCTATAAAGATGGGCAAAGCCTACCTGAAGTCGGTTTTTCGGACGATAAAGGGGAATCTGTCCCGCTTTATCTTCGTGACCTCCATCATCGCGGTGGGGGTGGCTTTCGTCACCGGCGTAGGCGGGATATCCAGCAAGGTCACCGATTCATTAAGCGAATACCTCGAGGAGAAAAACGTCCCCGACGTCATCATGAAATATGGAAATGATGAGACGGAGGAAAGCGAGGCCATCAAGGGCTTCGTCGACGAGGATAGGGATTATTATCAGGAACTGCTCAATTCCTATTCCGGCATCGGTTCGTCGATCTCGCTTTTCCAGATGGACATGGAGCTCGACGATTTGGAGACGAGGCTATACGCCTATCCCCTCGGCTCCTCCATCAACCCGATAGACGTCGTAACCGGCGAATACCCAACTAGCTACGACGAGATATTGATCGAGGAGCCGGTGGACGCTATGACCCAATATCAGATTGGGGACACCATCGAGATAGATTTAAGCTATTTCCTCGGCGATTACGCGCCCATGTTCCCGGATTTACTCAAATTCGAGTTTAAGGTGGTTGGCTATGCCAAAAACCCGTTGATGTTTTTAAAGACCGCGGATTTCTCGCAAGTCAGCCAAGATGAAAACGGAGATTATCTCCAATTAGACCGCATCATCTACACCGATCTGGATTTGATGGAAAGCGAGATTGAAACGCGTTTCGAGGAGGCGACCTACGGGATGATGAAGGGCTATATCCCGCGGACGGATATATATCTCTGCCTCAATAGGGTGGAAAGCGAATACTTCACCGACGCCTATAAGGATGAGATAGACGAGAGGATCGATGGCATTAAGGACTTAGGCGGCGTCTATGAGAGCTCGGTCTCCTATCTTTCCTTGGAGGAGAATGCCTCCTATCTAAGCGTCCGCGAGATCGTCGAGAAAGTGGATACCTTGGCCTCGATATTTCCGATGTTTTTCGTCGCGGTGGTGGGGTTGGTGGTTCTGACCACCTGCTCCCGCATGGTCGATGAGGAACGCCCGATGCTCGGCTGCTATAAGTCGCTGGGCTATGGCGATATGCGGATCATCGGGAAATACCTCCTCTTCGTCATCGCGGCCGGGCTCATCGGCGCGGTTATCGGGATATTCCTGGGGATGTATACCCTGCCCATCATCATCTACCCGGCCTTCGAGCAGGGGATGTTCTATATGCCGGCGATGACCTCAAAAGTCGATTTCCTGACCGGCTTATATTCGGCTATCGGGATATTGGGGGCCGCCTTATTGGTGAGCTATGGGGTGGCCAAATACA
>JAUNOH010000014.1:26106-32317 GCA_030537155.1 Bacillota bacterium
GCTATCGGGATATTGGGGGCCGCCTTATTGGTGAGCTATGGGGTGGCCAAATACACCCTCCATCAAACCCCGGCGGAATTGCTTCAGCCCAAAGCCCCAAAACCCGGCAAAAAGGTCTTCCTTGAGCGGATCGGCTTCGTTTGGAAGAGGCTCAGTTTCCGTTATAAATCCTCGTTTAGGAACGTCTTCCGTTATAAGGGGAGGTTGGCCATGGTCGTCCTCTCGACGGCCGGCTCCACGGCCCTCATCTTCGCCGGCATGGGCTTATTCGATGTCTCCGACAACATCTCCTCAGACACCCTGAGCGTATCCGTGGATATGTCCTCGACCTTAAGACCCATCGCGGTGGCCGTTATCGTCTTCGCCATGGCCCTGGGTATATTGGTCATCTTCAACCTCGCGAACATGAATATCGGCGAAAGGCGGAGGGAAGTCGCCACCTTGGAGGTTTTGGGATACTACCTCCCGGAAGTTGATTCCTATATCTTCCGCGAGATATTCCTGATGAGCCTAATGGGCATTGCCTTGGGGATTCCCTGCGGGATTGGGCTACTTTATTACGTCTTCAACTCCCTCGGCTTTGGGGGCATCTCGCTCATAAACTGGTACGCCTATATCCTGACGATCGTGTGTGCGTTGCTATTCATCCTGCTGGTGCGCCTATTCATCATCCCCAAGATCCATAAGATTGACATGAACGATTCCCTCAAGTCGGTGGAGTAGGGGTTCTGACGGCGAAAGAAAAAATCCCGCCAAGCGGGATATTTTTTCATTTCCGGTATTTGGCGATCTCTTCCCTGACTCTTTCTAGGGGGAGTTTTTGGAAGGTGATCATATCGACGTAGGGGGCGACCCGCACGAGGTCTTCCTCCTTCTCGATGGTCCAGACGTTGATGGGGTGTCCCTTCTTACGGTAGGAGACGACGGCTTTCTTGTCGACTAATACATCCTCGACGTCGAGGTAGTGGTTCATATGGCGGCAGATCCTGGCGAAGTAGCGGTGGTGGATCAATAGCAATCCCCGGGTATAAGGCGCCTTTCTGGCGTAGTGGAGGGCCCTGGGGTCAAAGCTGATGAAGGTGATCTTCCGCTTATCCCTGATGTCGTTGAAGAACTCGGCGGCCTTCTTTCCGAGGGCCTTGTAGTTTTTCTCCTCGACCTTGAGTTCCACGACGATCGGGACCTGCTCGTTGGTCAATTCGAGTACCTCCTTCATCGTCGGGATCTCTCCGCCATCGTGGAGGCGATAGTCACTTTTAATTTCCGCGAGGGTGAGATGCTCTATCCTACCCTTTTTGCCTGTTGTCCTTTCAAGCTCCCCGTCATGGCAGACGACGAGCTCCCCATCCTTGGTGAGGTGGATGTCTAATTCGAAGGCACAGTGGTGGTCGATGGCGTTCTTGAAGGCCTTCAAGCCATTCTCGGTATATTCATCGTTCCATAGCCCACGGTGGGCGATGCCCTGGAATAGAAGCGGATCGTAGTCGGAAATCTTCGTTTTGCTCATGGGCCATATTCTATTCTTTTAGGCACGGAGTAGACAAATTATTACTGCTACAGAGTGTCCAAATATGCCGAAATAGCGACCTTTCACGCCAAAAAGTTTTCTCTCCGATTTGAAGATTCCAAATTCTTTGAATATCCAAAAAAGTTCGATGGCATCTAGTAGAAATGCTTCTCTCCCAATCGGAGAACCCCCTTCTTTGAACCCGAAACGAAACGCGTGCTGACTTTCTAAAAGAAAGGGGCTAAATTTTGCCCCGGTTCCGAAAGGGGGAACCATATGCAAGATTCCGCATTCAGCAAAGAAGCACTCTCCGAGAGCACTGGCATCAGCAAGAAGACCATCGTCATCTATTCGGTGGCCGGTCTTTTGGCCGTCTCCTTGGGCATCGGCGCCGGCTTAGGGGCCGCTTCCCTGCTAAAGGGCGGGACCAATGTGGACTATGCGGGCATCGATGGGGATAGCCTCACCGATGACCTCGACGCCCTGATGGCCAAATACGAGAAGACCGACGAGGCTGATTACCTATCGACCTTCCAGCCTTACGAGATGGTCAACATCGCCAATTCCCTCTTCATGGAACAGGAAAACTATTGCTCGGTCGCGGTGGGGAGCAGCAAAGCCTCCATCGTCACCCAGGGCATCTATGGCCTCCATATGCGTAGCGGGGACACCTACTTCGAGGAATCTATCTCCAACGGGATGGTCAACCTCTACGACCGCATGTGGGAGGAGGGCGATACCACCACGATCAGGTGGGGGAGCACCTCCGATTACGCCTCGATGACGCCCGAGAGCATGAGCAACGATGACTATGTCACCAAGATGGGCCGGAAGGTGAGTGACTTCTCCAGCTACATCGTCTCCTCCAAGACGACGTTGATCGATACCTCCAATTCCGGGCTATCGGTCACCTCGGCCGAGAAGACGGAAGACGGCGGCTATAAGGTCGAGCTCGAGCTGGATACGGTCAAGTCGGTGGTCAATTACGTCACCCAGATGCAGACCATCTCCAACCTCGCCTCCAAGCCGAGCTTCATCTACTGCCATCTGACCTATTACTTGGATGCCCAGCTTAGACCCATCAGCTCCACCAGCTACGAGAGGTATTACGCCAAAACCTCTTCCGGCATCGGGAGCTATTGCGAGGGCTCATTGACGAGCAAGTATCAGTGGGGCGGGGAGGTTAGCATCCCATCCACTGAGTCGACCGACGACTATTACGAAAACTTCGATACATTCATCACAGGGGAAATCAACAAATGAAAGACGACAAGAAATTCAAAAAGAGGCTGATGAGCGTAGGTAGCTTCGTCTGCCTATTCGCCATCGCGGGAGCCATCACCTATGCCTTGGTGCCGACGACCTCCGTCAAGGGCGGGAGCACCGGGGGAAACGGCACGACCGATTCTTCCGACAACGGTGGGTCAGGCAACACCGACCTTACATTAAATGATCAACTGATCGCCAAACTCAGCGGTGGGCTTGGTGGCATGAGCGTTGACATCGACGCCGACATCAGGATCCCGTCAAAGGTCGAAGGCAAGGACAACCACATCCAAATCGAAAACGGCGGTGGAGTAATTTCCATCAAAGATACTAGTTTCGACACCATGAGCTTCGATTTGTCGCTCCCCGTTTCCTATAACGGATATAGCAGGCAGCTCGATTTGGTAAAAACGGCCGACAATCTCTACATTTCCACCGACAATTTGGACGATGATACCACCGATGATGTCGACGAAGCCTGGGATTTGAAATACCGCATCGCGACCACCGAGCAGACATATTCAATTGACGGAGAAGATGTCGTTTTCAGCGCCGGTGATTTTGGCTATTTCCTAGAGACCGTAATCAATGCGGTCGGGGGATCCAAAGCGATGAGCTCTCTGACCTCGAGCGTCTCGACCAGCTCCCTCAATTTTGATACCGATGCTTTGCTTGCCTCGTTGAATGCGATGGTGAGCGAGGAAGTCTCTGGCGGATATGAATTTTATTTGGATTTGGCCCTGAACGACAAAATCAGTTTGCCTATTGGGATCTCCACTGATTCCAATGTCGATTTGAAGGGCATCAGCTTCCCACATTCGAAGCATGGCGCATCGGCTTACGAATTATCCAACGGCATCTCCATTGACTTGGATATGGCCTGCGGAACGGTCAGCGAAGTGAATATCGCTGCTCCCGATGACGCTGCCAGCTATGTCAATTTGTTTAACACGCAGGGCTATATTACCAATTTGTTTAAATACATCGACGCCGCGAAATTCGAAGTCGACGCCGACCTCAGCATTTCCCACGACATCTCCGAAACCGAGAGCGAGGAGATGGTCTTAGAAGCCAACGTCGCCACCGATTTAAGCGATATCAAGAACCCCGATATGGTGGTGGATCTTGCTCTTACTGGCCTTGAAAACGAGGTTGAGGTTGGCACCCACAACATTATGGTTGCCTATCTGCCAACTCTTAATTCCGACAATGTGGCCGACGCCGACGCTTATTTGAATATCAACAACATCCTCAAACTTCATTCCTCGCGCACCACCATCGATGGCGTTATCGGAAACATTAAGGATTCGATGCAGAATTTCTCCTCCGATTCCCAATCCGCCTTCGATTCCATGGGTTCGCTTTTCTCCGGACTATCTGATTCAATCGACAAAGTCACCAACTCATCCCTGATCAGCGGAGTCGGCGATGGCGTTTATAGTGAGATCATCCCTCTCATCAAAAGCATCGATACCATCGAGGGCAAACTCTCTATCACCTTTGATCTGTCAGTGCTTGGTTTGGGCGGAAACGTCGTGGCTTCGTTGAGTCAGGAGAGCGATTCCTCAAGCTTCGGTCAAATATATTTCAATGACGTGAGCTTCTACGATTTCACCCTCAACGGATCGGTGGAAATCACTGCCTCCACGGCTTCGTCTTTGGGCTTGCCGAGCGATGACAGCGCCGAATCCTATCACGATTTGTGGAGGCTCGACCCGATGTCCAAGCAAATCGCCAGCTTCCTCGACACTCAATCACTTGCCTTCAGCGTCGAGGGTTCCTACTTGGATAACTCTTTGACTGACGCCAACGGAAACGCCGGCGTCGGCTTCACCTTCGATGGAACTGCCGCCTTGGATTTGGTCGATGATTGTGGTACCGGTGAGATTCAATTCACCGATCGCCAGAAAGACTACGTTCAGAACCATTACGTCGACATCGACGTCATGGGCCCCGAGGGCGAAAACGAAAGCGACAGCGTCCTTTCTTCCGACACCATCGGCGTCAACAACATGCTCTTCGACTACAGCACCTCCGGACCTGCCAGCCAGGAAAGCAGGGAATCCTCTTTGCTTGGCCGCTTCTCCATCTCCTCGTTAAATGATGTGATTGATTTGGTCATGGAATTGGCGGGAAGCACCGACTCGAGGATTACCCGTTTCACCTCCTCCATTACCGAGGCTACGACCACCTCGTTGATTGGCTCCCTCACCAGCGGAGAATACTTCGCCTTGATGGAGTATCAAATCATCACCGACGTCTCCTATACCAACAATTCCACTTCCTTCACCCTCCAAGGCTCGGCTTTGGGTCTTAAAAACGATATCGTCATCACCCTCAATTTCTTAGATGACGGCTCGCTAAGTGGCCTTAAGGTCAACACCACTATCAATACTTCCGAACTCAATTTGGCTCTCAATTTGGATCAGATTGGCCTCTCCAGCGATACTTATGACTACTTTGGTGCCGATTCCGGTAACTGGAAACTCTGGCATAACTATGAGCTTTCTGAGTTCATCGACTTCTCCTCCGTCAGGCGTTTGCTTCAGGTGGCCGTTGGAAGCGCCACCCTTGGAAACGGACTCGACTCAGCCAACGAAGATTTAGCTACCTATCACATCAAGGGTTCGCTTGATGCGACATTGGCTTCTGCTGACCTCGACTTCTATATCGCTTTGGATGGCGATAAGGTTTCGGTGCGTGGAACGATCGTGTGCAAGATGAGCTTCCTTTGGACTTATACCACGACGCTCTATTACGAAACCGATGTGGCCGAGGGATCCGGAAACGTTTATCTATATCGCAAAAAAGAACCCCTCATTGGCCGTACAAAGTATGACAGCGCCTTAGTCTCTTCTGACGATTTCATCGCCAATATGCCGGCCTGGTTAGTCAACTACATGATGGGCTTATCCGTTGACGTGAGTAGCTCTGACGATGACTCGTCCGATACTTCCGAAGCTTTGAGGATGGATAAGGTTCTGACCCCGTATGATGACAAACCATGCTTCTCATACAGCGAAGATGTTTCCGGCAACCCCAGCTGGTACCTCGGCTTGGACCTCGAGGAGCTGGCCCACATGAGTTTCTTAAACGATGCCGGAATCAGCCTAAGCGCCAAAACCGTTTATGACGAAAGCGGAACTAAGAGCTGGCAGACCTTCACATCGGTGAGCGTGTCCACAAAGCTTGTCTTCCTCGGCGTCAGCGCTGATCTGGATTTAAAAAACATCTCCGACAGCAATGTCTACTCCGAATGCTGGAGCGAAGTCTCTTCCGACTTCAATAGCAACTACAGCAGCAGGAAGTGGGCCACCCCGACCGCTGTTAAGCCGTCCGACGTATAAAACTGGCAGCAACAAAAAAGACGCTTAGGCTCGCGCTTTGATGCGGACCCCATGTCAAGGACACATTAACAAAAAGCCTATCGAATGACGA
>JAUNOH010000015.1 GCA_030537155.1 Bacillota bacterium
GTGCAGTAGTCAACGATTTGTAGACACTATCTGATGCTTCTTGGGGGCATGCATCTCCCTGTACGCGACGGGGGTGACGTAGCCCAGCGTGCAGGCCGGCCTCTCCTCGTTGAAGAACCTTATGTAGCTTTCGACGTCCCCGGGGACGTCCTTGCTCTCCTTCATGCTGAAGTCGAGGAACATCTCCTGCTTGGCCCAGCCGTTCACCGCCTCCATGGCCGCGTTGTCCGTGGGGGTGCCGGCCCGGCTCATGGAATGGACGAAGCCGTAATGGGGCAGGATCTCGTTGAACGCCTTGGACGAGTATACGGACCCTTGGTCCGTGTGCAGCACGCGCTTCATGCAGTCGCCCCCGGGCAGCTTCGACACCACCTGCTCCAGCCCCTCGTAGTAGGTCTCCGGGTCCCCCCTCCTCGAGGAGAGGCCGTATCCGACTATCTCGTTGTTCCATAGGTCCATGTAGAGGGTGAGCTCCCAGTAGCCGCCCCCGGCCCAGAAGGCCGTCATGTCGCTGGCTATGACCTGGAGGGGTGCGTCGATCTTCATCGACGAGAGGACGAGGTTCTCGAACCTCCTGCCGGGCTCGCCCGGCCTCTTGTAGGCGTAATGCTTCGCCCTGGACTTGATCCCGGCGTACTTGCAGCACCTATGCGCGTATTGGTCGGACATCACGAGGCCCGTGTCCAGGCGGATCTTCGCGTTGAGCCACCTGTAGCCGTGGGAGGGGTACTTCTCGTGGTACCTCAGGAACATCGCGACGTCGTCCATCCTCTTCTTGGCCCTCCCTTTGGGGTCGGACCTCCTCTTCCTCCATTTGTAGAAGCCGGACCTCGAGACCCCCATCTCGCGGCAGAGGTCCCTCACGGGCCATCTCCTCGATAGCTCCATCACGACCTGGTACTCTAGTCTTTTATAGGCCTGAATTCCTTTGTCCTTCCACCCCCTTTCGCCGTGTACCCTTTTTTTGCGCGGGCGACCTCGATGTCCTTCCTCATGATCTCGGCGATCAGCTCGCCTTTTGTCATGGATGCGTAATCCGGGAGCTCGATGCCTTTGGCGTCCTCCACCACGGGGACCGGGGGTATGCCCTCGGACTTCATGTAGGCCCTGACGCATGCGTTGGCCTCGTAATCGGAGAGCCGGAACTGCTCCTTGGCCTCCTTCTTGGTGATCTTGCGAAGGAATATCTTCTTCCCTATGTCTATCTTCTCGCTTTCCGTGTAGTACATAATTTCCTCCTTGTCTCTACGGTTTGATTATCACATGCCTCCCTGTTTTGGGAAGCGTGTCTATTCGATGATGGTGCGTGTCTACTTTTAGGTTACCAGTGCAGGCTAGGAGAATGGTTGAGAAATGCAATGAGAGTTGTCATTTGGAAGCAATGGAAGGTCTCACAAAAGAGGATAGAGGCTCTAGTCCGATTGAAGATTGATAGAGAGGAAGCTAAAGGGTTAACCTTTTGTAGAAGAGGTTATCAGTTCATAGCTCATTCTTGTGTCATTCATAGAGCATTATCAAATTCACGACTAAAGAAAAGAGGGCTATTAGACCCTCTTGAATACTATCTCAAGAAAGATAGCATAGGAATGTTTGTTTAAACCGCCATATGCGGAAGACCGCACGTATGGTGGTGTGAGAGGGAGCGGGGGAGCTACGGCTTCTCACTCTCTACTCGATCGTATTCGGATAGTAGCCTGGTCACGCTTTGGCTGAGGGAGGAGATGGGCGGCATCTTCTGGCGATTGCCTTCGCCATACTGCAACGTCATCCCGATCAGACCGTGGTAGAGAAAGCAAAACGCCGTCTCGAAGTCGGGATGGGAGGCTATCTTTGGGAAGGATTTGGAGAAATCGGCCTTTATGCATTCGTAAAGCTTCCCGATGAATTTGGAGCGGCGGGGCGAATGGAGGAAGACCTTATCCTTCCTATAACGGAGGAAACTATCGAGCATGTTGCCCATGAACCCCTCCACGTCGCCGGGGCTCACCTGCCGAAGCTGGTTGATTTCCACGATTTCGGCAATCGTCTCATCCTCCATCTGCTCGATCAATTGATACATCCCCTGATAATGGGCATAGAAGGTGGCTTTGTTGATCTCCGCCCTCTCACAGAGCGATTTGACGCTGATGGAGTCGATCCCGCCTTCATAGGCCAGCTGGAAGAAGGCCTCCCTGATGTTTTCAAGCGTCCTGACGATTCTTTTGTCCATATAAAACCATCCATTTATCCAACCATTTTCGCCTTTATGGCGGATAAGTCCAAAAGATATTAAACCCAGGGTTGGATAAATCTTACACGGCCATTATAAATGAGGCTGATAACAAGGAGAAAGCAGATGAGGACAGTCTATAAGCATTCATTCGATCCCAGTGAGAAGATAGTCGAGGCCTTCCTCAGCAAAATGAGCAAAAACAAGGACACGGCCGATTTGGATGATGATGGCAACCCGACCCCATACGCCTATAAGCAATCCTCAGGATATACTCTCCCGCCGGAGGTCAGGAAGAAATATAAGGTGAAGGATACCCCCATATCCGATATGTACCTATTGGAGGGCAAAAAGCCCGGGAGGAGCATCTTCTATATCCACGGGGGCGGCTATTGGGATCAGCCCCTTCCCTTCCATTTCCTATTCCTTAGAAAACTCGTTGATAGGGTAGGGGGCAGGATCTACCTCCCCGTCTACCCCAAATCCCCCACTTATGGGATCAAAGACGCCCATGCCTACATCAATGAGGCATATGAGGCCGTCAAAGGCGAGGAAGTGGTGTTGATGGGCGACTCGGCCGGCGGCGGTTTCGCGCTTTCGTTTGCCCTGAGCCTTCGCCAGCGGGGCGAGGAGGTCCCACCCCTCATCCTGCTTTCCCCATGGCTGGATTTAAGCTGCGAGAAAAAAGACGATGAAAAGGACACCGACCCCTGGCTGGATAGGAAAGGCTTAGCCAGGATGGGGGAGATATTCGCCGGCGATATCGGCGTCCATTCCCCGTTGGCCTCGCCCTATTTCGGGGATATAAGTGGCATCGAGAAACTTACCATCTTCACCGGGGGCAACGACATCCTCTGTCAGGATTCCCTCCTCCTGGAGGAGAAATATCCACATGTGGAGTTACATTATTTCGAGGGTGCCTTCCACGATTTCACCATCTTCCCGGTCGGGGTGGCGGCCTCGAAGTCGTTCAGGCTCGTCTGTGAAAAGATAAATTCCATTTAGCCATTATCTGGACGGTCGATATAATTCAGCCAATAATCCGTTGCACCCTTCCACGATATCGTCGTAGGCCGTTTGGAAATCCCCGCTATACCAGGGGTCATCGACCTCGCCCGGATGGGATGTATAACTCATCAGTAGGCGGATCTTATCCTTTGGGTCTCCCCCAAAATAACGGAGCATGTTCCGGATATTCGCATAATCCATCCCGATCAATAGATCGTAGTCTTCATAATCCGAGTTTCTTATCTGCCTGGCCCTTTTCCCGGCGCAATCTATCCCGTGTTGGGAAAGCATCCTCCTAGCCGGTGGATAGACGGGGTTACCCAATTCCTCGGTTGATGTGGCTGCCGACTCGATATGGAATCCGGCTTCTTTTCCGGCTTCCCTCACCAGCTTCTTCATTATGAATTCCGCCATCGGGCTCCGGCAGATGTTGCCATGGCAGACGAATAGTATTTTGGTCATGGCTATATATTAAACGAATCTAAATCGGCATCCTAATTTTGTTCATACTGAAGCGAAAATTTACCCCCGCCCCCATAGGTGGAGCCCGAAAGGGCGCCTTAGATTGACAATTCCGGGGGGGGGGGTAAAGTTTTCCTAGAAAACAGGCTGCTTTGCAGGAATCCGATTGTCGATCCCACAATTGCCAGCGTTATTGATGAAAGGGAAACCATGAAAACCAAGAAAATCAATCTTCTGATGGCCATGTGCGCCGTATTTTGCCTTGCCTCGTGCAATGGAGGCGATGGCTCGTCATCCTCCTCGGTCGACGCGAGTGCCCTAAAGGGCGAGGACGGCAGGGGAATAGTGTCCATAGAATTAACGTCCTCCGATGGGAACGTCGACACCTACACGATCACCTACACCGACGGGACCACGAGCACCTTCACCGTGACCAACGGCGAGGATGGCGCCGACGGAATAGATGGCCAGGACGGGACCTCGATGAGGACCGGGACCGGCGCCCCATCCGATTCGCTGGGTAACGATGGCGACTCATATATCGACACC
Organism: Bacillota bacterium; assembly: GCA_030537155.1. Classification (GTDB taxonomy): domain Bacteria; phylum Bacillota_I; class Bacilli_A; order RFN20; family CAG-826; genus Alloenteromonas. The sequence goes on from JAUNOH010000015.1 coordinate 4,229, forward strand.
TCCACCTGGGACTACTACGTGAAATCCGACGGAGTCTGGAACAAGGTCGGCAACATCAAGGGCGAGAAGGGCGATACCGGGGAAACCGGGGCGGCCGGCCAAAATGGAGCGGACGGGGCCAATGGAACCGACGGCTCCGATGGGAACGACGCCCCGCATTACGGCGAGACCTTCACGGTAACTTACGATGCGAATGGTGGCACCTTGCCCGAAGGATATAGTGAGACCAATACCGTCGGCTGGGGCGATACGCTCAATCTACCGACCCCGACCTATTACGGCCACGTCTTCGGTGGTTGGTTCACCTTTGGTGACGTCAACAGCTCAAAGCAGTTCTACTCGACCGACGCCGTCTTCTCGGACCTAGACCTCTATGCGAAATGGACGGTTGGGACCTATACGATAACCCTGGATTTAGACGGAGGAACCTACAGCGGCTCCACCTCGCTTTCCTACGAATATGGTTCCACATATACGTTGCCGACTGGACTGACGAAAACCGGATACAAATTCACCGGATGGACTTTGGATGGCGTGAGCTTCGCGACGTCAGGAACCTTCAACTACGAGGACATAACCGTGGTCGCCCAGTATGAGGAGACGAAGGAGCACACCATCAGCCTCAACCTAAACGGGGGCTCATACTCCGGCTCCACGACCATCACGGTCACCGAATTGGAGGAGTACACCCTTCCTTCAACGGGAATAACCAACGGCGACAAGGTCTTCACCGGCTGGTACAACGGCGATGAGAAGTGGGACTTCACCGGCATCTATGAGCTGGAGGAGGACATTTGGCTGGTCGCCGGGTGGGAGGATTTGGCGACCTACACCCTATCCTTCGACCTAAATGGGGGATCGACGTCCGGTGAGCTCCCGACCAGCATCACGAATGCGGAGATATATGGAGGAACGACCCTCGATATTCCAAGCAAGGAAGGTTTTACCTTCCATGGCTATTACGTCAACGGTCTGCAGTTAATAGATGCCGATGGAAACATCGACAACAGCGTCCTCTCCGCCTCCTCCACGAACACCGTCACCGCCAGATACGTGAGCGAGGGCGATCCGGTCGCCGGGGACCTATATGCTATGGGCGAATATCCGCAAAGTGAGGTGACGTCAGCTTCTTTGATCTCGGCCTTATCTACCGCGTCGGACTCCGACGGGGACGGCTACGTCGAATATGACGGCAAGGAATATGCCAAGATGACAGGGACCTCCCACAACGGCTACATCAATACGAACACCTATTATTTCGAGGTTGAGCCCATCTATTGGGAGGTCAAATCAGACGGGACCCTGTTAACCGAGAGCATCATAGACGCCAAATCCTTCTATACGAGTTCCTCGAACCGCACCTATCAGGGGGCCACGGTCTATGCGAACAACTACCAGTATTCGAGGGTCAGGGCCTTCCTGAATGGATATGACGGTTCCGCCTATGGGGTCGATAATTACAGCGGCTCCGGATTCTACGATGTAGCCTTCAGCGAGGATGAGAAGGCAAACATCCTCACCACGACAGTCGATAACAGCGCCTCCACCACCTACACAAGCGATGGGACCAACCAATACGCCTGCAACGATACCTCCGACAAAATCTTCCTCATGTCTTATCAGGATATGTATAAAGAGGATTATGGATACACCAGCGATGGCAGCAGGGTGAAAGTCGCCTCGGACTATGCCATCTATCAAGGCCTCTCCTCCTATAACTCCTCGACCGGCGTCGGCTATTGGTGGCTCCGCTCCCCGAATTACAACTATTGGAACCGCGCGAGCGACGTCGGTAGCGACGGCTGCGTCGACGACGGCTGGATCGTCTACTACGCCGACGGCCTCTCCCCTGCTTTGAAAATCAATCTCTGATCAGGTGCCGGTCCCCGTTAAATTGCTTTGCAATAGGGGCCGGGCGCCAAATATAACGCGAAAACAAAATAAGAAAGAAGGAAGAAAAACCAAGATGGCGAGGAAGAAATCGACTCTGGCGGTGATGACGAAGGCCCGCGAATTGGCCCAATACGTCTTCGATGCCTGCGAGAAGTCTCCGCGGAAATATCGATTCAGCCTCTGCACGAAGCTGCAGAATTATGCCCTCAACGTGATTGAGGAGATATATCTGGCCAATTCCAGCAAGGATTTGGGTATCAGGATCTCCCATCAGGAACGTGCCAGGGTTAATCTGGCCATGACCGATTATTTCGCCAACCTCGCCAACGAATTGAATTGCCTGAGCATCCATCAATATGAGGTGATTTCCCTTAGGGATGCGGAGGCCATGAAACTATTGGTCGCTTGGATGAATTCAAGCAAAAAGCAACTCGAAGAGGTATCCTCGCCTGAAAAGGCGTCGATATAGAGGATGATGTCGCAGGAAGCGCCGGCAATTGGTGGCTCCGCTCCCCGAATTACAACAATTCGAACAACGCGAGCAACGTCAATAACGACGGCAACGTCAACAACAACTGGAACGTCAACAACGCCAACGGCCTCTCCCCTGATTTAAATCCGGGTTTGGATCTGGGATGACGCGTGGACGTGGCATAGGTGTGCCATGTGGGTGCGTCGATTTAAAGGGACGTCGTCCTCACTCCCCGCCGTATGGCAGGGGAGGAATTTGACCAAGGGGGATAGCGATATCCAAGTTCGAGCCCCTTGGTTTTTTATATGTTACTAAGATGGATGAGATGAGTTTTGAATACCTTATTTCCTTCGAGGCGCTCTATCAGGCGAATAGGAGGGCCAAAAGGGGCAAGCAACAGTGGAAGGAGGAGGTGATTTCCTTTCAACTGGACTTGGGAAGGAGGCTGTGGGAACTACATTACGAGCTCAAATACCACAGGTATCAGATTGGGGAGTATAAGCGGTTTATGGTCTACGACCCAAAAGAAAGGGAGATCCAGGCCATCTCCTACCGCGATAGGATCGTCCAGCATTCCCTTTGCGATAATTACCTGATCCCCTTGGTCAGCCCCCTTCTGATTAGGGAAAATGTGGCTTGCCAAAAGGGAAAGGGCGGTTCGTTGGCGTTGAGGCTGGTCCGAAGCTACATGAAGCGTTGCCAGGGGAAGGGTGATTATTATTACGTTTTTATCGACGTCTCCAAATTCTTCGATAGCATCGACCATGAATTGCTCAAGAAAAAGCTATCGTCAATCAACTATGACGAAGAGGCGAATCTCCTCCTTGAGCAATTCATAGATAGCTATCACAAAAGCCCCGGCAAGGGGCTCCCCATGGGTAACCAAAGCAGTCAGATGTTTGCCTTGCTTTACCTAAACGAGTTTGACCACTACATAAAAAAGGGGTTGAGGGAGAAGCTGTATGTCCGATATATGGACGATGCCTTGATTTTTGTAAAAGGGAGGGAGAGGGCCAAACAGGTATTGGAATTGGCCAAATCATTCATAATCGCGGAAAGGCTAACCCCCAACACCAAATCAGCGATCACCCCGCTTAGCCAGGGGGTTTCGTTCATAGGATACCGATGGAGATATGGCGTTAACGGGAAGGTCATCCAGACCATAAAAAACGAAAACCGACGCCGGATGCTGAAGAAAATAAAAGCCAGGAAAATCGGGAATTTGGAGCTAAAGCAAAGCTTGGCCAGCTATAATGGCGTCTTGGCAAACTCGGATTCTTATTCCTTCAAAATAAGGGTGAGGAGGCTGCTTTACGATAAATCGTCGGCTAAATAAAACTACCGATATCCGGCTCAAGCAAATCCTCAATGCGGCAACGGAGGCATTTGGAAAGGGCCAATAACGTTTTTCCTGCCGCTTTGTTTATGTCCTTGGCCCCGGATTCGTATTGCTGCAGGGTCCTTAGATTCACACCGGATTTTTCGGATAATTCGCTTTGCGAAAAGCCCCAGAGTTTCCTTAGGCTTTGGAGCTTGCTTTTCGGTTTGTTCTGCCTAAATATCGAGTTGAGGGCATCCATCGCCCTTTCCTCCGATGCCTCATGCATCGTGGGATATAAGGCAAGTAGTCTATCCATTCCGATATAGTCCCTAATATCACGGAAGGAAAGCCCGCTCCGCCATTGGTAGTAGGCCAATATGTGGCCGCACCAATACTCGGGGCTGGCCTCGTAGTGGGGCCCCGGTTTTGGGAATTCTTCGGACCAACCCGATTTTTCCATCGCCATCATGACCAATTCGATGCCGGAGAGGCCACATACGAATCTCGGGCTGCCCCTTTCGAAGCCCGAAGATATCCCGCTGGAGATGAATCTATCCATGAATTCCGATAAGGAAAATCCGGCGTCATTGACGGCATAGTCAAAGGCCTCAGCCAATGTGACCATGGCATCGGAAAGATACAATTCAGAATAACTGTGGATCATGGTTTCAACCGCATTTTACTATACTTCCAGAGAAGTAGGGCGCTAAAAACCTCCATAAACAAAAAATCCCCAACCGGGGATTATTGGAGGTGGATGGTGGTCGGTATTGGCTTGGTGGCATTGGTCTTGAAGCTGCCGCCCCAGCCGTCCTGGTAGTTGACGAATTCCCTGAAGGATGAGTAGTGGTCGGTGGTGTAGAAGCAGACCGGGCCATCCCCGCCATAGACTTTGAGGCCATCGACGACGACCACGACCCTTCCGGTCCCACGGGTAATGGAGCTCCCGGTGTTGTAGACGCTTGATAGGGCGATGTCGAATTCCCAGTAGTAACCGGTGCTCGTCTGGTTATAGAAGGGGCCGATCACCTGGGCATAGCCTCCTGAATACGAGCCATAGGAATACCGGCTCGCGCACCTCCCGTTTTTGCCATATCTGACGGCTGCGGTGGTGTCCGATTTATATTCGTCGGTGGTGAAGTAGTTGGGCGGCATCTGCTCAAAGGCCATCCAGTAGTAGCAGACCGACTCGGCGTCGAGGCAGTCCTGATCGATGGTGATGGTGTAGCCCGAATCCGAGAAGGTGCAGCTCTCCCCGTCGAAGGTATATATCTTCTCCGAGAAATCCTCGGGCGAAAGCCGGTAATAGTTATCGGCGTCGTAGGAGGTGGTGGGGGTCCGGCTCGAACTCGAGGAGGATGAGGAGCTCGACGATATCGAACTCGATATGGAGCTGGATTCATCGCTGGAGGATGACTCCGATTCGCTGGAGCTGATGGATTCGGATTCACTCGAGCTAAAAGAGGAGGAATCCACACTGGAGGCGGTCGCGCATCCGCCGAGCAGGGCGACGGCCAAGGCTAGGAATAGGGTTAGCTTTTTCATCGGGGATATTCTAAAACGGGGGACGTTTCAAACAAAGGGTGGGCCGAAACAAATAGATGGATGTCGCATGGCTTCATCAAGGCGGACCCCCGATTTTGGACGATGGGCCCATACCAGTAGGGGATTGCATGTTGATTTAGCCCTTTCGGGGCTAGAATAATATCCCTATGCAACTAAGGAACGCCGTCGCCCGCCGCTTCAAAAGGGACAAAGGCGAGTGGGTGAGTTGGCTCTCCAACCTCTTCCGGGTCGGCTTCCCATACCTCGTCATCTACCTGGCGACGGTCATGATCTTCTATCTATGGTTCAGCCACGATGGCATCGCCTCGGGCCATGACGTCAGCTCCCATCTGGCCCTGATCGGGGATTTGGTCTATGGCTTCAACCACGGCTATGGCTTTTCCTCGACCTCCCATCTGATATTCGGCAACTTCGCCTACAACCCCTATCTTTTCTATGGCCATCTCCCGCATATCATCTGCGCCATCCTGGTTTATATGTTCTCCGGGGTTGGCATGAGCGTCACCCTCTCCATCAAGGTGGTCTCCTTCCTCAGCGTCTTCATAAGCGGCCTCTTCGTCTATTGGCTCTCGATGCGGATCTCCAAAGGCGGGAGGGGGTTATCCCTCGGCATCGCCATCCTCTACACCCTTTTGCCGTATAGGATCTGGTGCTTCATGTACCGCTTCGCCTTCTCGGAGGCCTTCTCCCTCATGTTTTTGCCCATCTTCTTCTATGGGCTCTACCGGATACTCAATGACGAGGAGGCCAAAGTCACCCCCTATCTATGCGTGGCCCTAAGCTTCCCGCTTCTATTCATGTCCCATCCCTTCACCGCCCTGATAACCGGGGTGGCCGGGGTCTTCTACTTCCTCTTCTTCGCCGACAAGCTATTCAAATTGATCAGGCGGCCAAGAAAGCTCATCTACACCGGGGTTTCGCTATTCATCTGCCTCGGCATGTGCCTATATTTCCTGCTCCCGATGATGGAGGCGTTGGACTCTGGCTTATACCGCGTCTCGGATTCCGAGGCCATGTGGACCACCAGGGAGGGCGTCATCTCCTTCTTAAGGCTCACCAGCGAATACGCCGGCTTCATCTCCTTCGACTGGATCGCCGAATATGGGGTGGGCTATGCCGATTCGGTCTCGGGCTGGATCGCCGGGCTGATCCTTTTGCCGACCCTCCTATTGGCCTCGCTGGGCGTCGATTTGCTCTTGGAGTGGAAATTGGGCGATCTATTGAAGAATAAGCCCTATATCCGCCTCTTGGTCATGGCCGCGATCATCTTCATCCCCCTGACCATCTTCCCCAATAGGATCGAGACATATCTGGCCGCGGCCCTGTATTTTTTGATGTATTTCTTCTACGCCTTCCTCTATCCGGGTTTATCGCCTGTGGATTCTTTCCTGCCGGAGCCGAAGAAGCGGGGGAAGGAGTTCTTCAAGGAGAAATTCCCCTATCTCCTCCGGCCTGATTTCTACTTCCTGGTCTTCGCCATCCCCATCTGCTTCCTCTTCCTATACTGCGATTGGGTGTGGGAGGGCGTCCCCGAGATCTTGTTGATGGCCCAATTCCCGTACCGCTTCTGGGGGATAACGATGTTCTTCATCGTCTTGCTTTTGCTTTATGTGCTGGCCCCCTGGAAAAACTCCAAGGCCATCATGGGTATCTTCTTCGCCGGTGTGGTGATGTTTTATCCCAGCGACCGCGTCATCATGGACAAGAGGATCTATAACTACTCAACCGGGAGTTCAATAAGCTATGACCCCAGCGACTGGTTCTATGAGAACTTCACCCAGTGGGGGACCTCCAACGAATATCTGCCGCAAGAATTGATCGAATACCATGAGCCGACCTACGAGAACTCCCTCTATTCCGCCGTCCGTTCCTATTTCGTCTACAAAAAGGAGATGCCGCTGGGGATTGAGGATTACATCACCCCGGTCTACCTCGAGGGAGAGGGGAGCGTGGAGATCAGCTATCTGAATACCCCGGAGGTCGGCTTCAGGGTCAGCGTCAGCGCGGTGAATGAGGATGGCTACGCCCTCATCCAGATCCCCCAGATCTACTATGACGGGTATAAGGCCGAGGCCACCTATGAGGATAGAAGCACCGAGAGCTTCGAGATCGCCAATGTGGATGGTCTGGTGGCCGCCTATATAAAGGAGGGGGACTACACCCTCTATTTCAGCTATCCGGGCCCGACCTCCCAAAGGGTGGGGAAGGTCTTCTTCATCGTCTGCGGCATCGGGGCCATCGGCTTTGCCGGATATGGGATATACCATCATCACTCGCTTCGGAAAAAGGAAGATCCAATCCCCGATGAAAACGGGAATGACGACGGGCAAAAGCCTTAGCTTTGCTGCTTAGAAACCGTCTTTTTTTGATGATTGCCTCATCGGTTTGAGACCATGGCCAGCAAAGATGAGGAGACGTCGTCTATCGCCTTTTCCCTATCCACCCCGCCTTTATTTTTGGCCCACCATTGGCTGATCCTGGCCATGCCCCCGACGAATAGCTCGGACAATAGCTCGGCCCTCTTCTTCTCACCCGTGAACTTAAATAGGTAGCGCGATAGATCGTGGCAGGCCTCATCGGCGAAGGAGGGGATGAAGTAGGAGAGCGAGGGGTCGGAGAAGATGAGGGAGAATAGCCCCTCATTCTCCTCGATGAGGGTGAAGCTCTCCCCGACGAAGCGGCGGATGCCTTCCTCCAGCGGCTTCTCGAAGCAGGGGGACACCCTTTCCAGATACTCGCCCCCGATCCTTTTGAGGACGACGAAGAGGAAATCGTATTTGTCGGAGAAGTGGGTGTAGAAGGTGGCCGTCCTGATCCTGGCCCTCCCGCATAGCTCCCTGACGCTTATCTTGTCGAAGCCCTTTTCCCCCAATAATGAGACGAAGGCCGTCTCCAAGGCCTCGTAGGTCTTCCTTACCCTCAAATCCTCTTTATCCATATTTACCCGAGCGTTTCCCTTCCATCCGTCAATTATCTTCGGCCATCTCTTCCCCCGGCCCGATCGGCGTTTCTATAATCCAACCGTAACGGATGTAAATTATTTTGCATTCACACCGGGAGGTTGCAACATGGAGATATTCGGGAATATCCTCGTCGGGATAAGCGGATTGGCCTGGACGATCGTCTACCTCGACCTGATAAGGAAGGGATTTAAGGAGAAGGCGTGCGGGATGCCCCTCATCGCCCTGACCCTCAATCTGGCCTGGGAGATCCTATATGGCCTCGATGGCCTCTTCTTCAGCAAATCGTTCATCTTGGTCCAGTCGATCGCCAACGTGGCCTGGGCGTTATGCGACGTCTTCATATTGCTCAGCTGGTTCCTCTATGGGCGGCAATATATGCCCGATAGGGCCAAAGGCTATTTCATCCCCTTCACCATCCTGGCCATCGCCTTCGGGGTCTTGATGCAGTTTGCCTTCTATTTCCACTTCGAGAGCAAGGAGGAGGCCTCGATCTATTCGGCCTTCGCCCAAAACGCGGCCATGAGCCTGCTTTTCCTGGCCATGCTATTCCAAAGGGATGACCTACGCGGGCAGTCCCTATTGATCGGGATATGCAAATGCCTGGGCACCCTGACCCCGACGATATACGGGAACCTCGGGGGCATAAATATCTACATCCTCCTGACCGGGATACTCTGCTTCGTCTTGGACGTGATCTACATCTATTTCCTCATCCGCTTCAGGAGGAAACCACGTGCAGAGGAAACGACGCCCGAGGCGGCAAGGCTTCCCTGAGTGGTGAGGATTTATTCCGTACCCTGAGGCCATTGCCATCCTTCATCGAGGCGGGGGGGATGGATGTCCATGGGTTCGCCGAGAGGGTTGGGAAGGAAACCGGGACACCCCAACCTTAGGGTTCCGGGGGCGATCGATGCCCCAAAGGGTGGAAGGCCATGGACGTGCCCGTGCCTCACATGCGGCGGCGGAGATATCCGCCTTTGAGGGGATAAGGATTCTTTTTTTGCCGATAAAGTTTGATATATTCCTACGTTTTTGCCTCACCATCTCCCTTTGTATCGGTGTTAAAATACCTATAACACCACGTAAAAGGAGAATTCGTAATGGTTAAGGATGCCGAATACCTACTTACGCCGTGGAAGATCGGAAACGTCGAAATCAAAAACAGGGTAGTGCTGACCTCGATGGGCGGTACCGATCTTTTCGGCTGGATGGAAATGCCGCACTTCGATAAGGACGGGGCCCGCTTCATCATGGAGGTGGCCAAGCACGACGTCGGGTTATTGCTGCCCGGTTGCCAGCCCGTCTATAACCCCATCATGGGCACCTGGCTCTATAAGAATAAGAAGATGTATAGGGATCTGGCCAAATGGATGCCCGAATTCCATAAGACCGGGGCCAAGCTATTCATCCAATTGACGGCCGGCTTTGGGAGGAGCTTCACCGTCTCGAAGATGATGGAGACCCTCTACAACAACAAAATCCTCAACGTCTTATCCAAGCCCATCATGAATCTGGATAAGATCACCGCCGCCCCCTCGCCCTCGCCCAACCGCTGGTCGGATAAACTCCCGTCCCGCGAGATGACGAAGAAGGAGATCGAGCATTTCATCATGGCCTTCGCCAAATCGGCCAAGCTGTGCAAGGATGCCGGGGTCGATGGCATCGAGGTCCACGCGGTCCACGAAGGCTACCTATTGGACCAATTCACCCTCAAATACGTGAATAAGAGGACCGACGAATACGGCGGATCATTGGAAAACCGTTACCGTTTCGCCGCCGAGATCGTCAAGGCCATCAAGAAGGAGTGCGGAGCCGATTTCCCCGTCTCCCTCCGTTACTCGGTCGTCAGCAAGACCAAGGGCTTCCGGGAAGGCGCCTTGCCGGGCGAGGAATATACCGAGGTCGGCCGCGACATGGCCGAGTCGGAGATCGCCGCCAAATACCTCCAGGATGCAGGTTATGACATGCTTAACTGCGATAATGGGACATACGACGCCTGGTATTGGGCCCACCCGCCGATCTATATGCCGGAGAACTGCAACCTCGAGGAGGTCGCCCACATCAAGAAGTTCGTGGATATCCCCGTCGTCTGCGCCGGCAGGATGAGTGTCGAGGCCGGTAATGAGGCCGTTAAGGAAGGGAAGCTAGACGCCGTCGGCTTCGCCCGCAACTTCCTGGCGGATCCGGCCTGGTTCAGCAAATACATCAACGGGGAGAAGGATGACATCCGCCCCTGCATCCTCTGCCATAACGGCTGCTTCAACATGTGCCACTATAAGGGCGTCCCCAACGATCAGGACCTCCACGATTCGCTCCATCTATCCCGTTGCGCGGTAAACGCCGAGATGATGCAGTGGAACAAACATTACATCAAACCCACCAAGAAGCCGAAGACCGTCCATATCGTGGGCGGTGGCATCGGCGGCATGGAGGCCGCCAGGGTCTTGAAGCTCCGTGGGCATAACCCGGTGATTTATGAGAAGGCCGATAGATTGGGCGGCACCTTCATCGCCGCCAGCAGCGAGTCCTATAAGGGCCGCCTACGTGAGTTATTGGCCTGGTATATCCGCGAGATGGATAAGCTCGGCATTGAGGTCAAGCTCAACCATGAGGTCAAAGACCTCAAGGAGTTCGGGAAAGACCCCGTCATCGTCGCCACCGGCGCCAAGCCGAGGATCTTGAAGAAGGTCCCCGGCCACGAGAGGATGATCGAGGCCTGCGACTATCTATTGGGTAAACCCGTCGGCAAGAGGGTCGCCGTCATCGGCGGTGGCCTAACCGGCTGCGAAATCGCCTATGAGCTCGAGCTCACCGGGCATGAGCCGATCATCGTCGAGATGAAGGATGACCTCATCGCCCAAAAGGGCGTCTGCCTGGCCAACTCCTCCTACCTCAGGGAATACTTCGCCTATAAGAAGGTCCCCGTCTATCTGGAGACGACCCTAAAAGAGGTGAAGGAAGGCTCAATAGTCTGCCTCGATAAGGAAGGCAGGGAAATCGAGATAGCCTGCGACGACGTCATCTCCTCGGCCGGCTATGTGCCTTCCCCGATCGCCAAAAAAGGCGGGAATATCAGGCTAATCGGCGATTGCCAGAATGTCGGTAACCTCAAGACCGTCATCTGGAGCGCCTATGAGGCCGCCATGAAGATATAGGAGCATCATTATGGAATTAACGAAGAAACAACAGGACATCCTCGACGGCAAAAGCGGGGAGACCCTCGCCAAGGTCATGGAGACCATGGTCCGCTATGGCGAGCTATTCGACGCGGATAAGATGGTCGAGATCACCAGCGAGTATAACCACCTGGTCACCTCCTTTGGCTTGAAGGCCATCGCCCCGATCTACGAATTGATGGACCAGCTCATCGATAACGGGGCCCTCTCGAAACAGAAGTTCTCCTGCGACCCCAGGCCTTTGGATAAAAACGTCCCGGCCAACCTCATCGAGAAGCTCGTCTTCAACAAGTTCATGTACACCAAGCAGGACGATTATGAGGAACAGCTGAAGAAGCTCGGCCTCATGGACGAGGACGCCTTCACCTGCACCAGCTACCTCAAAGAGGTAGGGAATACCCCCAAAAAGGGCGATATCCTCTCCTGGAGCGAATCCAGCGCGGTCGTCTACGCGAACTCCGTGCTCGGGGCCCGTTGCAACCGCAACTCCGGCATCATCGACCTGATGGGCTCGGTGGTCGGCTACGTCCCCCATTTCGGTTTATTGACCGATGAGGGGAGGAAGGCCAAATGGGTGGTGGAGCTGAAGACGAACTCCCTCCCCGACGCCCAGCTATTCGGCTCAGCCGTCGGCATGAAGGTGGTGGAGGATGTTCCCTATATCAGGGGATTGGATAAATACTTCCCCGATGGTCTGGACGAGAAGGCCATGGCCTACCTCAAGGATTTCGGGGCCGCGACGGCCTCCAATGGGGCGGTTGGCCTCTATCACGTCGAGAATCTGACCCCGGAGGCGGTGGAGCTGAAGGATTCTTTAATCAGGGAGGACGCCAAGACCTATGTGGTCGACGACGCCGAACTGGAGAGGGTCTATAAATCCTATCCAATCATCTGGAAGAAGAAGGACGCCAAGCCGAAGATCTGCTTCATCGGCTGCCCGCATCTATCCCTCGAGCAGTTGAGGGATTGGACCAGGAAGGTCGACGAGGGGCTAAAGAAGAACGGGCGGAGGAAGGTCGCCGTCCCGACCGTCTTCACCGCCTCGCCCGGCGTCATCAAGGAATTCGAGAACGACGAACTCCACAAAGTCTTGGCCGATAGGGGGATAATCCTCAGCTACATCTGCCCGCTCATGTATATGAATAACCCCCTCTGCCAGAAGGTCCCGACGATCACCTCGTCGAATAAGCTAAGGACCTATACCTCGGCCCGTTACTATAAGGATGCCGAGCTGCTTTCAATCATCACCGGAGGTAAATGAAGATGGAATTCAAAGGTAGGGTAATCGCCAAAGGGGGCGTCACGGCCGAGGCCCTCGTCTCCCATGGCGGGCTGAACACGTTGGCCTCCTTCCAGAAGGCCCTCCAATTCGGGGATAAGAATGCCACCTGCGGCGATCAGAATAACCCCGATCTATATGGCAAGCAGATGGCCGGCAAGGCCTTATGCCTGCCCCGGACGATCGGCTCGACGACCGGGGGCTTGGTGCTATATTGCGCCTGCTCCATGAAGCGCCAGCCGGCCTGCATGCTATTCTCCGAGCCCATCGACTCCTTGGCCGGGGCCGGCGTCATCCTGGCCGACGTCTGGCTGAAGGATGTGAAGATGCCGGTAATCGACTCGCTTGGGGAGGAATTCCTCAACTACGTCAAGGATGGCATGAGCGTCACCGTCAAAGAAGGCGGGATCGTCGAGGTCAAATAACCACAATAACCACAAGGCCCCACGAAAAAGTGGGGCTTTTTGCTTGAAAAGGCTATTTTCTTCTAAAGAAGGGGCCCGCTGGCTATAATGTTTGGAAATCGAAAGGGGAATCTATGGAAGAAAAGAGAGAAAGCCTGATTGAGGCCTCCAGCGTTTTGGGGAGCAAGCTGGCCTATCTTGATGGCTACCTCCTCCCGCTCGGGCTCAGCCTATCGAACCTCTTCGGGTTGGATGAGAAGGCCATCAGGGACGAGATAAGTGAGCCGAAGAAAACGGGGTGGCTAGCCAAATGCCGCCGGAAATCGTACCTGAGGAAAGTCGCGCGTTACTTCTATCTGGACGAGAAGCTGTTACTGGATGATTCCATCGGGGTGGATGAGCTCCCGAAATACGAGGATCTGAGATCCCCCAGCTGCTATTTAAGATCAAGACCCTCCATCAATATCTTTTGGACAATTATCAGCTGAGCCTGGACCGGGCCATCTCGATATCCGAAAGGGCCCTGAACGAGATAATCTCCGGCGAGAGGAAACCGAGCAAATCCTTTCTCAACAAGGTCTCGGATTATTTCTCCCTGCCCCTGCATATCCTTCTAAACGACGAGGAGGAGCTCCCCCTCGATAAGCTCGTCATCGATAAGGACCTCGTCTCCATCCAGCGGAAGGACATCGAGAATGAGCTACAGAGGCATAAGGAGAAACGCTCCTTCAAGAGGAACTGGCTCATCCTCTCCCACGGCTCGAGGATCAGGGTCGTCCTGACCTCATTAGCCGTCATATTGCCCCTCCTCGCCTATACGGCCTATTGCTCCTATATCCTCATAGAGGATAGGGTCTCCACGACCTCCGAATACGTGGCCGAACAGTCCTTGAGTGAGGAAGAGGAGAAGATCATTGAAAACCAGGAGGCCCTCTTGGCCAAGGAGGAGAAATCTTATCAGGTCACCGTCGATATCGGCATCAACGTGGCCAAGATCACCAATGTCTCCAATTCCGGGATGTCATTTAGCCCGACGATGCAGCTATTCTTCGACTTCGATAACGAGGATTACTTCCGGATGATCTACGCCAAGGAGAACAGCGAGGACTACGATGAGGAGCACCCCTTCGTGACCTCCAATCCGGATAAGTATAGGAAAGACGACTTTGGATACAACGAATCTACCGGATCCTTCTATAAATCCGGGGACGGGGTGCCCGACTACATGCAGCTCGACGGCTATTCCCTCGAGACCACGGTGGGTGGGGTCAATTTCTATTCCAGCACCTATCAGGAATTCGCCGACAAGATCTATAACGACGACGGTTCCTATAAAACCAGCGATGAGCAGTGGGATGCTTTGGACGCCACCGGCTTAACCGAGGCCCAGATCTACGAGAAGGTCATCGCCAACTACCCCGGCAAGACGAGTTCGAATAATTACCCCGATAACGAGACCCTCTTCTCGATCGGGCATTATAACGGCTCCTTCGACGCGGACGCCTTCAGCTACGAATACATCACCCCCTACGCCTTAACCGATCCGGAGGGGAATGTGACGTACCGCTACTTCATGTCGATGTCATTCTCCGCCAGCATCGGGAAGGTATATTCCTCACCCCGTTACCCCCTGGACTCCGTCTCCTTCACCATCCCCATCACCTCGGAGAAGATGACGTATCAGTATCTCAAGTACAACCCCGTCGACTATGTCGATCTGACCGAGGATCAGCTGATTCGGAGCGCCGACCCCAATTACGGGGCGGGGTATAAGTGCTCGATCGACGCGAATTATTATTCCTCCGGCACCGGCACCAACTTCAAGATCTCGACCGGCTATCAGCTATTCGAGACCAGTAGCATCAAATCCGTCTCCAAGAAGGTGGTGGCCCGGAAGCTCACCGAATCCGATAGCGAGAATCAATCGGTGGCCGAGGCCCTCGGCGATTCCAGCAAGGTTTATTTCTACAGCGAATTCCAGATGGTCCTCAATGCGAACCGGAGCGGGATTTCCCTCTTCCTCCAGGCCTTCATCAACCTCTTCGCCGTCGTCATCTGGATCGTCATCGCCTTCTATGACGAGAGCTACCATAACGAATCGGCCATCGGGATGCTCGGGACGGGGCTATTCGGCGCGATCAGCTCGATACTCGTCGGTTTATCGATGGTATCCGAGGCTGGGATATTCTCCCTCATAACGATGATCAACATCTTCACGTTGGGGGTCATCCTCATAATGACGGTCCATTCCATCCTGGCCAAGCGGGCCCACGTGACCGCCGACAAGGCCAATATCGCCTATTACGGGGTGAAGCTACGCGTCCTCTTCTATGCCCTCACCCTCTGCACGGCCATCATGTTCGTGGCCCTGCCCTTCATCAGCTACATCTTCTTCTAAGCGGATAGGCGCCTCCCGGCAGGGGGGGCGCTTTTTCTTATATGCGGAGTTTTGCTATATTTAAGTCAGAACATGGAAAAGAAGCGGTTGGGCTGGACGATAACCCTGGGTGTTTTATCCCTCCTTTCCTTGGGGCTGATCATTTTCCTATATTGCTTCGACGTTGTGGGCTGGGCCTCTTCGGATTCCTCATCCTCCGCCTCCTCCTTCGGGGAGGCATTGGGGAATGGGATCGACGCCGGGGTGACGGGGGCCTTTTACTCGCTCATCGCCTTCTTCCTCATCGCCATATGCCTATTCATATCCATATTCGGCATCCTTTTTTCCATCCGGAACAGGAAATCCCCGGCAAAACGGATACGGAATCTGAATCTGGTCTATTGCTTCTACTTCGCCATCCTGGCCGTTTTAGCCATCATCAGGCTGATTCTCCTTCTCTGCGGTTTATATTGAGTTTTTGGTTATTTTTTTGGTCATTTTGCATCGTTTTTAATGGTTTTTTCGATATTCCCTTAAAATCTTAAAAATCGAAAAACATAGGAATCATCGGGACTTTAGCACTTTTTTAGCGCTTCATCCTTAAGATATAAGTCACGGGGGGACCTCTTTAGGTGAAGGGCTGCGTTTGCGCCATCCACCTAGAGGGGAACTATTGTGGCCGCCTATGGCTGCCATGGCCTTCCCTGCGTGCGGCAATATACAGAGAAGACCAAACGAAAACGCCCGGCTTCGGCCGGGCTTTTCTTGTCTTAGCCGTCATTTCTGATGGCTTTGGTTGCGATATATGTTTTGACGTTTAACTCGTGGAGGTGCCCCTCTCCGTTGGTGTCCTCATAAAGGTCGGCGATGGTGAATCCGGCCTTCAATAGGCCCCCGAGCTGTTCCTCATAGCTGTGGGAGAACTGCATGCCGGAGTCACTCTCCTCCAGCCTCCTCCTGGCCGCTTCGTCGACGATGGGGTCAAAGGGCATCCTCTGGACGATCCTCTCCTCGGTTTCGTCCTCGACGAGGTAGTTGATCTCGTTTTCGGCCACCGAGAGATAAACCCCGCCTTTTTTGAGGATACGGTGGACCTCCTTATAAATCGGGAACACTTCCCGGATATAGCAAAAGGAGACCGGCTGGAATATCAGATCGAAATATCCGTCGGGAAACGGGAGAGGCTTGGTCATATCGGCCTCAACGGCCTTGACTTGATATCCCTCCCTTTTGGCCACCAGGAGTTCGCTTTCGATTTGCTTGGGTGAATTATCCAAAACCGTTACTTCGGCGCCTAGGGCGGCGAAGATCGGGACCTGTTGCCCGCCGCCGGAGGCCAGCCCCAACACCCTTTTCCCCTTTAAATCCCCAAACCATTCGTGGGGTACTTTCCTAGTGGGGGTCAAGACGACGTCCCAATCACCGTTTTTGGCCTTGAGGAATTCCTCGTGGCTGATGGGGATGCCCCATTTCCAGCCATTCCCAACCCACCGATCGATAGTCTTTTTGTTTATGTCCTGATAATCTTCCATACCATCTGATTTTAAGATAACGGCGAAGTTAATAAAACCGACGAAGGGTTTTAGATTTTCATCAGGCGTATTTTTTCTAATCGGGGAAAAAGACGATTTTGCTTCAGGGGAAAAAGACGTTTTAGAAAATAAAAGATTCGATGGTTTCTGTTAAAAATAATATTTTACTGCTCACGATAATTTCAATATTCTCATACATAAATAATTCGTTGTTTTCCCCGTTGCTGCCTTTATATATTTCGCAGATGGTTTGACTTGGCATAACCCATTGCCTAGAATCTTTGGGCGGGAAACCGCGCAATATATTCATCGGAGGACTGGGCGCCGCAGCGCCCGGGCGGCAACGCCCATGGTCGATAAGATGTCGGGTGCGCCCGGTTATGGAAATAACCCGGCGCCCTTTTTATTGGAGGGAATATGGAGATCAAACTATCCGATCACTTCACGTATAAGAGGCTCTACCGTTTCGTGCTGCCTTCCATTTTGATGATGGTCGTCACCTCCATCTACAGCGTCATCGACGGCTTCTTCGTCTCCAATTTCGTCGGCAAGACGGCCTTCGCCTCCATCAACCTCATCTGGCCAATCATCATGATTCTGGGAGGGGCTGGCTTCATGTTCGGGACCGGCGGGACCGCCCTCGTCTCCAGGATATTGGGGGAGAAGGACCGCGAGAGGGCCAACCGGGTCTTCTCGATGGTCGTCGTCTCCGCCCTCATAATCGGCATCATCCTCTCGGTGGTGGGTTTCCTCCTGATGGAGCCCTTGGCCCGTCTATTGGGGGCCAGCGAGGCCATGATGGACGATTGCCTGACCTATGGGCGGATCGTGGTATGCTTCACCCCGCTTTATATGCTCCAGAATATCTTCCAGAGCTTTTTGGTCGCGGCCGAAAAGCCACGATTGGGCCTATACGTCACCCTGATAGCCGGCTGCAGCAACGCCATTTTGGATGCTTTATTTATGGTCGGCTTCTCCTGGGGAGTGGCCGGGGCGGCCGTCGCCACCGGGATCGGGCAGGCGCTGGGTGGGCTGATACCCCTCATCTATTTCCTTCGCCCCAACAATAGCCTTCTGCGGCTCGGCAGCTTCCATTTCGACTTCCGGAGCCTATTCGCCGCCATGGTCAACGGCTCCTCGGAATTCTTCACCAACGTCTCAAGCTCGATCGTGAGCATCTTCTATAACCTCCAACTGATGTCCTTCATCGGGGAGGATGGGGTTTCGGCCTATGGGGTGCTGATGTATGTCCAGTTCATCTTTTTGGCCATCGAGATCGGCTATTCGATCGGGGTGGCCCCCCTAATCGCCTATAACTATGGGGCCAAAAGGGATGACGAGCTTAAGAGCCTATTTAGGAAGAGCCTCGTCACCATCGTCTGCTTGGGCCTCATACTATCCACCTTGGCCGAGGCCCTCGCCATTCCCTTATCCATGATGTTTGTCGGCTACGACGAGGGGTTATACAACCTGACGGTTTACGCCTTCAGGATCTTCTCCCTATCATTCCTCTTCTCGGGCTTTGGGATATTCTCATCCAGCTTCTTCACCGCCCTGAACGACGGGCTTACCTCGGCTTTGATCTCGATATTCCGCTGCCTGCTGTTCCAATCGGCCTTCGTCTTTTTGCTACCCGCCTTGCTCGGGGTGGACGGCATATGGTGGGCCACCTTCGCCGCCGAGGGGGCGTCCTTCATCGTGGCCATCGCCTTCTTCGTCGGGATGAGGAAGCGGTATAGATACGCCTAAAAGGAAAATATCCGCAGACCGCGGTGGATTGGTGACGGGAATTTCGAAACGCACCAATCCGGCCCTAACTTCTGCCTTTCTGCATAAAAAAATCGTTTTTATATGTAGTAACTGAAAACTTTCTGCATATAAATCCAACTTTTATGTGCAGCAAATGTCCTTTATGCGCCCAATGATTTGGACAATGCATATAAAAGGAAAGGGACCCCGGGCGGGATCCCTTTTTGTGATGATGGGGGCGGAAGGTTAGAATTCGCTTCCGGTTTCGTCCTCTTCCTTCTTGACCTTCTCCTTGATCCTGATCTTATCGGTGGCGATCAATCCGATCACGATGCCATCGGCTAAGACTAAGGCTCCGACCACGCCCCAGGCGATGTAGAGGCCGAGCCTCCAGGGGGCCAAGGTGTAGGTGATGGAGTCGCCGGGGGCTAAGCCGACGACGCAGTTGGAGTTGGCTTTGTTGTAGAGGATGTGCTTGGCGGCGTCCTTGATCCAGTAGACCGCGGTGGCGGACTCGGTGTCATATAAGCCGTTGGTGCCGTTATTGGCGAGGGTGAGGGAGCCACCGCGACGGATCATGAAGTCGGTGGTCATGTAGGTGTTGGGCTGACCGCCGGCGTCGGTGACGGTGGTGCCGACATAGCCGCATTCATCGCGGAGGATGCCGTTGATGGATAAGCTGGCACCGGAATAGGTGGCGCCGACCCTGTTATAGGCGGTCATCATGCCGGTGGCGGCGGGCATGGTTTTGCTGGCCATGTAGTACTGGCCGTCTTCATCGACGTCGTAGTAGTTGATGGTCATGCTGGCTTCCTTGATGTAGATCTCCCACGGTTTGACGTAGATCTCGCGGAAGGCCTGCTCGTTGGCCCAGGCGCAGTAGCCATTCTTCTGGCGGTTGGTCTCCTGCTCGTTGAGGACGAAGTGCTTCATGAAGGTGATCAGGCCCTTCTCGGAGGCTCCGCTGGCCTCGGCGGCCGCCATCTTGCCGGAGAGGAGGGGATCCTCGCTGTAATACTCATAATTCCTGCCCCCGAAGGCCGAACGGTGGGTGTTGGCCCCATAGCCGTATAAGCCGGTGATCAGGGTGCCGCCGGCGAGGTAGTTGGCGTGGGCCTCCTCACCGAAGGCCTCGCCCAGTTCGCGGGCGAATTCGGTATTGAAGGTGGCCGCGACCATCGGGGCGCCGCAATACCACTTGTTGATGTTTTTGATGCTTAAGGCCGCGCCATAGAAGCCGTAGGGCGAGTCGCAGTCATAGGAGAGGGGAACGCCATTCTCCTCATCGGCCAACTCGTTCCAGCCGCCGTTGGAGAACATCTGGGCCATCGAGTCGACGGTGAACTGGTTCATGTAGTCATCCCATTTCTCATCATCATAATCGACGCCGCGGAGCTCGACTAAGGTATAGCTGGTCTCATCGGTGTTGGTCTCCGGCATCTCGGTGATGGGGTTGTTCTTCTCATCCCAGACGTCGTAGATGCCAACCTGCTCTAAGGCCCGCTCATCGGTCAGATAGTAATCCTGTCCGGTCGGGGAGGTGGGGAAGGAGGCGGAGAAGTTCTCGCGGGTGAAGTCGTGGACGTAGCCATCGCCGGTGGAGCCCTCGTCGTAATCCTTGAACTTATAGTTCAATTCCTCGTCTTCCTTGTTGACGGCCTCGCTCAGATCGGTTTTGCGCTTGCCATCCTCCGAATCCTTGAAGACGACCTTGTCGCTTAATTCGGTTGACCAGAGGTGTTTGGATTTTTCCGTGGTGCTCTCCTCGTCGATAGTGGCCCAGCTATGGGCGTTCTCGGAGAGGTAGAAGTTATAGGTCCCGGCGTCGAGGGTATAGCACTGATCATCCTCATAGTCGTAGGAGGCGAAGTGGTCTTCCTGGACCTCGATGGTGAGGGTTTCGCTCGCCCCGGCGGCCAAGGTGTCGGTTTTCCCGAAGCCACCCAAGACGACGTGGGCCTTCTCGACCCCGCCTTTGACGTAGGGGGCGTTGACGTAGATTTGGGCCACGCCTTTGCCGGCCACCGAGCCGGTGTTGGTGACTTTGACGTTGAAGGTGTAGGTCCCGGAATCGGAATCATAGGTTGGGGTACCCTCGTATTCGAGGGAGAAGTCGGTGTAGCTTAGGCCATAGCCGAAGGGGAAGGTGACCTCCTTCTCATAGTCGAAGCCGGAGTAGTTGCCCTGGCTGGCCTCATAGGCGGCCGTCTCGTAGTAGCGGTAGCCGATGTAGATGCCCTCCTCGTATTCGACGAAGTAGGTCTCCTCCTGATAGGAGTTGAGGCTGGTCGAGTTGGCGTAGAGGTAGGAGCCGAAGTTCTTGTAGGTCGGATCCTTGGTCAGATCGGCGATGTAGGTGTCGACGAGGTGGCCGGAGGGGTTGATGGTGCCCTTTAGGATGTTGGCTAGGGCCGTGCCGCCCTGGGAGCCACAGCAGCCCGCCCAAAGGGCGGCTTGGATCTTGGAGAAGTTATAGGTGTTCCCGTTATAGGGGTCGGTGTAGTAGCCATTATTCATGTAACTGGAATCCGGATCGAGGAAATCTAGCTCCATGGTGTTGGCGGCGTTGATGATTAGGATGACCTTCGAGAAGTTATCGCAGGCATAGTCGATCAGGTCGAGCTCGGCGTTATTGAGGGTCAATCCCGTCCTATGCTGCTCGGAGCTCCCGGCATCGAGGGATTGATCGTTCCCCTCGCCGGAGTTCCTCTTGATGGTGATGACGGCGGTGTCGTATTCGGAGAAGGTCGACTCGACGTTGGCGAAGGCCGAGGGAGAGAGCTCCGCGGAGGCCGCGTCGTAGATGTCGTTGACGGCCGAGTTGGTATCGAAGGCGGCCTCGATGCCGGCCCCCAGCGAGACGGCCCCGCTGGTGGTCGCGGGATCCTCGCCCCCGGCCATGTTGTTATGCCAGGAGTAGTAGCCGAGGATGGTCACCTTGGCGGTGGAGGCTAAAGGCAACGCCGAGGATTCATTTTTAAGCAGGGTAATGCCTTCTTCGGCGGTTTCCTGCGTCATCTTCTGGGCGTTGGCCAAAGCCTCTTCCTGAGTGTCGAATTCATAGTCGATGTAATTGGCATCCAACCCCTCGCCGGTGTCGGTGACGACGGCGTTCCCCGGGAAGAGGAGGTCGAGGTTGTTGGCCTGGGTGTTGGCGATGACGTGGACGATAGCCAATAGGGCCACCAATCCGACGCCGACCCCACCCAGGGTTATCATCTTGTTTCTTTTGTTTTTGTTCATGGTTAGTTCCTCATTTGGCGCCGTATTTGGCGGCGAATTTCTTCTGATAGATCAATAGGGCCCCGTTAACCGCCTTGACGACGGTGGTCAATAAGCCCGCGATCAGGATGAGGTAGGGGTAAATCTCCTTGCTGAAGCTGACCTCGCCATTGAGGGCCGGATAGAGGTATTCGGTGTAGTAGTTCTGATAGGAACCGGTCACCGTCTTGGCGTTTTCGATGGCGAAGTAGTCGCAGTTGAAGAGGATGATGGAGCCGAATAGCACCGCGCCGGCCATGATGAATTCGAGGACGGCTTTTTTGGTGTTGGTTCCCCTCTTCTTGCGGTTTTTCAGATACATGATCTCGCAGACGATCAATACCAATAGGGGCAGGAATAAGCCGAGACAGTTCCAGATGTTGAAGGAGAACTCGGTATAGCCCTGGATGATCATCTCACCCACGCCCCAGTAGATGGCTTGCCAACCCGGATAGGTGAAGGCGTTCTCATACTTGGTGCCGGGAAGGGTCTGAATGGTGAAGACCCCGGCGAAGTTAAAGCAGATCAATAGGACGATCATGGCCAAACTCAGGATGGCCGAGGCGATGAAGGCGATGAGGACGCACTTTTTGATGCCCCCCATCTTCTTCGCGTATTCTTCCGGATTCATGATCAGGCCCCCGGAGTGTAGGTGAGGGCGACCTCGATGGTGGAGGATCCGCCCCAGGAGGAATAGGTGTAGTTATAGACGTAGGTGTAGACCCCATCGACTAGGGAGACATCTTGGGCCTCGAAGCCGGATAGCTCGATGTGGAAGATGGAATCGGCATAGGTGTAGGTGCCGGAGGCGGTCAGGGTGCTACCGGTGTAGAGGAAGGCGGTGCTCCTATCCGTCAGGTTCAACTCGACGGCTTTGGTGCTCCCATCGGGTCCGGAGGTGGTGTAGGAGCCGGTGAACTGATAGAGGGTGGTTCCGTCGAAATCCCCATTGGTCATATCGCTCCAGGAGACGGAGGAGGAGGTGGAGCAATAGAAGGCGGCCTCATCGTAGCTAAGGCGCCAGCCGGGGTGCTCGGAGTTGATGGAGTTGCTGGCGGTGTAGACCGAGGTACCCTCCGTGAGGGTGAAGGTGCCATCATTCAAAGCCCAACTCAATCCGAGGGTGACCGCCCGATCGGAGCCGTTGGCGGTGTTGTAGACGGCGCTGCCATCACTGTGGCAATAGATGTAGGCGTGGGCGACGGAGTTGTTGTTCCCGGTAACCTCGCCCGTGAAGATGTAGGTCGAATCGCGCTCATCCCAGGTGGCGTAATCGGAGGCTAGGGTGGAGCGGAAGGCGGAGTCGCGGGCCTGGAAGAGGGTGGTCGCGCTGCCTTCATCGGTGACGACGGAGTAGTAGAACTCGTGGCGGCCCTGGGTCTTGTTGTAGTCGACGTGGATGGTGGTTTCCGCCTCGTCTTCGAAGCTGAGGATGTAGCCGTAACCGGTCTCTAATACCCAGCTTCCATCGAAGGAGAAGTCATAGGAGGAATAGTCGGTGGCTTCGGAGGAGGAGGCATCCTCGGCGACGATGAAGCCCCAGCCGCCCCAGCCGCCCCCGCCGGATTGGCTTTCCCCGACGCAGGTGGCGTCGAAGCTGAGGGTCTTATCTGACTTTAGGGTCAGATCGAAGGTGTAGATGTGGTTGCCGACGGTCACCTCGGCATCCCATGATGAGGCGGTGACGGCGACGAAGCTCTGTTCGACTTCTGACTCCCCGGAGGACGATGAGGATGTTGAATCCGAGCCGCCGCCGCAGCTGGCCAACGCCCCAATCGCGCCCGAAAGCAGAAGCAGTGCAGCGCTCTTTTTGACAAATGATTTCATGCATTACTCCTTTCGTTATGAACCATTTGCCTGAAGTTTACTTTTCGCTTGCTGAAAGGGCTTTCAAACGGGTTTAAAGCGCTTTATTAGGGATAAAAAAGCCCCTTCCTGTGACGAAAGGGCGGAATTTTGGGATGAAATTGTCAGGAGAGGAAGATGTTATCCTGCTTCCTGGTGATCTTGAGGTATTCCTCCATTATCTCCTCCCTCCGTTTGCTGGAGATGGGGAGCATATAGCCGTTGGTGAGGACGACCTCCTTCTTCTCGATGCGGCGGATGTAGAAGGAGTTGACCAGAAAACCTTTCTGGATCCTCAAAAAGCCCTGGGAGGATAACTTCTCCTCCAATTCGGATAGGAGCATCCTGATGTCGACGCATTCCTCGTTTTTGAGGTGGATGCTCTGATAGTTCCTATTGCCCTCGATGTAGACGATGTCCCTGATCTTGAGGTTTAGGATCCCCGCCTTGCTTTTTATGGTCAATGAGCCACCCCTCTCATCGAGGTTATTCGCGTTGGAGAGGTAGAGGTTCATGATCTTGGCGAAATCCTCGTAGAGCTTATTCTTCCGTATGAAGCCGAAGGGGCGGACGGAGAAGCAGTCGAAGACGAGGTTCTCCTTCTGGGAGAGGAAGATGATGGTCGCGTCGAATTTGATGTCCCGGACCCTCTTGGCCACCTCGATCCCATCCATCTCCGGCATGTCGATGTCGAGGATGACGAGCTCATATTCGACCTCCTTGGCGTTGGATAGGAAACTCAGGGGCGAGGAAAAGCAATCCAGCTTGAACTCGATGCCCTTCTGGGTGAAGAAGCTCTCCAAAACGGTCTTGGAGATACCCAGGGCCACCTGATCGTCATCCAGCAATGCGATGTATAGCATCCCTATTCGCCTTCCTTCTTTGGGCTTAGGTATAGCAAGACGTCGGCCACGAATAGCTCACCCTCCAGATCGAAGGAGGCGTAGCCGTCATACTGGCTGGCTATCTCGCGGATGATCTTGGTGCCATAGCCGTGGTTCTCGCCCTTTTTGCTCGATAGTTTAATGGCCTTCTCCCTATCTTCCTCCCTGATGGGGTTGGAGATGGAGATGCGGAGGTAATCCTGATAGTTGAAGATGGAGACCATAGCCCCCTTATCGGAACTTCCGTCGCAGTTTTCGATGGCGTTATCGATGAGGTTGCTGATGAGGGAGACCAGATCGAGGTCGGCGAAGGGCAGGGTGGGCGGCACCACGACGTTGGTGGATAGCCTGACCCCGGCGGCCTTGGCCTTGGCCATCTCGAGGTTGATGATCGAGGATATCGTCTTGTTCGAGCAGACGAAGACCTCGCTCAGCTGGGCGTTTAGCGAATTGAGCTCGGATAAATACTTCTTGGCCTCCTCGGTTTTGCCCTCGTCGAGGAGGATGGAGAGGTAGGAGAGCTGGTTCTTCAGGTCGTGGCGGGATTTGGAGAACTCCTCCATCTTGGCCTCGTTGATCTTTATGGCCTCGTTCTCGGCCTCGGAAAGGCTATAACGGAGCTCGCTTTCGACGAGCCTCTGCCTCGATACGACGATGTAATAGAGGGAGTAGTAGGCCAGAATCAGGATGAATAGCAAAACAAGATACAGGCAGACGAAGAGGCTGTAGAGGGTGGCGTCGTTGAAGTAGTTGGTGACCCGATTCTCCCAAAGGGCGATCGCGATCAACAGGTATGAGAGCAGCCCGACGATGACGATGGCCAGTTTGGGGAGGTTCTTCATATCCTTTATCTCGTAACGCCACATGATATAGCCGATCAGCACGCAGATGAGCGAGGGGAGTGACCTGGCCAAAAAGACGAGGGCGAAATTATCCCCGGTGGCATTCCCGACGACCAGGCCGAGGTTTCTTCCCACCTGGGAGGTGACGACGACCCCGGCGGCCAAAAAGGAGAACTTGATGAATTTCTTCAATGGCTCATCATGGAGGAGGATGAAGATATAGGCCGCGATGATGAGCAGGGGCGCGCAGGAGAAGAAGAGGCCCTGGGAGAGGTTGCCCATCATCCTATCGAAGGCGAAGAACAACCCGCATATCAGGAAATAGCAGGCATAGACCCCGATGAATTTGGCGATGGTCAAGGCAATCGATTTGGCGTCCCACCTCTTGGGCAGATCGAGGACGACGAGGATGGCGGAGTAAAAGAAAAGCTGGAGGAACCAGGTGGCGTCGCACACCATCGAGAAATAGTTCAACCAGGCCTCGGAGAAACTCATTTTCCCAATTATATAGCGGCGGATTCGAAAAACAAACTGCGCCTATAATCCTGTAAAAACGGCCATAATTACGTTCTTTTTTAATAAAAAAGGCCACGTTTTCCGTGGCCATGGCTCTATTCGAGGGGCTCGTCTTCCCTCCGGATGGGGGTGTAGCAATATCCGGCCAGCCAGGGGCCGTTATGGATGCCGCTGACGGGGGACATGATGACGTCCTCGTGGTTGGTATTCAGACCGAGGGTCTCCTCAATCTTCTTCATCTTGGCCAAGGTCGAGGGCCCGGTATAGACGTGGGAGAGGACGTAATCCTTCTCCTCCCGGCCCCGGATGATGTCCTCCTTCAATAGGTTGATGGTCTTGACGATGGCCCCCTTGACGCCCATGGCGTTGAATAAAGGCGACAGGTTACCATCCTCCCCGAAGTGGAGGACGGGGACGATGCGGAGGGCTTTGCCCATGTAGGCCTTCGCGCCCTTTAATCTGCCGTTTAGGATGAGGTAATCCAGTTTCTCATCGAGGCCGATGAATTGCTGATGCCTCCTGATCCACTCGAGCTCCTTCATGATCGTGGGGGTCGGGACGCCCTCATCGACCAATTCCTTGGCCTTCACGGCCATATAACCCTCGCAGAAGCAGGTGATGCGGCTATCGAAGACGTGGATCTTGAGTTTATCGGAAAAATCCTTGGCCACGAGGCTGATGAAGTTATGGGTCCCGCCCAAGCCGGAGGAGATGGCGATCACGATGACCTCCCCATAGCCATCGTCGATGGCCTTTTGGAAATGGCCGGATACTTCCTCGTAAGTCGGCATCGCGGTGCGGGGGAGGGCGTCCTTGACTTCCTTTATCTCCTCCATCTGGGCATAGAGGTCGACCGGATCGAGGTTATAACCCTCGAGGTATTCCCTTCCCTTGAAGAAGAGGTGGATGCGGATAATGTCGATGCCGAGGTTCCGGTAACGCTCCGGCGCATACTCCAGACACCCCGTCGAAGTGCACATAACGAGTCTTTTCATAAATCTCCCCCGATTGGTTTTCCCCATTTTAGCGACACTGGGGCTTGTTTTGTCTCTATTCCCACTCTCCCGATCATAGAATGGGCAAAGAAAAAGCCCACAATCGGGCTTTTTCAGCAATGAAGCAGGTAGTAGGCCAATCCGCAGATGG
This sequence comes from Bacillota bacterium, assembly GCA_030537155.1. Lineage (GTDB taxonomy): Bacteria > Bacillota_I > Bacilli_A > RFN20 > CAG-826 > Alloenteromonas. The sequence goes on from JAUNOH010000015.1 coordinate 31,455, forward strand.
TTTTGGCGTCCTTTATCCTCCCGCCTTTGACCATAGCCTTTATCTCCTCGAGGGTATATAGATGGAGGTTGATGGCCTCGTTCTCGTCGA
>JAUNOH010000028.1:0-1855 GCA_030537155.1 Bacillota bacterium
CCCGAGAGGGCGGAGGCTATTTTCCTAAAGGCCCGGAGGTGATATTCCTCGGTGTAGGTCTTATCGATAAATATCGGGTCATAACGCCAGGCCACGCGATTGGGGCCAAGATGATTAGCCAAGGCGATGGTCGAGTCGATGACCACGTTCTTATCGGGGACATTCGGCTCAATCCTTTTCCCATAGGGCGTGATGCTAACGAAGAAGAAGCACTCATAGGCGGAAAGTTCATCCAGCCTAGGGAGCATCGGCCCTGGGTTTTTGCTGCAAAAGGAAAGAAGGTCCACCACTTCCGGGTCTAGCCGGTAGGAATGGACCAGTTTGGGGAAATATGGATTCCTGACGTAAACAAAGCCAGCCTTAAGGCGATTAAAGATCCACTCGGAATAAAAGGCTGGTATGTCGGTGCGGGAGCCGGTGTTGACGATCATGCACCGCTATTCTAGCGCACGCGTCAAGCGAGTTCCTTTATTCCTGGGCCTTGCTTAAACAGGCGATCGCGTTGAGGGTACGGGGGTAACCGATATAGGGAACCATCTGAGTTATCACGGCCGTCAGGAACTTCGGGTCATTACCCATTTTTATGTTGGCCTTGGCGTGAGAGGTGAGCTGGGGCTCCACTCCCCCCAATGAAGCCAGTAGACAGAAGGTGACGAGTTCCCTGTCTTTAAGGTCCAAACCTTTCCTGGTGTAATAATCGCCAAAGCAATTGGAGGCGAGAAGGTAATTGATATGGACTCTTTCGGCGGGTCCGCAATTATAGAAATCCCGCATCTGCTCCCCAAAGATATCTACTTGGGCCTGGGTTCCTTTCTCACGCCGATTCTCCAAAGTCGTGGTTCCTTGTTCCGCCAGCGGCAACGAGATTCCCAATTTTGTGAATATCTCATTTGAAGCGTTAATAAACGGAAGCACCTTACCGACACCCAGGTAGGCGCAGGACTGGTAAAGAATCTCTTTAACTTGAATGGGGGTAAGCTCCTCATCGAGGCATAAGGGCAAGAACTCACGGTATAAATCAATAGATGACGATCCAAGAAGAGCGCACAAGATAGATAAATGCCGGTAGTACTGAGAGAGACTAAAGCCAGGAACATTAGGGACCTGTTCAAAGGCAAAGTATTTGAACCTCTCAGTAAATTCAAAATCGGAAACGCTCAATTCCTTAAGAATATTAACGGCTTCATCGCTAGTTTTCATTTAGAGCACCTCAAAAGTATTTTTTTATGATCAGAAGAATAATGTCATTTCGAAGAAAAGGGGGGATCCTCCGAAATAAGACATCATTCTCACAAGAAGATAATAGTGGGAATAGCCAATGTTAAGAAGCCAATAAAATTTAAAAAGGTATCAACTTAGAGTATACGCACATCTGCCCTAAAGAAGAAAATTAAAACCCGTCCATTCGTTAATTAATGAACGGGTCTATTTTGAAAGGTCGTATATCAGCTTAATCAGCTAGGGTGTCTTGGATCAGGTCGTTTGATAGCCAATCCCTAATCTCAGCCGGCACCGCATTGGCCCTTAATTGGGCGCCAGGAAGCCAATGAATGCTCCTTTTATACTTCAATAACGCGTCAGAAGCCTGAGCAATACCGCCGCCAGCCGAGGTCGCGAAGGGAATAACGCTTTTGCCGTCGAGGTTATATTTATCTAAGAAAGTAAGGATCACCCGTGGGGCTTCGTACCACCAAATAGGGAATCCGAGGAAGATGACATCATAGTCCTCAGGTTTTTGAACAAGCTCTAAGATTTCCGGTTTAGAGGAGCCGTCTTTCATCTCAAGAGAACTGCGGCTATTCTCATTTTGCCAATCAAGATCCTCTTGGGTATAGGGCTGTTTAGCCTTGATTTC
>JAUNOH010000028.1:1955-4906 GCA_030537155.1 Bacillota bacterium
AAGTATTTTGGGATGGCAATATGCTTTGGACACCCGTGAAGGCAGTATCCGCAAGCCGTACAACCGATGGGAATTTTCTTCTCGATGATGGCTCGTCCTTTTTTGATCAAGTCCAGTTCCTCGCTGCTTAGAGGAATGAAATTCTTAAAGGTTTTTATATTGTCGGTGAGCTGCCCCAGACTATTCATTCCGGATAAAACCCGCACGACGCCTTCTTGGCTCGCGGCAAATCGGAAGGCCCATGAAGCATTCGAAGCTTCTGGGTTATAGGCGTGATATAAATCCTCGGCTTCCTTAGGCAGGTTAGCCAAGGCGCCTCCCTTGCAGGGCTCCATCACGAATACCGGTTTTTTAAATTCGTTAGCGACTTCAAGGCACCTTCTTGATTGGACTATTGGGTTATTCCAATCCAAATAGTTGATCTGAAGTTGGACAAAATCAAAGCCATCCCCGTATTTACTCAGTATGTCCTCCAACATGGCTGGGGAATCGTGAAAAGAGAAGCCCAAATGCCTGATCTTCCCTTCAGCCTTCTTCCTTTTGACAAAGTCAAATACCCCATATTTCTCAGCTTTTGAATAAACATTGGCCCCGATGTTATGGAGGAGGTAGTAATCAAAGTATTCGACTCCGCAATTGGACAGCTGACGGTTGAAGATGACCTCGAGGTCAGCCTCATCCTTAAAATCACGTAAAGGAAATTTGGTAGCCAGTTCGAAGCTATCCCTCGGATGACGCTCGACCAAAGCCTTCCTCATTGCCTCCTCAGCGTGATAGCCATGATAGGTATAGGCGGTATCAAAATAGGTAAAGCCCGCCTCTAGGTAGGCATCGAAAAGCTTTTCAATGAGAGGATAGTCAAAGGAGGTGTTATCCTCCTTATCCAAAAGCGGGAGCCTCATGCACCCGAAGCCAAACTGGTATTTGTCCATCATTCCCTCCTTAACCGGAAATGCGCTTCAATCCTAAATCAGGAAGGGAAAATATCAACGCTCAACGCCTTATCCGAAGCTGAAGCGGGCTCTCAAGGCAAAAGATTCCGCATCCGTCCAACCCCAAAGCCAGCTTCAAAAGGCCATCCGCTAAGAAAGCAAACATCAAAGGCCCGACTATCGAGGTGGCCAAATTGGCCGGGCTATCGGCGAAGAAATAGGAGAAAAGCAGGCAGGTCACGTCTCCGATGGCCATAAGGGCCACGAGAGATATCCTTGCCCTCATATCGCCATAACGCAGATAGCAAACAAGCAGGTGGAGACAAAGCAGCAGTATCGAGGCACCCAACTGCCCATAGAAGGAAAACAAAGCGACGGCCATCGGGAACACGCATACCGGCAAATCGGCCAATAAAGCGCGGAAATCGATAACAAGCGGCTCATTATTTCCTTCGGATTCGACATTGGCCTCATCGCTCATCAGGGGGATTATCACCAGGCAGAGGACGATGATCGACTCCATATTCATATCGAAATAGGAATCTGGCTCCAGGGCAAACCTGAACCAAAGAAGGCAATAAAAGAGGAGATATACAAACCAATCGCCCTCTTTTTTGGCCATCCTCCTTATGAGGCGGTACAGCAGATAAAAGGTGAATAGGCAAAAGGCGGCAGCCCTCAATATCCCGCCCCGACACAAGACCTCCAGGAATGTATTATGGGAAAAGGCCGACTCGGCCTGGGAACCCAAGATGACGTTGAATAGGACCTCGCCGAAGCCAAAGACCAAGTTGATGGGATTATCGCCAAGCAAAATCAGGCAACGCTCCCAAAGCAGGGACCTGGCGTCCAAAGTCGAATAGGAGTTGATGATGGAATCGACGTTGACGATCCCAAAGGGATCCCATAGGCAAAATAAGGCGATGAAGACGCATAGGCCAAAGATTAGAAAACAGACGATGGAGAAGTTCCTTTCCCGCTTGAGGTTGATGATCGCCTCATAGAGGGCGAATAAGACGATCATGATCGGGGTGATGAACATCGTGATCTTGCAAAGAGTGAGCACGACGAATAGGGCAAAGAGTATCACCGGGATGAAACGCCACGCCTCATGCCGATAATGGATGAGGGTCAATTCGGCCATGATGGCCCCGACTATCACGAAGGAGAGGTTGTTCTTGCTCCCATAGAAAGCCTGGATCACATAGCCCTTGGACGAACCGCCATTGAAGATTATTTCGTAGAGGGCCTGCCACTCGGTGGCAAGGCAATACCCAATGGATACGAGGGCCAAAATAATGAAGACGTAGCAGACAAAGCCCATCGACCGCTTTCCATATTTAAGCAAAGGCCCATAGGAGAAGACGATATATAAGCCGAATAAAGTGGAGCAGGAGCTCAGGAAGGAAAGCCATCTCTCGGAGGAGTCGAAATCGAATGGCGATAGATCCGGGGAGGTTATCTCGCCGGTAGAAAAATCGCCGATCGCCGCCCCGATGATAAGTAACACCAGTCCGATCAGGAAAAACCAGTTGATGCCCCGATGGTAGTAGGCGTGGGCCAAATAGATGGCCATCGCCCCCAATAAGACCTCAAAAAGCAGGAGATAGCATTGAAGGGAAAGCGAATAGACCCCCATATCGGGGCTACGGAAATAAAAGTGGCCGATCTGATTGCCGAATAGGCTCACCACGATGAAGCAAACCAAAACGATGGCAAAAAGGGCCCTCGGCTTGCCACAAAATTGGCGATTTTCCTTTGCCGACATCTTCCCACGCATGGTGAGATAGTTAATTCCCGGCCAAAACAAATGTCAAAGCCAGAGGGCGCTTAAGAGACAGGTTGCTCTAAAACGTGGACGTTTTCTTTGAACATGATGCCCATTAATGAAAATCCCCCAAGCCGGGGGATTGTTCAGTTGACGCTGGTGGAGGCCCCGAAGATGGCCGATATCTGGGAGAGTAGCTCCTGCAGGGTGTCCGCCTCCATCGAATAGGTTAGGTTGCCGTTTTCGTCCTC
>JAUNOH010000028.1:5006-7072 GCA_030537155.1 Bacillota bacterium
ATCAGCACGACGCCGATGCCGGCGCCCAACACCCCACCGATGATGCGGGAGATGGCCGGTTTGGCCTTCTTGCCTTTTTCCTCGCGCTTATCGTACCAACGCTTGATGAAGTGATTGACGATGGCCAGGATTATCAGGCCGATTATCCAGCAGATGATAAATATAAATAGGTAAGCAAGCAATTGGCTGACTAAGGAGGCCGCCGTGGTGGCCAAAACGGAGTTGAGGTAGATTACCTCGCCCGTATATTCGACGCCGTCGACAACCGTGGTTATGACCGTCGGGGTCATATTGTTTTGGATGAGGCTCCAAACCGTACCCCAAAGGAAAGAGGGGAACCCGGCCTCGGTCATGATGGATTGGAGGTTACCCTCGGTGGCGAAGGAGGCCGGGAGGGGGCTGGAGAGGGCGCTTAGGTTATTGTCGACGAATTGGAGGGCAAAGTTATAGACGAATTCATGGATGCTGGTATCAGCCTGGACGAAGCAAGGCAAGCTGCCGATCCAATTCCCGACCGGGCCCATGCAGAAATAGGCCACCACGCCGGCGACGGTCAAAATGATGCAACGGCATAGGGCGTCAAACCATCCTTTGACGATCCCCATGATGATGGTGACCAATAGGATGACGACGTAAACGATTAATACGAGATTAGCGATATTCATTGTCGGAAGCCTACCCCTCAGGTTTAGAGTCCTGATTTTGCCATAAAAGCATTATTTTGAATAGGCTTTCGCCATGAAAAGCGAGGCTTGGCGCATAACGGGATTACGCAATCTTAAAGCCTATACAGCCACTTGGTGGATTTGCTCTGCAATCCCTTGAGGAATGGGTAGATGTTGCTACCCGGATAATCGCGGTAATCATGACTCATCTTGCCGATGCATTCGAGCATCTTTTCATACCTATCCGCGTCGAAGCCGTTTTTGATGGCCTCCCTCTGCTTTTGGTGGGCCCCATAGTTTTTGGGCCCAAAGTTTTCGAAGTTCGCCTTCAGCCAGGGCGTGTACACATCCTTCTTCAAGCCGATCTTATGATCCGGCGGGAAAAACAAGGAGGCCACCAGCTGCATGGTGTTGGGGTTGGTCAATAAACTGATCCCCTCCACCTTTTTCATATCGCCCAATATCCTCTCGAGGGCATTCATCACCGATAGGCAGGCGCAGGTCTCGAAATTATCGACGTCATACATCAAATAGATGTATTCGAACCTCTCCATCGAAAAATAATATGAGAACCTGGCCGGGATCTTGCCAAAGCCCCCGACGTTCTCATAACTCAGCTCATAGGTATCCCCATCTAAGCCATATAAAGAGACGATGTCGAGGAAATTCTCCTCCTCGGCCCCTTCGGCAATCAGGTGGATCCTCTTTTTCATTCCTCTTCCTCGTATAGCAAGTCGAAAAGCGAGTCGATGAAGGCGGGGTCCGGTATCTTGCCGAATTCGCGATTCGCGTATTGCCTTAAGACGGCGTTACCCCGCACACCCTTATACTCGGATAGCCTTTTGAAGAAGGCGCCGTCCTTATTTTGGAAGCAAAAGCATATTTGCTCCCGCCTGAATAGTTTTTTGGTATCCAGCAAACTAACGTCGTGGCTGGTAAAGCAGAGTTGGGCCTTTTGGTTGAGGGGATTATTGAACATCGCCACGATGGCCCGGGAGAGCTTGAAGTGGAGGCCGCTATCGAGCTCATCGACGAAGAGGGTCTTCCCCTTCTTTAAGGCCTCAAGCAAATATCCTGATAAAGCCTCGATCTTCTTGCTGCCGGTGCTATCGAAGGATAGGGACGGGACTGAAGTCCCGGAATAAACGCTTTGGAGGCGGGATAGTTTCTCGCCCTTTGGATCAAGCAAAGACCTCTCATCGGCCTCAGCCGAAGCATCATCATCCCCATAGGAGAATCCCTCGATTGAGAGGTCGGCGTTCTTTACGAACTCGGATACGGCCTTGGCCAATTGGGGGTCGTCACCTTTTAATATCCCGATCGTCTTCAGGAGGTCGATGTTGTACATATCGACGACCTCGATTGATTCGGATAGTTTGGTTAAGGTATCGCGGTATGGCG
>JAUNOH010000029.1 GCA_030537155.1 Bacillota bacterium
TACAAGGGCAATTAAATAAACGGCGAGCTTATCGTTTAATGCTGTCTCGGTTGTGATTACATAAGCCGCATCAATGGCAACAGACAAGATCACTGCCACGGCCCCGGCAATAATATTAGAGCGGTAGGCTTTCCCGGCCTCCTCCATGAGCTTTTTGATTCCCTCTGTAAATAAGCCGGTAAGTAAAGATACGATAAGTAATAAAGCTAAAAATACCTCATGCGTCATATTGTCCTCCTTCGGCAGCGCCTTTCTGCCTCATCATTTTTTCATTGTGTTCTCGATCCTGCAATTCGTACTCTCTGTCCCGATACCGGTCCTTAGTCGTCTTGATCCAGCCCATTACCCCGCATTCCCCGCCGCAGCAGGCAAATACACAGGTAACTAGTGTATCCGGGATGCCGCCAGTGTGGTAGTATAGCCATACCATTACAGTCACAAAAACCAAAAGGAAACAGGCAATAACAATCAGGACAGCGTCCATTGTCCCGAATCTTTTCTTTTCGGCTGTACTCCCTTTTCCCATCATGTCTACATCCCTATTCGGGTAAAGATATACCCAACCACAATCCCGATCACCACGGTAAGCACATGCCCGGTTACTTTCCGCCACATTTCCCCGTCATGAGATTCCAAGGTTTCCAGACGTTCTCCCTGTCGTTCCTGTTCTTTCAACATACTCTCCATGCTGACGGCCAGTTTTTCCACCGACGTGGCCAAAGCACCTATTTTCTCCGCATTTTCTTCCAGGAGTTCTGTGCGGCGGTTCTGACGGCGGTGTTCCTCTTCCATTCGTTTGCAGAACTCATCATGTTCTGCTCTTGTGATATAATCGTCCATTGGTTTTCCTTTCCCCGGCTTTGCGCCGGCGCAATTTTGACATAAAAATAAGACCTGTTACGGTCCCGCTCTGATTTCCATATTTACCTCCTACTCAATGATGTATTCTAATTCTTCCAGAGTGATCACTCCGGTTTCGTGCATCTGGCGGATTTTCTTTTCTGTGGTTTTTCCCGACTGATACAGACGTTTCAAACTCTCGATCAGCGTCCTCATAATAAGCCTCCTTCCATTAATTCCAAAGTGTAATTGTCAATGGCTGTGTTTGTAATCTCTTTATCATGGCGGAGTTGTTCCAGAGTTGGCTCATTTTCTGCGGTGTAGTTCAGGTATTTTTCTTTGTCCAATAGGATATCTTCTTCCGTCAGTTCGTGCACTGTCCGAAATTGGTTTCCGCTGTACTGATAAGCTGTTTCTGTTTTTTCTCCGGGGCTTTCTGCTTCTTCTGAGGGTTCTGTTTGATTCTGCGCTTCCACAATTTCCTCGTCTGCCAGGACCGTTACATCTCTTTTCCCGTCCGGAAGAATCCGGATCGTCACCTCCGGCTGCGGAGAGGTAAATAACATCTTTTCCATTTTTGATCATCTCCTTGCATAGTTTTACGATTTTGTCCGCTTTGTTGCGTTTACGCCAATGATTACACTGGGCGTTGGTAAGCCAACCATCACGGCTTATGATCAGTTGTGCCTGTCTTTTGTTGATAGTGCCGGTTTTGCGGGATTTTTTAATATCCTTGCGGCATCTGCGGAATATCCTGCCTCTGGTGATTACTTTTTGCCTTGATATCAGATACCCCATCATATCAATGTAACCAGTACTGAGGTCAATGTAATCATCTCCCTCTTTTAACTTGATTTGGAGGTTGTCCCATATCCATTGCCGGAAACGTTTGACTGCCATTTTAAGGTCTTTTAGGCTTGACCCGGCAAACAAAATATCGTCCATGTAGATCAATGCTTTCCTGATCAGCCTTACCCTGTCCTGGGTGCCATTCTTGTGTTTACGCGTTTTGTATAGATTTTCCGTAGCATAATGATAGGCAAAAGACATATAAAAGTTGGCCAAATATTGGCTTAAGTATGATCCAATCGAAAGACCTTTCTCAAAACTGTCTATCAGGGCAAAGGTTAATTTTAATAATCGTTTATTGTCCACGTAGCGTTCCAGGAGGGATTTTAACTTGTCTATATCAATAGACTCATAATAGTGGTGGGCATCTCCTTTCCAGGCGTATCTTAACCCTTTGTTTCTCAACCAGCGTTTGATTGCCCTCATGCCCATTGTCTGGCCTTTGTTTGGGATGGCAGCGCATTGGTAGTAGCCAATCTTTTTAAAGACTTCCGCCAGTCCCTCTACGGCGATGTAATCATATAATTGTTGTTTGATGTCCTGGATACCAATACGGCGGAGTTTACCGTTTTCTCTCCGTTTGGTGTACCAGATTGGTTTCCAGATAAACTTTTCTTCAAGTATCTCCTGCCGGATTCCGTCAACGATAGTTTTCATGATTCCGTCAAACATATGATATTCTTTATCTTTGGCAATCTTATTCAGGAGATTCATTGGTACTCCAGAATACTCGTGGAACATCCGGAGAGTATCCCTACGGTTTAATTTGGTTTTTCCGTTCTTCCCGCCGTATAAACATTTGTAGACCGCTTTGCGAATAAAATCCCGGTTTGTTATATCTATGTGTTTACAACACTTTTTCATATCGTTTCTATTTCCGAGGGGTGTTCGGACTACTACTAACCCCGATGCATGGCAATTCCCAGGCACCCCTACTTGCCCCGCCGGGCTTTCGGTCCCCTGCTGAAGCTTATTTAAGTGCCTTTCGGCAACACCTTTCCGGTGCGAAATGACGTGCTATACCGCTCAAACGGTTTTTATAGAAAATCAGGCGGCGTAGTTCCAGTTCGCGTTCGAGAGGGAGTTCCTGCCATTCGAGTACGAGAGACCCGCGTTCGAGCCATTCCTGAGGTTCCCACGCCGCACGCCAAGTCCTATAGTTACTATATTATTCTTTTTATTTTTTTTGAGGGGAGAGCCCCTCTTGCCCTTAGGGGCAATTCACCCCCTGCAGGGCTTAGGAAACGCAGGCGGCGCAGTACCAGACCGCGCTCGAGAGGGAGTACCCGCCATACGAGCACGAGAGACCCGCGTGCGAGCCAGACCCGAGGCCCCCACGCTCAAGCTTTTCTCTCATTTCGGTTCCGGTGCTACCGTGATATCTTCGGTCTCCAGTTCCTTTGGCATCTCCTGCTCCTACAGTTTTTGGAAGTCCGGAACCGGTTTCCAGATCAATGGTTTCTTCCCCAATCCAAAAATCCGCACCGTCAGCGCTTTCGTAAGATCCGATTTCCTTCCAGTTTTCCTGGATGTCGGTCTGAGTGTTGCTCCACTCGGCTCCTGCACGGTTATAAAAAATGGTTTTATCAGCGGTTTCTTTGTATTCGCATTCGTTTGCGGATACATAATAGGTGCCGATTCCCTCTTCCACTCCCTGAATTTTAAAGGAGTGTTTGCCATCATTGGCAATCTGGCCATCGTTGCCTAAAACTGTATCGGTCTGACCGGAATGCAGTGGCATTGAAGATATGTAGGTTGTTGTGGTGACGTCAAATGGTTCTGAGTCTACATATACCCGACTGTAGGTATCGTCTACGGCTTCGATTTTTGTGACCAGTACTTTGTCCGCTATGTTGCGCATATAAGCATTTCCTCGGTCAATGCTGGTGGCAGCACTCTCCCCGGCTTCCCCGATTGATACTGTGCAGCCGATATAAAAGTTATTTGCCTGGGCTTTGGCAAGGGTGATGTAGTTTACTCCTGACGCAGCTTCGGTGGCGGCGTACTGGAAATTACAACTTGTGCAGCCTCTGAAGTATTTTTGACTGTTTGAGGTGGCGTATTTAATCCACAAAAAGTTTTTCAGGTAGGCGGTTCTTTCGCTTCCCGCTCCCAGATATCCTATTCCAAGTTTTTGCAGCTCTGTATGAACGGAATTAAAGGACGCAAAATTTTTCACCGCCAGACCAGAAGAGCCATACATCAGGCCATCAATATCTCCAGCGTAATACTTCGGGACAATTCCATAGGGCATGGGGTTTCCGTAGCCATCCCGGCAATGCGGCATCAGGGTGAGATTCAAATCTGGACGGGACGTGGGGTGTTCGGAATCCGAAAAATGTTTAATATAACCATCTGATACGATCTCTTCTCCCCAGTACAAAGGCGGAGTTAAAACTCCCACCTGAACCTTTCCTGTGCGGGAAAATCCACTCTGACCGTCGATGTAAGTCGGGATACGTACTCCCTGATCGTTGACGATAAAATTGCAATCTACATACCAAAAAGCATTGTGGGATGCAAAATCATCCTGGCCTTTTACTTTATCTGTGGACGGTGTACAGGATAAGCCTGCGGAAGCATTTAAAAGCTCTCCGATTCCGGTGTCGGTTACATCGTAGTTGTAAAATTTAGTCGAGAATAATTCTCCTGTTTTTCGGGATGCAAACCATGCTCCCCAGTCCATTGTCTGGGCATCGAAGGTGTTGGCATCTATCCTGCGCAGGATCTCCAGGCATTTGTCTAAAGTACCTTTGTCTGCAATCTGCAAAATTTCTTTTACGTTCATTCGATCACCTCAAATACGGTTAATAATCCGTCTTTCATTCCAAGGATATATTTCTTTTCTGTGACAGAATCAGTCATGATGTTCCCCTCCTGAACTTTGGTATCAATACAATCCTCTATGCCTGTAGCATATTCCATTTCCATCCAGCATCCCTCATCATTCACGATGGTGGTATAGGGGTAATTGGTATGCAGCGTACGGTAGGCTGCAAGTTCTTCGGCGGGGATGGGTGTTTCTATAGGGGTTTCGAGAACATATTGGATTATAAGGGGTTTCCCATTGGCATTATATTCCGAAACAAGATTTTTGAATGTTGATGCGGACGAAGGAGCGGTCTCTAAGCCAAAATGCTCAATATTGACCATAAAACGTTTGAATGCTCCTATGTATGAAACCTGTGTCGTTTCCCACATACCCGTTGCGATTGCATAGTTACAAAGCAAAGCATTGTTCTTACTCCCTGCGTCATTCAGTGTTTTATATAAAAAAGGAGAGGTTGCATCTGTTTGATAATCCCATGCTTCGCTTCCGTCAAATGTATATTTCGCCACCCTCTGCACATCCACACCCCGTCCCCAATCCCTGTAATCTGCAATCCACTGCTGCCCGGTTTCGTCTGTGTAGTTTCCTCCGGATGATACGGGTATACCACGAAGGCCGTTTGGAGTCTGCATAATCAATGTCTGTGTATCTTCAGCACCGTCTGTGATGGTTGTGGTGATGCTACCCTTATCCCCGACAGATACCAATTCCTGGGGATAATCCAGGTTGGGGGAGGGGATTCCTCCGGTGTAGGGTTCGTACTCTGTAGGTGCGTCTTTGCTTAATATTGGATATATAGTTTGGTCTATTGCGGTATCCATAGTTGTACCGTTTCCCGTTTGGATTTGCGCCCTAATTAATGTTTCTGTCCCATCTATAACAAATGACGTGTCAGAATAATATTTCATTGTTCCATCTGACCTCGTCACATTAATCTGCAATCCAACTTTATTCGCTCCCGACCTTTCTTTGCCGACATAATATGTACCAGGTGATAACGATAATACTGCAATGGCTATTACGGTATATTCGGAGTTTGGCGTGCCTGTAATTCGCATTCCTTTGTTGTCGTCTAAAACAACATACCTCATCCCGTTCATTGTGCCTGTATTACCAGGTATTACAAATGGGAGCAACTGCGCTCCAGTAGTAGTAAACTGCTCCGTCTTTCCATACTGCCGTAATCCCAGGAATGGAACTTTGGCACTGTCTGATACAAGGATGGTCTTTCCGGAGGCGGTACGTTTGATGGCGGTGTTTAAGATGGCCTGACGGTTTGATTCGATCTGGTCACGGTCGGCTATGATTTCTGCTGCGGCTTCCTGGACGTTCTGAACTTGGGCAGCGCCTTCAGTCTGGACATTAACCACCTGAGCTTGTCCTGCAGCTTCTACATTGGATACCTGGGTGGTTCCGGCATTATTGACTGCTTCAATCTGGGAAGCTCCGGCGGTTTTGATGTTAGATGCCTGAGTAGCGGCGGCATCGTTAACGGCCTGGATATCCTGATTTACACTTGTGGCGTATTCGTTGGCTTTATTTTTGATTGCTGTAAGAGCATCCGCCTGTTTACCTGCAATGTATTCTTCTGTCTGATCTTTAACTGCCTGAATAGATTGGGTCTGTTGGGTTGTGATTGCCCCTACAGCGGTCTGTCTTGCCTGAGTGATATTTTCTTTAGCTTCTTCGGTTTTCTCGGTCACATGGGCGTCAAAGCCGTTCACAAGGGCAGATGCGTTGGCCTCGGATTCCTTGGCTTTTATACTGCTCTGTTCGGCGGCACTGGCGTGACCTGATGCCTGGGTCTTGCTGGTTTCGGCAGCCTGGGCGGATTCGGCAGTCTGGGACTGTAGGGTCTGAACATTGGCCTCCATTAGGGTGATGTTTTCCTGGGCTTCCCTGACCTCTTCCGCTTCTGCCGCAACCTGTTCGGATAAGTTTTTAACCTGGTCATGCATGGCAATGTATTCCTGAGTCAAACTCCCCGGAAGGGTAAGTACCTGCCAATATGTGGTGGTCTGTCCGGGTTCAGGGGCAGTTCCAACGATCTCAGCCAGACAGAGGTAAGAGCCGCCCTGATATTCTACGAGGTCAAGGTATTCGTACTCTATTGTATCGGAGTATGCTCCCCTGGGATTAGGGGAGACATTTCCAAGGTCAGTTTCCTGGTAATTGTTTTCTGTATTCATGGTTCCTCCTTAAAACGTTAAACGATATTTCAAGCGGCTTCCTTCCCGGATAAAGCGGACTTTATCGACATTGGGATCGCTGTACATCTTTAAGCGGCCGTTTACGACCTTAAAGGCAGCAAAGTATACGTTTCCGGTATCTCCTTTTAATTCGGCTTCTTTACCGGATACATACTGGTCGATAGAATCCTTGGCTTCCGCAACCTTACCGGGGATTTCGGCGGCAGCGTCTTTAGCCTGACCTGC
>JAUNOH010000006.1:0-39271 GCA_030537155.1 Bacillota bacterium
ATCGAGCAGCGCCCCCTCACGATAACCATCCCCGCCGACGGGGCTTCCCGCGGTGAGGAGATCACCAGTGGTGAGTTATTCAAAAACAGCGGCTACCGCCTCGTCGAGGGACACAGCCTCGAAATCGAATGGATCGGCGAGCCTGGCGATGAAAACGAGAACCTTGTCGACCTCTACATCCTCGATGAAAATGAAAACGACGTAACCCATAACTATTCGATCACCGTCGTTTATGAGGGCTACTAATGCTTTACGATAAGTATCAATCGCGAATCAACAAAGTGGTGAAGGCTAGGAACTTCGTCCTTTTGCATAAGCTCCCGATCATCATCGTGTCCGCGGCGATTTTGCTCACCGCCGGCACTTTGGTTTCGACTAAAGGGGTGGTGACCTCCGCCTCATTGCCCGATGGCGTCAGCTACACCTATGGCGAGAAATTGGAGTACGCCGCCTCATCATTCATGGGTTCTGTCACCTACGAATTCCGGAGCGAAGGCAGCTCCGTGTGGAGCAACGATGAGCCCTATAAACCCGGCAAATACTACGTCCGTGGGGCCTCGGAGAACAATTTTGGGGGCCATTACTATAGCCAGGAGGCCACCTTCACCATTACGGCCAGGGAATTGACCCTCACCCTGAACCCCGTCGTCACCTATGGGGAGAAACCCACCTTGAGTGGGGATGGTTTCCTCAGCGGTGACTATATCGAGGATTACTCCTTCCTCTACGACGACATCAGCTCGGATAACCCCGACCCCAAGGGCAGCATCACCTCCCTCAGCATCCTCAATGGAGACGGGACCGACGTCACCGATTGCTATAGCTACGCCCTCCCCACCGACATCGAGATGAGCGTCGCCAAAAGGGAGATCACCCTCGTCAGCGAAAGCGCCAGCAAGGAATACGATGGAAGCGCCCTCTCGGCCGGCTATACCGTCGAGAATTTGGCCGAGGGCGATTATATCGATAGCACCCTCCCATCAATAACCTACCCCAGCGAAAGCGGGTCGAATACCTTCGGGGATAACCTCGTCATCAAAAACGCCGAGGGGAAGGATGTCACCGCCCGTTATGCGATCAGCTCAAATTATGGCACCCTGACCATCAGCCAAAAGAGAATCACGTTGACCTCGAAAAGCTATACCAAGACATACGATGGGAAAGCGGTGGAGGATAGCTACATCGATCTGGACGGGAGCAATATCGTCTTAGGCGAGGATGGAAGCGCCACCCTCGAATCCGGGGACACCCTCAAGGTCGGTTTCGATCTGGCGGGCCGTTCTTTGGTTGACGCCGACACGTATACGAATTCCTTCACTTATTCCATCACCCGGGATGGCGAGGACGTGACCTCGGAATATTACGATGTCACCTACCTGCCGGGGACCATCACCATCAATCAGCGGAGCTTCGATTCTCTGAAAACCGTCGCCCTCATTACTAAAGCTTATGACGGCACCCCATTCACCGAGGAATATCTGCTCCAATTTATCAGTTGGGATGACGAGCAATTGGCCGAGGGCGATGTGGCAGTTGCCGCCATCGCCAATAAGGACGATCTTTCCTCGGACGGTTTCATTTACCCCTCCCCGAACTCCGAAGTTCCCGGGGTCTATAACCATTACTCTTACACCTACAGCCTCAATATCACCCGGGATGGCGAGGACGTGACTGCGAACTACGTCATCGACGAATCCGTTTTGACTAGGTCTGTCTACATCACCGAAAAGTATATCGAGATATCCTCCAAAACCGGCACGAAGGTATATGACGGGGAGCCTTTTTCGAGCGAATATTTCCAGCTCGATGTATCCGAACCGGATTCAGACGTAGCCTCGGATATCCAATCCACAGACTCCTCCGGCAGCAATGACGGCTTGGCCGAGGGCGATACCTTACAGACTAGCTTCACCAATCAGAACACTTTTATGGTGGGGACTTATCAAAATAGCTACACCTATCAGATCTTCCACGGCGAGAAAGACGTCACCTATCTATGCTACCAGGTCTATTCCCAGTCAACTGGCACCCTGACCATTGAGAGAAGACCAATCACGATCACGACCTATAGCGCCTCTAAAACCTATGATGGCGAGCCCTTATCCAGCCAATATTTCGACTATGAAAAAGAAAGTGGGGACCGCGGCTTGGTGGAGGGGGACACCATCTCCGTCTTAGGCTATAACAACATCACCAATGTCGACGAATCGCCGGCCGAGAACATGCCATATGGCGTGACCATCACCAGGGACGGCGTCGACGTCACAAATTGCTATGACATCACCTATACCTATGGATCGCTTGAGATTAGCAAGGCTCCCATCACCGTTTCCACCGATAACGTCAGCAAAACCTATGACGGAACCGCCCTCATGACGCCGAGAGATTCCATCCATCTATCCGGCTTCGACGAGTTCTCCGCCAAAGGATATAGCTATGCCTATACGGCCAGCTCCATCACCAATGTCGGGGAGACCGACAATATCCCGACCATCTCCATCATCGATCCCTCTGGGGCCGATGTGACCTCTAACTTCGATATCAGCTTTGCGGAGGATGGCATTGGTAAACTCAGCGTCACCCCGCGCCAAGTCACCCTAAGCTATTCCGGCGGAAGCGGGGTATACGACGGGTATCAGCATAATTACACAGGCCTTGATATAAGCAATATGCCCGACGGCCAGTATTGCGACTGGAGCACTTCGGGAGGCCCGATTAACGTGACCGGGGAAGGCGGCGCCGTACCGAGCGAGTATTCGACGCGTTTTTACGATACTTATGGGAACGATGTGACCTCCAACTACGAGATCACCGAGACCACGACCCCCGGGATCGGGGTTTATAAGCGCCCGATCTATCTCTATGTCCAAAGCCCGGGCATCGTCTATGACGACCAGACCCATTATGCCAACTATGGCTTCATCATCGACTCTGAGCATTATGCCTTGGCCGACGGGGACCGCATCTCCAGCATCACCTACACGACCTCGGAAGGCGTCCATGACGCCGGGGATTCCGTGGATGTCGGTATCGCCAGCGTCAGCATCGTCGACGAGGAAACCGGCGAGGATGTGACCAACAACTACGACATCACCACCCTGAGTGGCCACCTCTACGTCACCCAAAGGGAGTTCAGCATCATTTTGAATGACGCGAATAAGGTTTATGACGGCACCCCCTTAACCGCCGAGCAAGCCGGGTATGAGGGACCCTATAACCTCGTCGATGGCCATTCATTGAATTCGATTTCCATCTCCTATTCCGGCGAGCAGACCCAGGTCGGCTCCTCCCAAAGCTCCGCGACGGTCGATGCTTTCAGCATCCTCAATTCCTCCAATGAGGACGTCAGCAAAAACTACTCCGCCACCGTGTGGCCCTACGATGGCGGTACGTTGACCGTCTATGCCGCCACCGTGTATTCCTCCTCCTCCAACATCACGAAGGAATATGACGGGCAGACATTATCCGATGATGAGCGCGGAAGCGTCACCATCGAGGGGGAGCTTCCTTCCTTCGTCGACCATTATGTCGTCAATTGGGATGACAGCACCTCGGGCGTGGGGTATCAGTCGAATTCCTATAGCCTCAGCTTCTATAACGCGGCTGGCGAGGACATCACAACTCAAATTAACAGCTACACGAGCCCGGGCACCATCAATATTTACGAGGAGTACACCGTCTCTTTCTATAACGAGGATGGCAGCGAGCTCGTAGACTCCAAAATCGCCACCTCAAACTCCTTATTCCGCTATGGAAACAATGGTCCCGATAAGCCGGAGACGGAGGATTATTACTACACCTTCCTCGGCTGGTCGGAGACGCCTGGCGGGGAAATCGCCAACCTGGCCAGTGGCGTCTATCTCAGCGGTGATACCAGCTATTACGCCGTCTACACCGAACACGAAAACGTCAAGGAGATCTCCCTCAGCATCGATTCGCAACAGATCGAATATGGTGATGTCTGGGACAACGATTGCTATACCCTGGCCGAGGGAACGAGCCTGCCCTCCGGCTATAACATCTACATCGACTACGACCTGCCTGACGGCTATAGGCCCGGACATTACGAGCAATGCGCGAAAGTCTCCGTCTATGACGCCAGCGGCACCGATGTCACCGACGACATCATCCTCAACATCGATTCGAGCAACGACGTCTTGGATATCCTATTCCCGGAGATGACCATCTATATCCCCGATTACTCCGGGGTCTATAGCGGTGGCTCGGGCGTCGATAGGGGCGATTATATTTCCTCGGGCTACCTCCCCGGCGGTTATAGCTATGATCTGACTTGCTATTTTGACGGTTCCTATAGTTATGTCATCTATGATGAAAATGGCAAGGAAGTCGACCCCTCCATCTATCAGGACCGCGTCACCGTCATCAACGGCACCACCAACATCCGGAATAGGTCGATGAGGATCAGGCCGATGAATAAGCTTTTCCGCATCAACGAGGCCAGCGAGGCCACCCAGTGCGTTTTTACCTCCAGCGATTTGGATATCCAGGGCCTTGGCTTGGCCAATGGGGATTACATCTCCAACCTCGCCTTCACCTATACGATGGATGGAGTTGCTTATTCAAAGCCGACCCTCCCAGAGGATGCCGAGCCCGGCACTTATGAGTTTACGGTCTCCATCTCCTCCATCAGCATCGGCAACCGTTATTTGGGTGACGTCACCTCCTACTACAACATCAGGACGTTCACCACGACTTTGCAGATCGTCCTTGAGGCCTGATTCGCCATCAAATCCCACCTTTATTCGCCCCTTTCCGGCACTTTGGTTAAAATGTCTTCATGCCGAGTTGTCTTGGGCTGCTATTTAAAAAGCTATTCCGCACCTTCCGCGATGGCTGGAAGCAGTTTTTGGCGCTCTGGGCGATCGGGACGTTGGCCATCACCCTCTTCATCGGGCTGATATCCAACGCCGTCTCCATCAAATCGCGGGTCGAGGCGGTGTATGAAGACGGCAACCTCGCCGACATCTATGTCAGCCTCACCTCCTATGATGAGGAAGACGAAACCCGGATGGGCGAGATAGCGGGGGAGAGTGGGGAGTATTTGATGGAGCCGCGCTGCGAATACAGCACCCTCTTGGCCGGCTATAGCTCATATTGCGTCGTCTTGCCCACGGTGGATGAGAATGTCCATCGGCTATCTAAGCCGATTTCGATCAATTACTTCAGCCAAGTCTCCGACGGCGAATTTTTCCTCATCGACGAGGATCTATACAAAAACAACACCGACTGGTTTACCTCCGGGGCGGGCGTAACTTTTTATACCTCCAGCTTCGCCGACATCATCTATGAGCATTTCAAGGCTGAGCTATCTTTCGAAAGCGAGGAGCAGATGCTTCTATATCTGGATAATCTAGTCAAAAGCGGCGGGAGCAACATCCTGCGGGAGACCAGGCTCTCGTTGGATTTCGCGGTGAGCGGCACCTTCATTCATCCCGAGAACATCACCAGCTCCGACTACAACGCCTCCACCTTCTACATCGGAAAGCGTCTTTTCCGCAGGAAGATACGTGAGGTTCTGGCGGATAATTTCCTCAATTACGAGCAGATATATTCTTATTTGGGATTGGGAGAGGAATACGACGAAAGCTCATATCTGCCGTCGGCTTTCCCAAACGCGAACCAATATTTGATCGGCTTATCCGACGATTCGAAAATCGAGGCGGTGGAATCAGAAATCAGAGACTATTTCCAAAGCAAGGAAAACGACAATCTATTGGCTATCACGGATGCGGATAGCAACCCCTGGTCAGCCTCGGCGAATAGCGACGTCACCCAGTCGGTGCAGCTCTGCTTTGTCTTGCCTTTGGTGTTTTTCTTAGTCGCCGTGATGGTGGTGACCACGACCACCAGCGAGATCATCGTCAAGGAGCGGGCCCAGATTGGGATAATGCGTTCCATCCCGATACCGAAGGCGAAGATATACCGTCACTACATCGCCATGACCGAGGTGCCGGTGGTGGCCTCCTGCCTGTGCGGATGCGCCTTGGGCCCCATCATCATCCCAGCCATCATGGGCATCAAATACGACATGCTATACCTTCTTCCCCAACGGCAGTTTTTCCTCTTTCCGTGGCTATTCGCTCTATTAAGCGTGGCCGCCTTCATGCTGATTGCCGGTTTTATCGCCTTCATCGTTGCCAGGAAGGAGGTTTCCTCCTCCCCGGTGGAATTGATGCGACCCAAGGCCATGAAGTTCAAGAAGAGGTCGCGCTTCCGCTTTGAGAGAGCCAGCTCCTTCTCCCTCTCGATCATGATGGCCTTAAGAAACATCCGGGCCAATTGGGGGAAGTCTTTGATGGTGGTGTGCGGGGTTTTGGGATGCACGGCCTTATGCGCCTGTTCCTTCGGCTTAGACGACACCTTAAAGCACGGCGTCGAGGTCGAATTATCCACCGTCTATACCGCGGACATCAATTTGACCTATGGGGCCGTGGGGAGCTATAAGGAGTACATCGAATCCATCGATGGGGTGGCTGGGGCCGAGGAATATTCCTCCTATTCCTCAACCGCCTCCAGCCTCGACGAGGACGGCGACCTCGGCGAGAGCGTCAACACCACCCTCCGCCTTTATGATGAGTGGGTTGAGCATCTGAAGATCGAGATACCCTTCGACGGGATAATAATCAGCCACAAGCTCTCTGAGACCCTTGGGGTTGGGGTGGGGGATTATCTCCGCTTCAGCTATGAGGGGGATAATTACGAATTGGAGATTAAGGGCGTCGAATATCTTTTCGTCACCAGCGGCATCTTCGCCAGCTTCTCCTGCCTTGGGGTTTCCGAAATTGAGTATACCGATTGCTATGTGGACGCCGAGGAGGGGGCCGACATCGTTGAATTATCATCCCGATTGTTCAATTTGAGCTTCGTCCAAAAGGCCCAGTCGCAATCCGACATCGTCGAGACGATCGATACCGTCGTCTCGGGGGTCTCGATGATGACGACGGCCATCAAGGTGTTCGCCGTCTTATTGGCGGTGGTGGTCCTCTATAACCTCTCGCTTATGAATTACCGCGACCGCCTCCGGGAAATCGCCACCCTGAAGGTCTTGGGCTTCAGGTCTTTCGAGGTCGGCCTCTCCCTGGTGTTCGAGACTATGTTTTTGACATTGATCGGCACGGCTTTCGGCTTGGCGTTGGGCTTCCCCTTTATGTATCTGGTCCTCTACGTCAACAAAATCGCCCTCATCGACTTCCTATACTGCATCAATCCCTTCTCCTATGTGGCCTCTTTCCTGATTTCTTTTGTGGTTGGATTGGCCGTCTGCATCCTCCTTTCCTTCTATAGCGACAGGGTCGATATGGTGGCCAGTTTGAAGTCGGTCGAATAAGGGCAAATATACCGCTGTCTTGCGCGGGCGGATGGGCGTAGAATATCCCACGTGGTAAACGCGACCAAAATATTAGCCATAAAACTGCGCCGGACCCTGCTATCGGGCTGGAAACAGTTCATCGCCTTATTGGCCATCGGGGCTTTGGCGATGACGCTTTTCATCGGTCTTTTATCCAACGCTTATTCCCTGTCTGAGCGCGTTGAGGCCGTCTATTCCTCCGGCAATATGGCCGACATCTACGTCACCACCGAAACCTATGAGGCGGAGGATCAAAGCAAGATCGCCTCAATCCTGAATGAAGCGGGGGAGGAATTCTCCATTGAAAACCGCTCCGAGGTGACGGCCTTATTGGGCGGCGAGGACTCATATTGCGTCATCACCCCGTCCATCAATAGGGACATCCTGACCATCAGTAAACCCATCGATATCACCCCGTTAACTGACTCGCATACCGACACCAATTTCTTCTTGGTCGACGAGGCTTTATATGAGGAGAACCCGACCCTTTATAGTGGGAACGTCTCCGTCAGCTTCTCGGTGGTTGATATGTTGGCTTCCGCGGAGGATTTATTGACCGAGGAGATGCTCGATACCCTCGATGGTTTGGTGAAAGAGGGTGGCACCAACGTCTTCCGCCAGAAGCAAGTCTCCCTCTCCTTCGAGGTCACCGGTACCATGACTCACCCGGAAAACATAGCAAATTCCTCCTACAATGGCTCGATATTCCTCGTGGACAAGCTCAGTTTCCGCAAGGCGCTTAGGACGCTTATAACCGACAATTTCAACTGGGCGTCCAGTATCATCATCGCCTACGCCGGGTTGGCGGACGACTCGACATACGAGAACCCCGAAATCTTCCCGTATTCCAACCAATATTTGGTCAAGCTCTCAGACACCTCCAAACTGTCGGATCTCGAGCAGGATATCCGTGATTATTTCGCGGCCAAAGAGGAAACGGAAGGCGGCTCCAACAATCTCGTCTCCGTCACCGACAGGAGCACCAATCCATGGTCGATTGCCGCTGACACCGACGTGGCCGAGAGCATGCAGCTTTGTTACGTCTTCCCCCTCGTGTTTTTCTTGGTGGCCATCCTCGTCATCTTGACGACCATGAATCAGGTCATCGTCAAGGAGCGGAGCGAAATCGGCACCATGAAGGCCATAGGCTTGAGCTCTAGGCAAATACTCTGGCACTACATAAGCCTGACTGAGATTTTGGTGTTATTGGCCTGCCTTATCGGCTGCATATTAGGACCGATCATCATCCCGGTCATCATGGGCTTCAAATATGATCTGCTATACACCCTCCCGGCCAGGTCATTCTTCGTCTTCCCCTGGGCCTATGCTCTCGTCAGCGTCGCCGCCTTCATGCTCATCGCCGGTTTTGTCACCTTCATGATCGCCCGGAGCGAATTGAAGCTATATCCGGCCGAATCGATGAGGCCAAAAATCATCAAGCTGAAAAAGAAAAACCACACCTTCATCAAGAAGCCGAACGCCCTTTCCCTTTCGGTGAATATGGCCTTCAGGAACATCCGCGTCAACCTTGGTAAATCGATGATGGTCATCGTCGGCGTTTTGGGTTGCACGGCCCTCTGCGTCTGCGGATTCGGGATCGACGACACCCTCAACCACGGCATCGACGTGGAATTGGAGAATATCTACACCTCCGACATCATGGTCTCCTACGGCTATAGCGGCAGCTTCTTAGACCGGCTTGAGGCCATCGAGGGCGTGGAGGACGCCGAGGAATATTCCTCCACCGTCACCACGATTTCCTCGCTTGACGAGGATGGCTCGATACTCCAAAGCACCTCCTCGACCCTCCATATGTACGATTCGGATGTGGAACATCTTAAAATCACCCTTCCGGAGTCCGATTCCGAATGCGTGATCAGCCACAAGATCTCCGAGACTTTGGATCTAAAGCTCGGGGATACCATCGCCTTCACCTATGATGGGGTGACCTATGAGAAAACCGTTGGTTCAATCGTCGACCTATTCGCCAGCACCGGCGTCTTCTGCCATTTCTCGACCATCGCCTTGAGCGAATCCGTCTATAGCGCCGCCTGGGTCGATGTGGCGGATGGGTATGAGGTCTCCGAGGTCTCTACCCGCCTGATGGATAACGAATTCGTCCAGAGCTCGACCACCAACGCGGAGACGGAGGAGAGGATCGCCGAGGCGATGTCGGGTATCTCCCTCATCACGATGGCGGTCAAGGTGTTCGCCATTTTATTGGCGGTCGTCGTCTTGTACAACCTCTCCCTGATGAACTTCAACGACCGGGTGCGTGAGATTGCGACCATGAAGGTCTTGGGCTTTTCCAAGAGCGAAATCGCCCTCTCATTGGTTTTGGAGACCCTCTTCCTGACGTTGATTGGCGGTTTATTGGGCCTGGCCGTCGGCTACCCATTTATGTATCTGGTCCTCTACGTCAACCGGGTGCCTTTGGTCGACTTCCTATACTTTATTTTCCCCTCGACTTACGTCATCTCCTTCTTCATCTCCTTCGGCGTGGCCTTCCTCGTCTCGGGCTTCCTCTCGATGATGACCCACCGGGTGAAGATGGTGGAGTCCTTAAAATCGGTCGAGTGATTTAAAAAGCAACGGGGCCTGCGGGCCCCTTTTTGATGCCGAAATTCTTCCTAATTTCACTATTGTTAGGAAGATTGTGTCCTAAATTTTCCTCATAGTGTGAAATATCTTCCCAAACCGGTATCCGGTTTTTAAAATAAACCGACGTTAGGGGAAAGACGAAAATGCTGAGACTAATCGACCTAGTAAAGATATATCAAACCAAAGACTTAAAGGTGGAGGCCCTGAAGGGGGTCTCCCTCAATTTCAGGAAATCCGAATTTGTGGCGATCCTCGGCCCCTCGGGCTGCGGGAAGACGACGATGCTCAATATCCTCGGTGGCCTGGATCATTACACCGACGGGGATTTGGTCATCAACGGCATCTCGACCAAGAATTTCTCCTCCCATGACTGGGACGTTTATAGGAACCACCGAATCGGCTTTGTTTTCCAATCTTATAACCTGATTCCCCATCAGAACATCCTCGAGAACGTCGAGCTTTCTTTGACTATCTCCGGCTTATCCAAAAAGGAGAGGGTCGCCAAGGCCGAGGCCGCCTTGGATCGGGTTGGCTTGGCTGGGATGTATAAAAAGCTTCCCAATCAGCTTTCCGGCGGCCAGTGCCAGAGGGTGGCCATCGCCAGGGCCTTGGTAAACGAACCCGATATCTTGTTGGCCGATGAGCCCACCGGGGCCCTCGACTCCAAGACCAGCGTCCAGATCATGGACCTCATCAAGGAGATTTCCAAAGACAAGCTCGTCATCATGGTCACCCACAATGACGATTTGGCCAAAACCTACGCGACGAGGATCGTCTCCCTCAAAGACGGCGAGATCGTCGGGGATACCAACCCCTTCTCCGATGAGGATGAGGCTATCGAGACGGCTTCGTTAACCCCCATCGACCCCAGCAAGGAAAAGGCCAAGATGAGCTTTTGGACGGCCTTCAAGCTATCTGGGAGGAATCTTTGGACGAAGTTTAAGAGGACGGCTTTGATCACCGTCGCCTCCTCCATCGGCATCGTGGGCGTGGCCACCGTTTTGGCCATCTCCTCCGGCATGACAAACTACATCGACTCCCAAGAGGACGACATGCTTTCGGGCTATCCGATCACCATCGCCGAAAGCGGATATGACTTTTCCGCCATCCTCGACATGATGGATTCCAGCTCTGCCAGCTCCGCCCTCATCGAAAGCGCGAAAGACGGCTACATCAACGTCGACTTCCTCATCGAATACCTAATCCAATCGGCGAACTCCGCTGAGGATCTTCTTGTCTCCAATGAAATAACCGAGGACTATGTCAAATTCGTCAAGGACATGGACGAGGACGATTACGCGGCCATGAATATCTCCTATGGCATCGATGTGAAGAACAATATCTACACGGATATGACCATGACCCGTTATGACGAGTCCACCAAGGTAATCTCCGAGGAGAGCGGGACCTATTCGGT
This sequence comes from Bacillota bacterium, assembly GCA_030537155.1. Taxonomy (GTDB): domain Bacteria; phylum Bacillota_I; class Bacilli_A; order RFN20; family CAG-826; genus Alloenteromonas. Next base: position 11,388 of record JAUNOH010000006.1, read on the forward strand.
TTCCGGCATCACCAGTATCTGCAAGTCGATGTTGGAGACCAGCGAATTACTGGCCAATTATGCCTCCTATCTCGACCAGATGGTCACCGTCTTCGATCAGGCGGTCCCCGAGAGCGAATATGTCTTGAATCAATACGATGTGGTGGCGACTAGGGACGAGAAAGATCCCTTCCCGACCGCTGAGAACGAAATCATGATCGTCCTCGACCACAACGACATGATCTCCGATTTGATCCTGACCGAATTAGGTTATTACTCTCAGGCTGAGTTTACCGACCTGGTCTACTATTTCCTCAATGAGGCCGGCTTGGCCGAAAAGGGTTGGGTCATCCCGGATGCCAGTGACTTAAAGACCTCCTTCAGCGAAGAGGAGCTGCTTAATAAGACGTTCACCTATTATCCTAACGACACCGTCTATGACGAGATTAGCGTCATGACCACCGAGGAAACCTCTTTGGTTTATCCGGCCAAGGAATACCACTTCCAGGAAGAGGATAGCTTCTCCGGTGGCGAGCAGCTGATCGTCAAATCGATTTTGACGCCGAAAGACGGTATCAATTATGGCTGCCTTAGCTCAGGGCTATATTTCACCGAGGCTTTCGCGCATAAATTCATTGCCGAAGGGCAGAACAGCCAAATCGTCGGGGCGATGAATGATAGCGGGCTCACCTCTGTCTATTCCGGATCTTATTCCCTCCCTACGGGGCTTTCCCTCGATTACGGCATCACCTACACATACGATTATTATTTTGATGGCGCCAACCACACGGCCAAGGCCTATTTAGGTACTTCTTCATCCAGCGTCTCCTACATTACCTTGAGGCAGCTGGGTGGTATGGATACCCCGTCCTCAATCGAGATATATCCCAATGACTTCAATTCCAAATACTTAGTCACCGAATACCTCGATAAATGGAACGCGGAGGGCGATATAACCTTAAGCGACGGCAGCGTCATCGCCGCCTCTTCCAGGGAGGAGATCACCTATGTCGATAACCTCGACGTCATCATCACGATGATCAACTCCATCATCAACATCATCACCTACGCCTTGGTGGCCTTCACCTCGCTTTCTCTGGTCGTCTCGACCGTCATGATCGGCATCATCACCTACGTCTCGGTCATGGAGCGCATCAAGGAGATCGGCGTCATCCGCGCCTTGGGCGGCAGGAAACAAGATGTGGCCAGGCTATTCAACGCCGAGACGGCCATCATCGGCTTAGCCTCGGGTGTCTTTGGCATCGCGGTCACCTATATTCTTCAGATCATCATTAACATCGTCATCGGGAGCCTCAGCGGAATCTATACCATCGCCGGCTTGCCTTGGACGACTGCCCTCATCTGCATCGGCGTCTCCATCGCCCTGACCCTTATTTCGGGACTCATCCCGGCCTCTTCGGCGGCCAGGAAGGATCCGGTCGAGGCCTTACGCACCGAATGAGCACGATTTGAATAAAAGCTGTAGATTTTTATCGCGCCTCAGTTTCGAGTATGGGAAAATACACCCATGATATGTCCAATCTGCGGTACCGAGGTTGATGACTCGGTCCAGGTCTGCCCAAACTGCGGCAACGAAATAGACCACGATCACGCAATCGACGAGGATTCTGCCGATGAATCTACGCCCATTGCGATTCCGGCCACTGAAAGCGCCGGTCCTGAGGAAAAACCCTTCTCCGTCCCAAAGGAAGACATGGAAAGCCCCATCCTCCCGGTGGCTTCCTTGCTTTGCTCGATGCTGTTTGGGGTTCCTGGATTGATCATCGGAGTCTATGGCTATTTCCACTGCAAGCAAAGCGCGAACAAGACTATGTGTTTAGTTGGTGCGGGCGTCAGCGTCTTCCTCCTCATCATCTGCGCGATTGCCGTCGGCATCGTCATCGCGAACTGATTTTTAGCAAAATAAGGGCCGGCCACGCGCCGGCTTTTTTTGCGACTATAGTCGCCCTCTGACGTAAAGACCCGCTTCCATAATGGCCTTGGGAGAAAACTATGAAATGTTCCAAATGCCATAAAGAATTGGAGGGAAGTTCCCTCTTTTGCCCGGCCTGCGGGCATATGAACCAAAATGAGCCGACCGCCAAGGCGGACGACGAGCAGGCAGGCAAAAACAAAAGGAGGCAGGATGAGCCTCCTTCTACCATCGCTTATTTGTGCCTATTGTTTTCCTTAATCGGCGGAGTATTTGGCTTTTTGGCCATTGCCACAACCTATGGGATTTATAAGAGCAAATACAACAAAGCCATATACCGGTTTTCGCTTGCCTTATCATTATTGTGGCTTGTGGCCTATGGGGTGCTGATCTACCTCCATTGGGAGGAGATATTCGCCATTTTTATTTGAGATAAAGCAGTAGACCCTCGGGGAAATCGTCCGGTTTGATGAGGGCGGCCGGTTTAGTTTCTTCCAACGCTTTAAAGCTCCGGTGGAAAAGGAGATCGCCAAACTCGGCTATTTCGGCAAGCGACGCCTTCTTCCAAAGATAGGCGGATAACCCGGCTAGAAAACCGGCGAGGACATCTCCGCTTCCGGCTTTGGCTAATGACGGGACGCCGGCATACTCTGAGGTTCGTGTTTGCTTGGCGTCAACAACGACGCTTTCGAAATTTTTTAGCAAAACTATGACCCCATATTTTGCCGAAAATGACTGGGCGGCTTTTATATAGTCGGCTGGGAACGTCGCTTCTTTATCCAAACCGAATAGGCGCCTCGCTTCGCCGGGGTGCGGCGTTAGCAAAACGTTCTCAGCAAAGGCGGGAAACTCCGCGGCGATATTCGCGAATACATCCAGTCCCGTCGCGTCGATTATCAATCGTTGTTCCGGCTTGAGATGCCGACAGATCGCTCGGAGTAAATCCGTGCTGCTTCCCTTATTTTCTATCCCGTTTCCGAAACAGATTGAGTCGTATTGGGAAACGTCGCTTTTTATCGCTGGAAAAACGCAGGTTAAGGGGGCGCGGTTTTTTACGATTTCGGCGACGCTTTCATCCGGCGATATAGCTACATAACCTGGCGCGGCCGAGGTCGCGCCTATCGCGGCTAGGGAAATCGCTCCCGGATAGTTAGACGAGCCGCCGATTAAAAGTGTTTTTCCATATGTGGATTTGTTGGCGTGCGGATCCCGCCGCAAAAAGGCGTATTCCGCAAGCTCCCTGAATCTATTTTCTTCCATGGCATGATTATACTGCCTTTTCATATTTACTTGATTAAAGATCGCCGGATCGGATTATTATCAGTAGCAAAGAAAGTGAATAACTAATATGGGTATTGGCCAAAAAGCATTCGTCATCATCCCGCTGGCCGTTTTTGTTTTACTGGCCTGCTCCAAACGCGAGGATTCGTCCTCGGCTTCATCCAGCTCTGAATTTGATTCCTCCTCAAGCGAATCCTCCTCAAGCGGTTCCTCCTCGAGCGACCTCTCGAGCCAAGAGTCGAGTTCCTCTTCTTCCTCGGAAGAGGCCCAGGGCCTATTCTCCTTCCCGGATGCAGTCTCCGATTATTACGCGCCGATCGATACAAATCAGACGGGGGAGGACCTAGCTTTGTCTATTCACGATTTAATGCTCGACACCCATACTTATTACACGACGTATGGCGAGCTGAGATTTACTTTTTACCAAACTGATGGCGACCCGACTTCCGAGAATGATCTGATCGACTTTTATACCAAGGAAACCTATAGCGCAACCTGGGACTCTTCAAGTTCCCGTCTTTACGATCGCGAGCACGTTTGGTGCAAGTCGCTTTCCAGCGGACTTTGGGCGAGCTCCGGGTTTACCAACGAATCGCGCGGGGGCGGCTCGGACATGTTTCATATAAGGCCGACCAGAAGTTCCTACAACACGGCCAGGAGCAACAAACTATATGGCGAAGTCGTCAACGGGACCCAAAGGACTTTTGGTTATGTCACGGCTTCCGTCTTTGAGCCTTTTGACGACGTCAAAGGAAACGTGGCACGTGAGCTGTTTTATATCTACCTTCATTACACCGAGGATTATGGCGGCGAGAGCAACGAATACACCGGCGATTTAAATATCACCGATATCGTTTCTTCCTCCAGCGAAGCCGAGGCTTGGGCTATGCTTTTGGAGTGGAACGAGCTTGATCCGGTTGAAGAGAGCGAAACTCGGCTCAACGATTATGCGGAGACCGTCCAATATAACCGCAACCCCTTCATCGACTGCCCGGAGTTGGCCAATTACATTTGGGGCGTTTCGGCGGCTTGAATTTGACAGAGATAGTAGAATGTCAGCGGAGGCTTTTTATGCGAAAAGATTTCGGCAAGAAAAATTACGTTTATCCCCAATTGGTTTTGATTTTGGGGACCTACGACGAGGATGGGACGCCCAATGCGATGAACGCGGCTTGGGGCGGGGTTTACGACACCAATGAGGTGTTTGTTTCCCTCTCCTCTCATAAGACGACGGAAAACTTTGAGCGGACTGGTTGCTTCACTCTTTCCTTTGGTGTTGCCGATCAGACGGTGGCCTGCGATTACGTGGGAATCGTCTCCGGCAAAAATGTCCCGGATAAAGTTGCCAAAGCCGGCTGGCACGCGGTTGAGGGAAAGCATGTTAATGCCCCGATTTTCGAGGAACTGCCTTTGGCGTTGGAGTGCCGGGTGAAAAGCTGGGAAGGTGGGAACCTTATCGGCGAAGTCGTCAACGTCTCAGCCGATGAATCAATCTTGGATTCTGACGGCAATATAGATTCTGACAAGATTGCCGCGATCATCTATGACCCCATCAAGCATAAATATCGGGGGGTCAAAGAGGCGGTCGGAGACGCCTTCAAAGATGGCAACAAACTCAAATAAGTCTTTGACTGATTCCTTGAAGGAGGCCGAGAGCCTTCTAAGAAACGGGGGCTTTGCCTTGGTTTATCAAAGCGGAGGTTCCTTTATTGGAAAAACCGGGAACGGGATAAAGCCTCTTTTTGAAATGGCGGCCGAAAAAGACCCCAAAACAGGCGAAGTACTCGCCGATAAGGTAATTGGAAGGGCCGCCGCGTTTTTGTGCCTCAAAATCGGTTTTAAGGCCGTTTTTGCCTTTTCGATGAGCGAGGGGGCGATAAAGCTGTTCGAAACCGCTGGTGTTGAATGGTCCTGCGTGGAAAAGACGGACCGCATTCTCAATCGTAGGGGTGACGACCTGTGCCCAATGGAAAAGGCCACCATGGAATGCAAAAACGAGGAAGAAGCCTATTTGGCAATAAGAAGAAAACTCGTAGAATTTGGATTAATTGAGGAGAACTATGGTAAAGATCAACGTTAAGGATTTCGGGACGATGGTCCTGGAAATGGATTATGAGAATGGCCCCAACTCAGCCGCGAATTTTATTGAACTGGCAAGGTCGGGATTTTATAACGGCCTTACATTTCATCGAATCATAAAAGGCTTCATGATTCAGGGTGGCAATGGCGAACCCAAAGGCCGCAGGCTGGATTACTCGATCAAAGGAGAGTTCGCGTCTAACGGCATCCAGAACAACCTGAAGCACGAGCGGGGAGTCATTTCTATGGCCAGGACCATGGTTAACGATTCCGCGACCAGCCAATTCTTCATCGTCCACAAGACCTCGCCGCACCTCGATGGCCAATATGCCGCCTTTGGGCGTCTGGTTGAAGGCTTTGACGTCTTAGATAAGATCGCCGGGGTTCGGACCAACCGTTATGACGCCCCGTTGGATAGCGTTGTAATCGAAAGCGTTGAGGTCAGTGAGGACGAACCTCATACCCCTGTAAACAAGCTGAAATAATCTAATCTTCGAAGGCCGTTAAAAATGCGGCTTTTTCTTTTGTTTTCAGAATAAAAGCCCCTAAACCAAAAAATATTCAAATAGGTGTAAGAAACGATAAAAAGTGATATAAATACTTGATGGAATTTCCAAAGAGAAAGAATTATATCGACCTCGTTAAACCTCTTTTAGATGATGAGCGCATAAAGGTTATCTATGGACCACCTGGGTGTGGGAAGACCTCTTTCCTAATGGAAATCAGGGGAGAACTCTCGAAAAGAAAGGTTCTTCCTTCGCACGTCGTTTACTTAAACCTTTCAGACAGGGCAAATGGCGGATGGAGGAGCCTTCACAAGGAACTGCGTTCCCACATTCGAGATGGCAAGCGCTATTACTTCCTTTTGGATCAAATCGGTTCCGTCGAAGACTTCCAGGAAGCCTTGCTCTCCTTGAAGGACAACTATATCTGCTCAATCTTTATTACGGACTCGGATTCCGAACTCATGAGCCGTATAGCAGGTGGCCTAAGGGAGTCCGACTGCGTTGAATTCTTTTTGAACACATTATCGTGGGACGAGGCTTCCTCGCTGTATAAAAACGCGAATGTAGTTCTAGCGGGGGCTTCCCCCGAGGATGATTACCTATTTTATGGCGGGCTGCCTGAGAGGTTTCTTAGAGACGAGGACCCCAGAATCTTCTTGCCCAAGCTTTTGAGGAGTGTGCTTTACGAGGAGATTTACCAAAAGCACAGGTATCTCAATTTAAAGGCATTTTACGAGGCCACTAGTTTGATTTTCTCCTCTTGCGGTCATCTTTATTCCGGCGAAAAGATCTCTAAGGCATTGAAGAGAAAAAGAATCTCGGTCGACCGAACGACCGTCGATCGATATGTTTCATATCTTCTTTCAACCTTTCTTTTGCGAGAAATCGTTCCCGAATGCGAAACCGGCCTTTCCCGGAATAGGGGGATGAGGATGTTTTATGCGGTTGATAACGGATTGCTTTTTGCCTCGGGATGTAATGATGTTGCCTCCTATATTAAGAACGCCCTCTTTAACCACATACTTCTTGAAGGGTATGAAGTTTCTTATCTCAAGACATACAGGGGCGCTATCGACTTTAGAGTAAAAAGTGGTGGCAAGCAGGCTTTGGTCGTTGCCTGCCCTTACATCTCCAATCTCGATGATGAGGAAAAGAAATCCCTTATTTCTAGATTCGGCCCCGTCCAATCTCTTTGCCCAAAATACATTGTTTCTTTAGATAAAATCGACTATTCGTTCATGGGCATGATCAATATCAACCTATTTGATTTCTTGTCCGGCAAAGTCCAGCTTGTTCTTTCCTAAAATGCCCTCGTTAACCAATATTTGCTTTTGGGAAATATAGTTTCCCAAATGAAGTGTTTAATAAGTTAAAATATTCCCCGTATGCCCGAAGTTTCCAGCGAAGCAACAAAATCACAGCGAAAGAAGGGGATGGCAAAATACCTTCTTTATATCGTCATCGTTTTAGGTGCGACTGGTATTTCTTTAGCTTCCTCTCTCTGGGGCCAAGTCGAACAGGTAGGAGCTGCTCTCGCAGGTGCTGACTGGCGTTGGGTTTTGATATTTGCAGGTGTGGTTTTCCTCACCTTCTTTATCGAAGCCCTCATTATCAAGATTTTTGTTCGTCTTTATACTAGGAAATACATGCTTTATCGTGGCTTTGCCGCCGCCATGATTGGCGATTTCTATAACAACGTTACCCCCTCGGCTTCCGGTGGCCAGATTATGCAGGTTTACACATTGAAGAAGCAGGGGATTCAGGTCTCAAACGCCGCCTCTATTATGGTCATGTGGTTCATTTTGTACCAATCGACTTTGATTGTAATAGGCATTGTGACGCTCATTATCAAATGGAATTACGTAATGGAGATGGAGCCGATCACGGTTTTGGGAATCTCCCTCCCGATGCTTCCTGTTGTTCTCTTGGGGTTTGCCCTCAACATGATTACCATCGTTTTGCTTTTGACGATGAGTTATTCCCACCATCTTCATAATTTCATCCTCCATTACGTCATTAATTTTCTCGCCAAATTGAAGCTCGTTCGCAATCCAGACAAGACAAGAGAAAATCTCAGGGTCCAAGTCGAGAACTTCAAAATCGAATTGCGGCGTCTTCAGGCCAATGTCCCTGTTACGGTATTAATCGTTCTTCTCTTTGCCGTTTACATCTTTATTAAAGATGCGATGCCGTATTTTTCGTTTATGTCGGTAGCGTCTACAACCGATTGGGTCCGCTATGAATTTGATTTCTTGGACATGATCAACTGCGCTTGGTTGGGCTCCCTGCACCAGATGTGCGCCGGTATTATTCCTCTGCCTGGTTTAGCTGGCGTTTCCGAATACTTCTTCACTCAAATTTATTATTCCTATTTAAGCCAAACCTTCTTATGGCCCAATTATAACGTTGCGAGTTTGTCCGCTACTCAGGCAGCTTTGGTTAGCACTAGGCTTAACGCCGCGCAAATCCTTTGGCGTACCATGACTTATCACGCTGTTACTTTGGTCACAGGTGTTGTCTCGGCCCTATATCGTCCGCGTCCTCGTTCAGAAATGCTCACCGCCCCAAATCGCCAAACTTTTGTCGACCTTCAGCTCGCTACTTTTGACGAGAGGAAAAAGTCTTCCGATACGATGTATGAAACCCGCCAAATGTCCAGGAAGAAGATCCAGTCAAAGTTGGAGAAAACCGAAGTGCCGAAAGACACGTTTAGCGGCCGCAGAGATTATCAAAATTCCGTGGATAATTCCGAGGAATTGAAGCGCCTCTTGGATGAGGCTCCCCCGATTGTGCCTTCGCCTGCTAGCAAACCTGCTAAAATTTCAGAGAAGAAGGTCGCTCCATCTGCTTCGAAAACGAACGTGAAGGAGAAAAAGGCAAAGCAAAAGCCTACCAAAGAGAAGGCTTCCAAAAATGCGAGCAAGGCTTCTAACAATGACTGGGATTGGGATGAATTCGAGATTTAGCTTATGAATGTTGTTTTGTTTTGCGATACATATCCGCCCGAGATCAACGGTGTTGCTACCTCGATTTTCTATTTGCATCAGACCCTGGTTGAGCATGGCCATAAGTGCCTCGTGGTGACGACCAATCCCTATACTGACTCTCTTTTAAGAGAGGGGGATATCATCAGGCTCCCCGGTTTAAAACTGAAGAAATTATATGGTTACCGCATTGCCGGGATCTTCAACCGCGGCGCCTTCGAGATGATCAAGGAATTCGGTCCAGATGTTATCCACATCAACCATGATGGTCCGGTAGGGCAGTTTGGCGGAATATCTGCCAAAAGGCTCGCTGTTCCGACCGTCTACACCTATCACACGATGTATGAGGACTATAGTTATTACTTCACTAAAGGGCTTTTTGACCGCGCGGTAAGGCATATAGTCCAGGCCTACACCCGTTATAAGTCGAACGTGACTTCCGAATTTATCGCCCCTAGCCAGAAGACGAAGGATTATCTCCGCTCCATTGGCGTCGACTCTTACATCAACGTTATCCCCACTGGCATTGATTTCTCGCGCTTTAATCGTGAGAAGGAAAAACCGGAAGAGACGCAAAAGCTTAGGCATAGCCTCGGAATAGCCGACGATGAATTCGTCCTCCTTTCTCTAGGCCGCGTGGCGAAGGAAAAGAGTCTCGACGTCGTACTAAGCGGCTTTGCCAGCTATCTTAAAAGGGAAGACGCCAAGCCAATTCGGCTCGTCATCGTTGGCACCGGTCCGGAGATCGACATCTATGTGCAGATGGCAAAGGACCTCGGCGTCTACGAAAAAACTGTTTTCGTCGGAGCCGTCCCCCCGGATCAAACCTATAAATACTACTGGCTCGGCGATTGCTTTGTCTCGGCCTCTTTGACTGAGACCCAGGGCCTGACCTTTATGGAATCCATGGCGGCTTCAGTGCCTGTTCTAGCCCGTTATGATGACAATTTGGCCGGCACGATATCCGATAGAAAAACCGGCTTCTTCTTTTATGACGAATCGGATTTTGGGAATGTGCTTTCGGAGATAGTAAATATGGATGAAAGCAGGCGGAAAGAAATCATCGCGGAAGCTCTTGAAGCCATTGACAAATACTCCCTGGAGAATTTCTTCAAAAACGTAATGGAGGTTTATCAGCGTGCCGTCACAAAAAGCTGGTAATGAAATCATCAAGATCTCTCATTCGAAGGGTCAGATAAAGCTTTTCCTCCTCGATGAGGAAATCACGTTAAGCGAAAACTCATTCACCGACTTCACCCTTTACGAAGGAAAGAAGTTGACAGCCAAAGAAGTTGACTCCATCAAGGAGGCATCGAGGCTGGATCCGCTGCAGAAATATGCCTTATCCTGTCTTTCCAAAGGGAGCCTGAGTGAAAAGGAGCTCGGCGAGAAGCTTTATAGGCGCGGGGCTCGAAAGCTAGAAGTTTATACGATAGCGAAAAACCTTAAAAAAGCCGGTCTGCTGGACGATGAGGCCTACGCCCGGGAATTTGCCCAGGAGGTCGCCGATTTCCGCCTCTATGGCCGAAATAAGATTGTTTTTGAGCTTCGGAAGCGGGGGATTGCGGATAAGCTTATCCAGGATGTTCTTCCCAGCGAGGAAAAGGAAAAACAAAAAGCGGAACGCTATTTGGAGACTCTCGGCAAAAAGCTGGCTCACGAGAATTCAAGGCGTCGGAGGCAAAAAGCCTTCCAGGCCCTAGTTACCCGCGGCTTTGAAGAAGGGCTAAGCCATTCGTTGGCCGATTCTCTTCCGGATAATGAGGCGTCTTCCGAGCGGGAGAAACTTCAGGTGGAGTATGATAAGGCCAAGCTTAGATATTCGAGGAAGCACTCCGGATACCAGCTTCGACAGAAACTATCCGCCTATCTGCTTTCCCGGGGATACTCTTACGAAGACATCAATTCACTGATACAGGAGGACGAATTATGAAAACGATTGCCGAATTGACCGACGGGCTGCATTTCTTTGGGCAGCTTTTGGTATGCGCCTGCAGCAAGGGCGTCACCTCTCAGTCGAAGAAATACCTGACCATCACCTTCCAGGACGCCACCGGCACCATTGAGGCCAAGAGGTGGGACCCCAATGAGGGGGAAGAAGATATTTTCCTACCAGGGAATATCGTCCAAGTCGATGCCGAGGTGATCTCTTATAAAGACCATCTCCAAATGAAGGTCCTTTCCGGGGAAAAGATTCCCGCGGACAACATCGATTTCTCGCGTTTCGTGCCCTCCTCGCCCATCCCGCAAGCCGAATTGGAGGCTAAATTGGACGCTTATTTGGATTCGCTTTCTAATCCGGAGGTCGCCAAAATCACCAAGCATGTCGTCTCCAAATTCCGCGATAGGATGGTCCAGTGGCCGGCCGCCGTCAGAAATCATCATAACTATGTTTCCGGTTTGCTCCATCATTCCATCTCGATGGCGGATTTGGCCGAGCAGATCTGCAAACTATATCCCCAATTGAATAGGGACGTTTTGATCGCCGGCACCATCATCCACGATTTGGGGAAGACCATCGAATTATCGGGCCCGGTCGCCACGACCTTTACCCTTGAGGGGAAACTATTGGGCCATATCTCCATCATGCAGGCCGAGCTTAGGCAAGCAGCCAAGGAAGTGGGGCTGGAGGGGAGCGAAGTCGCCATCTGCCTAGAGCATATGGTTTTATCCCACCACGGAAAGCCCGAATTTGGCTCCCCCGTCATGCCTTTGACCAGGGAGGCCCAGGCTTTGGCTATGATCGATGACTTCGACGCCAAGATGATGATTCTGGACAAAGCCTTCGTGGGCGTTGAGCCCGGTGGCTTCACCTCCAAAATCTTCACGATGGACGACCGTTACTTCTATCTCCCCAAATACGGGAAGTAAAAGCAAAAATAAAACCGCATCGACCAATAATCGCGATGCGGTTTTTCTTTAGTTGATGGCTTTGCTTAGGTCGGCCGCCAGCCTTGGCAGATCCATGCCGCTGGTATCCTGGCCCTTCATGGTGATTTGGAAACCGCCTTCCCCGCCCATATAACGCGGGATGACGTGGACGTGGAAGTGCATGACCGATTGGCCGGCCACCTCATTCACATTGGTGAGGATATTGACCCCTTTGGCCCCGAGAATGGCCATTTCGGCTTGTCCGATGCGCTGGGCGACGTCGAATACCTTATGCATGGTTTCGGCCGGGCAGGAGAGGAAATTGTCGTAATGCTTTTTCGGAATCACAAGGGTGTGTCCCCTGGTGGTTTGGGAGATGTCGAGGAAGGCCAAGACATCATCGTCTTCATAAACCTTTGTCGAGGGGATTTCGCCCCTGATGATGCGGCAGAATATATCGTCCATAAATGCCTCCAAAAAAATAAAGGAGCAACCTGAATTGCTCCTTTATTATAGCTTTATTTTCTGCGATCAATCATCGAATAGATCGGGGAAGGTAGCCTCGAAGTAATCGTAGACGTAATCGTCGTGATAGGAGATGGCGGCCTGCTCAACATAGTACTGCCTAGCGTTGGAGGTGTAGGAAGTGTTGGAAGAGAGGATGTAACCGATCTGGACGGCGATTTCATCGCGATAGGAGACGCCGTGGCCACGGGTGTAGGTCAGGCTCGAGGAATCATAGCTCGAGATGCTTCCCAAAGTGGCGGTTTCGCCTCCGGCCAGGTCATAGTCCCCGCCGACTTTCATTTTAGAGGCCTTGACGGCTTCGTCGACCCTCACGATGTACCAAGTGGAGCTATCGTAGAGGAGAATCGGAGTCGGGTCTTCGCCGATGTCGGTCGAATCGTCGGTGACGTAGGTCGAACGGCTCAGGTAGTAGTAGTTGTTGACGTAGTAGCCATAGTCGAGATCCTCGTTACCATCCTCGTGGGTGGTGGAGGTGTCGACGTCGTTGGCGACGGTGATCTTGAACAACCTTTCGGTGAAGGTGTCGGGCAAGCCCTCGATGGTCGAGGAGGTGTACCAACCCTCGGTGGTGTCATCGACGGCGATAAGCTCATCGATCTTCAACTCGAGGCCGACTTCGGCAGAGTAGGCACCGGAACCGGTGAAGTCATCATAGATGTCGTCATCGTTGTTGAAGCGGGAATCGGTGTTGATTTCCTCGAAGTCTTCGAGGATTCCGCCGAAGGTGGTCTGCTTATAGGCAATGTAGGGGGTGCTGCCGTCAGACATCTGCGGACGAATCATGTCGCTGGTGGTGAAGCCGGCGCCGGAATAGATTTTGGTAATGGCGCTGACGAGACTGTTCGACAGATTGCCCCAATCCCAGTAGCCCTTGTATAGGTCATCGAGGAAGTTGAGGTCGTAGAGATTGCCCCAGTAGGCCGTTTTGATGGCCTTGCGCTCAGCGGCATTCAGGGTGCTGTTGGCGCCCGTCGAAGTGGGATCCCCGGCCAAGACTAATTTGGCGTAGGAGGTCACGAGGTTTTGGGCAGCGGTGGAATAGTCTGAGTTATCGGATAAAGCGATGAACTGGAGATTCCTGGCGGCGCTTCTACCCATGACGGAGTAGTTGCGGCTATAGAGGTATTGGGAGACTAGCTGACTGCGGAGGACATCGGGGAGGATCGACCTCTCGATGTAATCCTTATAAACGGTCAGGTAGTCGTCTTGGAAATACTTCTGGACCTGAGTGGTGCCATAGTTGGTGGTGGCATCATAGGGGTAGGAGTGCTCGACGTTGACGCCGACGGACACGCCATCGACATAACCCTTGAATTGGGTGTCGGCGACGGGCTCAAGGTCGTAAAGCTGGCTCTTGATGTCCTTATAGAAGAGTTCCTCGAAGAAGAGGTTGTCTTCGGTGTAGGAGGTATTGCCGACCATGCTCATGAAGGTGCGGTTGATCCTCTCAAGTAGGAAGTTGAAGAAGATCTGAGCCCTCGTGGAACCCTCGCCTTCGACGGTGCTATCGGGATAGGCGTCGGTGTGGGTGGAGGCAAAGGACGAATAGCTGTTGTTGGCGTTGACGGTGGAAAGCCCGGTCAAAGTGCTGCCGTTATAGGTGGTGTCGTAGAAAGTGCCCAGCTGGTTGTTGGCGAGGATGAGCAGGATCTGGTTGAGGACGGTCTCGGAGTTGCTGTCGCCCGAGCTGACCAAGGCATCATAGATTTCCTCGAGGGTGTTTCCGGTGATGTTGAGGTCGGCGACTAGCGACTGATTGGCTTCGTCGTTGGTCAATTCGGCTTCGATGGTGGCGCAGCTGGCGACCGCCGTGACGGCGCCCAACATCGTTAAGCCCAGCAAGCCTTTTTTGAGTAGCTTGTTCTTCTTGTTGCTGTTATTAGTTGGCATAGCCAGCACCTCCTTGGCTATAGATGGTTCCGCTGGTTTGGGAGACGGAATCTTGGCTGGTGTAACCGATGGCGACGACCTCGCTTAAGAGGTAGCCCATGCCGTTTTCGTCACCGATGCTGCGGACTTCGTCCGAGTAGGTGAGCTCTTCGGCGTAATCGGCCCAAGCGTCATTGAATTCTTTGTTTTCGTCGGTGACGGTATCCTCGCGCTGGACGGTGATGTAGGTGTCGATCAGGTTCTTATACCTGGTGGCGTTGGAGGAGAACTGAAGGCTGGTGCCACCGGTTCCGCTTCCGGCGAGTAAGGACTCGTAGATGTAGGTAGAGATGTTGGAGTTGTAGTTCTTGATCGTGTTCTGGAGGCTTTCGGCCCTGGAGATCATCGAATCGTCATCTCTGGTGATGTAGTTGTTGTAGGTGGTCTTGCTCCTGGTGGAGGTACCGGAGGTGTAGGTGGGGTATCCGGTCTGACCGACATAGTTGATGGTGTAGTAGTCGGAGAGGGAGGTAATGTTCGAGGTCGCCGAGTTGGCTTCGTAGTAATCCTCGGTGATCTCGGTGCCGTTGACATCGGCGTATTCGACCAAGCCAGAACGGTCAACCATGATGAAGTGGACGCCGTTATAGGAGTCGGAGGCCGCGCGGACGGCAAGGATAATCCTGCCCTTGGTGTCGGTGAGGCAGTTCAGGCTGGAACCATCGCTGTTGACCAAGGTGGAACGGGGATCGCTCTCATCGAAAGTGCTGAAGTCGATGATGTCGGTGGTGTCGGTTTGGAAGCCGGCGAGAGCCTTATAGGTCTCGGTGTTGGTGTTATAGGTGGTCTCGGTTCCGAAGGTTTCGGTGGAGCCAGCTAAGCCGACGTCGTTGCTGCCGGTGATCCCGGTCGAGGCGCCGTCGACAACGGTACCAGAGGTCAACGAGCTGTAGTTTTCAGCGGAGACGGAGGTAACGACGTTGTAGGGAATATCGGTCGGGACAATGACGCAGATGTTCCTATGGTTGAAATACTTATTAAAGAGGATATTGCGCGGGTAGAAGGAGGCATCTCCGTTGCAAACATTGACGCCGTTAGCGCTGGTGATATCGGCCGAATTGGCTAAAGCCACAGCCGCGCCATAGGGGATGACCCCGATTTCCTTGTTCTTGAAGTAGTTGATGACCGATTCGCTTCCGTTTCCGTAGGTGGTGTCGGTATCGGGGAGGATTTCGCTGGCCTGGGTCTGGCGGTAGGATCCCTCCTCGCTCGAAGTGGTCTGCCCGTTGTAGATAGCGTCAAAGGCGTAGGTGCCGAGCTTAAACTCGGGAACGTATTCGGTGTCTTTGTCCATGATGCCGAGGTCGCCGTATTCAGAGGCCGAGGAATCATCATTCAACGAGGTGTTGTTGGCAAGGGCCTCGAAAGTGCGGGTTCCGCTGGCGAGGGCCTCTACGATCTGGGAGATCTGATTGGCGTCAGCTTCGGAGATCTCGGCTTGGGTGACAGAGGTATCGCCATCGATTTGGGCCAAGATGTGGGAGACGTGGTAGGGGACCTTCTCCTTGAGGTAACCGTTATCGTCGGTCTGGGTTGGGTCTTCGACAGTGGCAAAGACCTTGCGGCCAGTGCTCGTGCCGTTAACATACTCATCGCCGCCGTCGCGGATGCCCTCGAGGTTATCGTCGTAATAGTCGGTCTCGAACTGATCCTTCTCGATCTCGTACTGGCAGTGGCTGAATAGCTCGTCAACGTTCTCGCAGCCGTTATCCTCCAAGATGGATTCCCACTCGACGGCATAACTGGTGCCGTTGCTGTTGGCGTTGTTGGCGGCCTGCTGTTTGAGGGAGTTGACTTCGTTCTCGGCCTTGCGGTTGATCTCGGTCAACACGCCAGAATAGCCATTTTCGGAAAGGTATTCGTAGTAGTGCCTGATCAAAACTTCATAAACGGCATCGAAGCTGGCGCTGGCGGCGTCGGTTCCATTGCTGTAATAGCCGAAGAGTTCTGAGGCGGTGTAGTCGACGGTGACCGATTCGCCGTTGACCTTGGTCGTGAAGCTTAGGATCACGCCATCCTTAGCCGTGACGTCGCAGGCACTCAAAGCGATGCCGCCTGCGAGGACGGCTATGAGTCCGAGAGATAATTTTGCTTTCTTCATATTTGGACTCGTTCCTCCTTGTCTAAAGACATAGCGTGATAATGATATTCTCAAAGGAATATCGTTACAACCATAAAATTTTTTATGGCGCAAATGAGTAATATCCCGGCCGAGAGAGCCTGTTTATAGGGGTGTTTTTGAGCCTGTTTTACCTGTTTTGAATGGATTTTGGGCTTGGTTTATCGGATTTGTTGTTTAAGGAATTTTTGGAGAATAGAATGTTTAGGTTTGGAGGTAATAGATGTCCAGTTTAGTCATTAAAGGCCTGAAAGCCTCTGTCAAAGGAAAGCAGATTCTCAAAGGGGTTGATTTGACCATCGGCACCGGCGAGACGGTCGCTTTGCTAGGCCCCAACGGACACGGCAAGTCCACTTTGCTGGCCTGCATCATGGGCAACCCCAATTTCGAAATCAACGGGGGCAGCATCGAGTTCGATGGGCAGGACGTCCTATCACTTTCCGTCGATCAGAGAAGCAAGCTTGGATTATTCCTCGCCATGCAGAATCCGCCGGAGATCCCCGGGGTCAACTCCGCTGATTTTTATAAAGCCGCTTTAAACGCCCACCGCGAAAAGCCTATGAATTTGTTTCAGTTCTACAGCGCTCTCCAAAACGCCTATAAGGAAATGGAAATCCCGTTTTCTATGTCCAACCGGAATTTGAACGAGGGCTTCTCCGGCGGCGAGAAAAAGCGTAACGAGATACTCCAAATGAAGTTGCTCGATCCGACAATTTCTTTTTTGGACGAAATCGATTCCGGCTTGGATGTCGACGCCATCCAACTCGTTGCCTCAGCCATCAACAAAGAGCAGGAGAAGGGCAAGGGATTCCTCGTCATCAGCCATTATGCGAGGTTGCTTGATTTGCTCCATCCGACCCGCTCCGTCGTTATGATAAACGGCCGTATCGTTGTCGATGGCGGCCCTGAGATTATCAAAAAGATCGATACCCAAGGTTATGAATGGATAAAGCGTGAATTGGGCATCGAAATCGAGCATGAAGATCAACCGATGAATAAGGTTTCTATCGGGGTGTGCGCCACGAGGGAAGCGAATAAAGAATAATGAAGGATTTGTTGTTTGTAGACGAACAAATAAACGATTTATCGTTTACTGTTAAAGAGGGCGAACAAGCCCGCCTTTCGTTTGCAAACTTTACATCCGCTCGTGACACCGAAATTAAAATCGACGTCGAAAAAAACGCCTCTTTAATTGGAGCGCTGGCTGATTTTTCTAAAGGCAAGTCCCGCTTCAAGCTGACGGTGAATCTCCTCGGAGAAGGATCGAGCTGCCAATGGCGCAGCGCCGTCCTGGCCGGAGGGGAGTCTGATAAGGTAATTTCAACGTCGCTCTATCATCTGGCCCCGGAGACAAGCGGCGTTATGTCGAACTACGGCATATCGATGGACAAAGCCAAACTGGTTTTCACCGGCACAAGCGAAATCGCCAAGGGCAGCAAGAAGGCCAAAACTCGTCAGGAAGCCAAGATCATAGTCTTTGACATGGGTTGTATGGGACGCTGCACACCTAATTTGAACATCGATGAGAATGACGTCTCGGCAAGCCATGCCGCAATCGTCGGAAAGCTAAATGACGACCATCTGTTTTACCTATTGAGCCGGGGCTTGGATGAGAAGAGCGCCAAGCGCCTCATCACCCTGGGCTACCTTAAACCAATTGAAGAATTCTTCGGCGACGAGGGCATTAAGAATCGAATTGACCAAACCATTGAAGGAGACATCTGATGTTAGACCCCTATAAGATTAGAAAAGATTTTCCGATGTATCAGAACCACATCACCATGCAGGGGCATCCTTTGGTGTGGCTTGACAATGCCTCGACAACTTTTAAGCCTTACCAGGTCATTGAAAAGATTGATTACTACTATAACTACGGCACCGCGAATAGCCATCGTGGGGACTATGACCTTTGTTATGGGGTTGACGTCCAGATTATGAACACGAGGAAGGCCGTTGCCAAATTGATTAACTGCGAATGGAACGAAGTAGTCTTTACGGCCGGAACGACCGCTTCCATTAACCTGATTGCTTCAGGATATGCCAAACACCATTTGAAGGAAGGCGATGAAATTATCGTCAGCGAGGCCGAGCATGCCTCAAATCTATTGCCTTGGTTCGATGTTTGTAAGGCCACCGGTGCCAAACTGGTCTTTATCGAATTGACTCCCGAGGGAAGGCTGGCCCCGGAAAACCTAGAAAAAGCAATCAGCGATAAAACCAGGATTGTTTCCCTGGCTCAGATCGGAAACGTCCTTGGATACCTCGCTCCGATTAAGGAAATGGTTAAAATCGCTCATCAACACGGCGCCGTATTCTGCCTCGACGGAGCCCAAACCGTCCCACACATCAAAGTCGACGTTAAGGAGCTAGACTGCGATTTCCTTTCTTTCTCCGGCCACAAGATGCTGGGGCCCACGGGAATCGGAGTCCTTTATGGAAAGTATGACATCCTCAAGCAGACCGAGCCCTACGAGATGGGCGGCGGCATGAACAATAAATTCTTCTGCACCGGGGAGGCCACCTATTTGGATCCACCTTATAAATTTGAGGCCGGGACCCAGAATATTGCCGGGATCTTTGGCCTAGAGGCGGCTGTGAACTATTTGCTTGACCTCGGGATGGAGAACATCGAGGAGTATGAGAGGTGGCTGAAGAAATACGCCATCGAAAAGCTTTCGAAATTGGACAACATCACCATCTATAACAGCCAGAGCGAATCCGGAATCGTCACCTTTAACATTAAAGACGTTTTCGCTCAAGACGCCGCGACCTTCCTCAACCACAAAGGAATCGCCTGCCGGAGCGGACAGCACTGTGCGAAGGTTTTGATCGACTTCCTGAAAACGCCGGCGACGGTGCGCGCAAGTTTCTATTTTTATAACACCACCGAGGACATCGATGCATTAGTCGATGCGGTTAAAGACGGAGGAAATTTCTTAGATGCCTTCTTCAATTGAATTAACTCCTCAGATCATGAGGGAAATCATCATGGATCATTACAGCAATCCGCAGCACAAAAAGACTCCGGATGGCGCTGGATATGTTTCCACTCACTCGGCTGCCGTCAACTGTGTTGACGATATTGATGTTTTCTTGAAAATAGAAAACGGAATCGTCGTCGACGCCCTTTGGGATGGCGTTGCCTGCGCGATCTCCACGGCTTCCACCGACATCGTCTGCGGACTACTGATCGGAAAAAACGAAAAGGAGGCCCTCTACATCATTGAGCAATATCACAAAATGATCCATGAAGAGGAATACGATTCTTCCGTTTTGGAAGAGGCCTTAGCTTTTATGAACACGTCTAAACAGGCTTCGCGTATCGCCTGCGCCACCATCGGCTGGAATGCCGCTGAGGAAATCATCAAGGAGAAGAAGTGATGTCTGACGAGACCAAATTCTTGGACGGCGAATACAAATACGGCTTCAAGGATGAGGACGTCTCTATTTTCGATACGGGCAAAGGGTTGAATGAGGCCGTAGTAAAGGCGATCTCCGCCGCCAAAGGTGAGCCCGAATGGATGCTGGAATTCCGCCTGAAGGCCCTGAAGCTATTCAAGGCGATGCCGCTTCCGAATTTTGGTCCTTCCCTTAAGGATGTCGATTTCGATTCCTATACTTATTTCACTAGGGTATCCGGCAAGGAGGAAAACTCGTGGGACGATGTGCCAGACACCGTTAAATCAACCTTCCAGAAATTGGGCATACCTGAGGCTGAGCAAAAATTCCTTTCCGGTGTCTCGACCCAATATGAATCTGAGGTTGTTTACCACAACATGCTCGAGGAAGTCCGGCAGAAAGGCGTTATTTTCCTCTCATCGGATATGGGTCTTAAGATGTATCCGGAGCTCTTCCGCAAGTACTTTGGGACCGTCATTCCGATGGCCGATAGTAAATTCTCGGCCCTCAATGGGGCCTGCTGGTCCGGCGGGTCCTTCATCTACGTCCCCAAAGGCGTTCGCTTGGAGAAGCCACTCCAATCATATTTCAGGATCAACAACGAGAAGACCGGGCAGTTTGAGAGGACTTTGATAATCGCCGACGAAGGGAGCGATATTCATTATGTCGAGGGATGCACGGCCCCGGTTTATATGAAAGAATCACTTCACTCCGGCGTCGTTGAAATCGTGGTGTTGAAGGGTGCTCATGTCCGTTATACGACCATCCAAAATTGGTCGAATAATATTTTGAACCTAGTCACTCAGAGGGCCTTAGTAGAAGAAGGCGGATTCATGGAATGGGTCGATGGGAACATCGGCTCGATGACCACCATGAAATATCCGGCCTGCATCCTTAAGGGGGATAATTCCAGGGGCTCGACCATCACGATCGCGGTTGGCTCTAAGGGCCAATACCAGGATTCGGGGGCCCGTATGATCCACATCGGGAAGAACACTTCTTCATCGATCGTCTCCAAATCCGTGGCCCACAATGGTGGAACTACCAACTTCCGCGGCACCGTCCGCTTTGAGCCGACGGCCACCGGGAGCAAGTCCCACATCGAATGCGATACCCTGCTTTTGGATGATTTATCGAGAGCAGATACCCTCCCGAAAAACGAAATGAAGAACGACGACTCCTTCATCGAGCATGAAGCCACTGTCTCCAAATTAAACGAGGAGCAGCTTTTCTATTTGATGAGCCGTGGGCTTTCCAAAGAAGAGGCTACCCAGATGATCGTCATGGGCTTCATCGCCCCCTTTTCCAACGAATTGCCGATGGAATATGCTGTCGAGCTCAACCAACTTATCAAATTGGATATGTCCAACTCGGTGGGCTAAACGATGGACGATTTTTTTGACATCATCGTCGTCGGGGGAGGCCACGCCGGGGTCGAAGCCAGTTATGCCTCGGCTAGAAAGGGGCATAAGACTCTTTTGATCACCCTTAACAGGAAGATGATCGCCAATATGCCTTGTAACCCCCATATCGGAGGTTCGGCCAAAGGAGTGGTGGTCCGGGAAATTGACGCCCTCGGTGGCCTGATGGGAATCGCCGCCGATCAGCATCCCCTTCAAATGAAGATGCTAAACACCGGAAAAGGTCCCGGCGTCCAATGCCTCCGCTCCCAGCAAGATAAAGCGGCTTACCCCTCCTATGTCCAAAAGGTTTTGGAAGAATGCCCCAATCTCACTATCTATGAGGATGAGGTGAAAGGTCTCCTCCATGACGAGTCGAGTGTTTTCGGCGTCTGCTGCGGAAGCGGAAGAAGGATTCAGGCCAAGGCCGTCATCCTAACCACGGGCACCTATATGGATTCCTCCATCATCCGTGGCAAGGAGGTCACCTCCGCCGGACCGGACGGGGAAAAGTCCTCTATCGGCCTTTCAAAAGAGTTATCTGAGATGGGCTTGAAGCTGGTTAGGCTTAAAACCGGCACGCCACCGAGGCTAGCCAAGTCATCCATAGATTTCAGCAAAGGCGAAATCCAATTGGGGAGCGACGAGAAGCTTTCTTTCAGCTTTGAGGGAGATTCCTACACCCCTTTGTCCAAACAGCTGCCCTGCTATTTGATCTACACCAACGAGCAAACCCACAAGATAATATTGGACCACCTCAATGAGTCGGCCATTTTCGATGGGACCATCACCGGAATCGGACCCCGTTATTGCCCCTCGATCGAGAGCAAGATCGTCCGCTTTGCCGATAAACCCCGCCACCAGCTTTTCCTTGAGCCGGAATATGAGGAGGGCGAGTCTTTTTATCTCCAGGGATTCTCTACAGGTATGCCGAGGGAGATTCAGGAGGAGATGGTTCATTCCCTGCCTGGGTTGGAACGGGCCAAGATACTCAAATACGCCTATCAGATAGAATATGACGCTATAGATTCTTTGGAATTCGACGCCAGTCTGAAGATTAAAAAATACGACGGTCTTTATGTGGCCGGACAGATATGCTGCACCTCGGGCTATGAGGAGGCGGCCGGCCTTGGTTTGATGGCTGGGATAAACGCCTGCAATTTCATCGATGGAAAGCCGCCGTTCATCCTTCGCCGCGACGAGGCATACATCGGGGTGATGATCGATGATTTGGTTACCAAAGGAACCGATGAGCCATACCGCCTTTTATCCTCCCGCGCCGAGTATCGTCTCCTCCTTCGTCACGACAATGCCGATAAGCGATTGACCAAGTATGGCTTTTTAAATGGATTGATCAGAGATCAAAGATATCAACATTTCGAGGAGAAATACTCGCGGATCGATTCGGTGGTCGAAACCCTATCTAAAAGCGTTGTCACCGACAGGGCGGGATGTGGTGATTATTTACGTAGCCTCGGCTATGAACCATCGGAATACGGTTATCATGCCTATGACCTTCTCAAACGGCCTTATGTTCATTTAAAGGAACTTCAAAAATATTTTACCGATTTATCGCAATTGAAACTCAGCAACGATGAAATACTTTCCATCGAGGTTTCCGTGAAGTATTCCGGCTATATTTCCCGCGAGGAGAAGGAAGCCGCTGCCCTAAAAAGGCAGGAGGACACTCCCTTGCCAATCGACGTCGATTATCTTAAAGTCTCGGGGCTTCGCCTAGAGGCTAGGCAGAAGCTAAACGCCGTGAAGCCCTTGACCATCGGACAGGCCTCGAGGATACCCGGGGTTAATCCGGCCGATGTCTCGATATTGCTTTTGACACTCAGGAGGGATGGGAAACTATGACATTCGAACAACTGAATCAGAAACTCACCGAGCTGGAAATACTCCTTCCATCGGAGACGATCGAGAAATTCAAGATCTATTCCTCTCTGCTTTGCGAATGGAACGAGAAGATTAATCTGACCAGCATCCTCAATGAAGAAGAAATAGTCGAAAAACATTTCCTCGATTGCCTGCTTCCCGGGCAGGTTTTCGCCTTTTCGAAAAGGACGAATCTCTGCGATTTGGGGACCGGGGCCGGATTCCCCGGCATGGTTTTGGCCATCGCCTATCCGAATCTGAAAGTCACTTTGGTCGATTCGACCGCCAAGAAGTTCAAATTCCTCGAGGAAGTCAAATCCGCCTGCAACGTTAAAAACGTCTCTTTCCATATCGGGCGCGGCGAGGAGATGAAAAGCTTTAAAGAGCATTTCGATATCGTCACCGCCCGTTCTTTCTCGGCTTTGCCAAACATTTTGGAACTGGGGCTCCCCCTCTGCAAAATCGGTGGCACCCTCGTGGCATATAAGGGAGAGAAGGGGAAGGAGGAGCTTAAAGGATCCGAGAGGGCCCTCGATAAATTGGGCGGCCGCCTTCTTAACCTTCAGGAAGCCAGCCTTCCCTCAGGGGATAAACGCATCAACCTCCTGTTTAAGAAGGAGAAGAAGTCCCCATCCCGTTATCCCCGCACCTGGGGCGAGATAGTTGCCCATCCCCTGTGAAACTTCCATTTGTTTCACGAAAGAAGGAAAATTAACCTATGACCCGCGTCATAGCCATCGCCAATCAGAAGGGCGGGGTCGGCAAAACGACGACCGCCATCAACCTTTCGGCCGCCTTAGGGCATTTCGGCAAGAAGGTTCTTTTGGCCGATATGGACCCCCAGGGGAATGCCGGACGTGGTTTGGGGTTGGACATCAACATCCAGGACCACACGATATTCGAGGCCCTAAACGGCAAGCTCAGGGCCAATCAGTGCATAAGCACCACCAAATATGAGGGCATCGACATCCTTCCAGCCAATCTTAGATTGGCCCAGTTTGAGACCTCGCAACGGGTTGAGTCATCCCCCTTCTCGTCTTTGAAGAGGGTTTTCTCCGAACTGCCGGGCAATCATTACGACTACATAATCATCGACTGCCCGCCTTCTTTGGGCGCGCTTTGCCTGAATTCCCTCGTGGCTTCCGATTCGGTGATCATCCCGGTCCAGTGCGAGTATTTCGCGATGGAGGCCGTCGCCGCCATCGTCTCGACCATCACCAAGGTACACCACGACATGAACCAGAAGCTAAGGATCGAGGGCTTCCTGCTTACGATGTATGACGCCAGGACCACCCTCGGGACCGAGGTCGCCTCCCAGGTCCGCGGAACCTTTAAGGAGAGCACCTTCCTCACCGCCGTCCCCCGTAACCAATCGGTCTCCGAAAGCCAGGGCCACCAAATGCCCGTCACCGTCTTCCGCCCCTCCTCCCAGGGGGCCAGCGCCTATTTCGCCTTGGCGAGGGAAGTGATGGACCATGAAGAAAAGTAGTGGCAAGAAAACCTTGGGCAACTCCCTCTCGGAGCTTTTGGACAAGTTTGCCCAAAACGACGTCATCGCCGCCCTCGAGGAGGATTATTACTCCCGCCCCAGCAAAATCGTCGCCAAAAACCTGATTGACGATAACTCGATTGTCAAAAAGGTTAAGTTGAGCCCGGCCACCGTTTCGCGCTTTGCCGAGTCGATTAGGAAAAACGGCATTTATAACCCCCTCGTCGTCCGCCCGAAAGGCAATCACTATGAGCTTATTTTGGGCCGCCGGCGCTTTCATGGCGGCAAACTGGCCGGCCTCAACGAGTTCCCCTGCGTCATCTTGAATGTTCAGGATGAGGAGATGCTTTTGATGCTTTTGGCCGACGCCCGCGACCAGCGGGATGCGGATGTGGTGGAGTTGGCCCTCGTCTTCAAGGTGCTAAACGACAAATACGGTTACACCCACGAAACCCTCGCCCAGGTCTCCCACTTATCCAGGAGCCAGGTTACCAATATCCTGAGGATACTCAGACTGCCTGAGCCGGTCCTTGAGGAGATCTCCTTGGGCAAATTATCCTATGGCCACGCCAAGGCCATCGCCTCCCTCAGCGAGGAGGAGATGCGCCGGATGGTGGAGAGCATACACCGGGATGGCCTCTCGGTCAGGCAGACGGAGAAAGCGGTGGCCTCCCTAGAGGGGAAAGAAGGAAAAAGCGTCGATAAAGGCGAGGCAATCGCCGCCAAAATCGGGGCTGAGAAGATCCTCATCAAGAAGAAAAGCGTCACCATTTCCTTCCCCGACGAGGATTGTAAAGAATCATTTATTAACAAACTTTTCGACGCCGACCTATAATGTAGGTGCTTCAGGGCGACGAGAATTACGTCGACTGGCGGTATAGCCCGCGAGCCTTAACAGGCACGATCCGGTGGAATTCCGGGGCCAACGGTACAGTCCGGATGTGAGAAAGCACATGTTTTGCGTCCCCTGAACTCTGCAGAAGGGGATTTTTATTTATGAGCTGGATATATATCGTCTCGGTGCTGTTGTTCCTTGTTGTTTTGACGGCCACCTATTTGCTCTATCAGAAATTTTTCGGCAAAGAGAAAGTCGATTACCATCCGGTCCGATTCATGAGCCGGGTCGCCATCTTCGGGGCCATGTGTGCCATCCTCTATGCCGTTCCGGTCTTCAAATTCCCCCTCCCAGCCCTTTTCCCGAGTTTCCTCGAATTCCATTTCGACGAGGTCCCGGCCTTCATCTGTGGCTTCGCCTATGGCCCGATCGCCGGTTTGTGCTGTATCGCCATAAAGACGATAGTCAAAGTGTTAATCTCGGGTTCCTCAACCTTCTTCATCGGCGAATTCTGCGACCTCATCCTCTCGGCCATCTATGTCGGCATCGTCACTCTGATTTATCAGAAAAAGCGCAATCTCAAGGGGGTGGCCATCGGCTTCTCTGCCGGTACTCTGATCCAAGTGGTGGTGGCCATGCTTTTGAATGTCTATGTCCTCATCCCGGCCTATGTGACGATGATTGGGGAAAGCGCCTTGCTGGCCATGATGAATACCTCGAATCTAATCGGCATCGCCAACGTGACCTGGAGCTATGCCTTCCTAGCCGTTCTGCCCTTCAATTTGATCAAGGATGTGGCCGTGATAATCATCACTTTCCTAATCTACCGTTCGATACATACCTTCCTGAGAATGGACAAAAAGAAAACGGCCAAGTAGGCCGTCTCTTTTTTGATTGGCTTAGGCCTCTTCGATGGCCCCGACGGGGCAGCTGGCCTGGGCGTCATCGGCAGCTCCGTCTTCGACGGGGGCAGCCTCGGCCTTGCCTTCGTCATCGAAGCTGAAGACGGCGGGGCAAAGGCCCACGCAAGCGCCACAGCCGATGCAAAGGTCCTTGTTGACTTTCTTTGGCATCGTTAGTTCCTCCTTAAGAACCACGCTTAAATTATAGGCCACCCCATCGTTTAAGCAATGTTTCGATTTTCGAGCTTCCCTATGCCAGCGAAAGCTTAGCTTTGCTAGAATATTCCTTGGTATGCAGACCCGGAAAGAGAGATACGCCAAATACCGCGAGGAGATCGCCCACACCCCGGACGAGCTCTTTCCCGATTCGCCCCGGAAGATCGACCGCCTCTCCCCCGAGGATGAGGAACTTCTGCGCCAGGCCGACTCGGCCGGGAGCTCCATAGGCTATGGCGAGATCATCGCCCAGGCCAAGAAGAGGAATGCCGGGGACAATTCCCTGACCCCCTATGAGCGTTACCTGAAAAGAAGGCGCACCGTTTTTTTGATTAAGCTAATCGCTTTCTTCTTGACGGTCGTCGCCCTGATATTGCTATATACCCTTTGGGTGAGGTAGAAACCATGGAAGAAAAGAAGAAAATCGCAATCGCCATTGACGGCCCGGCCGCCGCCGGCAAATCAACCGTCGCCACGAGGGTGGCCGAGATTCTCGGCTTCACCTACATCGACACCGGGGCCATGTATCGGGCTTTTACCTATGCCGTGATCAAGAAGGGCCTCGACCCCACCAATGAGCAGCAATCCTGCCTCGTCATACCTGAGGTCGACATCACCCTGACCCCCGATCATCGCGTCTTCTGCAACGGCGAGGACGTCTCCGAGGTCATCCGCACCCCGTTGGTCTCCTCCCAGGTTTCCTATATCGCCTCTTACAAGGACATCAGGATCGCCTTGGTCAAGCTCCAGCAGAAGATGGCCGAAAAGGATTCCGTCGTCATGGATGGCCGTGATATCGGCACCAATGTCTTGCCCAACGCCGAGGTGAAAATCTACCTTTTGGCCGATTTCAACACCCGCGTGATGCGCCGTTTCGAGGAGAATATCGGCAAGAAGCTGGAAGTCCCTTATGGCGATGTGGCCTATGAGCTCTTCCTCCGCGACCGCATCGACTCGACCAGGGACTTCGCCCCCTTAAAGGCCGCCCCTGATTCAATCTATATCTACTCGACCCCCTCCTCCAAAATCGAAGATGTGGTGGAGGCCATCCTCGAGAAGGTCCACCAGAAAACTGGAATGGAGATTCCATGCCACTAGGGATAGTCGCCCTCGTAGGTTCGCCAAACGCCGGAAAGTCGACCATCTTCAACCGCATCGTCGGGGAGAGAAAAGCCATCGTCGAAGATGAGCCCGGCATCACCAGGGACCGCCTTTATGGCAAGGCCCACTGGCTCACCAAGGACTTCACCATCATCGATACCGGCGGCATCGAGATAAATAACGCCCCCTTCCAAGCCGAGATCAGGGCCCAGGTCCAAATCGCCCTGCGGGAAGCCGATCTCATCGTTTTCGTCACCGATGGGAAGAAGGGACTATCCGGGGACGACGAGCTGATTGCCAAAATGCTTTATAAGAGCGATAAGCCGGTCATCGTCGCAGCCAATAAGATCGATAACATCTCCCAAATTTCGAATATCGCCGACTTCTACGCCCTCGGCTTAGGCGAGCCCATCGCCGTCTCGGGGGCCCATGGCATCGGCATCGGCGACCTC
>JAUNOH010000006.1:39371-67064 GCA_030537155.1 Bacillota bacterium
ATCAGAACCCGCTTCAAATTCCTAGATTACGCAACCATCATCTTTTGTTCGGCCCAGACCGGCTCAGGAGTGGAAAAGATATTGCCCGCCATCAAGCAGGCCAATGAGTCGTTCCATCGCCGCATACCGACTTCGGCCCTCAATAAGATCGTGGCCGACGCCCAGGCCATGAATCCGACGCCCGATTTCAACCATGGCCGCCTGAAGATCATGTTCGCCAGCCAGGTCTCGGTCGCCCCGCCCAGCTTCGTCATGTTCTGCAATAACCCCCAATTCGCCCATTTCTCCTATACCCGCTATTTGGAAAATAGGCTGCGGGACAGTTTCGATTTCTCCTCCTCACCTATCAACATCATTTACCGGCAGCGTAAATGAACAACAACCCGTTTCTTGTGTAATTTTTGCCGACAGTATGTCGCGAAAAATCTCCATATTATCGAAAAAATTTGCAAATTTTGACCTTTGATGCTAGTTTTTAGAATAACCATTTAGCTATAGGAGGGATTCCAATGAACAAAGCTGAATTGATCGTCGCCGCCGCGGCCAAGGCCGAGGTGTCAAAGAAGGACGCTGAAGCCGTCGTTGACGCCGTCTTGGACGAAATCGAAGCCAGATTGCTCAAAGGCGAGGAAGTTAAGATCTCCGGCTTTGGCATCTTCGAGAAGAAGGAGAGGGCTGCCCGCATCGGCTCCAACCCCGCCACTCACGAAAAGATCCAAATCAAAGCCAGCAAGACCGTCTCTTTCAAACCCAGCAAAGCCTTAAAGGAAAAGCTTTAATCGCTTAGCCACGCAATTGTGGATCACGGGTGCCTTCGGGCACCCTTTCTTATGCTAGACTTTAGCTATGCTCCCACCGATATTCGAAAAATACGCCGCCCTGTTTGAGGAAAACGGCTTTTCCCTATATATGGTCGGCGGCAGCTCCCGTGACTATCTACTCGGCAGAGCCTTCACCGATTATGATCTCGTCACCGACGCCACTCCGGAGCAGATGAAATCATTTCTGCCCACGGCCGATTTCACCTTCGCCCGCTTCGGCTCCATCAAATTGAAGGAAGAGGGCAACGAGCTGGATTTCACGACCCTCCGCGTCGAGGGGGAGTATCTTGATTCCCGCCACCCCTCTTCAGTCAGCTTCGTCAGGGAACCTTCCCTCGATTACAGGCGGCGGGATTTCACCATCAATGCCATCTACATCGATAAATTCGGCCACACCCTCGATTTCTCCGGCGGGTTAGATGACCTGCATATGGGGATAATCCGCTTCATCGGAGACCCTAGAAAGAGGATTGAGGAGGACCCTTTGAGGATCCTGAGGGCTGAGAGGTTTGCCCGAAAACTCGGCTTTGCCATCGAGGCGGAAACTCAGGCCGCCATCGAGTGGGGGAGGCCGCTTTTGGAAAAACTGAATCCCCAAAAGGTGCAAATGGAACTGAAGAAAGGCTGAACTGGGTTTAGAATATGCCAATGAACTATCCGCCGCTGGATTTCAAATACCTCCTATTGGATAACTACAAGAAGCTCGGCCTCAATGAGGAAGACGCCATCGTTTTGCTGATGCTTGAGCAACTGATTAATCAGGGCAATAAGGTCGTGACCGCCGATTTGCTCTCTTTGAAGATGCAGTACGAGGCCAAGAAGATCGACTCGATACTGGTGAGCCTATTGAAGCGAGGTTATATCGTCTATGACTTCGAGGGTTATCAAATGCTGACCTCCCTCGATCCCCTGAAGAAGAAACTCTATGCCCTCCTGGAAAAGGAGATAGCCGAAAATAACGCCAACCTCGTTTCGGCTGAGAGAGCCGAAGCGCTCAGCCGCCTCTATGCCTACTTCGAGAAGCGCCTTTCCCGCACCCTCTCCCCGGTGGAGATGGACTTCATCCAGGGCTGGCTTTCGGACGGTTTTTCCGAGGATGAGATAAAGGGGGCGCTGGATGACGCCTACATCGCCGGCAAGAGAAAGATTAAATCCGTCGATAAGGCCCTCCGCTCCAACCGGGCCCGGGCCGACATCGCCAAAGAGGGTTATACCGGCATCTCAGAATCCTGGAACGAGGACATCGAGAAGACCATCGAAATCGCCAAGACCAAGTGGGTCAAAGACAGCGATGACGACGAATAAGGAAAAACAGATCATTGCCTTTTTGGACGAGGCTTTCCCCGACGCCAAATGCAGCCTTATTTTTGCTAACGCCTATCAGTGCCTGATCGCCGTAATGCTCTCGGCCCAGGCCACCGATAAATCCGTCAACGAGGTGACGCCGGAACTATTTGGGAAATATGGGGATTTTGCCGCTCTTTCTAAAGCGGAGCAGGAAGACGTGGAATCCATCATCAAATCCGTCGGCTTATATCATGCAAAAGCCAAAAACGCGATCGCCCTTTCAAAGGCTATTTGTCAGCGCCACGGGGGAGAGATGCCCCTCGATTTCGAATCGTTGACCAAGCTTCCGGGGGTGGGGGTTAAGACCGCCAACGTCGTCCTCTGCGAAATCGCCGCGAGACCCGCCATCGCCGTCGACACCCACGTCTCCCGCGTGAGCAAAAGGCTAGGCTATGCAAAAGCCGACGAGGAGCCGATCAAGATAGAGAAAAAACTCGAGGGAAAATTTCCGCGGGAAAATTGGATTCGCCTCCACCATCAGCTGATTCATTTCGGACGGGAGATATGCCACGCGAAAAAACCGGAATGCGGCCGTTGCGGGCTATGCGGATATTGCTCTTATTTTAAGAAGACTTCTTCCACCAAGGGAAGATAATCAAAGCGCGGGGAATAACCTTCCTTGACGAGGTGCCCGTGCTTTTTTATTTTCTCGACCGGAATGGACTGACGGGGTCTTGAATGATAGAAGTCGATTATGTAGGAGGCCGGAAGGAGGTAAGTCTCGTTCAGGCTCACGCATTCAATCAGGAAGAAGGCGATCCCGCCTTGAGACAAAACTCTTTCCAGATGATCGATTTGTTGCTTGGGGATGTTATGGAGCGGGAAGCTGGTCTTCGACAAAGTCGATTTGGCCTCGAAGTCGAGGTAACGGCCTTTATAGACCCCGTTATAGTCGGTGGTGGACTGCTTTTCGAAATAAGCCTGGGTGATGAGGGCGCCTTTGCTGTAGTCGACTTTGACGACGTTTATCGGGGTGGGGCGCTTGGTGATGAGGGCCAAATTCCTCTCGCGGTAATATTCGTTGCTCTCGTTGATGGCCGCCTCAAAGGCCATGCCGCGGTTGCCGGTTTTTATTTTGGCGCGGCCCGCCGACTTCTTGCTCTTTTTGATGACCTCGCCCTGGGCGATCGGTTTGACGCCTTTTGGGTAGTTCATGATAGGTATTCCTTGATGTAGGAATCGTATTGCTCGGCAGTGACCGTCTTGCCGTCCCTCAAATCCTTCATGACGAGGCGGATCGGCTCGGGCAGGTGGCTATTCTTCAGGACGACCGTCTTTTTGTATTCCTGCTCAACCAATTTGTGGTTGGCCAAAAAGGCTTTGTATAAGTCGACGAGGTTATAGGCGTCGGCCAGGGCGTCGTGGGCCACGCCCTCGAAGGGGACGCCGAATAGCTTCAGATAATTTGATAGGGAGTAGTTGTTCCCATTTTCATCGCGGATGAAGCAGGCGATGAAGCGGGCGAAGTCGAAGCAGTGGCTGACCATGAACTTGCCGTCCATGTCATTGCAGTCGAGATTATTCATGACTGTCTGCATGATGATGTGGCAGTCGTGGTTTCCAAAGGTTACGAACCGGCACTTGGTCCAGTCCTTGCCGACGTATTTCTTGAATGATTCCTGGACGACCCTGAAGGGTTTGCCTTCCTTCTTTATTTGGGCGTCGGTGATGCCGGTTAGCTCGGTGACGATCCTCCCGACCGGATGCTTGGCTTTGACGTAGCTTTTGAAGCCCGGCATGATCTTGCGGACGCTTAAATCGTTTTTTAGGTAGACCTTGTAGGCCCCGATCTCGATCATCTCGTGGCTGATCTGGGTGCCCTCAAGGTCGAGGAAGACCAACACCCGCTTGTCCTTGAGCTCTTTCTCCAATAGACGCATACCCCGATATTATAGTTTAGGAGCGGAAAGTTTTCTTTCCCTTCTTCGAAAAGGTCATTTCCCGTCTATAATCAGGGGTATGGATAACAAAGACACCCTGACCCTCACCCGTGAGGACATACTTCAGAAGCAATTCACCAAAAACATCAAAGGTTATGACCCGGCCGAGGTCGATGATTTCCTCGACGTCGTGATCGGGGATTATGGCTGCTTCCTCAAATTCCAGGAGGAGAGCAAGCGTTACACCGACACCTTGGAATTAGAAAACGCCAAGCTGAAGGAGAAGATGAGGAAATTGGAACTCGAAAACTCCCGCCTTCAGGCCCGCCTCAAGGGCATCAAGGAGACCGACAAGGTCACGACCGAGAACATCGACCTCCTTCAGAAAATCGCCAAGTACGAGAAATTTCTTTATTCTCAGGGTTACGACGTCCGCTCGATAAAGTAAAATGATACCCCGGCCCAGGCGACTGCTCCGGATAGGAGAGGAAAGTCCATGCTCGCACCGGCTGTGATGCCGGTAGTGATTGCGCTAGGGGAATCAATAACCCTAGGTACGCTGGAGAGCGTAACGGCGGCATAACGTCCCCTGCGGACGGGAAGCCCCAAGGTGCCACAGAGACGAGCCGGATGGCGACATCCGGATGAAACGCGGTAAACCCCACAAGCGAGAAACCTAAATTTGGTAAGGGAAGCGCCCGAAGCGAATCGAAGCTTAGGGAGCCGGCGCAAGCCGAGATAAATTGTCGCCCCCGACAGAACATGGCTTATCGGGCCGGGAACTCACTAGACCTGCAAAAGGTCTTTTTATTATCTCTTTAGAGATAAAATAGTAGGAATATCCATAACGCCCGTATATAATACGGGTATGAAAATCAATATACCCACCAAGATCACGATTGCCCGCATCCTTTTGATCGGGTTGATGATCGTTGCCTGGTTCGTCCTCTGGATCGTCAACCTGGCCACCGGCTGGACCTCTCCCGAACTCGGGGATAGCGGAATCAGCCTCGTCTACCTCATCTTCTGCATCGTCTTCGTGGTGGCTAGCCTCACCGATTCGCTTGACGGCTATCTGGCCAGAAAGTGGAAGCAGGTGACCGACTTAGGAAAATTCCTCGACCCGATCGCCGACAAGATGCTGGTCAACGCGACGATGATCTTCATCGCCGTCTCCTGGCAGTTCGCCCCCGGGCAGGTGGCCTCAGAGCAGCACGGCATCATCGCCTTCTGCCTCATCCTGATGGTCCTCCGCGACCTCATCGTCGACACCATGCGCTTCGTGGCCGCCAGCAAGGGAGTGGTGGTGGCCGCCAATATCTTCGGCAAACTAAAGACCATATTCCAAATGGTCGCCATCCCCTTTGTCCTTCTTAACGGCTGGCCCTTCAGCTACTTCGATTCCAGCTGGGGCTATGGCCGAATCTGCCTGATACTCCTTTATCTAGCCACCGCCATGTCGGTCGTCTCCGGCATCATCTACGTCTATCAGGGTCGCGGGGTCTTCCTCGGCGAAGAGAAGAAGGATGAATCCGCTAGCTGAGAAGGCCGTCCACCTTCTGACCGATAGGGGGTTGACGCTTGGGAGCTGCGAATCGATGACGGCCGGTTTATTCGCCGCCACGATCGCTGAGGTTCCCGGGGCCAGCAAAACCTTGCTAGGTGGGTTAATAACCTATGACCCGAGGCTCAAGGTGGCCTTGGCCGAGGTGAGCGAAGAAAGCATTGAGCATTACGGAATCGTCTCCTGTGAGGTGGCTTCCGAAATGGCCAAGGGCGCAGCCAAGGCCCTTCAGTGCGATGTCTGCCTC
Source organism: Bacillota bacterium (assembly GCA_030537155.1). Taxonomy (GTDB): domain Bacteria; phylum Bacillota_I; class Bacilli_A; order RFN20; family CAG-826; genus Alloenteromonas. The sequence goes on from JAUNOH010000006.1 coordinate 45,231, forward strand.
TCGGTGAGCGGCAACGCCGGGCCCACCGCCCAAGAGGGAGCCGAAGTGGGGGATGTGGCCATCGCCATCGCCTATGATGGCCAGATCGATGCCAGAATGCTCAAGCTGGAAGGCGATAGAGACGGCATCAGGAAAGCGGCCGTCGAGGCCATGCTCGAACTGCTCCTGGAAAAAATAATTTGAGCAATTTCGTCACAATTTCGATTTTCAAGGATAACTTATAGTGGAGGAAAACCTATGAACGAAGAAACCAAAGAAAAGGCATTAGCCGATGCCTTAAAGCAAATTGAAAAGGCCTACGGCAAAGGCAGCGTCATGAAGTTGGGGGATCGCCCCCACGTCGACGTCGACGTCATCCCCTCGGGAAGTCTGCTCCTTGATAACGCCTTGGGAGTCGGCGGCTATCCCAAAGGCAGGATCGTCGAGATCTACGGCCCCGAATCCTCAGGCAAAACCTCGCTGGCCTTATCCGCCATCGCCGAGGCCCAGAAGAAGGGCGGACGCGCCGCCTTCGTGGATGCCGAGCACGCGATTGACCCGGAATACGCCGCCAAACTCGGCGTCAACATCGACGAATTGATCCTCTCCCAGCCCGATTCTGGCGAGCAGGCCCTCGAAATCACCGAGATGCTGGCCGAGAGCGGAGCCATCGACATCATCGTCGTCGACTCGGTCGCCGCCTTAGTCCCCCAGGCCGAACTAGATGGGGTCATGTCCGATAACCAAGTCGGCCTTCAGGCCCGCCTTATGTCAAAGGCCATGAGGAAATTGGTCGGCATCCTCAACAAGACCAACTGCCTCATCATCTTCATCAACCAGCTCCGCGAGAAGGTCGGCGTCCTCTATGGGAACCCCGAGACGACCACCGGTGGTAGAGCCCTAAAGTTCTATGCCTCCATCAGGATCGATATCCGCCGCGCCGAGGCCATCAAATCCGGAGCCAACATCATCGGCAACACAGTCAAGATCAAAATCGTCAAAAACAAGGTGGCGCCCCCGTTCAAGTCCTGCGTCTGTGAGATGATCTACGGCAAGGGATTCTCCAAGGTCGGCGAATTGCTGGATCTGGGCGTCGAGATGGGATTCATCTCCAAATCCGGCAACTGGTATGAGTGCGCCGGGGAGAAGATCGGCAACGGCCGCGAAGCCACCAAGGCCTATCTCGCCAGCCATGAGGAGTTGCTCTCCGATCTCGAGGAGAAGGTCCGCCAATCCTGGGCCACCAACGGTCCCAGCCAGGGCGAATCAGCCGAATAAATCCAAGCTTAAAAGGGGTCCTGCCTTACGAGGGTGGGCCCTTTTTTTCTTTGGCGCTATCAATTCAGGGCGAAATGATGCAAAATCTTGTTGTACCTCATAGGTACTGAGTCGCCCATGGATATTGGGTAGTTGCTTCAAGGCCCAGCCTTTGATAGATAGCCTAGATATTGATATTTTCGCCTTTGTGCGGGTGACCAGCGCCTTTTGGTAGCCCAAGGAGTTTTTAAACAATGGACACCGTTTTAGCCGTAATCCTCATCATTGTGGCCTTCGTAGTGGGGGCCGGGCTATGCTTTTTGGTGCTCTTCCTTGTAGGAAAGGGCAAGAAGGGCAACGCCGAAAAAGACGCCAAGCAGATCATCTCCGACGCCAATGCCAAGGCCGAACGCATCAAGAAGACGGCCGAGCTCGATGCCAAGCAGATGGCCTTCGAGGCCCGTCAGCAAGCGGAGAATGACGTCCGCGCCAGAAAGGGCGAGATCCAGGCCGAGGAGCAAAAGCTCTCCCTTCGCCAGCAGGCTTTTGACCAGAGGGAAAACGCCCTCTTGGACAAGGAGAAATCCCTCGACGCCCGCAAGGAATCCCTCGAAGCCAGATTGGTCAACCTCCAGAAGAAGGAGGAGACCCTCGACCAGAAAATCGATTCGATCATCGTCGAATTAGAGAAAGTCTCCGGCATGTCGACGAAGGAAGCCCACGACGAGATCATGGCCCGCGTCGAGAGCAAGATGTCGATGGAAATCGCCTCCTACATCAAAAACCAGGAAGACGAGGCCAGGGAAACCGCCCAGGCCAAGGCCGTCGACCTCCTAAGCTTGGCCTGCGCCAAATACGCCCAGGACGTTACCAGCGAGCGCACCGTCTCGGTCGTGGCGCTCCCCAGCGACGACATGAAGGGCCGCATCATCGGCCGCGAAGGCCGCAACATCCAGGCCCTCGAGAAAGCCTTGGGCGTCGACTTAGTCGTCGATGACACCCCCGAGGTCATCACCGTCTCCTGCTTCGATCCCATCAGGCGCGAAATCGCCAGGAAGACCCTGGAGGCCCTCATCCGCGACGGCCGCATTCAGCCGGGCCGCATCGAGGAAGTGGCCGCCAAGATGAAGAAAGAGGTGGAGGAGAGCTGCCAGCATTATGGCGAGGACGCCATCTTCAAGCTCGGCCTTCCCCGCATCAACCGCGAATTGGTTGGCTACATCGGCCGCCTGCATTTCCGTACCTCCTATGGGCAAAACGTCCTCGACCACTCGATGGAGGTCGCCTATCTAACCGGCATCATGGCCGCCGAACTCGGGCTCGACCAGCAACTGGCCAAAAGAGCCGGCCTTCTCCACGACATCGGCAAGGCCGTCGACTTCGAGCAGGAGGGGAGCCACGTCGAATTAGGCTCCAAGCTCGCCAAGAAATATGGCGAACCCGACGTCGTCATCAACGCGATCGAAAGCCACCACGGCGACGTGGAGGCCAAATACGTCATCTCCCATCTGGTGGTGGCCGGCGACACCCTATCGGCCGCCCGCCCCGGGGCCCGCAGTGAAACGCTTGAAAACTACGTCAAGCGCATCGAGCAGCTCGAGGAGATCGCCAAGGGATTCGACGGCGTCTCCAACGCCTTCGCCATGCAGGCTGGACGCGAGGTCCGCGTCATGGTCATCCCCGAGAAAGTCTCGGATGAGCAGGCCGTCCTCATGGCCCAGCAGATGAAGGATAAGATCGAATCCGAGATGACCTATCCTGGCCAAATCAAAGTCTCCATCATCAGGGAATACCGGGCCGTCGAGACCGCCAAATAACCTCGGCTTAGAAAGGGGGAGTAACCCCCATGAGAATACTTTTCTTCGGCGACATCAACGGGAGGATTGGGATCGATTCCCTCTCCTCCCTTTTGAGCATTTTAATCAAGCGTTATGAGGCCGATTTCGTCATCGCGAATGGCGAGAACGCCTCCTCAAACGGACATGGCATCACCGAGAGGGAATACCATGAGCTACTGGAGGCCGGGGTCGACGTCGTCACCCTCGGGAATCACTGGCATGGCAAGCGCCAGATCGAGGATTACATCGAATACTGCGATAACCTGATCAGGCCCCTCAACCTCCTACATTTCGATAAGGGATTTGGCTCGGCGGTCTATGAGGTCGGCGACACCGCGATTCGAGTAACCAACATCCTCGGCACCGCCTTCATGCGGGAAGCCGTCCAAAGTCCCTATCAGGCCATGAACGCCTTGCTGTCAGATGAGGAGAAAATCGCCATCCATATCGTCGACTACCATGGCGAATCGACCTCGGAGAAAAAGACGTTCGCCGCCTTTTATGACGGGAGGGTCTCGGCCGTCATCGGCACCCATACCCACGTCCAGACCAATGACGCCTACATCTTCCCAAAAGGATGTGGCTTCCTATCCGATGTCGGACTATGCGGGGCCTATGACTCCATCATCGGCTCATCCTACGATTCGGTCATCAAGCGGACCGTCCTCGGCGAGGAGGGTTTCTTCGAGATTCCCAAAGACGGCCGGGAGATCGTCTGCTTCGTCTTAATCGAAGTTGACGAAGAAAGCGGTAGATGCGTGCGGATAAAACCAATAACCTATATTGACGGAGGTCTCTTCGATGGGGAAGCGAGTGTATGAATCCCTGCCCGACATGGCCAAGGCCAGGAACCGGGTGGATAAGCCTAATCTGATCAAGGATGAGGCCAAGGTGAGTTTGAGGCTCGCCTCTTTCGCCGCGGGCCGCCACTACCTGATCAAGACTTTTGGCTGTCAGGCTAACGTCCGCGATGAGGAGATCATGGCCGGATACCTGGAAAAGGCCGGCTTCAGCAAAGCCGAAAGCGAGGAGAGTACCGACTTGGTCATCATCAACACCTGCGCGGTTCGGGAAAACGCCGAGGATAAGGTGTATGGCGAGATTGGGAAATTCAAGGCCAATAGGAGGAGGGATCCCCAGTTCATCCTCTGCGTCTGCGGCTGCATGATGCAAGAGGAGGGAGTTGCCAAGAAGATTTCGGATAGCTATCCCTACGTCAATTTGATATTCGGGACCCACAACACCCATCGCCTTTTGGATATGCTCGACGAGCATCTATCCCGGCATAAGGACATCGTCAACGTCCTCTCACATCCGGGGGATATCATCGAGGGCATGCCCTCGGCCAGGCTCGATAACTCCTCGGCCTACGTCAACATCACCTATGGCTGCGATAAATTCTGCACCTATTGCATCGTCCCATATACCAGGGGCCGCGAGAGGAGCAGGCAGAAGGAAGACATCCTTTCCGAATGCAGGGAATTGGTGGAGCAGGGGTATAAGCAGATCACCCTCTTAGGCCAAAACGTCAATTCCTATGGCAAGGATTTCCACGACGGGACGAGCTTCGCCACCATCTTGGAAGAGGTGGCCAAATTGGGCATCCCGCGCCTCCGCTTCATGACCAGCCACCCTTGGGATTTCTCGGATGAGATGCTCGAGGTCATCGCCAAATACCCCAACATCATGAAATGCATCCACCTCCCCGTCCAAAGCGGATCCACCGAGGTGCTTAAGAAGATGGGAAGGCGTTACACCAGGGAGGAATATTTGGATCTGGTTGCCCGGATAAAGAAGAAAATCCCCGGCGTCTTTTTGACCACCGATATCATCGTCGGCTTCCCCAACGAGACGTTGGAGCAATTCGAGGAGACGCTTTCGATATGCGAGGAGGTCAGATATTCCTCGGCCTTCACCTTCATATACTCGCCCCGCAAGGGCACCCCGGCCGCCAAGATGAAAGACGACGTCCCCGACGAGGAGAAAAAGGCCCGCTTCATGCGGCTATTGAAAGTGGTGGAGGAAACCACCAACGAGGCCTCGGCCAGCCTCCTGGGCAAGACGATCCCCGTCCTGGTGGATGGCCCCTCCAAGAAGGATCCCAATATCCTCTCCGGCTATAGCGAGGGCAGCAAGCTCGTCAATTTCCCGGGTCCCGCCTATCTGAAGGGCGAGATAGTGGAGCTAAAAATCATTGAGAACCATTGCCATTATTTGGTGGGCGAATTGTTGGAAGACCCGATACTCATCAAGGCCAATGGAGTCAAGAAGGCCCTGCTCGAGGAGCCTGATGTCAAGGAATATCTCCGCCTCAATAAACAGATCGAAGAGAACGAGGAGATAAAAGCCCTGCAGGAGAAAATCGGGGAGACCCAGAAGAAATTGGTCGCCAGTTTGGGCGATGCCAAGGTCAAAGCCGAGTACGAGTCGTTACGCGAAAAGCTTGACTCGCACCCCCTCATTCAGAACAGGGAGTCGCTACGCGAAGGGGTCGAAAACCTCCTAAAAGCCGTTTCCGGGGGACTTTCATGATCATCGTGGTGACCGGTGCCACCGGGAGCGGAAAAAGCGCCCTAGCCGTCGATTTGGCCCAAAAAATCGGCGGGGAAGTCGTCAACGCGGACGCCTTTCAGGTCTACCAGGAGCTGAATATCGCCACCGCCAAGCCATCTTTGGAACAACGCTCCATCGTGCCACATCACCTCTTTGATTTCGTGCCGCTTACAGAATCATATGACATAAGAAGGTATCAGGCCGATTTAAGGAAATGCCTAGACGATATCCTCTCTCGCGGGAAGACCCCAATCATCGCCGGCGGGAGCGGCCTCTACATCCGGGCGGGGCTCTATGACTACTCATTCCCCGAATCGCCCGAAGTCGACCTCAGTTACTATCAGGGGCTCGATAACGAATCGCTTCATCAAGAATTGGAGAAGTTAGATCCTATTGAGGCCGGGAAGATCCACCCCAATAACCGGGTGCGGGTTTTGCGCGCCATCGAGATATACCTGAGCAATGGCAAAAGCAAAAGCGAGATCATCGCAAACCAAAGGCACGAGCCGATATACGAATGTCGTTTCTTCGGCCTGAGCCCGGAGAGGGAAACGCTTTATGAGGCCGTCGAAAGGCGCGTCGACTCGATGTTTGAGGCGGGATTGGTCGAGGAAAATAAGGTTTTGATAGAAAAATATGGGAGAGACGCCCACGCCTTTCAGGCCATTGGGGTCAAGGAGCTTTTCCCGTATTTCGATGGGTTGAAAACCCTTGAGGAATGCAAAGACGACATAAAAAAGGCCACTAGGCATTACGTCAAAAGGCAGGACACCTTCTTCGCCCACCAATTCGCGATCACCTGGATATCCGGCGTCGATGATATAATCGGAAAACTATGAGCATCGAGGATAGAAGCCTCCTCCTACTAGGCGAGGAGAAGTTAGATAAATTGAGGAAAGCCAAAGTCGTCGTCATCGGTTTGGGCGGGGTCGGCGGAAGCGCCGCCGAGGCCCTGGCCAGAAGCTCACTCGGCGAGATGGTTTTAATCGACGGAGACGAAGTCGACCCCTCGAACCTCAACCGCCAGCTTTTATACACTCAGGCCGATGTCGGTAACCCAAAGTCTTTGACCGCCGGCTTCAGGCTTAAAAGCATCAATCCGGATTTGAAGGTGGCCACCCTCCAGAAGATGGTGGACGAGGAGTTTTTCTCTTATGCCGATTTCACCGACGCCTCCTATGTGGTGGACGCCATCGACGATGTGCAGGGGAAATTGGCGATCGCCAAATACTGCCTTTCCCATGACGTCCCCTTAATCGTCTCCCTTGGGATGGCCAATCGCCTTGACCCCGGGAAGGTGAGGATCATGAAACTCAACCAAACCTATAACGATCCCCTGGCCAAAAAGCTTAGGCACGTCTACCGGGAAGTCGGTTTGGACATATCGAAAATCACGGTGGCGGCCTCGATTGAGGAGCCGCTCGTCCGCGGGGTTACCCCCGCTTCGATGATGATGGTTCCCTCTTCGGCCGGCTTAACTATCGCCTATCACGTCATTTCCGCGCTGGTAAATAAATAGAAGCGGGAATAATCTTTTAGAAACAGCGTTAAGGAGGAGATAAGCATGCCCCTTTTGCCAATTGCCGAGATCGCCAGGAAAGCCGGTATCCCCGAGAGTTGCCTCGAGCCCTATGGGAAAAACAAAGCCAAGGTCAGCCTCGAGCTTTCAAAAACCCTCAAGGACAAGGAAGACGGCAAGCTGATTTTAGTCAGCGCCATAACCCCCACCAAATCAGGTGAGGGGAAGACGACCTGCTCCATCTCTTTGGAGGAGGGGCTCTCCAAAATCGGCAAGAAGGCCATGCTCTGCCTCAGGGAGCCTTCCCTCGGACCGGTCTTCGGATTGAAGGGCGGGGCCACCGGCGGCGGATTATCCCGCGTCGAACCCAGCGAGGAGATCAACCTCCATTTCACCGGCGACATGCACGCCTTGACGAGCGCCATCAACCTCATCGCCGCCTGCATTGATAACCACATCTACCAGGGCAACGAATTGAATATCGATCCCGAGAGGATTATGTGGCACCGGGCCATCGACATGAATGATCGGGCCCTCAGGGAAATCGAGGTTGCGTTAGGGGATAAAAAAGCCACCCCGAGGAAAGAAGGCTTCCTCATCACGGTCGCCTCCGAATTGATGGCCATTTTCTGTTTGGCCAGAGACGAGGACGATTTCCTCGATAGATTAGAAAAAATATTGGTTGCCTACGATAAAGACGGGAAGCCGATTTATTTGAAGCAGCTTAGGGTTACTCATGCGGTGATGAGGCTATTGAAGGAGGCCCTTAAGCCCAACCTCGTCCAAACCCTCGAGCATAACCCCGCCTTGATTCATGGCGGTCCCTTCGCCAACATCGCCCACGGCTGCAACTCCATCATCGCCACCAAGCTGGCATTGAAATTAGCCGATTACGTCGTGACCGAAGCTGGCTTTGGAGCCGATTTGGGGGCCGAGAAGTTCCTCGACATAAAATGTCGGGAAGCCGGCATAAAGCCTTCACTGGTCGTGCTGGTCGCCACCATCAGGGCCCTGAAGCTCCATGGTGGGATGGCTTACGAAGATCTTGGAAAAGAGGATGTCTCTGCCTTGGCTAAAGGCGTCTGCAATCTGAAGCGCCACCACGAAAACCTCTGCAAGTTCGGAGTCCCGGTTTTGGTGGCCATCAACCACTTCGAAACCGATGGGAAAAACGAGATAGAATTTTTACAGAATTGGTGCCGGGAAAACGACATCGAATGCGTCTTCGCGGACGGCTATCTAAAAGGCGGAGACGGAGCGGTGGAACTCGCCAAAAAAGCGTGCGAAATCATCGATGAGAAAAAGACGGATTATCGCCCCATCTACAACCTTTCGGAACCGTTGGAAAGCAAGATAGAGAAAATTTGCAAAAACATCTACCGCGCCTCCGATGTCGTCTACTCGGAAAAGGCCAAAAAGCAGCTCGATGATTATAAGCGCCTCGGCTATGAGGGGGCCTATATCTGCATGGCCAAAACCCCGTCCTCTTTCAGCGACGATCCGCTTTTGCTAGGCGCGCCTGAGAACTTCTCAATCACCATCCGGGAAATCGCCTTGTCGGCCGGTGCCAATTTCATCATTCCCCTTACCGGCAAGGTATTGACGATGCCCGGCCTCCCCAAGGTTCCCGCCGCCGTGAAGATGGAGGATGAGCCATGGCGTTAATCGAGTACGCCCTCTATGACGAAGTCGAAATGAAGCGCCCCCATCCCTGCGCGGGCAAAAACAGGCGTTTTCAGATCGTCAGGGTCGGGGCCGACATCAAGATTAAGTGTTTGGCCTGCGGGAACGTGCTGATGCTCGACCGCGACAGCTTCAACCACAAGATCAAGAAGGTCATCGCCCACCACGACGGACCAATTTCCTGAATTTTTGACGCAAAAGGCGATTCCCCCTCCATTAATAGGTAGGGGGATTTTTTATGGGTGAGCTGTTGCGTCTGGAGAAAATATCCAAAATGTTCGGAAAGGGCGAATCCTCCTTTTACGCGGTTAAGGAGGTTGACCTGTCTTTTCCGGAGACGGGCTTTTTCGCCATCATGGGCAAATCCGGGAGTGGGAAATCGACCCTCCTCAACCTGATGGCGAAACTGTTGGAACCCGATGGTGGGCGGATACTTTATCGGGGAGAGGACATAGCCAAATTGAAGGGGAAGAGATTATCCCATTACCGGCTCCATGAGTCGGCGATGATTTATCAGCATTACAACCTCATTCCAGGCTATAGCGCCCTCTATAACGCCGCCCTTCCTTTATTGATTTCCGAAACGAAAAAGAAGAAGGCCTTTCGAAGGGTACATGGCCTTTTTAAAGAGTTTCGTATGGAGAAGCTGGCCGAGAAGGATGTCTCCCTATTATCGGGCGGCGAATCACAGAGGGTTGCCATCATCAGGGCCCTCTCCAACGAGCCATCGATCCTTTTTGCCGATGAGCCGACCGGAGCCTTGGATGGCGGGAACTCAGACTCGGTGATGGAGATGTTAAAGGCCATTTCAAAATCCAGATTGGTGGTAATGGTTAGCCATAATCAGGAACTGGTGGATCGTTATTGCCCGAATATCATTTCCGTCAAAAACGGAAGAGCCGCCTTTGTAAAGCGTGAGGAAAAAGGTGGGAGGGCCCTCCAAGGCCAGGCGGAATCAGGCTATGGCCGTTCTTGGGGAGGGGATTTCACAAAACGCAACTTGAAATCAAACCTCCCGATGAATTCGCTCGGCTTCCTTTCGGGCCTCATCGGCTTTTCCTGCCTCATCCTCTCGGCCGGATTCTATAACGGATCGAAAGCCTCGTTGGAGGCCCAGGGCAATCGCTCCCTCGAGTATCAGGTCGCCTCCATAAGCGAGAAGAAATACTCCCTCTCCTCGACTTCCACCCTCTCTTTGGTCCGGATGGAGAGGCCGCAGTTATCGACGGCCTTGGATGCGGTGGAGGGGATCGACTCGGTCTACGTCAGGAATGACTATGGCTATTTCTTCCCGGACGCCAAATCCTATTCCCTGGATGGGCAGATGATGGACCCGGCCTCCTTCTATCCGGTCTATGACCTTTCTAGCGGTGGGGAGGCAGCTGAGCTTTTGGAGTCAGGAAGCCTCCCGGCGGAAAACTCCCTCGACTTTATGGTGGCCAATCAGGAGTTCGCCTCCCAATTTGATGAGTCGCCACTGGGCAAGAGAATAAGTTTCACCTATGACTATTCCCTCACCTATGGCGGAGAAAAAGATTCCGGCTCCCTCTCCTTTTCCTTTGTGTTGACCGCCATTGTCTCGGAGTTCTCATTCCTTAATTCCCCAAAGCTTTATTACTCCTATCAGGCATTGGAGTCATATCTATCGAGCATAAGGCTCCCCAATATTTCGGAGGCTTTGGGGCAGAGCCTATCGATTTCGAGTTTCGTTTCCATGGTCTCCGGTTCCCATCAGGCCAGCTCCTATTCTTATTTGCTATTCGCCAAAAGGATTGAGGATGTCCCCCGGCTATTCGAGGCGAAGGAGAAGCTTGACGAGGAGGGGAGCCTCTTGCGGATAGATTCCCCTTCGTATGAAATCAGAAGTGCCTATCTATCGCTGACCGAGGCCTTTACCCTTTCTTTGCTCCTTTTCGTCTTCGTCGCCCTGTTAGGGGTAGGGCTGATCGTCGGGATGACCTCCTATGCCAGTTTCATGAAGAGAAGGAAGGAGACCGCGATACTGTTTTCCTTGGGGGCAAGGGCCCCCGAACTTGAGGGGATTTATCTCAACGAATCGCTTTTGGTGAGTTTTCTATCGGCCGGAGCATCCCTTCTGTTATATCCGTTATTGGAAAAGGGGATGAATATGCTGATAGCCAATAGCTTCTCCCTCTACGATTTAATCGACGTCCCTTTTTCCGCCTTCTTGGGCATCCCGTATCTATTGCCCCTGGGTTTGCTCTGCTTTGCTGGGGGCAGCGCCTATATATGTGCCAGCTTACCCCTCAGGGCCATCGGAGCGATGCCGCTAGCCGACATCCTCCGCGACGAATGAGAAGGCTGATCGCCCTGCGGGGCCTAAATAGGAGTTTCTCCACCCAGCGGGTTCTACGAAACGTCAGCATCGACTTTCCCAAAAATGGGCTGTTCGCCATCCTCGGCGATAGCGGCTCCGGCAAGAGCACCCTCTTAAACATCATCTCCATGTTGGATGTCGGATATGGAGGTGAATGCCGCATTATGGGCAAAGAAAGTAAGGCGCTTTCTGAGCAGGAAAGACTGGGTTTTCGCCTGCAAAACATCGGTTATGTCTTCCAAGGTTTTAACCTCCTCGAACTCGAAAGCGCATTGAGTAACGTCTTGCTTCCTTTGGACGCCGTGTCGCTGGAAGAGAATCACTTTAAAAAGGGCCGGGCGAAGAAGCTATTGTCCTATGTCGGCTTGAAGGGAAAGGAGAATCAGGCCGTCAACACCCTCTCAGGCGGGGAGAAGCAGAGGGTGGCGATCGCCCGCGCCCTCGTCAATGACCCGCCGATCATCTTGGCCGATGAACCGACCGGTGCCCTAGATGAAAATAACGCCTCTTCAGTGATGGCTTTGCTCAAATCCATCGCCAAGAAAAGGCTTGTTATCATCGTCAGCCACGATGAATCGCTGATGAAGGAATACGCCGAGCACATCATCCACATCAAGGATGGAGAGGCCAATGAAAGCGAAAACGAAGCAATGGCGGATACGAGGGAGCTGGGGAAACCACTTCCGGTCGGAAAAAGAAAGAGGTCATCGGCCTTATCCATCCGCTTTCTCTTTGGACACGCCCTCAGATTGATGAAGCAGAAGAAGTTTCGCTCGATGGTCTCCATCTCCGCCATATCCATCGGATTAACCGGATTGGGGATGTCGATATATTCGGCGACCTCCATCGGCGAGGAGATAGAAGGCGCCTTCTCCTCGCTGGTCCCGGAAAACTCGATTTTGATGAGCCCCATCCAACCATCCTCGAATCCGATAAGCAATCCCTATACGGCTCCCTATGAATCCGTTTTGGAAATCGCCACCGATTATCCTGAAGCCGTCTTGGATTATGGGGTCACTTACCTCGCTGATTTCGAGAACATCTTCGCCGACGCGAATGAATGTTATACCTACAAGGGATATCGGCGGATCGAGATTCCCTCCTTCACGGCCAGGACCCTTTCCGAATGCCGATGGCTCGACCAATATCCGGAGATCTCCCTCTATCCGTCTAGACCGACGGTTTTGGAGGAGGATTCCATCGTCTTAGGATTGCCCTATAGCCAGATGTTCAGCCTCTGCTATGGGTTATCGATCCTAAGAAACTATGAGACGCTTGGAAACTATATCGCCTCCATCGGGTTGAAGGTGTATTTCTCCTTTGCCCATTATGAGTGGGGGTATGAAGATGAGCAGCTATTCAACGTGGCCGCCATCACCCCGAGCGAGGTCCCGACGATCTACCATTATGACCATCGCTGGAACGAGCATCTTTTCGAGGAGAAGATGCGCTTCCCCTTCACGGATTCCGACAACATTCCGATCACCGCCCCATGGACACTAAATAAGACGTATTATCTCTATGCAAAAACGACGCCCAAGGAGCTGATCGCCGCTTTGCGGCGCGATGAACGATATAACTCATTTGTTTTCGAGCGGGATGATTACGTCTATTCCCGCATTCATTGCCCCTATGGGGAGGCCTGCCATTCCAATAGGGTCTATGCCTATATCTGCGATAAGGAGACGATCTCCTATGCCCTCATTCAGGAGATGGCTTCCTCACATCAGGGTATCTCCTCGATTGTTTTGACGACGACCGGCTCCTATTATTCGGCCGGCAGCGGGCTATTGAATGGCTTTGCCCAAAAGACATTTTTCAGCGACGATTACGGCGAGCTTGATTTGGTGATAGACGCCTATTCGAACCTCCCACAAAGCGAGGCCGATTCCGATTTCGAACTTCCCGAGGGTTGCTACGATGGCCATTATCTAAAATCCGCCGGAGGGGGCATCGGCTTATCGTCGGAGTTTTCTAACCTCATCTCGGGCAGAGTGCCAGATGGAATCGAGGAGATTTGCCTATCCGAAAGCTTGGCCAATGAATGGGGCTATCCAGAGGAGATAAGCGTGGCTGCCTCCATCAGTGAGTCCCTGCAGGGCGACCGCTTCATAAGAAACTTCCGAAAGGCCAAATTGAAAGTGGTGGGGGTGGTTGCCGGGGACGACCCATGCCTCCATGCCGTGTCCGACTGGAACATCGATTTCTTCAGGGATGTCCTTGGGATGTCCTCCTTTTTATTGGAGCCGACTGGGGCCATCTTCACGCTTAAAGACAAGGGACAAGTAGATGAGGCGATTTCGCTTCTTGCGAGGAAATATCCCGATTACAGTTTCGTCTCACCAACCGAGGCTTTGGCCTCCACTCTTTCGGAGACCATGGATTACGTCTCAGCCGTGCTGACTTCCTTTTCCCTGGTGGCTCTTAGCATCTCTGCCCTGCTTTTCGCCCTCGTCATGATGCTGAGCCTCTATGAGAACAAGGGCGAGGCCCATCTTTTATTCGTCTTGGGAATTAAGAGAAAAGATATCGCCCTTAGCTATTTCGCCCAAGCCCTTTGCTATGCCGGGAGCGCACTTCTCATCTCCTCTACATCCATCGCCTTTTTGGAGTATGGGATCCATTTGGCCATCGGGGAGAGCTTCGCCTCATCTGGAGGCTTCCTATTTTCCTTCACGCCCCTTCTGGCGATGGCGGGTTTTGCCCTCGTCTTATCCTTGCTGGCCGGGCTGGGCGTTTACGAATACGTAAAACGGGCCGATTTAGGAAAGAAAACTTATTAGTGGAAAGCCATTTTCGGCAGGTGTATCATTTTCGAGGTGGGGCATTAGTAATTAAGTTCCACTAGGAAGGTAAGAGTCTAATGAAGGGAACAGTCAAGATGTTCAACAAGGAAAAAGGCTACGGCTTCATCCGTGCGGATGACGGCCACGACGTCTTCTTCCATTATTCGGCCCTCATTATGGACGGCTACAAGACCGCCGAAGTCGGCGAGGTTGTGGAGTTCGAGGAAGAGGTCTCCGAAAAAGGCCCCCGCGCCAAAGACATCAAAAAAGTCGCCGCTGAATAATTGTTGATATAATAAACGGTGCGGCCCCCGATCGTGGGGCCGCTTTTTCTTCCCCAAACCCACCATTTGGGATACCTTGTTCAATCGCTCTAGCCCACGCCTTGCATTTGAGATAGAATCTCAATGCCCAAAAGAGGATTTATTCGAAATGCCACTAAAAGCCGGGATCGTCGGCTTGCCCAACGTCGGCAAGTCCACCTTATTCAACGCCATCACCAATTCGCACGTCGAGGCGGCTAACTACCCCTTCGCCACCATCAACCCCAACACCGGGGTCGTCATCGTGCCGGATGAGAGGCTAGATTTCCTATGCGACATGTTCCATCCGAAGAAGAAGGTGAACGCCACCTTCGACTTCTACGACATCGCCGGCTTAGTCAAAGGAGCCTCCAAAGGCGAAGGGCTGGGGAACCAATTCCTAGCTGCCATCAGGGAGTGCGATGCCATCTGCGAGGTGGTGCGCTGCTTCGATTCCGCCGACATCGTCCACGTCGAGAATTCCGTCGACCCGGCCAGGGACATCGAGACCATCGACCTAGAGTTGGCCATGGCCGACTTCGAATCGGTCAGCAATAGGCTGGCCAAGATGGAGGCCAAAATCAGGATCGTCAAAGATAAGACCGCCATCTATGAGGGCGAAATCCTGAATAAGCTGAAGGAAGTTTTATCTGAAGGCAAAAGCGCCCGCTTGGTCAAAGGGTTGAGCGAGGAGCAACTCGCCTATGCCAAGAAAAACTTCTTCCTCCTAAGCCTCAAGCCCATCATCTACGTTGCTAATGTCGCGGCGGAAGATTATGCGGACCTCGATGGCTGCAAGTATTATCAGGTCGTCAAATCGATCGCCGAATCCCAGGGCGCCGAGTGCATACCGGTCTCCTGCGAGATCGAATACGAGCTATCCCAACTCTCGGGGGACGATAAAAAGGAGTTCCTCAGCGAGCTCGGGGCCGAGGAGAGCGGTTTGGATAAGTTGACCAAATCCTGCTACCGACTCCTCAATCTAGCCACCTTCTTCACCTGCGGGGAGGACGAATGCCGGGCCTGGACCTTCAAGCGCGGCTATACCGCCCCCGAGTGCGCCGGCATCATCCACACCGACTTCCAGAAGGGCTTCATCAAGGCCGAGGTCTATGGCTTTGAGGACCTGAAACTATATGGATCCGAAGCCGCCGTGAAGGAGAAGGGCAAACTCCGCCAAGAGGGAAAGGACTACCTGATGAAGGATGGCGACTGCGTCTTCTTCAGGTTCAACGTATGAGCGCCTTCCGCATCGGACAGGGAGAGGACATCCACCGGCTGGTGGCCGGGAGGAAGCTGATCCTCTGTGGGGTCGAGATACCATATGAACTCGGCTTGCTCGGGCATTCGGATGCCGACTGCGCCCTCCACGCCGTAAGCGACTCCATCCTCGGGGCCTTGGCCCTCGGGGACATCGGCAAGCTATTCCCCGACACCAGCGAGGATACCAAGGATATGGATTCCCGCCTGATCCTCAGCCATTGCTATGGCTTAGCTAAGGAAAGGGGATACCACCTAGTCAATTTGGATCTCTCAATCGCGGCCGAAAAGCCGAAGCTGGCGCCTTACATCCTCAGGATGAGGGAGTCGATATCCGAGGTCATCGGATGCGACGTTGACCGCATCTCCGTCAAGGCCATGACGAATGAGGGCTTAGACGCGGTGGGCCGTGGCGAAGCCATCAGGGCAACCTGCATAGTTTTATTGGAAAAGTAGACATGGATAACGAAACGAAACTCAAATACCTACTATCCGAGGCCGGGAAAAGCCTTGGGATTTCGCTATCGCCAGAGGAGGTCGTCATCGACCATGCCCGCGATAAGGCCCATGGCGATTATGCCACCAACTTCGCTTTAAAATATGCCAAACCCCTCGGGCAAAACCCCCGTGAATTGGCCCAAAAATTAGCCGGCATTCTCTCCGACCCCATCATCGAGAAAATCGAGATTGCCGGGCCGGGCTTCATCAATTTCTTCCTCAAGAAATCCTCCATGACCTCCCTCGTTGGAAAAATCATCGAGGAAGGCGATAAATACGGCCAGGGGGCCGATAAGGGCTATAGCATCAACGTCGAATTCGTCTCGGCCAACCCGACCGGCGACCTCCACTTGGGACACACCAGGTGCGCCACGGTCGGCGATGACGTCTGCCGCCTCTATGAGAAGGCGGGCTATCAGGTCACCAGGGAATTCTACCTCAATGACTGCGGTAACCAGATTGAGCACCTTGGGCATTCGCTCCGCTGCCGTTACCATGAATTATTCGGGGAACCCAGCGAGTTGTATGAAGACGATTATCATGGCGCCGACATCATTGAGATCGCCAAGGCCGTCAAAGAGGAATACGGCGATAAATATCTAAAAGACGACGAGGAATCCCACGACTTCTTCATCGAATATGGCAAAAAGGCCGAACTCGATAAGATTTGGCGCGACATGGATGAGTTTGGGGTCAGATTCACTAAGGTCACCAAAGAAAGCGAGATCCGCTCCTCCGGCGTCATTGAGAAGACTATCGCCGAATTGAAGGATTACACCTACGTCAAGGACGGGGCAACCTATCTCAGGACCAGCCAATTCCTCGACGACAAGGATAGGCCCATCATCAAAAGCAATGGCCTCTACACCTATTTCGCCCCCGATATCGCCTATCACTGCGACAAACTCTCCAGGGGCTATGACCTATTGGTCGACGTCCTCGGCAGTGACCATCATGGCTACATCGCCAGGATGAAGTCGGCCCTGATGATGAAGGGCTATCCCGAGGATAAACTGGAGCCCGAATTCGTCCAGGTCGTCCGCGTCTTCAAAGACGGGGAGGAGGTCAGGATGAGCAAAAGGACCGGCAAAGCCATCACCCACCGCGAATTGGTGGAGGAAGTCGGAAAGGACGCTGTCCGTTACTTCTTCGCCGACCGGGCCGCCTCGAGCCACCTCGACTTCAACTATAATTTGGCCACCGAGCAATCCTCGAGCAACCCCGTCTACTACGCCCAATACGCCCACGCCAGATGCTGCTCCATCCTTCAGATGGCGGGCTCCTTGAAGCCCAATCCGGCGGCTGAGGGGCTATCAAACGACTACGAAATGTCGATTTTGAAACACTTGGCCGATTTTCCTAGTATGATAGAGACCGCGGCCAAGACGAGGAGCCCAAACCGCGTCACGGCCTATATACACAGCCTGGCCGAGCTCTTCCACGAATTCTATAGCCATAACCGCGTTTTGGATGAAACCAATCCGGGGCTATCGGAATCGCGACTGGCCCTAGTCGACGCCGTCAGGATCGTCTTATCATCCGCCCTCGACTTAATTGGCGTCAGCGCACCCAGCAAAATGTAACGAAAGGAAACAAACATGAAATCAATCTCCCTTCCCGATACCGCCTTCGATATCCTCACCAAAGCCGGCGGAGCCATGAGCTTCAAAGAGCTCTATCAGACCATCGCCGAAATGGCTGAATTCGATGAGGATGACTTCGCCCATTACATCGGTCACTTCTACACCGACCTCTCCCTAGATGGCCGCTTCGTCGGATTGACCGACAACCGCTGGGACCTCCGTTCCCGCTGCACCTATGAGCAGGTCCACATCTCCGTCGCCGACGTCTATAGCGACGCCGATGAGGAAGAAATGGACGCCGAGGATTTGGCCGAGCAGAGGGAATACGATGCCGCTATGACCGGCTCGACTCTCGATCAGAACTCCTCCGAGACCACCGATGGCGAAGGCTTCGAAGCCAAGGGCAACGAATCCAGCGACGCCGCCGAGGCCCTCGGGATCGACAAATAAGTCACTCAAAAGGAATTCCCCTTCGTGGGGAATTTTCTTTTTATTTAATGGAAACGATGAGACAATCCCTAAGTGCCGAGGAGGTAGAAATATGAAATGCTCCAAATGTGGAAAAGACATCGCCGAAACCGATCATTTTTGCTCTAACTGTGGGGAGGTCAACGATCGCTATAACCCCGATGGTTCCTCAAACCCCGAGGATAGCTATGGCTATAGTAACGGCTATGGCGCGAGCGGTGGAGATAACATCTACACCTCACGCCCGACCTACCAAGATAATTCCTATAACGTGAAGCCGTAATCTCCAGCCCTTGGAATCCTTTCGATTGTCTTTGCCTTCATATGGCCTTTCGTCGGCATGATCCTCGGGATCGTCGGATTGGCCAAATTAAAGGAAAAGCCCAATCGCACAAAATGCCTAGTCGGGTTGGTTCTATCCGTTGTCTTCCTAGTTATTTATATAATCCTCGTGGTCGTCACCAGTGGAAGTTCTATTTATAAATATTAACTTGTCAGTTCTTGTTCAATTAAAAAAAACAAAGAAAAAAACGACGGTAGGCCCGTCGTTTTTCATTGTCATGTTTAGAGGTTTTTATACATGATGGTCTCGACGAAGCTGACGGCGATTTTGCAACGGTCAGTTATCTCCTCGAGCATGTCGTACATCGCCTCTCCGCGGTGCCTCTTGAAGCCATCTTCTGGTTTTGGGGTGTCGGTTTCGACATAGAGCCGGCGCATCTGCTTTTCGAATTCCTCGTCGCCTTTCTCCTCGAGCTCACGGACTTTGCCAATCAGGGGAGCCATAACGTTTTTGTCCATGAAATCCGGGAAATTGTCCATGACTATTTGGGTGGCATCGACGCATTCTTTGGCCAGCTTAGCAAAGGGTACGGTATCAGTCGGAAGAGCCTTGTAATCGTAGATATACAGCCTTAGCGAGACTTCCTCGATCGCGTCGATGACGTCGTCTATCTTAACTAGGAGCTCCATGATGTCCTCACGGTCGATGGGGGTCATGAACTCGGTGGTCAGCTTCTCCCAGACCTCATGTTTGAGCATGTCGCCTTCGTGCTCCATCTTATGGATTTTTTCTTTGTTCTCCTCGAGCTTCTCATGATCGAAGTGTTCAAGAAAATCCAACGTCTGATCCATGCACTCGACGGCCTTCTTGTAGATGCGGCCGAAGGAGTCGAAGTAGTAGTTGCTCTTTTTCTTTTTCCCAAACATGGTTTTACCTCCAATTTAGAATAAGCTCGAAAGTCCGAGGACCATCGCGCATATCAATCCCGACAAAATCATCGATCCCGGTAGGACGATGAGCCACGTACCGACCATTTTGCCGGCTACGCTCCATTTGACTTTGCTTAAGCCTTTGCTGGCCCCGGCCCCGGTGATGGCCGACATCTTCACTTGGCCTGTGGAAACGGGGACACCTAAGTAGGTGGCCAATAGCAATCCGATGCCTCCGGCCAAATCGCTGGCGAAGGCCTGATATTTTTGAAGCGAGGCCATTTCGGAGCCCACGGTCTTGATGACCTTATATCCGCCATTTAAGGTTCCGGCCGAGATGACGATGCCCACGGCCAAGACGATCCACCAGCTCTCGATGCCGATGGTGGGGGTGCCGCCGAAATTGCCCTGGGCGATGAGGCCGAGCACTAGGAAGATACCGACTAATTTGAGGCCATCCTGAACGCCGTGGGTAACCGACATTAAGGCCGCCGAGGCGATCTGACCCTTGGTGAAGAAGGCGGTGGTTTTGCCCCTAGTCAGATTTTTGCAGATCAATTCGATGAGTTTCGTGAAGCCATATCCGAGGAAGAAACCCAGGACGGCCGAACCGACCAAGCCGATTAAGACCGAAAGCCACTGGTTCCAGCCGACGCCTTGGAAAAGCTCATAGCCGTTGAAGAGGTTAAAGACTAAGAAGGCCCCGGTTAATCCGCCGACGATTTCGTTGGATTCGGAAGAGGGATATCCGAAGATGGTGGCCCCGATGGAGAAGACGATGACCGAGGCCATACCGGCGGTCACGACCATGAGGGCCTGACTCGTATTGGCGTCATCGGGGAAAGAGACGATGCTCGAGATGGTTCCGGCTACGCCGGAGGAACCGCCGAGGGAGACGATCCAAATCGTGAAGAATCCGGCAGCAAGGACGCCGACGAAGTTACACAGGGCCGCCATGATGATGGCGCTTCTGGCCTTCATGCAGCGGGTGGTTATGGCGGTGGCGATGGCATTCGGCGCATCGCTCCAGCCGTTGATATAGGCGACGCCTAAAATGGCGATCGAGGCCAAATATAGCCACACGTTTCCGTAAGTGAAGAAACTGACGATATCCATCGTTTTATCTTAGATATCTTACATTATCTTCGCTTAAAAATATTAGAAACCTTTTATTTTGTGACCCAACGACAAGCAAAGAGTAGGGGAGTTGTGTTATTTCTTTGCTAATTTTTTCAAAAAGTGTATTCTAATTGGCTTTTCGATGAACAAGACCAACGCCATATACGAACTCATCAAAAAATACGATGCCATCACCATTTGGGGGCATGCGCTCCCTGACGGGGATTGCTATGGCTGCCAGATTGGCCTACGTGAGATCATCCGTGACTCCTTCCCAGAGAAGATGGTCTACGCTGTAGGAAGTGGTATCCCCACCCTTTTCCAGCGCCTTTCCCCAATGGATGTGGTGGATGAGAAGACCATCTCGGAGTCTTTGGCCATCATCGTCGACGTCTCCTGCTTGAGGAGGGTCGAGGATCAGAGGGTCAACAAAGCCGCCGCCTTCGCCAAATTCGATCATCATATGTTCAACCCCGGCGAGGCCTTTGAGCACACATCCTTTGTCGATGCCGACAGGGTCTCCTGCGCCGAGATCATCGCCGAGTGGGCTTTTGAGAATAACCTCAAAGTCAGCCGTTTGGCGGCCGAGGCCCTTTATCTGGGAATCGCCACCGACTCGGGGCAGTTCAAGTATTTTGGCACTACCCCCAAAACCTTCGAGACCTCCGGCAAGCTATTCGCGCTTGGCGTTGAGCCCTATACCCTGATGGACCTGGTTTATAAAGAGGATGCCTCCTCCGTCAATTTCCGCTCCTTCCTGGTCAAGCACGCCAGGCTGGATGGCAACGTCGTCTACTGCGAAATCGGGCCCAAGGATTATCTCGATAATCAAATATCGTATGAGAGGGCTTCCGGGATGGTTAATTCGCTTTCAGTTTTCAATTCCCCCGTTTATGCTTTATTCGCGGAGAACGGAGACGGAATCATCCGGGTTGAGTTAAGAAGCAACCAAGGTTACCCCGTCCAGCCCACGGCCATGCAATTCGGTGGCGGTGGCCACCTCTTCGCCGCCGGATGCACCCTTTACACTGGCCGAGGCCCCAAGGCCATCGAAGTCGTGAAGGCCTGCAACCGCATCCAAAAAAGCGAGGGATAGGCATGTACCAAAAAGAGCTCGAGGCCATGATCGCGGCCGCCAAATTGGCCGAGGTCAAAATCAAGGAAATATATTCCAAGCCGTTTGAGGTCGAGATAAAAAGCGACGACTCCCCGGTGACGGCCGCCGATAAAGCCGCCGACGCCATCATCAGGGAAAGCCTGGGAAAACAGTTCCCGGATTATGGCTTTTTGACCGAAGAGAGCGTTGATACCCCCGAGAGGCTTTCCAAGCGCTGCATCTTCATCGTCGACCCGGTCGATGGGACGAAGGAATTCGTGGCCCACAATGGCGAATTCACCACCAACATCGCCCTCGCGGTCGATAAGGAAGTGGTGGCCGG
>JAUNOH010000006.1:67164-71222 GCA_030537155.1 Bacillota bacterium
ATGGCGAATTCACCACCAACATCGCCCTCGCGGTCGATAAGGAAGTGGTGGCCGGGGTCATCAATGTCCCCATCCGCGGCGAAATCTACTATGCCTCCAAAGGGGATGGGGCCTTCAAGATGGATTCCTTTGGGAATCTGACCCGCCTATCAGTCTCCGATAAAACGACCGATCTGACCGTCTACCTCTCCAGGAGTTTCCTTAAGGAAGAGGAAGTGGCGATGATCGAGAAAAACAAGGACAAGATCGCCCACCGCGAGACTATCGGGGCCGCCCTTAAGTTCTGCTACATCGCCGAGGGCAAGGGCGAAATCTCCTTCCGCCTCTCCCAAAACACCAAGGAATGGGACGTCGCGGCCGGGGAAATCATCCTCCGGGAAGCCGGGGGCGACATGCTTAAGCCCGACGGCACCCATTACGAATATAACCGCGTGGATCCCTATAACCGCGCCGGCTATATGCTCTTCAACAAGAAGGCCAACTTCTTCTTCGATAAATAAAAATATCCCCCAGCCGCGAGGCCGGGGGATTTTGCTTACTCGCCAAAGAGGGCTTTTTGCTTGGCTTTATATTGGGCCAATTGCTTGGCCTCGTATTCCTGCTTGAGGTCTTCGGGGATGTCCTCGTGCTTGACGGCGATCACGCCCGGGACTTCCTCCTGGAGGATGATCTCGACACCGCTGGAGATGTCGGCCCCGGCATACATGCAGCCGCTGCAGGCCCCGGTCATCGCCACGTAGACGATGCCGTCACGAAAGCCGATGAAATCGATGTCCCCACCATCCCTTTGGAGAAAGGGGCGGATCTTATCGATCGTCTGCTCGATGAGGGCTATCGTGTCTTGGTTTTCTTCCATAGCGGACACTATCTTAATCCCCCCGCGCCGAATATCAAGGAATCCGATTTGACGATCGTGGCAAAAAGCGGTGAAAAGTCTCGAATTACCGCAAATTCCTGATGTCAGTTTTCGCGCGTGTGGTAATATAGGCAAATGGCGGTGGGAAGCGAATTCAGGCCGAATAATCGGCAAAAGAAGCTGCTCGCCCTCGTCTATCTGCTCGAGAAGCGCGGGAAGATGGCCACGATAGATGGCCTCATCAAGATTGCCCGCGGCGAGGAAGACGGGGAGACTCTATTCCTCAAGGGGGAACCCGGCTATGGATGCCTCCTGAGCCTGCGGGGAAAGCAGGCCAAACTATCCTCCCACGGATTGGTCAGGGAGGGATACCTCCGGCAGGTATACGTCGACGGCGACTACTTCCTCCGGCTCACCCCGAAAGGGGAGGAGATCGCCCAGCAATGGGCTCCGAGGTTAGGCTCCGCCATCAAAGAGAGCAAACCCACCATCATCGACATCGAAAGGAAACAATCAGAATGAAGAAAGACAACATTCCGCCGTTTGAGAGCTGGCCCGTCCGCTACCCGAACAAGAAAACCGTCATCGCCAAAATCTCCTCGTTCGTGGAGGGGATGAAGAAGGCGAGCACCGGCGAGGAAGCCTACAAGGTTTGGAAGCAAAGCGCCAAATATAGCGATAAGATCTATACCCAGATCAGCCATATCTCCGTCCTATATTCGATCAATACCCAGGATAAGAAGCTCATCAAGCTTCAGAAGAAGATGAACCAGGATATGCCGGAGATCGAGGCCGTCAGCAAGGAATTCTCCAAAGCCGTCTTGGCCTCCCCGCACCGCGAATACCTTGAGAAGAAGCTTGGCTCGTTCTACTTCCAGATGGCCGAGAACGCCCTTAAGGGCTTCAGCGAGGCCATCATTCCCGAGATGATCAAGGAGAGCGAACTCACCATGCAGTATGGGGCCCTCATCGCCTCCGCCAAGATCGAATTCCGCGGCGGGACCTATAACCTCAGCCAGATGGGCAAGTTCATGGAGGACCTCGATCGGAACACCAGGAAAGAGGCCGCCGACGCCTACTATGGCTTCCTAAGCGGTATCAAGGATCAGCTTGAGGACATCTACGACCAGTTGGTCAAGGTCCGCGACACGATGGCCAAGAAGCTCGGCTATAAGAGCTATACCGAACTCGGCTACATCAACATGCAGCGCTACGACTACACCCCCGAGGAAGTCGCCGCCTACCGCGAGGCCATCCGCGAAAGCGTCACCCCGCTGGCCGGCAAAATCGCCAAGGCCAAGCTAAAGAGGGTCGGCATCAAGAAGCCCCAGGTCTACGATATGGGCCTCGCCTTCAAAGACGGGAACCCGGCCCCGCTCGGATCGACGGCTGACAAGGTCGCCAACGCCCAGAAGATGTATGATCAGATCTCCGAGGAGACCTCCTATTTCTTCAACCTCATGGTCAAAACCGGGGTCTTGGACCTCGAAGCCAAACCCGGCAAGCAGTCCGGCGGCTACATGACCTTCTTCCCGACTTATAAGATCCCCTTCATCTTCTCCAACTTCAACGGGACCTCGGGCGACGTCGATGTCTTGACCCACGAATTCGGCCACAGCTTCCAATACTGCATGAGCCGCGACATCAAGATCCCCGAATACCGCATGCCGACGATGGAGGCCTGCGAGATCGATTCCATGTCGATGGAATTCTTCGCCGAACCCTATATGGATCTCTTCTTCGATGACCCGGTCAAATACCGTTACCTGCATCTGGCCGACTCGATCTCCTTCCTGCCCTATGGCGTGACGGTCGACGAGTTCCAGCACTGGGTCTATGAAAACCCCAACGCCACCCCGGCCGAGAGGGATGCCAAATGGCATGAGCTCGAAGTCAAATACACCCCCTATAAGGTTGAGGCGTATGGCGATTGCGAGTACATGGCCACCGGCCATCGCTGGCTGACCCAGGGCCACATCTTCAGCAGCCCCTTCTATTACATCGACTACACCCTCGCCCAGGTCATGGCCTTCCAATTCTTCAACCTCGACAGGAAGAACCACGAAAAGGCCTGGAAGAAGTACGTCAAGCTCTGCAAGATGGGCGGCAAATACCCATTCCGCACCCTGATCGCCAAGGCTGGTCTGAAAGACCCCTTCAAAGAAGGCGTCGTCAAGTCCACCATCAAACCCTTGGTTAAGCAGCTTAACTCCTACAACGTCGACTAAGGCAAATCAAAACCCGGCAAATGCATTCCTTCTCCAAGGGATGCCCAAGCCGGGTTTTTTAATTCCCGACAAATTCGGGAATATAGAAACGGTCACCCGTTTTCTTCAATCGTCTGACGGGGCTTTGGCCCCATTGTCGCTGAGAAAGCCCTCAAACAGTCTTTTGAGTTCCTCTAACTGCCATTTTTTAAGCAAGGAAAAATCGGGGTGGGAAAATGGCCCATCCCGATATTGTTCGCCCTTTGGCGCGAGGCCGAGGAAACGGAGGATGTCCTCCACGTGCTCCCCAGAGGGTAGCTTGGCCCCCGATAGCCAATCGGATATCGTCGACTGGCTGACCTTCAATCGCTTTGAAAGCTGGGAATTGCTAAGCCCATGTTCCTCTTTGTAGCTGTTCAAGAGCTCCACGGAGATTAGAAGCCTGCGTTCCATGATGCTACTTTATCAATAAAAGGTTTCGCCTTGGCGATGAGTATGCTTCGCTTCGGCGAATATCCCTTTTTCCACCTCCTTCCCTATTTAGGCTATAAAAAAAGAGGAGCAAAGCTCCTCAATTTTGTTTGATCAATACTTCTGGTCGAGATAATCGATGTAATATTGGGGGTTCAACGGCTCCCCGGTCACCTTCACGATCCAATCCTTCGGCTTCATATAGTCGTAGCAGAAGTCGTTTTCGGCGAACCAGCGGCGGATCTTACCCAAATCGCCATCGGCGATCACCTTGTCGAAGTCGAGCTGCTTGGCCATCGTCTGCTTGATCTGGGCCCCATACATGTTGCCTAGGGCATAGGATGGGAAGTAGCCGATCTCGCCATCGGTCCAATGGACGTCCTGCATGCAGCCCTCGCCGTCGTTGGGGACCTCGACCCCGAGGTATTCCTTGTATTTGGCGTTCCAGATGGCGGGCACATCCTCGCACTCGATGACCCCGTTGATGAGGTCGCGCTCAATCTCATAGCGGATGATGATGTGGA
>JAUNOH010000006.1:71322-87064 GCA_030537155.1 Bacillota bacterium
TCGATGACCCCGTTGATGAGGTCGCGCTCAATCTCATAGCGGATGATGATGTGGAGGCAGTAAGTCAATTCGTCGGAATTGCAGCGGTTGGGGATGGGCTTTACCTCATTCATGAGGTGATAGAAATCCTCGAGGCCCATTTCGCCAAAGGCGGGGTCGAGGTGCTCGGCGCAGGCTTTCTTCAGATGCGGCGCGAAGGCGAAGCTCCTGCCGATTATGTTCTCGTAGAAGCGGGAGTGGGTCTCGCAGAGGGCCGAGGTGGCCAGCATGTTGGCCCTATTCTCCCATTGCTCATCCGACCAGTTTTGGAACTGGATGCAGTGCCCGCCCTCATGCAGGCAGGTGGCGGCGTTGGCCCTCCAGTCTTCCACATAATAACGGGTGGTGACGCGGGCGTCGTGCCTCCCGAGCGGGTCGGAGAAGGGGTGGACGGACTCCCGGAGGCAACCGGAATCCATGTCGTAGTCGATCATCTTCAGGATGGCTAGGCCGAGGTGGCGTTGCCTATCGACGTCGTAGGGTTTAAGTTCAGGCAATTTATGCTGGGCTTGCTTCTTCAGGGCCTCGGGGATCTTCTTGATGAGGAACTCCTTGAGGGGGTTGAAGATGGCGTCGATCTGCTCCTCGGAGGAATCATCCTCGTATTTGTCGAGGGCCACGTCATAGAGGGTCTTATGTTTTGGCTTTTTCTGCAGCCCCAAAACCCTCCTCTCCTCGGCGATCATCTTTTTCCAGTAGGGGAGCCAGGCGGCGAAGTCCCCGGTCGGCTTGGCTTTCTTCCAGGCGAAGTTGGATTCGCTTTTGAGCTTGCGGTAGTTGGTGAATTCCTCAAGGCTCATCTTCTCCATCAGCTCGACTTGCTGAAGGCAACCTTCGACCTTCCTCTTCCTCATCGGGTGGAGGCCTTCCTTGGCGGCTTCCTCCTTCAAAAGGGCGACGAATTCCTTATCTTGGCTGATGGCCGCGATTTGGGTGAACAGTTTGCCGGCGAGCTCACTCTGCTCCTCGACGGCTTTTATTGGGCAGCTCGTCTCAATGTCGTAGTAGACGATGCCCGCGATGTGGGATAGCTCATCGATTTTGGCGAAATACGATTCCAGCTTTTCCCAGGCTTTATCTTCCATAAACAATCCTCCGGCTGATAAGTTATACCAAAACCGTAAATCGTCAAGGTTGCCTATAGGCAAACAATAGATGTAAAATTAGGCTAACTCCAAGGAGAAGAAAAAAACATATGCTAGTCAGCGCAGCAGAAATGCTAAAGAAGGCCAAGGCCGGCCATTATGCCGTCGGCCACTTCAATACCAACAACCTCGAATGGACCAAAGCCATTCTGACGACCGCCGAGGAACTTAAGTCCCCGGTCATCATCTCCGTCTCCATGGGGGCCGGCAAATACATGGGTGGCTACACCGTCGTGGCCGCCCTCGTCAAATCCATGCACGACTCCCTCAAGATCAGCGTCCCCGTCGCCCTCCATCTGGATCATGGCAACTACGACGCCGCCCTCGCCTGCATCGACGCCGGTTTCACCTCCGTCATGTTCGATGGCTCCTCGCTTCCGCTTGAGGAGAACGTCGAGAAGACCAAGACCATCGTCAAATTAGCCCACTCCAAAGGCATCTCGGTTGAGGCCGAGGTCGGGGCCATCGGTGGAACCGAGGATGGCATCACCGCGGATGGCGAAGTCGCCGATCCGAAGGATTGCGCCCTCATGGCCAGCTTAGGAATCGATTTCCTCGCCGCCGGCATCGGTAACATCCACGGCATCTATCCGGCCGATTGGACTGGTCTCCACATCGATGTCCTCAACGACATCAACGCCGCCACCAACAACATCCCGCTCGTCCTCCACGGCGGAACCGGCATCCCCGATGATCAGATCAGGGCCGCCATCAAAAACGGCGTTTCCAAGATCAACGTCAACACCGATTGCCAGCTAGTCTTCGCCGAGGCCACCATCGCCTACTGCGCGGCCGGCAAGGCCGATCCCTCGGGCGACAACAAAGAGAAGGGCTATGACCCCCGCAAACTCCTCAAGCCCGGCTATGAGGCCATCAAAGCCAAGGTCAAGGAGAAGATGGAGCTCTTCGGCTCCGTCGGCAAAGCCGCCTAATCCAAAGGAAAAGAAAAAGCCCTGGGTGTTTGAGCCCGGGGCTTTTTTACATGCATTCCTTGATGGCTTTGGCTAAGCCGTCGACTTCGCTTAGCTTTATGGCGCAGAGGGCCACCCTGATGATCTTCTTGGACATCGGGGAGACGAAGATCCCGCGCTTTATGAGCCTTTCGGTTAGGGCTAAGGCATCATCACAGGGGATGGAGACGAAGAAACCGAAGCTATAGGGGTATATCACCAATCCAACTTCTTTGGCCTGTTGGAGGAAGAGGTTGCCCCGTTTTTCGACCATGAGGCGGTTGCTTCTGTTGAGCCTCCTCAATTCGCTGTATAGCTCAGGCGTATTGAGCAGCTCGGAGACGACGTTGATGGCCATGTGGTTGGAGAGGCTCCATATCGAGCGGGCCCCGGCCACCATCTTCTCTCCGTATTCGGCGGCCAACCCTTCGTCGTTGCTATAGCAAGAGAGGGCCCCGATACGAAGGCCATAAAAGGAGAAGGTCTTCGAAAAGCTGCAGGCGATGTAAGACGGGCACTCCGGCAAAAGCCCCTGACAGAAGCGGTGGATGAAGCCCCTGGTGTCGACGCCGGAGAAATCGATGTAGGCGATGTCAAATAGGGGGATAAGCTTCCCGTGATAGGAATTGACTAGGGAGAGCAGCTCGACATATTCGCCCTCATCCATCGAATAGCCGGTCGGATTTTGGCAGGGGTCGTTGACGATCAAGATGACCTTGCCCGTTTCCCTTAACAAGGACTCCGCGCCATCTTTGATGGCCTTGAGGTCTAATTTTCCGGCGGCGTCGAAATTCGCGTAGTAGCCATAGGGCATATGGAAGGATTGGGCCTGGCTGGCGTAGTTGGGCCAGCAGATTTTGGGGATAAGAACCCCGGCCCCTTCCTTGGCGCATATCTCATCCGCCAGGGCCAAGGCCCCGGTTCCGCCAGGGGTGGCCACCGAGTGGATCCTTTTTCCGAAATCCCCGTCGAAGAGGCCGTCGAAAAACCAGTTGAGGAGGCCTTTCCTATATGGGGGCTCCCCGGCGATGGAGCCATAGGTGAAATCGGAATCTTTGGCGTGGTGGGAAAAGACGTTTCTTATCTCCTCGCCGAGGGCCAATACGCCCTCCTCGTCATAAAGCATGCCGATGGTGGCGTTTAAAACCTTCTCCCCGGCGGCGGTGGCGGCTTTGGCCCGTTCGTTTAGGTCGAGGATGATTTGGGAGGAGACTTCGTCTTCCATTAACGGCCCCTCCTGATATCGGCCAACTCCAAAAGCAGCTTTTCGGTCTTCTCCCAGCCGAGGCATGGATCGGTGATCGAGAGGCCATAAACACCCCCGTCGGGATCCTGGCAGCCATCTTCGAGGTAGGACTCGATCATGAGCCCTTTGACGATTTTGCCGATCTTCGGATTCGAGTTCATCGAATGGAGGACTTCCAAGGCTATGCGGGGCTGTTCGTAAAATTTCTTGTCGGAATTGGAGTGGTTGCAGTCGACGATGATGCCGGGGTAGGGGTAGTTGCCCTTCTCGTATAAGCCGGCCACCCACTCGAGGTCCTCGTAATGGTAGTTGGGGTAGTTCTCGGCGTCTTTATCGACGTAGCCGCGGAGGATGACGTGGGCCAGGGGGTTGCCCTGGGATTCGACCTCCCAGCCGCCATAGATGAAGGTTTGGGGGTTAATGGCCGCCTTGACGGCGTTCATCATGACCTTGAGGTCGCCAGAGGTCGGGTTTTTCATGCCGACTGGGATATCCAAGGAAGAGGCGGTGAGCCTATGCATCTGATCCTCGACCGAGCGGGCCCCGACGGCCACATAGGAAAGCACGTCGGATAAGTAGCGGTGGTTTTCCGGATATAGCATCTCGTCGGCGCAGCTGAAGCCGGTTTCCCTAAGGGCCCTGATGTGGAGGTGGCGGATGGCGATAAGCCCCCGGAGCATATCGGGTTTGGCGTGGGGGTTGGGCTGATGGAGCATCCCCTTGTAGCCGAGGCCGGTCGTGCGGGGCTTGTTGGTGTAGATCCTCGGGCAGCAGACGATGACGTCGCTGATCTGATCGGCTAGTTTGCGGAGCCTCGAGATGTATTCGATGACGGCGTCCTCGCGGTCGGCCGAGCAGGGGCCGATGATGAGCAATAGCTTATCCGACTCCCCGCGGAAGATGGCTTGGATCTCGGCGTCGTTTTTCGCCTTGCGGGCAGCCAGCTCCTCGTCGAGGGGATACATGGCTTTTATCTCTTCGGGGGTCGGCAGTTTTCTTTTGAATTTGGCGTTCATGGTTTTATTTGGATTTCTCTTCGATTTGCTTTAGGGATTTGTATAGTTTTTCGCCATCACCATCAATGAGTGATTGCTTTAATTCGGCGAGCTTCCCCTCAAAATCGGCGAGGGATTTGAGGAGGTTTTCGCGGTTGCCCATATAGATATCGGCCCACATCTTTGGGTTGGAACGGGCCAACCTGGCCAGGGCTTTGTGGGAGCCCCCTCCAAAGGAAGCTTCCCCCTCTAAGGAGGCGATGTAGGCCTGGCTGAGCAGATGGGGGAGATCGCTTATCTTGGCGACGATTTCCTCGTGCTTGGAATAGGAGACCTTCTCAATATGGGAGGCCCCGACGTCTGAGGCGATCTGCCTAGCCTGGGAATAGCTATATTCGTCGAGCCCGTCGGCGATGATCATATAGGCGCAGCCGTGGAAGAGCTCGGGGTCGGCGTTATCGATCCCGCGGCTCTCTTTTCCCGCCATCGGGTGGACGCTGCAATATCGATAGCTCTTCCCCTGGATGGCTTCCTTTATGCGGTCATAGACCCCGCCCTTGATGGAGGCGGCCTCGCTTATGAGGCAACCGCTTTTCAAATACGGAAGGCACTCATCTAAATATTCTGGGATATCCCTCACGTGGAGGCAGAGCAGGAGGACGTCGGAATTCCCGAGGGCCTCGTTCGGCTTATCGTAAACCTCGTCGGCAAAGCCTTTTGATAAGGCGGTTTCAAGCGTCGTTTTATCGTTATCCAAGCCGATGATATAGTGGCCTTTTTTCTTCAGGGCGATGGCGAAAGAGGCGCCGATGACGCCCAAGCCGGCGATGGCGATGTTCATTTTCTTTTCTTCCTTATCCATCGTTACTCACCCTGATGCCCAAACACTTTAAATCGTCGAAGAAACTGGGGAAGCTTTTCGAGACGGCCTCGGCCTGTTCGATATAGGCCCCGAAACGCGTGGCGATGACGCTGAGGGCCATGGCCAGGCGGTGGTCGTTATGGGAATGGAAGACTATCCCCTGCGGAACATCGTCCGCCTTCGCGGGGAAAATCTCGACTCCGTCCTCCCCATCCATCCGATAGGATACGCCGATTTTCGATAATTCGGAGAGCATATCGCTCAGGCGGTCGCTCTCTTTTATCCTAAGCCTCTGCACCCCTTTGAATTTCGCGCCGTGGAGGATGGCGCTGACGGAGAAGAGTATCGGACCAAGATCGATGCAGTTGGAGATGTCGATCTCGGCGTGGGAATTCGCCAATAAGGGGAATAGTTTTCTATAGGCCCTATCGCCTTGCAGGGAGTCTGGGTTTAATCCCTTCACATCCACCTTGCCATCGAATAGATTGAGCGCCTCCAAAAAGGCGGCGCCGGAATAATCGCCCTCGCATACGTACTCCCCGCCGGCATAGGTTTGATTGCCGGGGATGCAGAAGTCGTTTCCTTCGCGTTTTATTTTTATGCCAAATTGCTTTAATACGTCGAGGGTCATGTCGATATAATTCGCGGAATTAACCGGGGGCAGAAGATGGATGTGGCTATCGCCATCCGCCAAAGGCAAAGCCATCAAAAGGCCAGTCGCGTATTGGCTGGACGAGGCCCCGGAAAACGTGTAGTCGCCAGAAGGTAGCTCTCCCACGATTTCTATCGAGCCAGGCTTCTGCTTAATGACGATTCCTTTCGAGGCGAATAATTCCTCATACACCCCGATGCCGCGGTTTTGAAGGCGGTCGGAAAGCAAGAGCTCCGCCCTTCCATTGACTAGAAGGAGGGAGGGGATGATAAAGCGCAGGGTGCTTCCAGATTCGCCACAGTCTAAGGGGGCCGAAGATGATTTTTCTCCTTTGGAGAGCGTGAGGCCATCGCCCAAAAGGGAAACCTCATGCGAGAAACTAGCGGCGGCCCCGAGGGTCAGAGATACGTCTTTGGGGAAGGCCCTTGAGCGGTCACAGAAAATCTTCACCGGCTCATGGGAAAGTAGACCGCCCAGGATGTAGCGGTGCATGTAGCTTTTGCTAAGCGGGGCGATGATCGCCCCCTCGGCTTTCCCTTTCCCGATGTAGACTCGCATCTTATTCCCCAAGCAAATAATCGATGGCTTCTAAATAACCATTAAGGCCGTGTCCGATGATGGATTTTGAGGCGGCCAGACCGATGTAGCTAATTTGGCGGAAACTCTCCCTCTCCGAAAGCTTGGAGATATGGACCTCGACCGTCTTTATGCCCACCGATTTCGCGGCGTCTAAAAGGGCGATGGAGGTGTGGGTGTAGGCCCCGGGATTGAGGACGATGCCATCGACTTTGTCGAAGTAGGCCTGCTGGATCTTATCGATCAGATCCCCCTCGTGGTTGGATTGATAGCATTCGACCTCGACGCCTTTTCGTTCGGCGTGTTCCTTAATCATCTTGCAGAGGTGGGCATAATCCTCCCGCCCGTAGATGGTGGGCTCCCGGATGCCCAGGAAGTTGAGGTTCGGTCCGTTGATGATCAGTATCTTCATTTTTTCTCCCCCAGGATTAGTTGGCATTTTCTTTCCAGCGTCAATCTTCCGTTTATGGTGACGTCGGCGGCCGCCTTATATAGCGGAAGGCGTTCTTGGTAACGTTTTTTCAGGCTCTCGATATCCGCGGATAAGGGCCGATCGGATTTGGCTTTCAATTGGCTTAGGGGACGGTTGAGGAAATATAGGGTCCCGTTTTGCCTCAGGCGCCTTAGATTCTCCTCCCGGAGTATCGAGCCCCCTCCGGTGGCGATCACCACCCCAGAAAGCGGGGCCAATTCGGCGATGACCTGGCTTTCGACGTCCCGGAAGGATGCCTCGCCATGGGCCTTGATGTAATCAGAGGCCGAGAGTCCGGTTTTATCTCCGACCATCTCATCGACGTCGTAGAAGGGACGCCCGCTTTCGGCGGCTAGCCTTTTTCCCAACGTCGTCTTACCTGATGTCGGCATCCCGATTAACACGATGTTTGATTTTCGCTTTAGGCAGTTGGAATAAATGGATTCGATCATCCCATCTTCGATTGGCCTATTGAGGAATATCGAGGCGGCGTGGACGGCCTGGGCCACCAGCATCCTGAGCCCACCCGAGGCTTTGATGCCCAGCTTTTTCGCCTGCAAAACGAGGTTACTCTGCAAGGGATTGAAGATGGCATCGGCCACCCCCTCCAGATTCGGAAAATAGTTTAAATCGATGGGTTGCTCCTCGTTATGTGGGAACATGCCCGAGGGCGTGGTGTTCACGATTAGCTGGAATTCGGTGCCTCTGGAAGAGACTTCTTGATATGAGAGTTCATTCTCCCCGCCTGGATGGCGGCTGGCGAAGATGATCTTGCTCGCCCCCGAATCGCTTAATAGGGCCTTCGCGGTCTTCGAGGTCCCGCCATGGCCGAGGATGAGGCAATTCTTCCCACTTGGGGAAATAGAAGAGGCCTCCAGCAGGTCTTTCAGCCCGTAGTAGTCGGTGTTATAGCCTTTGAGGGTCCCATTGTCATTGACGATGAGGTTGACGGCCCCGATTGAGGCGGCTTGCGGGGAGATCCAATCCAAGAAGGGGATGACCTTCTGCTTATAGGGTATGGTGACGTTGACGGCCTTGAATCGTTTTTCGGTGAGGAATCTTTTCAGCGCATCATCATCTTCAATGTCGTTTAGAACGTAGTCATATGGCGCCTTGAAACTCTCCCCGCAGAGACGGTGAATCTCCGGCGAGAAGCTGTGGCGGAGGGGATGACCTATCAAGCCGTATTCCACTAATCCCTCCCGAAGCTATCGATGAATAGGTCCATCGTGACGAAGGCGGCCATGGCCTCGATGACGGGGATGATTCTCCTGACGATGGCCGGGTCGTGACGGCCGGGAATCGATAATTCGACCGGGGATAGTTTCTCCAGGTCGACGCTTTTCTGTGGTTTGGAAATCGAGGGTGTCGGTTTGACGGAGGAGGAGAAGAATATCGGCATCCCATTGGAGATGCCCCCGTTTATTCCGCCGTTGTTATTGGTGGTGGTGTAGACTCTGCGCTCCCCAATGGCGAATTGGTCGTTGAGGGTGCTGCCTAAACCGTCTTTGAAGCCAAAGCCCTTGCCAAACTCCAGGCCCTTGATGGCGGGGATGGAGAAGATGGCGTGGGAAAGTAAGCTCTCAAACGAATCGAAATTGGGATCGCCCAATCCGGCTGGGACCCCGATGATGGCGGTTTCCACGGTTCCGCCGATGGAATCGCCGGAGGCAGCGACCTCCTCTATCGCTTTTTTCATTGAGGAACCGACTTCCTCGTCGATGGTCGGGAATGGGGAATTCTGGAGCGAGGAATAATCAAGTTTTTCCAAATCCAGCCCGAGGAAGGGGGTGTCGTGATAGCCACCAAGTTCCTTAATGTGGCTGAAAAGATAAATCCCCTGGCTTTCCAGAATGGGGATTATGATTCCACCGACGGCCACAAGCGGGGCCGTCAAACGCCCTGAGAAGCGTCCGCCGCCGCGGGGGTCGTTGAAGCCGTTGTATTTCAAAAGGGCGGCATAGTCGGCGTGGCTGGGTCGCGGGGTGTTGGCAAGTTTCTCATAATCCTTGCTCTTGGTGTCTGAGTTGGGGATGAGAATCGTTATGGGGGCGCCGGTTGAATGGCCCTGATAGACCCCTGATATTATTTTGAATTCGTCTTTTTCGACCCGCTTGGTCTCGCCTTTTCCAGAGGGGCGCCGACGGGAAAGCTGTTTGGCGATTTCCTGCTCGTCGATGGCAAAGCCGGCCGGGAGTCCATCGAGGACGGCCCCGATATATTCGCCATGGCTTTCCCCAAACAGGGTGATGGTCAATCTCTTGCCGAGTACGTTACTCATCTCATTCTCCCTTCCGGAGCAAAAGCTCCTCATAGCTCATATGTTTTATCTCGAATGTCCCGATCTTTTCGCAGACGATGGCATCGACCCCATCACCAGCGCTTTTTTTGTCGCGCTTGATGTAGGGGAGTAGAAGCGAATTATCGACGCCGGAAGAAACGGGGCAGTGGTATTTGTTCAAAACGGCGAGGATCCTATCCCTGGCCGGCTTTTCGGATAAATACAGCATACCCATTCCGACGCATTCGCCATGGAGGTATTTGCCCTCATAATATGATTCGATAGCGTGCCCAAAGGTGTGGCCGAAGTTGAGGGCCTTCCGAAGTCCCGATTCCCTCTCATCCTCCTCGACGACGTGTTTTTTGATGAGGAGGCTCTTGCCGATTA
This sequence comes from Bacillota bacterium, assembly GCA_030537155.1. Taxonomy (GTDB): domain Bacteria; phylum Bacillota_I; class Bacilli_A; order RFN20; family CAG-826; genus Alloenteromonas. The sequence goes on from JAUNOH010000006.1 coordinate 80,928, forward strand.
TTTCCGCAAAATCCAAAAGCCTTGGATTGGTGGCTTCGAATTCATGGAACAGCGATTCATCGAAGGTGGCCGCCATTTTTATGGCCTCCACCAAGCCGGCCCGTATCTCCCTTTCGGGGAGGGTTTTTAGCGTCAACGTATCGATCACGACTTTCTTAGGGGGATAGAAGGCCCCAATCGAGTTTTTATAGCCGGCGAAGTCGATGGCGGTCTTGCCCCCGATGGAACTGTCGACCATCGAGAGGACGGTGGTGGGGATGTTGTAGAAATCGACGCCGCGCATATACATCGAGGCGGCAAAGCCGGCTAGGTCGCCGACCACCCCACCTCCTAAGGCGACGACGCAGTCTTTGCGGTTGAAGCCCTTTTCCAGCATCATCTTTAGGATTCCCTGCAGTTGCTCAAAGCATTTGCTCTTCTCGCCGTGGGGGATGGTGTAAACATAGCTTTCCTTAGACGAATATCTGACAAAGTCGAGATAAGAAAGCGGGATGTTGTCGTCGGTGACGATCATCACCCGGCGGGAGAGATCGAGTATCTCGCCAATCCGGTTTAAAGAGCCGTCCTCGACAAGCACGTCATAGCTGAATGAAGAGGCTTTGATGGGGATGATCATTGACCGATCTCCTTGTAAACGCCGGCGGATTTGACGCGGTCGCAGATGACCTTCAATTCGGTCAGCATCATCTCGCCCTCCGGGGAGTCGATGTTGCCTTCTAATTCGACGAAGAAATAGTAGCTCCACATTAATTCCTTCATTGGGCGGGATTTGAGGTTCCTCATGTTATAGGAGTGGGCGCCGATGATATTGAGGGCCCCGGCCAAGGAGCCGGATTCGTTTTTCACGGTGAATAGCAAAAGTGAGCTGACGCCTTTTTCCGAGGGGTCGATCTTATTCTGGGATTTGGCGAATACCAAAAACCTGGTCGTGTTGTTTTTCGCCTCATTGATGTCCGGGGCGATGATATCGAGGCCATATAATTCCGCCGTTTCCTTGCTGGCGATGGCCGCGATGGTTTTATCGCCTTTTTCAGCCACCTCCCTGGCGGCGATGGCGGTATTGACGGCTTCCTTTTTGCCTAAGCGGCGGTCTTCAATAAAACGTTGGCATTGCTCAAGGGCTTGCGGATGGGAATAGACGAGTTTTACATCGGATAATGATGTGCCTTTAACGGCCATGAGATTTTGGGAGACTGGAATCTCCAATTGCCCGACGGCCACCAAAGGCCCGTTGAAGATGAGGTCCATGACGTTTCCGACGTCGCCGGCGAAACTGTTTTCGATGGGGAGGACGCAATAGGTCGAATCGCCATCGACTACCGACTGATATGCGGCTGAAAAATTAGGGCAGGGGATTAATTCGCCTTCCGGGAATGCCTTTTTGGCGGCGACATAGGCAAAGGCCCCGGGCACGCCGGAGTAGGCGACTTTTGGGGTTCCTAAAAGGGAGGTTTGATAAGCCTTGGAAAGGCGGAACTGGGTCTGTAGGAAGTCGCGGTAATATGGCTTGATGTCAGGGTTGCTTATATAGTTCTCGTTGGCCTTTAATAGCTCGGCTTCCCTCTTTGGGTCGTAAACCGGAAGGTCGTTTTGCTTTTTATAGTCGGCGATTTCGGCAGCCTTATTCATCCTCGCCTCAAAAAGGGAGGCCATTTCCTTGTCGATTTGCCCGATGTCTTCGCGAAGCTGCTTGATGTCTTTTGCCATACTATATCCGGTGCCTCAAATATTTATTTTATAAAAATTTGATGATTGCTGGAATTCTAACACACGGATCAATTCTTGTTTACATGTAGTTGGGCCCCGCGTCTTGGTGGTATTTTCGCCGTAGACAAAGAGAATTGTTCGCAAGCGTTATCGTTCAGATAGAGGCGATTTGTTGAAAAAGGAACTGGGATTTGCCGGCTTTTTCGGGCATAAAGATATAAAAAAAACGACGCCGATGCGTCGATTGAAGGTCAAGCCTGGTGCCCGGGACCGGACTCGAACCGGTATGAGTTTGACCTCGAGGGATTTTAAGTCCCTTGCGTCTACCATTTCGCCACCCGGGCTAAGGATTGGTCCCCCGCGAGGGACTCGAACCCTCGACCCCGTGATTAAAAGTCAAGTGCTCTACCACTGAGCTAGCGGAGGAAGGTGGCTGGGGTGGCTGGGATCGGACCAGCGAAATGACAGAGTCAAAGTCTGTTGCCTTACCACTTGGCTACACCCCAATAAGAGTGGTGGGCGAAGATGGATTTGAACCACCGAACCCGAAGGAGCTGATTTACAGTCAGCCGCGTTTGGCCACTTCGCTATTCGCCCACAAAGACTCAGACACGCGTTGTTTTGGTGGATGCTGTAGGTTTCGAACCTACGACCCCCGCCTTGTAAGGGCGATGCTCTCCCGCTGAGCTAAGCATCCACGGGGTGCGGCCCTTCAAACGCGCGGCTATTAATATATCATCGGCCCCTTTGGGGGTCAATCAAAAGAAAGCCGAAATTTCCAAGGCTCAAATTCAAGGCTGGATTTGCTTCGCTTTCTAGTTTCGCTTTCTCATTAAAACCGCGTAATAATCGCATCAATTTCATACTCGTCCAAAGTCTGAATATAAAGAAAACGACCCCCGCGCGGGGGTCGTGATCAGTTGTTAGAATCGTTTCCTGCCTGTGGCTTTTTGTTGGCTTTGCGCTGAAGGTGAATCAGGAATACACCTACGGCGGCAAGCAGGAAGAAGAGGAATATGAGGATGCTGGCTAACACCCAGAATATCTGGGAGATGAGCCAGGCGGAGTAGGTACTGGTCTTCGCCAATTCCTCGCAAAGGGCGGAGTCGTTGGCCCAGACACCAAGGACTATCCCATAAAAGAGGGAGCCTAGTCCCAAGCCAAAGCATATTCCAATGAAGACTAGTCTAACCCAACGGGCCATTTCTTATTTTTCGTATCCCGGCTTGCCGAGGAGGTGGAACATATTCTTCTTATAGATTTCGACGCCGGGTTGGTTGAAGGGGTTGACCCCATTCAGGTAGGCGCTCATGGCGCAGGCCCGCATGTAGAAATACATAAGGTAGCCGAGGCTCCTGGCGTTGAGGCGCTTCAGGTAGATGACTAAGTTAGGTACACCGCCGGTTTTACTATGGGCCATCAGGGTTCCCTGCATGGCTTTCTCGGTGACCTCAGAAAGGGTTTTGCCCTCGAGGTAGTTGAGCCCGTCTAGGTTATCCTCATCACCGGGGAGGATGACGTCGACGGCCGGGTTCTTGACCATTAAGACGGTTTCGAATAGGCAGGGGCTTCCATCCTGGATGAACTGACCGAGGGAGTGGAGGTCGGTGGTGAAGGTGACGGCATCGGGCAATAAGCCGGATTTGCCTTTGCCTTCGCTTTCGGCGAATAGCTGCTTCCACCATTCGGCCAGCTGGACGAGCTTTGGCTCATAACTGACGAATAGCTCGACCGACTTGTGCTCCTTGGTATACATCTCGTGGCGAATGACGGCGTATTGATAAGCGGCGTTGGTGGCGATGTCGGGGTTGTCGTATTCGTCTAGGGCCTCTTTGGCGCCGCGCATGAAGTCGCGGATATTGATGCCGGCGGCGGCCATTGGCAATAGGCCGACGGCGGAGAAGACCGAATAACGGCCTCCGATATCATCGGGGAGGACGAACCTCTCATAGCCATATTTCTTGGCCAGTTCGACCAAGGCACCGGACTCCTTGTCGGTGGTCACGGTGATGGCGCGCTTGCTGGCTTCCTCGCCAGCCTGCTCGATCAGCATCTCGCGGAGGAGCCTGAAGGCGATGGCGGTCTCGGTGGTAGTGCCGGATTTGGAGATGCAGTTGATGGCAAAGCGCTTGCCCTTGAGGTATTTGAGGACCTGGGAGATATAGCTCGGGGCGGTGGTGTGGCCCATGAAAATGATCTCGACTTTGCTATCGGGATGTAGACCATTCAAGGCCTCGATGGCCGCCCTGGCCCCGAGGTAGGAACCTCCGATGCCGCAGACGACGAGGACATCGTAATGCAACTGGATGTATTGGGCCGCCCTCTCGATGCGGGCGAATTCCTTCTGATCATAGGTGTCTGGGTAGTTCACCCAGCCGAGGAAGTCGCTTCCCTCCCCGGTTTTGTCGTCGATCCAATGGTGGATTTTCTCGACTTCGGCGCGATAAGACTCGAAGTCGATTTGTTTGACGAGATATTCTGTGTTTAGTTCGATCATTGCTGATCCTCCTTTTGCTTGATCCATTCCGGTAAATGCCTTTCCAGTGCTTTGAAGTCGACCTCTTCCGGTGGGATGGGATCGCCCCTGAAGGCTTTTTTGCGGTCGTGATTGGCTACCTGCTTGAGCGAGACGTGGACCGATCTGTCCCCGTCATCGACTCCGATGACTTTAACCGTGTATATGTTGCCAACCTTGACATAACCGGTGAAGTTGCGAATGTAGTTGTTCGACAATTCGCTGATGTGGAGGAGTCCGGTGAATCCCTCGGGGAAAACCAAGATCGCGTAATTGTGGCACACCTTGGCCACCGTTCCTTGATATATGCTTCCTAGTTCAGGTTTCATGAATATTCTCCTTCAAGAAGATCTCCGCGTCGATGGTGGTTGTGATCTTCAGGTTATCTTTGCTCCCCAACACCAGGTGGGCGCTTTTCCCGATGAGGGGAAGCGTCGAGGCGTCGTCGGTGAAGCTTAAGCCACGGTTCCTCGCGAGCGTGTGTGCCTTATAAATCCAGTCGAAGCGGAAGCACTGCGGGGTCTGGACCTGGTAGACCTTATCCCTTTTAAGATACTCCCCGGCTTCATTATCCTCGGCATACAGGAGCGAGTCGGTGGCTGGAATCGCCGTAACCGAGGCCCCGTATGTCTGGGCCGTTTCCACGTTTTCTTTTATGAGGGCAGTGGTGAGGTTGGGGCGATCGCCATCTTGGATGAGAATCAGGGAGTCCGGTGATTCCCCTTGGCTTTTTAGATACTTCAGGGCCAGGTAGACGGATTCCTGGCGGGTACTCCCCCCGGGAATCACGGCCTTCACTTTGCCGAACTGATACTTTCCATAGAGTATGGCGGAAAGCTCGTTGATGCTGCCTTTGTCCGATACGGCTACGATCTTGTCGATATGCTCCGAGGCATTTAGGGAGGAGGCGGCATAGTAGCAAAGCGGATGCTCGCCGAGGAGGACGAATTGCTTGGGTTTATTCTCCCCAAAGCGTATTCCCCGACCCCCAAAAAGTAAGACGGCAACCCTTTCCATATCCCAAAAATTCTATCACTTTGTGATGAGAGAATAAAAAGACTTAATCGGTTTGTTTTTATCGATATTCGGTAATTCGGTAAATTTCCTCGATTGCAAGCGGAAAAGTGGCTTGGTTAGGGAGTTTTTTTATTTTTTTTATCTTTAATTCGAAACCGATTTAACTATAATCGAGATAAAGGCAGCAGGCTTTTGGCATGATTAAAAAAACGACGGTCATTCACAATGGCCGGGACTTGCTGAAGGGGGTCCCAACCATCCACGTTCCGGTTCCGGAATATCTTTATTTGGCGACTGCCAATGCCCGCTGCGCCAAAATCGATTGCTATATCCAACCCGGGGATCACGTCAACCTCGGCCAGAAAATTGGCCTCCGTTATGGCGGCTTCTTTGAGCAGCCTATTCACGCTACCTGCTCCGGCACCTTTGTTGGGTTCGAGAAGCATTACCATCGTTCTGGCAAACTGGTTGATTACTTCAAGATCCAAAACGATTTCAAAGACACCGTCGATCCATCCATCAGGGATAGGAGCGACGAGGAGATCGCCGCCTTATCGAGAACCGACATGGTGGAGATCTTAAAAGAGACCGCATCCGTTGGTTTGGGCGGCAGCTCCTTCCCGACTTACGTCAAATTCAATACCGACAGGAAAATAAACACCATCTTGCTAAACGGCATCGAGTGTGAGCCCTATCTTTCCTCAGACCATCGCCTTCTTCTCGAAGATCACGAGGAGATGATCCAAGGCATCAAATACATCATGCAGGCCTTCGATTGCCACGACGCCAGAATCTGCGTGAAAAGCAAATACAAAGACCTGATTACGGTTTATGAACAAGGCATTTTGCCACGCTACGAAAATAGCGGTATAACCCTCTGCAAAGTTGGCAATTTCTA
>JAUNOH010000007.1 GCA_030537155.1 Bacillota bacterium
GCCTCCGGCGGCAAGGTCATGCTCACCGAGGTCCCGGAGATGTTCGGGGCTGAGCAGGATCTGATGAATAGGGCCAAGGATGAGAAGACCTTCGAGAAGGTCGTCGCCCTGATCAACGACTTCAAGGCCTACTACGCCCGAAACAACCAGCCCTGCTACGAGAACCCCTCGCCGGGCAATAAGGATGGCGGCATCACCACCCTCGAGGAGAAGTCGAACGGCTGCATCCTCAAAGGCGGTCACCTCGAGATCGAGGACGTCATCGGGATCGGCGAGCCGATCAAGGCCAATAACCTGACTTTGGTCAACGGGCCCGGTAACGACATCGTCGCCGTCACCAACCTCGCGGCCTCGGGGGCCAATATCATCGTCTTCACCACCGGGAGGGGCACCCCCTTGGGTAGCATCGTCCCGACATTGAAGCTAGCCACCAACCACAAGCTAGCCAAAAATAAGGCCAATTGGATCGACTTCGACGCCGAGACCTCCTTCGACATCGGCTTCCCGGAAGCCAGCGAACTCCTATTGGATAAGCTGCTCGAGATCGCCTCGGGGAAACCCGCCAGGCACGAAGAGCATTCGCTATATCAAATCGCCCTCTTCAAAACGGGCGTAACCCTGTAAAAAGAAAGGAAATGTAGACTTTATGAAAGAGTTTATGGGAAAAGACTTCCTCTTAAATTCCCCCTTGGCGGAGAAGCTCTACCACGAGCACGCCGCGAAGATGCCGATCTTTGACTTCCACTGCCACCTAGTCCCCGAGCAGATCGCCCACGACTATAAGTTCCGCTCCGTCACCGAATGCTGGATCGGGGCCAATGGCTATGGCGACCACTACAAGTGGAGGTTGCTACGCGAAATGGGCATCCCCGAGAAATACATCACCGGCGACGCCTCCGATTGGGAGAAGTTCGAGAAATACGCCGAATGCATGCCTTACTTCGTCGGCAACCCGATCTATGAATGGACCCACCTCGAGCTGCAGCGCTTCTTCAATATCTATGAGCCCCTCTGCCCCGAGAACGCCAAGAAGATCTACGATTCCTGCAACAAGACCCTCGAGACTTTGACGGCCCGCAAGATGATGGAGCTATCCAACGTCGACACCGTCTTCACCACCGACGACCCGGTCGATGACCTCCATTTCCACGACGAGATCAAGGCCGATAAATCCTTCAAGATCAACGTCGCCCCGGCTTGGAGGCCCGATAAGATCCTCAACGTCGAACGCCCCGAATTCTTCATCAAGGAGGCCAAAACCCTCGGTGAGATCACCGGCAAGGACGTCTCCAGTTTGAAGGGTATGTTAGAGGCCCTCGACGAGAGGCTCGACTTCTTCGTCTCCAAAGGCTGCGTCGCCAGCGACCACGCCTTAGACGTCGTCCACTATGCCCCGGCCACCTATGAGGAGGCCGATGCGGTTTACCGCAAAGGCTTAGCCGGCGAGAAGATCAGCTTCGAGGAAGAGGATATCTACAAGGGTTACCTCATGATGCACCTGGGCCGCGCATATCATAGCCACGGCATGGTCATGGAGCTCCACATCGGGGCCCTCAGGAACAACTCCAAGAGGATGTTTGGGATTTTGGGCGCCGACACCGGCTTCGATGCCACCGAGGACCGCGAGATCGCCGAGAAGCTCTCCGCCTTATTGAATGCCTTAGACGATGAGGATAAGCTCCCCAAGACCGTCCTCTTCACCCTCAACGAGAAGGATTACGTCGTCTTGGCCACCTTGAAGAACTGCTTCCAGGGTGGTATGAAGGGCAAGATCCAGATGGGCACCGCCTGGTGGTTCAATGATTGCTATGACGGCATGCTCACCCAGATGCAGAGGTTGGCCAACGATGGCCTCATCTCCTGCTTCATCGGCATGCTCACCGATAGCCGTTCCTTCCTAAGCTATCCCCGTCACGAATACTTCCGCCGCGAGATGTGCGACTTCCTGGCTGAGTTAGTCAACAAGGGCCGCTACCCCAACGACGAGAAGACGCTTGGCAAGATCGTCGAGGACATCTGCTTCAATAACGCGAAAGCCTACTTCAAAAAATAAGACGAAAAAACGGATCCGAATTAACGGCGGATCCGTTTTCTTTTTGCTATAAGGATTCCCTGAGTTTCCCGACGGCTTCCTCGTATTTTTTATCCGCTTCTTCGCCGTCTTTATTTGAGGTCCATTCGACGCGGTTTTTCCTTAACGGATATTCATAGAATCTCGCCGTTTTGGTGCGGTCGGTGTCGTTGGGGTTGGAGAGGTGGTGGTGACGGTCGACCCAATCGGCAAAGCCCTCCTCATTTAATCCCTCGCCGTATTCGCAGTTTAGGAATACGACTTTCCCATAATCTCTCCATGGACGGGCGAGGAAGTATCCGCCCGGTTTTTCTTTGACGTTGGGGAAATGGCAACGGCATTCATTGAATAGATAGCCGAAATCCTCTTCCAATTCATGGCTTGGGGCGGCGATCCAGCCGGGGCCGTTGCTGATTAATTCGCATCTATCGAAGATGGCTCCGCCCGCCCCGAATATATAGTCGACGTCACCTTCGATCAGGCAATGGGAGAAATAATTCATGTAACGGCCGCGTTGGGTCCTCTCATCTTCCGGGATGAAGTTCTCATAACGTTTCTGAAGATCCTTCGGTAACGGTCCGACGAAGAGGGTGTCCTGACTGCTATGGAAGTCGCAGTCGATGAATAGGTTGTCGTCGCCATATACCGCGCAGGCGACCATCTGGCCCTTATTGGTTCTATCCCCGCCATCATTGATGAAGCTTAGTTTCTCAAAGATATTGTGGCTTCCGCTGATTTTTACTGTCGCGGTTTTCCAGGTCGTTAGTTCCTCCCCGTTTTCATCGAGCATCCTGGCGTAGAGGCTATCGCTTATCTTGGCCGGCCCTTTGATGTAAAAGTTGTCGTAGGGGAATTTGATGTGCCCGCGGCAATCGGATGTGACTTCGATGATAAAAGGCTCATCGGGATACTTCTCGCGGAGGGTTTTGGCCAGCTCTGGGAGTTCCGATAAATCGTTTATCGAATAATGTTTTGCTTGGGCGAAATCCTTTGGTGAAATCATGGGTGCGGGTATCATTATAGGATAAAGAAAAAGGGGAAATGATGATGAAAAACCAATTCGCCGTCCGGGCGCACGACTTAGCCAGCAAAACCTCGATTGAAAAGCTATTGGAAGCGGTGGGGGAGTATGACTTTAAGAAGATACAGTTCGTCTTCCCCAAGGCTTTGGATCCATATTCCTATGACGAGGAATTCGTAAAGCGCGTCTCCTCCTCCTTAAAGAAGGCTGGGGTCTCCGTCTCGATGCTCGGGGCCTATTTCAATATGGTCCATAGCGACCCGGAGGTCGTCAGGAAGGGCATCCTCAATTTCTATGACAATCTAAGGATCGCCCATTATTTCGGGCACGCCTACGTCGGGAGCGAGACCGGCTCCTTCAATGACTCGCCCTGGATCTACCACCCCAAGAATCGGACCGAGGAGGGCTATCAGCAGTCGAAGGCCGTCTGGGTGGAGTTGGCCAAATTCGCCGAGGAGGTCGATGAGCACATCCTCATCGAGCCGGCTTTCGGCCACGTCATGTGGGACGCCAAGACCCTGAAGAGGCTAATAGATGAGATCTCCTCCAAGCACGTGCACGTAACCTTAGATTTATATAATCTGCTCGACCCCTCCAACTTCGAGAAGCGGGACGAGATATTCGAGGAGGCCGTTAAGCTCTTTAACGAGGAGATAAAGGTCATCCATCTAAAAGATGCGACCATAAAGGACGGCAAGATGGTTCAGCTCGACCCGGGCTTTGGCGAATTCCATTACGAACAGATGCTAAAACTCATCAAAACCTACTGTCCGAAGGCCGTTTTGACCTTCGAAGGAGTCAAAAAACCGGGCATCGCGCAGTCCATCGAAATCTTGAATACAAAAATGTAAGCGCTCCCCTTCAAAACCGCTTAATTAATAAAAAGTAGTGATGATGCCTAATATTTCATGTATTGGTAAGTCATTACTTTTTTTGACGATTCAGAATAAACACAATTCTTGTATACAAAAAAACTTGTTTTCATCATCGCTGGAGTGATAATTTATGTAAGCGATTACAGGAAAAGTTTTGGGATTACTATGAGCTTGAGGCGGTATGAGGCCTTCGATTTGGGGGCCTTGACATTGATCGCCGCGGTGCTCGAAGCACTAAACACTTATGCCTTCTTCGCCTTCGGCACTTCCGCCACCTTCACCTTATCGATAGCCGCCGCTGTCGGGATGCTCGCCATCTTCCGCTGGAACCTTCCGGGGGTAGTGGTGGCCCCCATCGCCGGATTGGCATCTCTGCTGGTAAGGCTATTGGTCGGAGAGGAAGTGACGATCAACCTCTGGATAGGCTACACGGTTGGCTATCTGGGGCTGGCAGCTTGCCTAATATGGTTCAAGTTCCTCCCCAAGGAAGACATCCGAAAGAAGTGGCTCTATCTGGCAGGATTCGCCATCACGGGGTATCTGGCCATAGACGTCGTTAGAACTCTAAGCTACCTCGGAAGCGACTACTTCCTGCAAGCCGCCCGCTTCTACTTCTCCTGGGACCTCTTCAATTGCCTGTTCGCCTTCTTCATCCTGTTGATCGCGAGCAAGCAGGCGAACCTCCTGGTCGACATGAAGGAGTACGTAAGCAAGATCGCCAACAACCCCAATAGCGCCATCGCTAGGCAAGAGCAAAACGAGAAAAACAAGCTCGAGGGGATGTCGGAATCCTCCTATGACCTTAACGAGGCGGCCTTGCTCGATGGTGGGACGTTGAGCCCGGAGGAGCTTAAAGCCCTCCAAGCCCCCTTCGACAAGGAACGCGGGAAAACCTCGATATTCGATGAGGAGAATAAAGCCCTAAAGGAATATCGGGACTCCAAAGAAAAGAAACAATCATCCAATTCATCCAAAGACAACAAGAAAGGAAAAGATTGATGGCTGCCACAACAAACGAACCCCAAGTCAAGAAAGCCTTCGATCAGCGGGCTTCGAACGACGAAGTCGAGGCGATCGAGCGCGAACACTGGCGGGGCATCCTCCGCGACATCGTTAGGGACTGGCGTCTCTATCTGATGTTTTTGCCTTTATTGCTGTTTTTGATTCTCTGGAAGTATTTGCCCATCTCCTCGATGATCATTGCTTTCAAATACTATTTGCCGACTGACGGGGTCTATGGCTCGGTCTTCACCGGCTTATCCAACTACCAGACCCTGCTTTCCACCGGAGCCTTCTGGTCGGCCTTCAGGAACACCTTCATCCTTTCCTTCTATGGCCTTTGCTTCGGCTTCCCCTTCCCGATCATCCTCGCCTTATTCTTCTCTGAGATTAAGAATAGGATCGTCCTCTCGGTCGTTCAGGTTCTGACCTACCTACCCAAGTTCATCTCGACCGTCGTCATGGTCTCCATCGTCGCCATGTTGATTCGCGCCGGTGGCGTCTCCTCCCCCGGCCCGATTGGCTCTTTGCTTCAGAGCTGGTTCGGCTGGAGCGATTTGATCAACGATCCCAAGGCCTTCCGCGCCATCTATACGATTTCGGGTATTTGGCAGACCGGCGGCTATAGCTCAATCGTCTATTTCGCCGCCATCTTGGCCATTTCGCCAACCAACTATGAGGCGGCCAGGATCGACGGGGCCAACAAGATGCAGCAGCTCCGCTATGTCACCATCCCTGGCATGGCCGGGACCCTGGTCATCATGTTGATCCTCAATATCGGCCAATTGCTCACCATCGGCTATGAAAAGGTCTATCTACTCCAGACCTACGGCACCGATACCTATGAGACTTCGGAAATCGTGGCTACTTACGTCATCCACGGCTTCATGACGGCTCAGCAGGGCGTCGGAACCGCGGCCGACATGTTTAACTCGTTGCTTTCGATGGTCCTCGTCCTTGGCTCTAACAAGATCGCCAAGAAGGTCTCGAACACTTCGCTGTTCTAAGGAAAGGGGGATTCATGGAAACTTCAGTTAACAAAAACGTCTACAAGGTCAAAAAGGATTCCGCCTTCGACCGCTTGGATCCCAGCGAATTGGTATTCAAGATCATCTCCTATACCTTCGTCATCGTCTTCGCCATCCTCTGCTTATATCCCTTGGTCTACTGCTTGTCGGGGGCCATCTCGGGAGCGGAAGCGGTGGAGAATGGCGATATCATTCTCTGGCCGGTCGACGTCCAGTTCGATGCCTTCGCCGCCGTCGTCAGCAACCGCACCTTCTGGATTGCCTACTGCTCGACCATCTTCATCACCTTATACGGCACCATCTACGCCATGATCCTCTCGGTCTTGGGTGGATACGCCCTCTCCAGGAAGAACATGTTCGGCAACAAGTTCTTCAACTTCCTGCTCATCTTCACGATGTGGTTCACCGCCGGCACCATCCCGATGTATCTGAACTATGCGGATACCCGTGACTTCTTCACCTCCATCGGCATCGCCGACCAAAAGTGGACCGTCGTTATCGCCATGGGTATGGCCGCCTTCAACATCATCTTATTGAGGAACGCCTTCGAGTCGGTTCCCAAGGAGATCAACGAGGCCGCCATCGTGGATGGGGCCAACGACTTCCAGATCATGTCGAAGATCGCTGTCCCGATGTCGAAAGCCACCATCGCGACCGTCGCCCTCTTCTATGGTATCTCCAGGTGGAACGGCTACTTCTGGGCTTCCCGTATCGTCCAGAACTCCAACGACCAACCGCTACAGGTTTATATCCAGAGCTGGATCGCCGTATATACCGATCCCGACCGTGTCCCCGTCTCCTACGACACCTACAGCGAGATGTCCATCGTTTACTCGATGATCATCGCCGCCATCATCCCCATCCTCATCATCTATCCCTTCATCCAGAAGTACTTCGCCGCCGGTGTCAATATGGGCGGTGTGAAGGAATAACATCGGTTATCCGCCCGTTTGGGGCTTAACAAAAATAGATTTAGAAAGGAGTTTCAATGAAAACTAGGAAATCTATTCTCCTACTTGCTCCGTTATTGGTTGCCGCGCTGACCGGCTGCCAAAGCGCCAGCAGCTCTTCATCAAGTGCAACTCCATCGTCTTCCGGCGGTGGAACCACATCGAGTGATGCCTCTTCGGCCTCGTCTTCTTCGGCCAAGTCCTACATCAGCATCGATACCGGCAGCGACGTGACCGTCAACATGGCCGTCGGCTACCAGCCCTCGAAGATGGCCACCAACATGAAGTTCATCAACGGCTATGGCGCCCTCTCGGGCCGCACAAGCTATACCGCGGTCGATGGCCACGCCTATGTCGACGGCGACTTCAAACCCGTTTGGGCCGAACTTCAGAAGAGGCTCAACTTCACCATCAACGATGTGACCGGAACCGCCGACGCCAGTGTCGCCAAGCTGTATGAATCTCTACAGTCCACCGGCTTCCACTATGGTTCTTCCTCTGGACCGTTGGTCAACATCCTCGTTGGTAATGGCGATGACATCGTTGTCGACGGCAACGCCGGGACCATCCTTGACTTGGCTGACTACCTCGAGTACATGCCCAACTTCGATGCCTTCCTCGATGAGAACCCCGCCGTTAAGCAGGTCATCATGGCCGATCCCGCCAATGAGAGCGGCATCTACTATGCTCCCTACTTCGATGGCTTCGACGATCTCGAGAAGACCCTCCTATTGAGGAGCGACTGGGTTGAGATGCTCTTAGACGGCGAATACACCGTCGCCGACTACGACACCGCCAAGACCGTCAGCACCGTCTACACCACCTTCAATGGCGACAAGGTCGATTGCACCATCGATGTTGTTGATGGAACCACCGTCGAATCCGTTACCAAGAAACACGACACCTCCATCATCACCACCCAGAACGCCTTAACCACCAAGAATGGCGCCACCCTCGTCAAGGCCCTCCGCGATTATATCGACGACACCTATGGCGACTATTATGGCACCAAGAGGTCCCGCCTCTTCGTCGGTGGCCAGGCCGCCTACGACATGGATGAGCTCGTCGCTCTCTATCGCTGCGTCCTCACCAACCCCGGATACCTCACCGGAGACGCCACCAAGAACTTGGTCCCGTTATATCCGCGTGAATCCGGTGCCAACCGTTACGCCGACCTCTGGCGCATGATGCAGTTCTTCGGCGCCCGCGGCGTCGAGAGCCGCAACGGCTACTTCTACGTTGACGAGGATGGAAACCTCGCCGATGCCAGGACCAGCGACGAGACCATTGCCGCCGTCAAGAAGATGCGCGAGATGTATCAGGAAGGCCTGATCCTTAAGGACTTCGGCACCACCGGTGCCTCCTCCGGCGGCAAGGGCAAATACAATACCGACTTGCTGCAGGGCGACCTGGGCTTCTCCACCTATGACTACGTCCAGACCCAGACCATCTACAACGCCAACTCCACCTGCGCTGCTTTGAACGATGGCAAATTCTCCTTCGTCCCGACCATGCCGGCCGCTTATGACTGGGATGACAATGGCAAGCAGTATCACTACACCGAGAGCTGGAGGTCCGTTAAGCCCAACGGCTGGTGCATCACTGCCGCTACCGCTGACGACAACGCCGCCTTGCTCCGCTCGCTGAAGATCTTCGACTACCTCTACAGCGAAGAGGGCAACAAGCTTATGTCCTATGGTCCGGATGCCTGGATCGACGGAACCACCACCTACATGGGCGAGCAAGTTCCGAAACTCTCCTCCGGCGCCTTAAGCGAACTCTCCACCTTAGCCTCCGGCAACTACACCAACTACTATCGTTACTTCGTCGGCGGCACCTTCCCGATCGGTTATGTCAAAGAGCAGGGCATGGAATATCAGTGCACCTCTGAAATCGCCCAACCCTACCTCAACGAAGTTGAGAACTGCATCGCCTTGGGAACCCTCAAGCACGTCAACCACAACACCGACAACACCGACACCATGTTGGATATCGTTCCCGCCACCTTGGCCTACAACCAGACTGAGTCCTCAGTCGTTGATGCCATGACCGAAATGAGCGTCGTCTTCGGTGTCGAGTCCTCCTCCGCCTACAACATCTGGAGGACCATCGTCGTCGAAGGTTGGGATTCCTCTACCGTCTCCTCCTTCACCACCAACTCCTACAACCTCTCGGAGAGCAACTACGTCAACTGCGTCACCAGCACTCTGCAGGTTGGCTCCTTGGTCAAGTATGCCAACGATGCCTATGCTCGCATGGGCATGAACCCCAGCCATCAGTAATTCCTAATCAATTAGGTTCTGACATTCCTCAGGGCGGCAACCCCGCCCTGAGGCCTCCTTTGGAGAAATAAACAAATGAATAAACTCTGCGAATTCTTCAAAAAATATGACGGGATCATCGGGACCGTCGTCTTTGCCCTGCTGGCCGTATACGGCCTTTGCATGGCTACTCCGGCGGCTAACTGCCTCTATTATCAGGACACCCTCGATTTCTACGATCAGATCATGCCCGGAAACGACTTGATCATTTACCTTTCCATCTTTGGAATCGTGTGGTCGGTCATCTACACGACTCTGCGCAACCAAATCCGCAAAGTTTATTACATTTCCAATTTCGTCTGGCACGGCGTCTATGCCGTCTTCGCCATCGTGGCCGGTATACTTGCCTTAACGGCCATCGTCAACTATCAGACTTTATATCTTCAGCTGCCCTTCGATGCCATGAACGAATATTGGTCCAGCCACGATTCGTCTTATACCATTTCCGCCGGCACCCCGGTCTTCGCTTTGGGCTACGTCCTCTGTGTCGTGATCATCCTCAGCGCCGTGCCGGTCGCCTTCGTCGCCATCTATCAGGCCATCAAGCGTTTTAAGAAGCAGCCCACCGAGGCGGAAGTTAAGGAATAGTAGGGGGATTTATGAAAAACGAGAACAATCAAGCAACCAAAACCCCCAAGAAGATCAAGTCTCCTTTCGTGAGGCTCATCTTCTCCAAGGCCCTCAAGCAGACCGAGGAGGAGCGCAACATCCAAATCGACATGCTCCGTTATCGGAACAACAGCTTCTCCACCAGCTTAGGCTACATCGCCTTGCTCGCTCAGATCGTGGCCTTCTGCTTCATCTATAGCTGCATCGGCGTCTCCATGGACCACAACGTCACCCTGTTTGGCATCAACCATTCGGGCCTTTGGTGTGGCATTGACATCTTCGTCAACATCGCCATGCTTCTATTCCTCTTCCTCGCCATCTCGAGGATGAAGGTTTATGACAAGACCTGGGGTATCGTCAGCATCTGCCTCGGTGTCTTGCAAATCATCAGGCTCTTCCTTTACCCGTTTGCCTTATACACCGCCGTTCCTACCGCCGCGACCGAGACCACCGTGGTCATGCCCGGCTGGATCTTCTCCATCCAGGTTGTCTGCTACATCCTTTGCGGCGTCCTGCTGATCGCCTCTGGCGTCGTCACGGTCATCCTCTCGAAGATCCTCAATGACTATCTAACCTCAATCAAAGCTTCGGAGGTCAAAAAATAATGGCAACCATATCTCTAAAGCATTTGCGCAAAGTCTACGAATCCGGCAACTGCGCCGTCGAGGACTTTAACATCGAAGTCGCCGATGGCGAGTTCATCGTTTTAGTTGGCCCCTCGGGCTGTGGCAAATCCACGACCCTCCGCATGGTCGCCGGCCTCGAATCCATCACCGATGGCGAATTCTGGATCGGCGATAAAGACGTCACCAGGGTGGCCGCCAAAGACCGCGACATCGCCATGGTCTTCCAAAACTATGCTCTTTACGGCAACATGTCGATCTATCAGAACATGGGTTTCTCCCTGATGCTCAGGAAAGAAGACCCCGAAGTCATCCACAAAAAGGTCATGCCGGCCGCCAAGATGCTCGGCCTCGAGGATCAGCTGAACAAAAAGCCCCGCGAGCTAAGCGGTGGTCAGAGGCAGCGCGTCGCCATGGGTCGCGCCATCGTCAGGACCCCGAAGGTCTTCCTTTTCGATGAGCCGTTATCCAATTTGGACGCCAAACTCCGTTCGGCCATGCGCCGCGAAATCAAATTGCTCCACCATAGGTTGGGCACCACCATGGTCTACGTCACCCACGACCAGACCGAGGCCTTGACCCTGGCCGATAGGATCGTCGTCATGTCGATGGGCCGCGTCCAGCAGATCGGAACCCCCTACGAAATCTATAACAACCCCGCCAACATCTTCGTCGGCAACTTCATCGGCAACCCGCCCATGAATTTCTTCGAGGGCGTCATTAAGGGTGATAAGTTCGTCAACCCGCATTTTGAAGTCAAACTCAACGAGGAAAACCAAAAACTCGTCGCCGCTTACAAAGACAGCGGTAAGAAGATCGTCTTCGGTCTGAGGCCGGAAAACTTCGTCAAGGGCAAGGAACTTACCTTCAATGTCGAATTGACTGAGCATTTGGGCCAAAACTCTTTGGTCCATGGCGATATCAACGGCGCCAAATGCATCCTCAAGCTCGCCGGCTGGCAGAGGCTCGATAAGGGAGACGTCGTCTCCATCGGCGTCCGCCAGGAGAAGATCCGCTTCTACGACGGCGAAACCGGCGACCTCGTCAAACTAGATAATGGAGAGGAGAAATAAAATGGCAGAAGATAACAAAAACCTCTTGCTCGACGAAGACAGCGAAATCGTCGACGAAGAAGCCCTCCATAGCAAGCCGACCGACGATGAGGCCAGTCTTTCCGACGCCTTAAACACCAACGGCTTCAAACTCTTCTTCTTCCGTAACTTCATCAAATTGAAGAACCACCTTACGATTTTGCCGATGATCGTCGTCGTTTTGGCCATGGTCATCTTCACCTGCACCCTCATCTACCACGATGCGGCCGTCAACAAATTGATCTACGACGACTTCAACGCCTTCCTTCTCTTCGTTAACGTCTTGGCCTCCATCATGTTGATCCTCATCTACATGCAGGCCACCAGCCGTAAGAGCAGCCAGAAAAAGAGGATTTTCATGCACGTCCTCTTTTATGCGGTCGTCGCCCTGGAGCTTTGGATCGATTTCCGTTACATCCATTACTTCGACGTCCAGACCTCCTTGGTCAATAACATCATCCAGATCACCGAGGATAGCTCCTATTCGTTGGCTAACTCCCGCTTCTACACCTTATTCCATGCCATCTTGCTGATCGTGGCTACCGTCTTGAGCATCTTGGCCCCGATTCTTCAGCCCTTCACCAAGAAGATCCACATCAAAGTTAAGTGAGGTCTTCCATGGGCAAGAAGAAGAACAAAGAAGCCCAGAAGGCTCCAAAAGAAGAATCGCCCTACAAGGTTTCCTGGTTAGATAGGATTCCCTACTGGATAAAAGCCCTCTTCATAAAGTGGTGGTTTTTCGGAGTCATCTATTTCTTCTTCGTCATGGGCTTATCGGCCCTGATAGGCAACGAAGCCTTCACCGCCTATGTCCAAATACTCGTCATCGGCTTGGCCTTCGGCGCTCTCACCGATTTGATGACCAATAACATCCTGGAGGCCCTCGATTCCAACAAGAGGGAGTCCCGTTACTGGGCGATGTGGGCCGGTCATAAGTACTACATTTTTTTAGTAAATATCGCCTATGGATTGGCCTTGGGCGTCGCCACCTCGTTGATTTGCGCCCAATTAACGCTTTTGATCGATAATGCGACCGGAAGCGTCAACTACTGGTTCCGCGAGCCCTGCACCTTCGCCTTGGTGGCCTTGGCCATCGATATGGCCTGCATCGGACTCAAGGACCTCATCGTCTATTTGATCGTTGGGCGCAAGGCGCCCGCAGAAAAAGAAGGGGGATTGATCGAATGAAAGTCAAATTGCTATTCGCCTCAGCCGTCTCGGCCTGCTTCGAGCTGGAAAATGAGACCATCTATTACGCCGAAAAGGAATTCGACGTGTATTTGGATGGCAAGCTCGCCATCAAAGGTGAGAAGAGAAACGTCTTCTCTATCTTCAATCTGGAACCCGGCAGAAGCTACGTTTTGAAAGTGGGGGACTTTGAGCTCCCGTTTAAGACGGAAGACGTCTCGCTTACCCTCCACATGAAGGATTTCAAGCGGGGCAGCTATCCCAACGATGACAACAGGATCGCGGCCGCCATCGCCACCTTGCCTCCCAAGGGCCTATTGGTCTTCGACGAGGGCGAATACCACGCGACCAACATCTTCCTAAAATCCGAGATCACCATCGAGCTGAAAAAAGGCGCGACGATCTATGGCAACCCCAATGTCGAAGACTACACCGTATATCCTGGCGAAGTCGATGACGGGAAGGGTGGCAAGAAACAGCTATTGACCTGGGAGGGAGGCCCCCTGCAGGGGAAACCGTCCCTCATCCATGGCTGCTATGCCCATCATGTCCGTTTGGTCGGCGAAGGCAAAATCGACGCCATGGCCGACAAGTCGGTGTTCTGGATCAACGTAAAGAAGTTGGGCTATGCCCGTCCGAGGACCATCTACTTACTTGAGTGCGAGGATGTCCGCCTCCACGGCGTGGACGTCGGTAACTCTCCCTCCTGGACCATCCATCCCTATTTCAGCAAGCATCTTGGCTTCTATGATTTGAAGATCCATAACCCCAAGGACGCGCCGAACACCGATGGGCTGGATCCGGAATGCTGCGAGGACGTCGAGATCATCGGCACCTACTTCTCGGTTGGTGACGACTGTATCGCCATCAAATCCGGCAAGATCTACATCGGAAAGACCTACAAGACGCCTTCCCGCCACATAACCATCAGAAACTGCTATATGCATGAGGGGCACGGGGCCGTTGTCCTCGGCTCCGAAATCGGGGCCGGTTTAGTCGATTTAAAAGTCGAAAGGTGCTTCTTCGAGCACACCGATCGCGGCCTCCGCATCAAATCGCGTCGCGGACGCGGCAAGGATTCGGTGCTGGACGGCATCGTCTTCAAAAACATCAAGATGCAGAACGTCCTCTCGCCCCTGACGATGACGATGTTCTACTTCTGCGACCCCGATGGGAAGGATGAATGGGTGCAAAAGAAGACCCCCTCGCCCATCGATGACGGCACGCCGTATCTGGGTAGTTTCCTCTTTGAGAATCTCGAATGCCGGGATTGCGAATATGCCTTGGGTGTCTTCTATGGTTTGCCCGAGAGGCCGATTGGGAAAATCGTCATCAAAGACTCAACCTTCACGGTTAAAGAAAACGCCGGAAGCGGGCATCCAGTCATGATGTGCGACTTCCCCGAATGCGGCCAGCGCGGATTCATCTTCGTCAACGTCGGCGAGGTGGAATTGGAAAATGTTGAAGCCAGTGGCTTTAAGGGGGAGGAATTCGACTTAACTAACGTCGGGAGCCTTAAAAGAAAATGAGAGCCGTCATCTACCTCCAATCAAGCGCCCCCCTGGGACCTTTGTTTGGAAAGATCATGAGCCGCCTCTTCCCCGAGGGCGTCGAGCTCGACGAAAAGGATAATGGCATCTACCGCCTCTCCCTGGAAAAGGGGATTGAGGATCTGAGCAAATTCCTGGCCAGCTACAAAGCCTTGGCCGAGGATGCCCCCGGTGGATTAAGGGCCATCGTCTCCCCGAGCGAGAAATTGGATTTATCCCCGTTACTTGGCGAAGTGGGGGATGGCGACATCGCCTACCTCTATGAGCTGGAGGATAACCCCCTGGTCGAAGAGATGGTCGGGAATAGCCTGGCCGGATTCGACATGGAGATACTCCAAAGCGTCAAGATCTACCTCGAGGCCGGGAGGAGCCCCGCCTTAGCCGGGCTTAGGTTATACGTCCACCGGAACACGGTGGTTTACAGGATTAGTCAGTTCATCCGGAAAACCGGATACGACTTATCCAGATTCGATACCGGGATATTGCTTCTATCCATAATAAAGAAGCTAGATAAAAAGAAAGAAGACTATTGAAAGGAGCGAAAAGCAAATGTACGAAGAATTATTCGCCAAACACAAAGTCGTGCCGGTGGTCGTCATCGAGAAGATTGAGGATGCCATCCCGACCCTGAAGGCCATGTTGGATGGCGGGGTCAGCGTCGCCGAGGTCACCTTCAGGACCGAGTGCGCGGAAGAGGCAATCAGGAGGGGCTGCAAGGAATTCCCCGAAATGGATATCGGCGCCGGAACCGTCATCAACGGCGAGCAGTGCGAAAGGGCCATCAAGGCCGGGGCCAAATTCATCGTCGGCCCGGGCACCTCGGATGAGGTCATGGCCGTCTGCAAGAAGCACAACATCCCCTATCTCCCGGGCTGCATCACCCCGACCGAGATCATGCATGCCTTAGCCAACGGCTATGACATCATCAAGTTCTTCCCGGCCGGCAATTACGGCGGACTGAAGACCATGAAGGCCCTCTCGGGACCCTTCCCCCAGGTCAAATTCCTCCCCACCGGAGGCATCAGCCTTGAGAACCTCAGGGAATATCTTGATTGGAACAAAATCGTCGCCTGTGGCGGAAGCTGGATGATGAAGGGCGACATCAAGGCCAACTGCGAAGAAGTGGCCAAAATCGAAAAGGAGTACATCAAATAATGAAATACGCGACTTTAGGTGAAATCATGCTGAGGCTCTCGACGCCCGGCTATCAGAGGTTCGTCCAGGCCAAGAGCTTCGACGTCAACTACGGCGGCGGCGAGGCCAACGTGGCCATCTCCCTCGCCAACTTCGGCGAGGATGCCTGCTTCATCTCCAAAATCCCCAACAACGAGATCGGCGATTCCGCGATCAACTCCCTCAGGGAATTCGGCGTCGACACCAAAGGCATCGTCAGGGGTGGGGACCGCTTAGGCATCTACTACCTCGAGACCGGCGACTCCGTCCGCCCCTCCAAGGTCGTCTATGACCGCGCGAATAGCTCCATCGCCACCGCCAAGGCCGGCGAATTCAAATTCAGGAAGCTATTCAAGGACGTCGACTGGCTCCACGTCACCGGCATCACCCCGGCCTTAGGCAAGAATGCCCAGAAGATCACCCAGAAGGCCTTAAAGACCGCCCATGAGATGGGCGTCACCATCTCCTTCGACCTCAACTTCCGCGCCAAACTATGGACCAAGAAGCAGGCCCAGGAGTGCATGATCCCCTTAATGGAATACGTCGACTACGTCATCGGCAACGAAGAAGACGCCGAGGCCTGCCTTGGCTTCGTCTCGGGCAGTGACGTCAACTCCGGCAAGATCGACGCCGACGGCTATGCCCCGATGCTCAAGGAGATGTGCGAGAAGTTCCACCTCAAGGGTGCCGCCAGCTCCCTCCGCGAATCCCATTCGGCCAACGACAACGGCTGGTCGGGTGTCTTATGGACCAACGGCAAGTTCTATAAATCGGCCCATTATGAGCTTCGCATCGTCGACCGCGTCGGCGGCGGCGACTCCTTCGCGGCTGGCTTGATCTATGGTTTAAGCCACTACGAGGATCCGGAGAAGGCCATAAACTTTGCAGTTGCGAACTCCGCCTTGAAGCACACCATCCCCGGCGACTACAATCACGCTACCCTCAAGGAAGTCGAGTCGCTAATGGCCGGCAACACCAACGGCCGCGTCCAGCGCTAATCCCCTAAGAAAGAGAGATAATGACCAAAGACGTCGAAACCATCTACGAAAAACTCCGTTCCGAGATCATCGAGCTGAAAATCGCTCCCGGTGATCGGCTGAAGGAAGAGGCGGTTTCGGCGCGCTTTGGCTTATCGAGGACCCCGATCAGGGACGTCCTCAAACGCCTGGAGTTCGATGGGTTATTGACGGTGCGGCCCCAATCGGGATCCTACGTCACCAAAATCGACCTGAGCGATATATCCGACACCATCTACATCCGGGCCGCCGTCGAATACTCGGTCCTCCAAACCCTCATGGGCGTCGTCAACCCCTGCGATTTGGCTGAGGTTATGCTGCTTCTATCCAAGCAGCGCGAAACCCTCAGTCAGCAGTCGGAGACCGGTGAGGATTTCACCGACTATTACTTCCGGGCCGACAACGCCTTCCACACCCTCCTCTTCAAAAAGGCGGGCAAGGAACACGTCTTGGAGAGGCTGAATTCGGAAAACCCCGTCTTCCAGCGTTATAGGTATCTGACCTTCCTACGCGGGAACGAGGAGATCGAAGGCCTATACCGGATCCACACCAAAATCGTCCGGGCCCTCGAGCTTAAGGACGACGACAACCTCAGGGCCGTGGTCAACGAGCATAACTTCGCCGGCTTAAACGGCATCAAATCCGTCCAGGAGAGACACCCGGATTGGTTCATCTAAAGAAAGGGAAAACATATGATCTTGGAAAATAGAGACTATACCGCCGCCAGGGATTATAAGACCTACGACACCGAGAGGCTCCGCGAGGAGTACCTGATCAAGGACATCTTCGTCGAGGATGAGATCCACATCGTCTATTGCTACGTCGATAGGATCATCGCCGGCGGGGTCTATCCCGTCCATAAGGAAGTCGTGCTCTCCTCGGTCCCCGAACTAAGGGCCGCCCACTTCCTCGACCGCCGCGAGATGGGCGTCATCAACATCGCCGGCGACGGCTATATCAAAGTCGACGGCAAGAAGTACCCGCTCAATCACTTCGACTGCCTCTATCTCGGCCGCGAGAATGAGGAGATCATCTTCGGCTCCAACGACCCGAAGAACCCGGCCAAATTCTGGCTTTGCTCCTCGCCCGCCCACAGGAAGACCGAGAACAGGCTCATCTCTTTACCCGATGCGGTCCACCTGCATTTAGGCAGCAAAGAGGAGTGCAATGAGCGCACCATCAACAAGTACATCATCGTGCCGAAGGTCGATTCCTGCCAGCTCTCGATGGGCTTGACCCACCTCGAACCCGGCTCGGTCTGGAACACCATGCCCTGCCACACCCACGCCCGGAGGATGGAGGTCTACTTCTACTTCGACATGGAGGAGAATCAGGCCATCTTCCACTTCATGGGACCCAAAGAGGAAACCCGCCACATCATGATCCATAACGAAGAGGCCGTCATCTCGCCCTCTTGGTCGATCCACGCCGGCTGCTCCACGAAGAATTACACCTTCATCTGGGGCATGTGCGGGGAGAACCAGGATTACGACGATATGGACAATATCGACGTCAAGGATCTGCTCTAATAACCACTCGAATTCATTAAGGGGCGTTTGCCCCTTTTTGATTTCCCTCAATTTTCCTAAACTAAGGCAAAGGGGAATTTATGGCCAAGATCAATTATCCGGAATTAGACTTGTCGAAACTTGCCGACCCGAAGGTGGTGGGCGATAACCTATTGCCCGAGCATTCCAGCCACCAATGGAGCGTCAGGGGCAAAAGCACCATCACCTCCCTCGATGGCGAATGGAAGTTCTTCAGGGCGCCCTCATATTCTCCGGAACTGCTGGCGGAGAGGCTCCCTTTTAAAAGTGTGCAGGTTCCACGTTCGGCCGAGATGGAATGCCCGGAGGAGCTGCATTATCTAAACGACTCCTACACCTGGGAGGGACATGGCGATTGGAAGCTCGGGGAAGTCGATTTGGAGCATAACCCCGTCAACGTCTATCAGCGGAATTTCAAAAGGCCGCGCGGCGGGGAGAGATTCATCCTTAGATTCGAGGGCTTTGAGGCCGCGATATTCGTCTTTTTAAACGGCGTTTACGTCGGCTATTCGGAGCGGTTATACACCGACTCGGAATTCGACGTCAGCAAGCTATTGAAAGACGACAATGTCCTCCGGGTCTATAACTTCCGTTACTCGTCTTCTTCCTGGATGCTCTGTCAGGATTTCTGGCGCTTCTCTGGACTCTTCAGAAGCGTCTCCCTAATCGCTTTGCCAAAGTCCCACTTAGAGGATCTTTCCGTATCGGCGACTCTAAGCGACGACTATCAGGATGGACTATACAAAATCTCCGGCAAGATAAGCGGGGCGGCCTGCTATATTAAGTGTCGCTTCAATGGCGAGGAGTTCGTCCATTTCGGGCGTTCCTTCACCTTCAAGGGCGAGGTGCCAAGCGTCGCCAAATACTCCCCGGAAAAACCCTATCTCTACGATGCGAGCATCTATCTATTAGATTCGAAAAACAACGAGATCGAACGCATCGAGCAGCCTCTCGGCTTCAGGAAGCAGGAAATAAAAGACGGGGTTTTGCTATGGAATGGCAAACCGTTATTGATCAAAGGCACCAACCGCCACGAGATCGATTACCGTAATGGCCGGGCGGTTTCTTTATCGGCGATGAAGGAGGACCTCCGCCTATTGAAGAAACATAACTTCAACGCGGTCAGGACGAGCCATTATCCCAATAGTCGCGCCTTCTACGACCTCTGCGACGAGATGGGCATCCTTTTGATGGATGAGGCCTGCATCGAAAGCCACGGGGCCTGGTGGAATTCCCAGGGCGATCGGAGCAAGTGGCTCCCCGGGGATCTGCCTGAATGGAAAGACCTCGTCATGGACCGGGTCGAGTCGATGTATAAGAGGGACCATAACCATCCCTGCATCTTCGCCTGGAGCTTGGGTAACGAATCGGGTGGTGGCAGTAACTTCGCCTCCGCGGCCGATTACCTCCATAAGCAAAACGACGGGAGGCTCGTCCATTATGAGGGGGCCAACTACGACCCCGAGTTATATGATCACCTCGATTTCTATTCCTTCATGTACATCCGCCCCGAGGCTTTGAAAAAGCATTTGGATGAGAAGAAGGATAAGCCGACGATACTCTGCGAATTCGCCCACGCGATGGGCAATAGCTGTGGGAACTTCGACGAGTATATGGACATCTTCCGTAACTACCCACATGTGGTCGGGGGCTTCGTCTGGGACTGGATCGATCAGGGGCTGAAGATAAAAGACGGGGAAGGGCACCGGGAGAGCTTCGTCTATGGCGGGGATAATGCGAATCTCCCCCATAGCGGTAACTTCAACTGCAACGGCATCATCTTCTCCAACCGTAAATATGCGGAGAAGAGCCCAAAGCTGGCCAATATCGGCAACCATTACTGCCCCGTCCAGATCAGCTTCGAAGATGATATGGCCATCTGCCACATTGACCCCGGCGATTATTCCCCCAGCGACTTCACCCTCTACCTCACCACCCTCGAAAACGGGGCCGAAAAGGCCTGCCGTGAGCTCGAATTCCCCGCGGACGGGAAAATACCGCTTCCGCCAAAAAAAGAGGGCGAGAAGGAGGTTATCCGCCTCATCCGCGTCGAGGAGGTTAATGGCCTGGGCACTGGCTTATTCCATGAGCCCGGTTTCTCCTATACGCCCAAGAAACTTGAGAGAAAGCCGATGAAGTTATCGCGCGGGCTCCGTTATGGGTCATTAAGCGACGATAAATGCGAATTCTACTTCGGCCATGCGACGAATTACTTCGGCTTGCAGGGCATCAAATTCGGCGATCTCCAGCTGTTATCCGGATATCTTAGACCCGTCTTCTGGCGGCCGGTCACCGATAACGACGTGGCCAACGGATTCTTCGCCAACTCCGTGCCTTATTTGGGCTATAGCCGGCTGAGCCCCTGCGATTTGAAAAACACCTATTTCGGAGAAGACAGCGGCCGGGCTCTCTTACACAGCGAATTCACCCTTGGTTCTAGTGGGGCCAAAGCGGTGGTGGAGTATCGCTTCGGCGAAGGGCGTTACATCGATTTCAAGATCTCGTATCACGGCGTCCCCGGAATGCCTTCCTTGCCTTGTTTTGGCCTGGATTTCCCGTTGATAAAGAAACTGGATCGAATCACCTATTACGGCCTTGGCAAAACCGACAATTATCCCGACGCCAAATACGGGGCGAACCCGGGGCTATATGAGGCTAGGATCGAGGAGATGCTACTTCCCTATTCGCGGCCACAGGAATGTGGCTATCGGATGGAGTGCCGCTTCCTGGAATTGCCTTTTGAAGGCGGGAAGCTGGTGATTGAGTCATTGGGTGAGCCCTTTGGCTTTAAATATCTTCCAAATGATGAGGGCGAAATCCAAAACGCCAGCCATTCCCAATACCTGCCTCTGAGCGAGAAAAACCACCTCGGCATCTACGCGGCCATGCGCGGGGTTGGTGGCGATGATTCCTGGGGCGCGCCGGTCCACCCGCAGTATGAGCTGGATGGGGCAGGGGAGTATTCCCTCCAATTCCGCCTCAGACTGGAGGAGAAATGAAGCAGGAGCAGGATCTGAATAAGAGCGAATTCGCCCGTTTCCTCTCCGACCAATCGCTTTTCGAGGGCATTTCCCCGAAGCAGTATGAGAGGCTTTTGAAAAACGGCTACCGCATCATCGCCGAGAAAGGTGAATTCATCTTCCGGGAGGGGGATCCGGCGGATTGCCTTTTCGTCATCAAAAGCGGCCGGGTCAAACTGACCAGCTACGACGTCGAGGGGAGGGAGAGGATCATCGCCATCTTCGGAAACGGGGAGACCATCTGGGAATCCGTCTTCCTCGAGGAGAGGAGCTTCCCCTTTTCAGCCGTCGCTTTGGGGAAGGTGGATTGCTGCAAGTTATATAGCGTCGACTTCGAGCAGGCCATAAGCGAGGGTGAATCGGCCATGCGTTCCATCAAATTGCTCTCCAAGAAATTACATGACGCGAACCAAAGGAACATGATCCTTTCAAGCTCCGACCCGAAGATTAAGATCGCCAGATTATTCCTCTACCGCCAGGAGATCGACGCCGGGCGCGTCCTGACGATGAGGCTCGATGACATTGCGGCCACCCTCTCGATCAGGCCGGAGACGGCCAGCCGGAAACTCCGGGAATTGATAGATGATGGTATCATCTATAAGAGCGGCCAATCCAACTTCATCATCAAAAACTACGACGAATTGAAAAAAATAGCGGAAAATTGATTTTAATCAAAGTTTTCTATATTTATATAGGCTTAAATGAAGGACCGCTTAGGACAGCGTCCTCTGACTAAGCGGATGCGACTATGCTTGGAAGAATCCATTCTATCGAGACATTCGGCGGGGTCGATGGCCCCGGAACGCGCTTCGTCCTGTTCATGCAGGGCTGCCCGCTCCGGTGCAAATTCTGCCACAATCCCGATACCTGGGATCCGACCAAGGGCAAACAGGTCAGCGCCGAGGAAGTCATCCAAAAGGCCCTCCGGTATCGCGAATACTGGGGTAAGGATGGCGGGATAACCGTCTCTGGGGGCGAACCCCTGATGCAGATGGAATTCCTCCTTGAGCTCTTCACTGAGGCGAAGAAGTATGGCATCAACACCTGCATCGACACCTCGGGGGGCTGCTATAGCGACCACGGACCACGCTTCGAGCTATTCAAGAAGCTGATGGAAGTGACCGACCTGCTATTAGTCGACATCAAGCACATCGATCCGGCTGAGCATATTGCTCTCACCGGGGTGGCGAATGACGATATCATGAAGATGTTCGCCTACCTCGATTCGATCCATAAGCCGATCTGGATCCGCCATGTGCTCGTCCCCGGCATCTCCGATTTCGATGGGTATCTACGAAGGATGGCCTCCTTCATCGCCACCTTATCGAATGTCGAGAAAGTCGAAGTGCTCCCCTTCCACAAATTCGGGGAGTACAAATGGGAACTGTTAGGCATCCCCTATCAGCTTAAGGACACCGAACCGCCTACCCAGGAAAGGGTGGAGAACGCCGAGCGAATCTTAAACGCCGGCTTAGAACAATCCAAACTTAGGAGAGAAAAGCAATGAAAGAAGAATGGAGATCATTCAAAATCGGCAAGTGGGCCGAGGAAGTCGACGTCCGTGACTTCATCCAAAACAACTACACCGCCTACGAGGGAGATTCCTCCTTCCTCGCCGGACCGACCGCCGCCACCGTTGAACTCTGGGGCAAAGTCCAGGATCTTCAGCATCAGGAGCGCGCCAAGGGCGGCGTCCTCGACATGGAGACCGAAGTCGTCTCCGGTTTGACCGCCTATGGCCCCGGCTACATCGATGAGAAGGCCAAGGGATTAGAGAAAGTCGTAGGCCTCCAGACCGACAAACCCCTGAAGAGGGCCTTCATGCCCTATGGTGGCATCAACATGGCTGAGCAGGCCTGCACCACCTATGGCTACACCCCCTCCCCCAAGCTCCACGAGATCTTCACCCAGTATCATAAGACCCATAACCAGGGCGTCTTCGATGCCTACACCCCGGAGATGCTCCGCTGCCGCCATTCGAAGATCCTCACCGGTCTTCCCGACACCTATGGCCGTGGCCGTATCGTCGGTGACTACCGCCGTATCGCCCTCTATGGCATCGACTACCTCATCGAGCAGAAGAAGCATGACCTCGCCGGCTGCGGCGATGGCGCCATGTATTCCAAAGTCATCCGCAAGAGGGAAGAGATTGCCGATCAGATCCGCGCCCTCGGCCAGATGAAGGAGATGGCCGCCGTCTATGGCTATGACATCTCCAAACCGGCCCAGAACGCCCACGAGGCCGTCCAGTGGCTCTACTTCGGCTATTTAGCCGCCATCAAGACCCAGAACGGCGCCGCCATGTCCGTCGGCCGCGTCTCCACCTTCTTGGATATCTACATCCAGAGGGACCTCGAGGAAGGCACCATCACCGAAAGCGAAGCCCAGGAACTCATCGACCACCTCGTCATGAAGTTCAGGATGGTCAAGTTCGCCCGTATCCCCTCCTACAACCAGCTATTCTCCGGTGACCCCGTCTGGGCGACCCTGGTCGTTGCTGGCGTCGGACAGGATGGCCGCCACATGGTCACCAAGAACGACTTCCGCTTCCTCCACACCCTCGAGAACATGGGTCCCTCCCCGGAGCCCAACCTCACCGTGCTCTACACCGAGAGGCTCCCGGAGAACTTCAGGAAGTATGCCGCCTTCATCTCGGTCACCACTTCCTCCATCCAATACGAGAACGATGACGTCATGCGTCCCGTCTGGGGCGATGACTACGCCATCTGCTGCTGCGTCTCCGCCACCCAGACCGGCAAGGAAATGCAGTTCTTCGGCGCCCGCGCCAACCTCGCCAAGTGCCTCTTATACGCCATCAACGGCGGCGTCGATGAGAAGCTGAAGACCCAGGTCGGCCCCGAGACCCGTCCCATCACCTCCGAATATCTCGACTACGACGAGGTTATGCACAAGTATGATGCCATGATGGGCTGGCTCGCCGGCGTCTACGTCAACACCCTCAACCTCATCCAGTACATGCACGATAAGTACAACTACGAGGCGGCTGAGATGGCCTTAATTGACACCAACGTCAGAAGGACCTTCGCCACCGGCATCGCCGGCTTCAGCCACGTCGTCGACAGCTTATCCGCCATCAAATATGCCAAAGTCAAAACCATCCGCGATGAGAATGGCTTAGTCGTCGACTACGAAGTCGAGGGCGAATTCCCCCGCTATGGCAACGACGATGACCGCGCCGATGAGATCGCCGTCTGGCTATTGAAGACCTTCATGGCCAAGATCAAGAGGCATCACACCTACAGGAATGCTGAGCCGACCACCTCGATCCTCACCATCACCTCCAACGTCGTCTATGGCAAAGCCACCGGCTCTATGCCCGATGGCCGCAAAGCCGGCGAACCCCTCTCCCCGGGTGCCAACCCCGCCTACGGGGCCGAGACCAGCGGCTTATTGGCCTCCCTCAACTCGGTGGCCAAGCTCCCATACGAGTATGCCTTAGACGGCATCTCCAACACCCAGACCATCGCCCCCTCCACCTTGGGCAAAACCACCGAGGAGAGGACCGAGACCTTAGTCAGGGTTTTGGATGGTTACTTCCATAAGGGCGCCCACCACCTCAACGTCAACGTCTTCGGCGTTGATAAGCTCGTCGATGCCATGGAGCATCCCGAGAAGCCCGAATACGCGAACTTCACCATCCGCGTCTCCGGCTACGCTGTCAAGTTCATCGACTTGACCAGGGAGCAGCAGCTCGACGTCATCGCCCGTCACGCCCACGAGCGCCTCTAATCCACAACAAACCAAGGTCGTCCGAAAGGACGGCCTTTTTTCTTACTTTTTAGTTCAAATTCCACGTATCTAGATTAAGATATCCGCTGAAAGAGAAAGGATTTTCATGAAAAAGAGTCTACTTAAGAAATACGCCGAATTGCTCGTTAGAAGCGGCATTGCCTTAAAGAGGGGCCAATCGGTGAGGATCGTCGCCCGTTTGGAGATTGAGGAATTCACCGCCATGGTCGTGGAGGAATGCTATAAGCGCGGCGCCAAACGCGTCGTCGTCAGCTGGCAGAGCGACCTCGTCACCCGCGCCGAGATGAAGAGGGGGAAGAAGGAAAACCTGGCCAAGGTGCTTCCGATGGAGGAAGCCATGGAAAAGTGGCTGACCGACGATCTTCCCTGCCTCCTATGGCTTGATAGCGATGATCCGGACGGCATGGCTGGGCTGGATGTCAGCAAATTCGCCTACATCCGACAGGAGAAGTTCAAGGTCCTCGGGCATTACCGCACCGAGCGCGAGAATAAGTATCAGTGGTGTATCGCCGGGGTTCCGGGGGTCAAATGGGCCCAGAAGGTCTTCCCGGAGGAGAAGAGCAAGAAGAAGGCCGTCGAGAAGCTTTGGCAGGCCATCTTGGAGACTTCCAGGGCCGCGGATGGCAACGGCATCAAGAATTGGGAGGCCCACGATTTAGATTTGAAGAAGCGGTGCGACTACCTCAATTCGCTTAAGCTAAAAAGCCTCCATTACACCTCCTCCAACGGCACGGACTTAACCGTTGGATTGATTCCCGGCGTCATCTTCTTAGGCGGCGGAGAGACGAATTTAGGAGGGGTTTTCTACCAGCCCAACATCCCGAGCGAGGAATGCTTCACCAGCCCCATGAAGGGCGAGGCCGAGGGCATTGTCTATTCGGCGAAGCCCTTAAGCTACAACGGGGTTCTTATTGAGAATTTCTGGGTCCGCTTCGAAAAGGGCAAAGCCGTTGAGGTCCACGCTGAAAAGGGCGAGGAGGCTCTTGCCTCCATCCTGACCCTCGATGAGGGTTCCGCCTATTTGGGCGAATGTGCCTTGGTTCCCTACGATTCCCCCATCAATAACACCGGATTGCTCTTCTATAACACCCTCTTCGATGAAAACGCGGCCTGCCATTTGGCCTTGGGGCGCGGATTCACGATGCTATATCCCGAATTCGAGAAGTATAGCGAGGAGGAGTTGCTTGCAAAGGGCATCAACAAATCGCTCTCCCACGTCGACTTCATGATCGGCTCGAAAGACCTCAGCATCGTCGGCACGACCGTCGATGGCAAGGAAGTGGCCATCTTCAAGGACGGCAACTGGGCCTTCTAAAGGTAGATAAAGAAAGAGGCTGGTGTCTAACCAGCCTCTTTTGATGTTTTCGTTCAAAAAAATAGTTAACCGAATCGCCTCAAAGCGAATAGAAAATTCGATATTCGGCGGTGTAGTCGGAATAGGCCTTATCCAGCAGGAAGGCATCGGCGATGAAGCGCATGAAATATGAGGCCTCGGACGCCTCGGCATACGATTCGTCGTTTAATGCCTCTGAATATGATATATAAAGGGCGCCATTATCTTCATAAAGGCATTCATAGGCGAAATCGTAATCCTTTCTTCTCTCAAAAAGCTTAGCCCCGACTAAGACTACGAATGAGGAAAAGTCTATCGTCGAAGGCAATTTTAGATACGAATAGATTTCAGGATAATCTTCCGCGAATTGCGCGTACGAATCTTGGTTTTCGATCATCATAGGGCTGGAGAGATCGGCGTAGAGCTCGCTGTTGGCGCATTCGTAATATGGGGCGTCGGTAATCCTGGAATCGAAGCTACTGACCTTAAACGATTTATAAAAGCCGGAAAAAGAATAAGAGAAGCTGAGGCTAGTCGCGGAACGGAGCGATTCGATGAGGAACAACTGGGTTTTCTGACTATAGAAATAGTAGTTATAAAAATCGGGAACGACGATGTTTAAACTTTCTGTGTCGTAGGTGAAAACGGGTTTGGTTTCATCTGAGAAATTTCCGACGCAGTCCAAACTGATGAGCAAATAGTAGGTGGTGTGAATTTGCAGTGATGATGCAGGCACTTGTTCAGTTTGGTTATATTCCGAGTATACCGAGATGCTCGCGTCGTTGATTGAAAACGCGGCAGCGGAGGAAGATGATCCTGAGATTGATGAGGCAGCAGGGGAACAGGAGGATAAAAGAAGTGGCATAGCCACTAGTGAAAATAAAATTGGCCTCCTTAAGCGCATGCCCTATTTTTCATCAATGACTATATTTTTTCAATTCGAAATAACGCCGGTTATCCGCGGGCTAAAAAATCGATAACAAACGACTGCGTCTCATATCGCGTCCTTTGAGGCGTTTTGGAAGCGCATTGCTTAGCAAAGCCTTCGATATCTCATATAATATGGCCATCCAAGGAGGATTCTAAAAAATGGAATTGAAAGGATCAAAAACAGAGAAGTGCCTGATGGAGGCCTTCGCTGGCGAGAGCCAGGCTCGCACCAAGTACACCTATTACGCGTCTAAGGCCCGTAAAGAGGGGTATGAGCAGATTGCCGCCATCTTCGAGGAGACCGCCGGAAACGAGCATGAGCATGCCAAACTATGGTTTAAGTACCTTCATGGCGGCGAAGTTCCTACCACCGTCGAAAATCTCGAGGATGCCGCCAATGGCGAAAACTATGAGCACACCAACATGTACCCCGAGTTCGCCAAGATCGCCGAAGAAGAGGGCTTCACCGAAATCGCCGCGAAGTTCCGCCTCGTCGGCAAGGTCGAAGAAACCCACGAGCAAAGGTATCTGAAGCTTCTCGAGAAGGTTAAGGGCGGTGTGGTGTTCGTCTCTGATGACGTCGCCATCTGGAAATGCCGTAATTGCGGTGCTCTCGTCGTTGGAAAATACGCCCCCGAGATTTGCCCCGTCTGCAAGCATCCGAAAGCCTATTTCGAGCTTCAGGCCACCAATTATTAATCTCTCACCGATTTGAAAGACGACCGCCTTCGGGCGGTTTTCTTTTGGCATTAAAAAAGCCCCCACGAAGGAGGCTTAGTTTATGGGTTGATTAGGCCCTGCGGATGGTGCCTTTGACGGAGTGGACGCGGACGCGGCCAGTGGAGCCGGCTAGCTCTTTAGCGTAAGCGATGGCTTCCTTCTGGGTCTTGAAGTGCTTGTTGGCCTTTTCGGCGCCTTCGCCCTTCACTTTCCAGCCACCTTTTTTGGTCTTTCCGCGCTTGGAGACGTGATAGACCTTTCCGGTGCCAGTAGTGGGTTTCTTCTTCCTGCGCTTGCTGGAAGCTTTCTTCTTGCCACTGGATTTCTTCTTGGCGGGAGCGGGTTTCTTCTCAACCGGTTTCTCCTCGACGGGAGCAGCTTCCTCAGCGGGCTTCTCCTCTTCGGCAACAGGTTCTTCGACCGGTTTTTCTTCCTCGACGGGAGCGGGCTCTTCAGCCGGTTCCTCAACGGGTTTTTCTTCCTCAACGGGTTCCTCGGCAGGGGCCTCTTCGGCGACGACGGGCTCAGCTTCTTCGGTCGGCTCAGCCTCTTCTACGGGTTCCTCAACGGGTTTTTCTTCCTCGACGTGTTCCTCGGCAGGGGCCTCTTCGGCGACGACGGGAGCGGGCTCTTCAGCGGGTTCTTCCTCAACGGGTTTTTCTTCTTCAACGGCGGGTTTTTCTTCGGCAGCGACGAAGACGGTGACCTCATACGGTTTGCCCTTTAAAACGGCAGCGGCGAATAGGCAGCCAGAGATAAAGAAGAATACGCCGGCGACGACAATCAATCCGGCAGCCAGATTGCGATCAGCGATTGACGAATTCCCTTTAACGGCAGCGAAAATGACGATGTACTCGGCGCAAGTCAGACCAGCCCAGCAGCCGGCAAAATCGGCTAGCAGATAAAGGAAGGCCTTGCGTTTGAGGCAGATGATGAAACCGACAACCAGACAGATGACGGTGATGACGACTGCAATCGCCGAAAGTATGGCTGCTGTTCCACCGCTGTTACTGATTTTGGTGGTGGCTTCGGTGGACCATACGGCTCCGGCGGCTGCAATGGCGACCATAACGAAAATCTCAGCAACCACCGCCGCGAGGATGCCAAGGATTACGAACAGTTCGCCCTTACTCCTTTTTGTTTCTTTCATTGCTTTTCTCCTCTCTATATATGATTAGCAACTTATCATTAGAATATCCAACTCGAAAATTCGTGCAACAAAAAACTGAACAAAAACGGCACTTTTGGCGATAATTTTGTCTTCTGTTTTCAAAACGTTCTTTATTCGTGAACAAAAATGTTGTTTTTATTCAGCCATCCTTTTTGAAAACAACCAAGAGTTTTATTAGCAAATTCCCTTTAGTTTTTAGAGACGTCGATCTTTAGTATGACAAATAGCAAACGCTTTGGATGGCGTTTACAACGTAGATAGATGTTTGGAACCCGTAATGAGAGACCGGTCTTTGAGGATGGCTTTTTTGGTCACGTTGTTGAATAAGAGAAATAGGTTTTTTGCGACGAAAAAACCGCCATGGTTGGTGGCGGTTTTGCGGTTGGTTATTTTGACATCAGATAACCGACTAAGTATAGGACCGCAATTAACGTTCCCGATGACGTGTAGAAGAGGTTTCCGGTGTTAACGATTCCAAGAATTAATTCGCAAATAATTAGAACCAAAATAATGACAGAGAGAATGAACACCCATCCCTTAAACGGGCCTATTCCAATAAAACGGGAAATGCCACCAACGCCGCCCAAGATCATGACAACTGAAGTAACGATTCTTAAGCAGCTCGTTCCTATTCCTTCCAAGTTAACTGAGGTGAATGCAGAGACAAACATATCCCACGCATCGACGATGCCATAAACGGCCCAGATCAAATAGACGATACTCGCTATCAAGAGCAACACTTTTCCAACTAGTTTCATAAATTTCCTCCAAATAGATTTTTCAGCATGGCCGAGATTAATCAACGGTGATTTTCAAATCGCCTGAATAGAATTTTCGGATCATCGGCATTTGGCCTCTGAGCATCTCCTCCTCGGGAGGTAACTCGTCCTCTGAGAAGAACTTGATAACGCTAGATTCGGAATCGGAAACCTTGGGCTCAATGCCTGTCACCCTGGAATAGAACGTCAGATCGACATAGAAGGTTCGGTCTCCGTTTGGGTAGACGATCAACATCTTTGGGCCCGAGTTAATCGCTAGAAGAGTCAGGTCCTCTAAAACAATACCGGTTTCCTCGTAAACTTCCCTCTTGGCGCCCTCGATGACGGTTTCCCCAATGTCGAGGGATCCACCGGGAGCGCACCAGAGGCCATTGTCGGTCCTTTTTTCGAGCAGTATCTGATTTCGCTCGTTTATAACCAAAACCTGGAGCCCGATAGAAAGTATTTCTGATTTCCCCACCATCGAACGGAGGTACTTAATATAGTCCTGCATATTCAATCCTCCCTGTTGGAGCTCGCTTCATTTGTGTTTAGAGACTTTCTAGAGACGATGCGTGTGGCGATGAAAAGAAGAAGGCAGATCGCCGCCAGTATCCAAAAAACATAAATAAATGAAAGGAAGACAACAGAAGTGTTCTCGTTAGCTAGATAGCCATCAACAAACTGAAAAACTATAGCCACGATTGAGAAGACTACAGTCCCGAGAATTGAAGAAATGGTGACCTTCAATAACGTTTCTGGAGAAAGGTGATTAGGGTCAAAGAAGCGTTTCATAGGGATATTTTAATTAAGTCAACGAAAGGGCTTAATCTTATTTTTATATAAAGGTCGTTAAAGATTAAAATTGTTATTAATTAAGAGAAGAAAATCATTTATATCCATTAAATTTACGACGATATATTCGTTATTGATAAAAGTACGATAAAAACAGAGCTTTTCTTAAAGATTTTGTATATAAAATAAAATATAATGCTGATGTTTTATTACTAATGTCTCTAGCAACCGAGTAAAATCCCGTCATGAGCTCTAAGAGGATTGATTCGATCATATTCGATATGGATGGCACCCTCGTGGATTGGGCCGGACCCATTTCAGAGGCCTGGAATGCAATATTCGCGAAATACGGGTGGGAAAAATCCATAACACCAGCCGATTTCGCCTCCTATGCCGGGCACACGACAGCAGAAATTGGCCAGCTGGCATTTCCTAATGTGTCGCCGGACGAATCGTTCAAGCGTATAGCTATCGCCTCTAAAGAAGAAGTTTCTTATATCGTCAAACTTGCCGGCCGCAAGGATACTTTTGTTCCTGGAATTGATTTCCTGGCTTTTTTAGCAAAAGAATACCAGCTTTTTATAGTTAGTAACTGTATGGCCGGCTACATTGAAGCTTTCTACCAAATTTATGGCTTTGGGCCTTATTTTATCCGCCATTTAGACAATCGAGATGGCTTCCCGAAATGGGATAACATTAAAAGATTAATATACGAAAATAAATTATCTAATCCTGTTTATGTCGGTGATACGTCAATGGATCAAAACGCCTGCAAATTGGCCGGAGTTCCATTCATCTATGCCGCTTATGGTTATGGTCATGTTGATGAGTCACAAATTTTAGGAAAACTGCCGTCTTTATCGGAACTTCCTTTATTACTTAAGTCTATTTAATCTTTACTTTGTCTTTGTTCTAGTTTAAATGCCACTCATCCTTTTGCGTGGTATTTTTATTAATTGATTTATAATTCGCTTATGCATATTTATCAGATCGTTGCGATAGTTATTGCCTCAATTGCGCTCCTTGGCGTTATTGGAGATGTAATTTATCTGGAGATAAAGCGCCGCAAAGGTTTGAAAAACAATCGAACAGGGGATTGAATATGGCTTTGATAGTTGTTGATGGTTTGAGCAAGGTATATAACGAGGGCCAAGAAAACGAGGTCGTAGCTTTAAAAAACGCCAGCTTTTCAGTAGAACAAGGAGAGTTTGTTGTTATTTTGGGCGCCTCTGGATCAGGTAAGAGCACGTTGCTTAATATTCTTGGCGGCATGGACCAGGCTTCCGCCGGAAAATATGAGATGGGCGGAGAAAACATCGTTTCTCTGAATACCAAGAAACTTGGCAATTTCAGGAGGAAAAACGTAGGTTTTGTCTTCCAATTCTACAATTTAATTCCAAATTTGACCGCTTTGGAGAATGTCCAGCTAGCCGCCTCTATGGCCGATGAGCCCCTTGATTCCAAGGAAACTTTAGGCAAGGTTGGTCTCGATAAGAGGCTAGATAATTTCCCCAGCCAGTTATCCGGCGGCGAACAGCAGAGGGTCGCTATTGCCAGGGCCTTGGTTAAAAACCCCGATCTTTTGCTTTGTGATGAGCCGACTGGTGCGTTGGACTCCAAAACCGGCGGACAAATCATCAAGCTGTTATCGGACGTCGCCAAGCAATTCAAGAAGACCGTCATTATGGTCACTCACAACTCAAAAATCGCGCAGTGTGCAGGTCGTTTGATCAGGATCTCGGATGGTCAAATCGTCGAGGACACAATCAACGATAATATTGTTTCTCCTGAAACGGTTGACTGGTAAAAAGTTCGATTTAATCGAATATTTCTTATTAATTTTATTTACTAAAACAATAAGTTCCTATTTTTGGAATTAATCCGTTTCTTCAATTCTCATGATTCAAGATTGGAAAGAGCTGTTCGACAAAGTGAAGGCCGAACCCTACTCTAGGTCGCTTCATGATTTTCTTGATGAGGAATACTCCAAAGGGGTTGTATACCCTCCCCGTGACCATGTTTACCAAGCTTTCAAGCTAACCTCACCGAGGGATTTGAAAGTGGTTATTATTGGGCAGGATCCTTATCACAACCCCGGACAGGCTATGGGACTTTCCTTTTCTGTTCCTAAAGGAAT
Source organism: Bacillota bacterium (assembly GCA_030537155.1). Classification (GTDB taxonomy): domain Bacteria; phylum Bacillota_I; class Bacilli_A; order RFN20; family CAG-826; genus Alloenteromonas. The sequence goes on from JAUNOH010000007.1 coordinate 32,698, forward strand.
CGAACCCCCGCCTTCTTTAATTAACATATATAAAGAAATTCAAAATGATTTGAATATATCAATGGATTTCTCGAATGGTGACCTAACGTGCTGGGCCAAACAAGGAGTCCTTCTTCTTAATGCGTATTTGACCGTGCGGGCAGGGGAACCCCTTTCTCACGCCAGAGAAGAGTATTCGCGCTTCATAGCCGACGTCATGGATTATATCGATGGGCTAAATCAGCCGATAGTCTTCCTTCTTTGGGGAGGATTTGCCAAACGGTACTCCCCGTATGTCAAAAACCCAAAGCACTATATTCTGAGCGCCGTTCATCCCTCTCCGCTTTCGGCGAATAGGGGCGGCTGGTTTGGACAACATTTATTTTCGAAGACTAATCAAATCCTAGTTTCCAACGGCTCCGAGGCTATTGACTGGTCTAATCGTTAGCATAAAATTCTCTTATCCGGAGCTTCCCAACAGGAGGCTGAGAGGAGCCTAAAGCAGGCTCGACGGCACACCTGATCCAGATAATGCTGGCGGAGGTAAGATTTTTTCCTCCGGGTGCGTCTGCTAGGAGGATTTTTTAATGATTGAGCAGAACGAAAACCTGGTTAAAGAAGAAGGCGGGGATAACCAGCCGCCAAACGAGAACGCCAAAAATAAGGTGAGCCTGTTCTTTGAGAAATGGGGCTGGGCCTTCGCGATCGGCTTTGCGATTTTGGCTTTCCTATTTCTATTCGCCCCCATCCTTTCATATGAGGAGATTTTGTATGATGCCGACGGCTCAACCGTCTATGTAACCTTAGTCGATTACTTCACAAATGGCTTTTCCATGAACTGGACGATGTATTTGACCATCGCCCTGATCTTCCTATCTGCCGGAGCTATGGGCTTAGGCAAATGGAAAAAGGAATTTTTTGTGGCGGGATCGATGCTTTCCCTCCTTTCCCTAGTTTTTATTTGCTTGGCAAAATCATTTCTTGAGTCAGGCTCTGAAGCCGGGGAGTGGATCACTTCGATTTCCATGGAATGGGGCCTTGGCGTCTCTATTTTCTGCATGGCCGCCGCATCGGTTTTCTCGCTAGGAGCTTCCTATAAAGACGACGAATTCACCATCCGCGATATCACCGAAGACGGCATTCTCATCGCCGCGGCCTTTGGCTTGAATTTCATCACCATCCCCATTGGGGCGACCGGTGGAAGCATCAACCTTCAGATGCTGCCTTTGATGCTCATCGCCCTTCGCCGCGGCCCCTTTCAGGGCTTCGTCAGCTCCGGCATCGTCTATGGCCTGCTTACCTGTTTGACCGACGGCTATGGCTTTGCCACCTTCCCCTTCGATTACTTGATTGGCTTTGGCTCCTGTGCCGCGATTGGTTTCTTTAACCCGCTCATCTTCGGGAAAGATCAGACGACTTATAACCTGAAAGGGGAGTGCTTCCTCTTGCTGGGTGGCATATTGGTCACCTTCATTCGCTTCGTCGGCGGCAATGCCTCGTCCATCCTCATCTACGAAACCGATTTCGTCGGGGCCCTGGTCTACAACGCCCCCTATATCATTCCGTCTGGTTTAATGGCCACCGCGGTCATCATGGCCGTCTATGGCCCGTTGGTGCGTATCAACAAGCTTTTCCCAGTCAGAAAATAAGCCGCTTAATGAATCCTTCAGCTTTGGGTGCAACTTAGTTGAGGGATTTATTTTCTAATCGTGATATATTCCTATTTGCACAAAAAGGAGATTTTAGTATGGCCTCCAAAAAAGTCAGTGTTTCCGAGATTGAGAGCGAAGATCTCGTAATCGAGGGCACCGAATCCTTCGATGCCGCCCCCGAGGGCGAATCACAAACCTTCGGCGAGCAATTAAAAAGCGACGAAAAAGCCGACGAATTATCAAAATTAGCCAATAGCAAGCCCGAAGAAGCTCCCGTCGAGGAAGCTGAAGCGGTGGAACCTGAGGTTGTTGAAGCGGAAGCGGAAGAAGACGACTTTGCCGATTCCGTCGAACCAGAGCCGGTTCCAGAACCAGAGCCGGAACCCGAGCCCGAGCCGGCCCCGGCCCCGGCACCTGCTCCCGAGCCAGAACCCGATCATTACGACTACGATGATCCGGAATTGGCTGCCATCGACACCGAGAGGGCGAGCTTCCTCAAGCTTTATAAGACCCGTAACCGCATCAAGTCGATCGTCTCGGTCGGCCTGACGCTGCTCATCCTGGTCAGCTGGATCGTCCCGACCTTCGTTGAGGCTCTCTCGTCTTATACCCTCTATATCGCCCTTCCGACCATCGGCGTCGTCATCGTGGCCCTCTTCGTCTACTCGACGATCTTCAAAAAGCACAGCACCGCTTGGATCAGGCATTACTTCGATGAGTACTACAAGCACAGCTATGCCTATGCCTTCAAGGATATCCCGGTGACCAACTTCGAAGGCGATATCGACAAGAAGATTGAGGATGCGGCCTTCACCGACTCGAAGATGTATAAGAATATCTTCAAGGTCGGCTCCCGCTATGCGGTCAGCTTCACCTATGAAGGAGCCGATTGCTTCCTCATCGACTGCGCGGCCCAGATCAAGGGAACCAAAACCCTCCAGACCGCCTTCGTTGGAAAATCCCTAAGATATCCCAACAAGTATGAGGGCAGTGGCCTCTACATCTACTTCAAAGGCAACGATCGGGCTATCCCACCCAATGGCATAAGCGAGTACAACAAACTCGAGGATAACCGCCGCTACATCGTCTATGGCGAGGCCAGCGAGAAGAAGCTGATCAACCACGAGCTCAAGCAAGCCTTGGCTCAGATCGATACCAACAACATCTTCGTCGATTTAGCCATTTCCATCCAACCGGGCATGACCCATTTCGAGATTGGATATGAGGATACCCTCATGATCATCCCGATGGAAAAACCCTTCAATCCAGCCCCGACCCAGGAGATGGCCAAAAACCTGAAACAGCTCCTGGAAATCGGCGCCATCATCAACAAAGAATAAGAAACGAAGAGGACATTGTTCCTCTTCTTTCTTTAAGAAAGGATGCTTTGGGGTTAGAATCTTTCTCTAGGAGAAAAGCTCCTATGATCAACGACCCCCGCTTCAACAATTGGCTTCAAGTTCAAGCCTACAAACATGATGGTAAGATCCATCGCATATGGTCCCCGGCCTTTTTGGTGGCCGACACCGACGAATATTGGGCTCTAGCCTCCAGGATGTCCGCGGTGGCTGAGGCCGATGGCCGCCGCTGGGCCACTAAGGAGAATGCCGTCTTCATCCTCTTCAAGAAGGAGTGGATGAACGTCATCGCCATGTTTAAGGAAGGCCAAGGCATCTGCTACTACGTCAACATCGCCTCGCCGACCATCCTGGACAAAGGCTATCTGAAATACATCGATTACGACCTCGACGTTAAGCTATACCCCGATTTGATCGAGAAGACCCTCGACGAGAAGGAATTTGTCTATAACTCCAAGCTTTATGGGTATGACGAAAAGCTCATAAAGATCATCGAAAACGAAAAAGACGAAGTGCTGAAGATGATGGACGAGAAGAAATTCCCCTTCATCGACTCGAAGATCAGGGAGCTTTATGCCAAATTCCTCAAGGCTTCCGAACCCGTTGATTCCCAACATGGAAAAAACCCTAACCACCAATAATCGCGAACAGACCAAACAGCTGGGGGAGAGGATCTCCCGCTTATTTGAGCCTGGCGACGTCGTCTTGCTAAAAGGCGACCTCGGGGCCGGCAAAACCTGCTTCACCTCCGGCGTGGCCAAGGGGCTGGGCGTGGAGGAAGTGGTGCTTTCCCCCACCTTCAACATCATGAAGTGCTACTTCCAGGGGAGGATCCCCCTCTATCACATAGATGCCTATCGCCTGGAGGACCAAAACATCGAGATCGGCCTAGACGAATACATCGAGGGCGATGGGGTCTGCCTCATCGAGTGGCCCCAATTCATCGAAAGCCTGATCCCTGATGAATATCTCGAGATAGTCATCAAAAACCTCGGCGGGGATGATAGGAGTTTATCGTTTATCCCCCATGGGAAACATTTTGAGAGTATAGTCGATTCGCTATGAGCTACGCCTTGTTATTGGATTCAAGCAACAGCAAACTCTCCGTCGGCCTAGCCAAAGACGGATCGCTTTTCGACGCCATCGAATACGAAGCCAATCAAAGGCAGTCAGAGTTGATGGTCGGGGAAATTGGAAATATCCTCACCAGAAACAGTTTGGGGAAAGACGACTTATCATCGGTGGTCGTCTGCAAGGGGCCCGGTTCCTATACTGGCGTCCGCATCGCCTTGACCATCGCCAAAACCGCCGCCTTGGCTTTGTCGATCCCCCTTTATATGGTGTCTTCTTTGGAGGCGTTAAAAGATGGCGACAATGCATCTATTTGCTTAAGCAACGCCCGCGGAAAGCGTTCTTATTTTGGCGTCCATAAAGGCGAGGAATGCCTAATCGATGATTGCATTATGGATAACGAGAAAGTCTTATCCTATATCGCCGAGAATCCGACGTTTTCCATCTGCGGGGATTTGCAGTATCTGGGATTGGAAACCACCCACAATACCCCGCTTCCGACCTTGGCAAAATGCAGTGAGGAAAAATATGAGGCTGAGCCCTTAGGCGCCAGCCCCGTCTATTTAAAAGACACCGGGAACTCCGCCCTTAAGGTCATCGTCAGGAAGATGAATAGCGCAGATATCCTCCAAGTCCTCGAGATCGAGAACGCCTGCTTCTCGGCCCCTTATACCCACGAGAATTTCCTCTACGAACTAAACGAGAACCCCTTTGCCACGATGCTGGTGGCCATGGTCGGCCCCGACATCGTCGGTTACATCGACTTCATGATCACCTTCGACTCGGCGACCATCAATCGCATTGCCGTCAAAGAGGAATACCGCAAGAAAGGCATCGGCAACCGCCTGCTCGGCGAATGCGTCAAGCTGTGCCGGGAACGCGAGGAGCCGGTCGAGAATCTGACGTTGGAAGTCAGGAAATCCAATCAGAACGCCATCCGTTTTTATAAAAAGCACGCCTTCAAGGAAATCGTGGTGAAGCCGCAGTATTACAGCGACGGCGAAGACGCCATCTATATGGTTAGGAGCATCATCAATGACTAGAATCCTGGCTATCGAATCAAGCTGCGACGAGACCGCGGTCGCCATCACCGAGGATGGCCGCCTTTTGGCCAACGTCGTGGCCACCCAAATCGCCGTCCACGAGAAATATGGCGGGGTCATGCCCGAGATCGCCTCGAGGCTCCACGTCGAAAATATTTCCGTCTGCCTGAAAGAATCCCTGCGTCAGGCTAATTTAACCTTTGATGACATCGATGCCTTTGCCGTCACCAGGGGCCCTGGCCTAATCGGCTGCCTCCACGTCGGATTGCAGGCTGCCAAAACATTGGCTCTGCTTTATAAAAAACCCTTGATCCCCGTCCATCATCTGGCCGGGCATATCTACGCGAATGAGTTTGTTGGGGAACTGCAGTACCCGTTACTTTGCGTCGTCGTTTCGGGAGGAAACTCCGAACTCATCATCATGCGCGGCGACCTCGATTTCGAGATCATCGGCGAGACGAGGGATGACGCGATAGGAGAGAGTTTTGACAAAGTCGCCCGCGTCCTCGGCTTGCCTTATCCCGGCGGCCTACCCATCGATCAACACGCCAAGTTGGGCAAGCACACCTACGATCTTCCTAAACCCCATCTGGATAAGGATTCCTATGACCTCTCCTATTCTGGCTTAAAGACCTCGGTCATCAATCTCGTCAACTCCCTCAAGATGAAGGGTGAACCCGTCAGGCTCGATGACATGTGCCGTTCCTTTGAGGACGTCGCTGTCGGCATGGTGGTGGAAAAAGCCATCAAGGCCGCCAAAGACTTCAACGTCAAGCAGGTGGTATTGGCTGGCGGGGTATCCGCGAATAGCTACCTCCGCGACGAGATAACCAGCAAATTAAAAGACTCGGGGATGAACATCATCATCCCGCCGCTTTGGTGCACCGGCGATAACGCCGCAATGATCGCCAAGACGGCCGAGCATCTATACCCGAGGAAGGTGTTCGCGCCCTTGACCTTGGGCGTCGACCCCAATTGGCGGATCACCGACTGGGACAAATTCTAAAATCAGTTATACATCGAAACCGAATAGATGAGCAGGGGAGAATCTCCCGCGCTGATTTTCCAGTTCTGGCTTGTCAGAGAAACCTCATATGAGACGTTCCCGGATTCCTCCGGCGCCTCGATTAAAGCGGCTTCGTTTTGACTGCCGATAGCGATGGTAAAACTCGTGGAGACCTCAGCTTCGGAGTAGCAATAAATGCCCAGATAGGCGAAGTCGCAGTATCCGCCGCTATAGGAGACATATCCGGAATTGGGCTCCAACTCCAGATAGGAGGCGGATCCCTGAACGCTGCTTTTAACGCCTTTTAGGTAATAGGTGAAGTTTCGGTAGCTGAAGGAAGATTCCTCCTCGCTATAGGAATCGCTAGAAATGTCAGTGATATCCAGGACCATGAAGCCCGTGGCGTCCACCAGCTCATCCGAGGAAGAGGAATTGGCCGAGAGATTGCAGGCGGAAACAAATAAAGTCAACGGCAGTAGAAGCAGGGTGCTTTTTGGGAGAGAAAACATAGTTTATCGATAATTTTTCCGTCGCTAATTGTATGCAAAAAACGGGAAATTGATATACTTAGTTCGCTATGCAAGACAAAGGTATTTCAATCTCCGCTCTCTATCAGGGCCTCTCCAAAGGAGAAGACCTCACTCTAAATAACCCCGTTTTGATCCAGGGTTGGGTCAGGACCAACCGCAATTCCAAGGCCATCGGCTTTTTGGAAATCAATGATGGCTCCTGCTTCAAGGGGATTCAGGTCGTCTACGATGACAAGCTCGAGAATTTCGACGCCGTCACCCACTATCTGACCGGTGCCTGCCTATCCGTCCGCGGGGAGCTCGTTTTGACCCCGGGGATGAAACAGCCTTTCGAAGTCCACGCCTCAAGCGTCACCCTCCTCGGCGATGCCAGCGAGGACTACCCCCTGCAGAAGAAGAGGCACTCCCTCGAATACCTCAGGGAAATCGCCCACCTCCGCCCGAGGACGAATACCTTCTCGGCCGTCTTCAGGGTCCGTTCGGTTCTAGCCCGGGCCATCCACGAATACTTTATGGATAACGGCTTCGTCTACGTCCATACCCCCTGCATCACCGGCAACGACGCCGAAGGGGCCGGGCAGGTCTTCACCGTCGTCACCGACGCCGAGGATCCTTATAAGGATTTCTATGGCAAGAAGGCCTCTTTGACCGTCTCGGGCCAACTCCACGTCGAATCCTTCGCCTTAGCCTTTGGAAAGGTGTATACCTTTGGCCCTACCTTCAGGGCCGAGAAATCCAACACCACCCGCCACGCCTCCGAGTTCTGGATGATCGAGCCGGAGATGGCCTTCGCCGATTTGGATGACGACATGGACGTGATGGAGGGGTGCCTTAAATACTGCATCTCCTACGTCCTCGATAAATGCCCCGACGAGATGGAGTTCTTCGACAAATTCGTGGCCCCCGGGACCATCGAGAAACTTAAAAACGTCTTGGCCAAGGATTTCGTCCGCCTCGATTATACCGATGGCATCAAATACCTTGAGGAGGCCGTTAAGAATGGCCACAAATTCGATAACTCCAAGATCGAGTGGGGGATGGACCTTCAGTCCGAACACGAGAAATATCTGACCGAGGAAGTCGTCAAAGGCCCATTGTTCTTGAAGAACTACCCGGCCGCCATCAAGGCCTTCTACATGAAGCTCAACCCCGATGGCAAGACCGTGGCCGCCGTCGACTGCCTAGTCCCCGGGGAAGGGGAGATCATCGGCGGCAGTCAGAGGGAAGACGACTACGAAAAGCTCAAAGCCAAGATGGCCACCCAGGAAAACCCCGAGTCCCTGGAATGGTATCTAAATCTCCGCAAGTGGGGCGGATGCGTCCACTCCGGATTCGGCATCGGCTTTGACCGCCTATTGATGTATATCACCGGCATGGCCAACATCCGCGACACTGAACCTTACCCGCGGACCTTCGGCAATCTAAAATATTGATGGATATGGCAACGACCAAGAAGAAAAAGAAAAAACCCATCTCCGAACTCAATGAGCAGGAGAGGGCCGAGCTGGCACGCAAGAGGACGTTCTACTTCTTCGTCTGCGTGGCTTTCGTCTTCGCCCTTTTGATCGTGGTCACCGCAATCTCGCTATGTTTCTAAAAAGAAAGAAAAAACCGGAAATCGCCGTCGTGCCCCATAAGAAGGAGGCCGAGCTTTCGCCCGCCCCTGCGGCCCCCGCTAAGGAGCCGAAGAAGATGAGGGTTGGCAACATCCTCATCATCGTCTCCTCAGTTTTATTCATCTACGACGCGATTGCCTTCCAGCTATATCCGATGATTACTTCGGTCGCCTCGGGTGGCACCCCGATTTTGGCCGACGACAATTGGCAGATGGGCGTCAATTTGGTGGTGTGGCTGCTCTATCCGGTGTTTGCCATCTTTGAGGTATTCGCCTGCTTCGGCGGCTTTGCCTGGGTCTACAAAAAAGGCCGCATTCAGGGGATGACGCCCCTGATCTGCATTTTGGTCGTGGCCGCCTTATTGATCGACTTCGTCTTATTTATTACCTCGTTTACAAGTTCGTCTTCGAGGGTAACCTTTTTCCTGTCCTTCTTCCTCTTCGTGGCCATCGGCATCGTCTACCTCGTCGGGTGGGTGCTGACCAAAGACGATTTCGAGTATTGATTCGAGTTTTAAAAAGAAATCCCCGGCGAAACCCGGGGATTTTTAGTACTTTAGAATTGTTACCTGTTTAGCAGGGAAGCCAGGATATCCCCGTATCCGACGATGCGGTGGGTAAAGTCCATAGTCACATTGCGCCCGGCTTCGTAATAGCCGAGGATTTTATGGTGCGGATCGCGGAGGGTCTTGTTGCCCCTTCCATCGATTTCGAGGTAACCGATGATGCGGTGCATGCTATCTTCCAATGTCATGTTTGGCATTTTTGTTTCCTCTATTTCTTCTCTTCCTTGTCGGGATATTTCTGGCCCGGCTTGAAGAGCTCGGAATCTAGCTTTCCAGCCTGGAAGTCCTTAAGCGATTTATGGAAGACGGAGCGGACCCTGACCTCGATCATGACTAACCTAGCCAGATACCCCTGGCAGGAGAGCAGATACCAGGCGATGGCGATGATGGCGAGGATGGCGGTGATGTAACTCCCCAAATGGCCGATTTCGAATTTCGGATAACCCTCAACCAAAGGTGGCCAATCGGCCAAAACCGTCATGCCGAAGACCTTGGTGGTGACCCCCTCGGCCTGGAAGTCCCAGCGGAAGAAGAGCTCGGAGAACTCGCCGAAGACATCGGCCGTAAAATCGTTTCTGACCCCCGATGAGATGAGCCAGCAGAGCACGGCCAATATGCCGACCAACACCGGTTTCCAGGTTTGCTTAAATAAAAGCCTGCCGTTTTTCTTATAGGCCAGCTTCCGGAATTGCTTGGGGCTGGTGACGACGTTGGTCAAGACGACGTCATACATCATGCTCTCGCCGACTTCGCTCTGTTTTCCGACGATGTAGCGGATGAGCATGCCGATGAGCCCCAAAAGCAGGAAGAGGATCAAAAGGATGATGGCGACGATGATCAAAGCCCGGCGGTCGGACTCGCTCAAAGACACTGAAATCAGGAAGGAGGGAATCATTGTTCATCCCCCTTATTCTCTATGGCCGGATATACCGGTTCGGGTTCGGCGACTGTTGGTTGCTCCGGCTGCTGGATGATCTGTGGGGCCGGTTGCTGGGCGATTGGTGTGGGGGTCTCTTGGGTCCCGATCTGCCCGGTGGGGGCATTTGGAAGTTGAGATTGATTGTAGTAGGGGCCCTGCGGGAAAGGGGGCTGGGCGTATTGGGGGAGATTCTGCATCTGCGGCTGCTGCGGGGGTAGGGCTTGCTGTTGCTGCGGTTGACCCTGGTAGTAGTTTTGCTGGACGTAGATATTCTGGGGGGCCGGGGCCGGGGCAGGTTCTTCCTCCTTGGGGTTATTGACGATCTCGATGCGCCTTTGGGCCTCGACATCCTCCTCGTATTCGGGGTATAGCTCCTCACCCCTGAAGAAGTGGACAATCAAGGCGATGCCGCGGAAGACCAGATTGAAGATGGCGAAAACCCCGACCAGGCAGCTTCCGGCCAGGATGAATGGGAAGATTATGATGTATAGCAGCCCGAGGCCGAACGATCTTAGAAAGCGCATCTTCACTCCGTATCGTTAATTGTAGGTTCGTCCCGTTTTCTTAACAACAAAAGGTTCAGGGCGAAAAGGCCAACCATCGCCCCTGATAGGGCGATTATGCCCAATAGATAGAGCCGGTTTTCCGGGACGATATTCAATAGGGGGAGCGTTATGCAGAGGCCGACGAAGAACGAGGCGCCAAGGGCCCAGTAATGCGAGGCTTTCCTCATCGGGATGGCCCCGGCGATGGCAAACACCGTCCAATATATTCCGAATAAAGCGAATAGATTAGCTAAGAAAAGACACTGGTCGAAGAAGGAAAATAACAGCACAAGGGCAAAGCAAAATAGGGCATAAAGCGGATAGGCGAAGGAAGATAGCCAAAGCGGCAGCGGCTTCTCATTATCCAGATGCAGCGGCGTTATCTCGATGAAGAGGTTGCTGAGGGAGCTTTGGGAGAGGGAGTAGGCATAGATGAAAGCGGGCACCCCATAGAGGATGTACTCGTTTTCGCTTAGCCCCAATAAGCCGAGCAAAAAACCGATCATATCGATCTCATAAATCAGCTCGATGAGCGAGAGGGAAAGATAGGTCAAGCCCGTGTTTAAAAGCGAGACGAAAAACAGGGTCAAAGAGGTGGGCAATCCGCATTTTTTGAAGAAGCCATATGCCACCCCGGAAATCAGGGAGGGCAATAGGTAAAAGAGGGTGTTGGAGAAATCCCAGGCCGTCACGGCGATGGATAAGCCGAGGCTAGCCACGACGTAGACCGGGTAATAACGGGCTTGGCAGTAATAGGCGGTCAAAGCCGAGGCCAAAGGCAGGAAGATCATGATGAATAAACCCGCCAGCGGGAAGAAGGAGGCCAGTAGGGAAAAGATGATGTTCAAAGCCGCCATCATCGACATGAAGGCGATGTTTTGGATTGGGGTCTTTCTTGGAGTCATAGCCGCCATGGGGAATATTTTACCAATTCTTTAACAGTGTATGAGATGCGGCCTCGAAAATAGACCCATTCCTTTTTAAAAGGAAGGCATCCCGTAGTAGAATATCCCCGTATGGATTATTCGACCCTCCTCAACGAAACCCAATTGGCCGCCGTCACCACCGATTCGCAATATGTCCGCATCATCGCCGGGGCCGGCAGCGGCAAAACCCGGGTTCTCACCTATCGCATCTGCTACCTCATCGGGGAAAGAAACGTCGACCCCCGGAGCATTTTGGCCATCGCCTTCACCAACAAGGTCGCCACCGAGATGAAGGATAGGGCCAACGCCCTCTTGGAGGACGAATCGCCCTATCTCCATATTTTGACTTTCCATAGCTTCTGCGCCCGCTTCCTCAGGGAGGAGGCCTCCGCCATCGGATATAAGCCCTCCTTCACCATCTATGACGAGGACGACCAGGCCTCGCTTGTTAAGGATGTCTGCCTCCAGATGGGCTATAAAAAAGGCGACGACATCATCAAGGAGAGCCTGCGTTATATCCGCAACAAAAAAGGCGCCGGATATTATCCCGACGACATCACCCCCAACCCCAAAAACAAAGAGGAGGAGAGCCGTTGGATCACCATCTTCCGTAACTACGAAGATCGGAAAGCCGAGATGTTCGCCCTCGATTTCGATGACCTGCTATTGAAAGCCATCTTGATATTGGGCGAGAACGAGGAGATCCGCCTCAAGTGGAGGAGGCGCTTCACCCATATCCTCGTCGACGAGTTTCAAGACACCAACGACGTCCAATATAAGCTGCTCAGATACTTGCTCCGCCCCGAGACCTCGGTCTACGTCGTCGGGGACCCCGACCAGACCATCTACACCTGGCGTGGGGCCAATCAGAAGATCATCCTCGATTTCGAGAAGGATTTTCCCGGGACCGAGACCATCATCCTCAACCGGAACTACCGCTCCACCAATGTCATTTTGGAAGCAGCCAACAAGCTCATCAAAAACAACAAAAAGCGCGTCCCAAAAGACTTATTCACCACCGAGACCGACGGCGAGAAGATCGAGACCTACAAAGGCTATTCCGCCGAGGCCGAGGCCGAGTGGGTCTCCAACAAGATCCGCTCCATCGCCAGGAGACAGGCGGGGAGTTATTCCAACATCGCGGTTTTATATCGCTCATCCTATGCCACCAGGCCCTTCGAATCGCGCTTTGCCCAAGACGGGGTGCCTTACCGCATCTTCGGGGGATTACGCTTCTACCAGAGGATGGAGGTCAAAGACGTCTTGGCCTATTTCCGCTTGCTCACCAACGAATTGGATGACGTGGCTTTCGACCGCATCGTCAACGTCCCGAGGCGCGGCATCGGCGATACCTCCTTGGAAATCATCAAATCCGAAGCCGCCGCGGCCGGCCAAAGCGAATACCAATATATCCGCGAGCTCGACGGGGGAAAAAGCAAACTTCAATCCCGCGTCATCAACGCCCTTTTGGCAATGTCGGCCAAAATCGAGGCCACCAAGGCCAAGTTAAGCGAGAACATCGAGGCTTATTCCGCCACCTTAAAGACCTTCGTCTCCGAGATCGGATACCTGAGTTATATCGCCGACGAGGAATCCCCGAATGAGGATAGGCTATCCAACGTCAACGCCTTATTCGACGACATCAACTCCTTCATCACCAGGAACCCGGAATCGAGCTTTGAGCAGTATCTGCAAAACGTCTCTTTATTGACGAGCCAAGACGACATGAATGGCGGGAACTACGTCTCTTTGATGACCATCCACGTCGCCAAGGGCTTGGAATTCGATAACGTCTTCGTCATCGGCATGAACCAGGGCTCCTTCCCGAGCGACCGCGCCCTGAATGAGACCGGCAGGGATGGCGAGGAGGAGGAACGCCGTCTGGCCTATGTCGCCATGACCAGGGCCAGGAAGAAACTCTATATGAGCTGCAATAGCTCCTATTCCTACGTCACCGATGGGAAGGCGATGCCCTCCCAATTCTTCGAGGAGGCCGATTTGGCCTTCCCGCCCAGCCAGGATTATTCGGGCTGGGATGACCGCCCATACTATGGGGGAGGCCGCGGGAAGAATAACGGCTGGAGCAAAGTCTATAAGGCCCCGGCATCCTATTTCTCCGACGGGGATGCCATCTCCCCATTCGAGGAGAAGAAGAAAAAGGAGCCCGAGCCCACCAAGCCCCTCACCAATGGCATCAGCGACTGGAAGGTGGGGGATGTGGCCTACCACGAGAAATTCGGTGAGGGCGAGGTGTGCGCGATCATCACCGACACCATCATCCAGATCAACTTCAAATCGGAGGGGAAGAAGACGCTCATCGCCAACCACCCCCTCCTCAGCAGGAAATCCTCAAAAGGAGGCACGGCATGAAACACGATGAGGCGGCAAATAGAATCAACGAACTGACGGCCATACTCGAGAAAGCCAACTATGAGTATTACGTTTTGGACAACCCGAGTCTCAGCGATGCCGAGTTCGACCGTTATCTCAATGAGCTAATCCTTTTGGAAAAGGAATGGCCCGATTTAAAGAGCAAGAACTCCCCGAGCAACCGCGTCGGGGGCCAGGTGGCCAGCGAGTTCAAGAAGATCCCCCATAAGCGGATGATGCTCTCCCTCGGAAACGTCTATAACGAGGATGAGGTCAGGCATTTCGACTCCTCCGTTAAAGACGTGGTGGGGAAGGACTCAGTCACCTATATGGGCGAGGTCAAAATCGATGGCCTCGGCATGTCTTTGATATATGAGAACGGGGAGCTTCAATACTGCGTCACCCGCGGCGATGGCAACGTCGGCGAGGAAGTCACCCAAAACGTCATCACCATCCGCTCCATCCCCCTGAGGGTTAAGGAGAAGAGGCCATTTGAGGTCCGCGGCGAGGTGTATATGCCCAAGGCCTCGTTGGAAAGGTTAAACAAAGAGAGGGAGGCCAACGGCGAGCCCTTATTCGCCAACGCCAGAAACGCCGCCGCCGGGAGCATCAGGAATCTCGATTCCAGCGTGGCCGCCAAGCGTGGTCTCGAGGCCTTTTGGTATTATCTGGTCAACGCCGAGGAGCTTGGCATCCATAAGCACTCCGACGCCCTCAACTATTTGGATGAACTAGGCTTTAGGACCAATCACGAGAGGAGGCTATTGAATGGCCCCTCGGAGATGCTCTCCTACATCGAGGAATATGGCAAAAAGAGGGAGAGCCTCGACTATGACATCGACGGCCTCGTCTTCAAAGTCGATAACCTCGATTCCTACGACTCGATCGGCTACACCGCCAAAACCCCGAAGTGGGCCACCGCCTATAAGTTCCCGCCTTCCGAGGTGACGACGAAGCTGCTCGATATTTTCATCACCATCGGCCGGACCGGGAGAGTTACCCCCAATGCCGTCTTATCCCCTGTCCGTGTCCAGGGTTCCACCGTCCAAAGGGCCACCCTCAACAACGAGGACTTCATCAAGGAGAAGGGATTGATGGTCGGGGACATCGTCGTCTTGCGGAAAGCCGCCGACGTCATCCCGGAAGTGGTGCGCCCGTTGCCGGAGAAAAGAGACGGAACCCAGACCCCGTGGGTTATGCCCGAGGATTGCCCGGATTGCGGCAAGAAATTAAGCAAGGTCCAGGGACTCCATTATTGCCTCAACCCCGATTGCCCCAGTAGGCAAATCGAGGGGATGATCCACTTCGCCAGCCGTGACGCGATGGATATCGACGGGATGGGCGATAAGGTCATCGAGGAGTTCTTCTCCGAGGGCTTCCTAAGCGATATCCCCTCAATCTATCGCCTCTATGACAAGATGGGGGAGATCAAGGCCCTGGATGGCTGGAGCGATAAATCATGCGACTCGCTGATCGACGCGATCGAGAATAGCAAGACGCGTTCCCTGGAGAGGCTATTATTCGGCCTCGGCATCAAGGAGATCGGCTTGAAGACGGCCAGGGGATTAGCCAAGAGATGGAAGAACATCGAGGACTACTATGAACTAACCATCGACGATTACATGGCCGTGCCGGATTTAGGCCCCGTCAGCTCGAAGTCGCTATATGACTACTTCCATGAACCCGCGAACATCGAGAAGATCCACGCCCTGCAAAAGGAGGGCGTGAACACCCGTTACCTCGGGGATGATGCGGTGGACGTCGACAATTACTTCTACGGCAAAACCATCGTCCTAACCGGCTCATTGGAACGTTATTCCCGCGACCAAATGAGCGAGATATTGGAAAGCATCGGGGCCAAAGTCACCGGCTCCGTCTCCAAAAAGACCGACCTCGTCATCGCCGGCCCGGGCGCCGGGAGCAAACTCGATAAGGCCCACGCCCTCGGAATCGAGGTCATCGACGAGGAGGAGGCCATCTCCCACCTTGGCAAATACGCGGGATAGTAAAAGGGAGGGCCGCTAATTAAAATTAGTTTCAACCATTATGGAAAAGATAACGCTGGAATTACTTAAGGATGCCGCGCATCGGATGATGTTCGACATGTCTGAGTCCGAATATGAGACTCTTTTGGGCGAATTCGCCACCCTGACCAAGCAGATGGAGGCCATCGGCAAGATCGGCGGGCTCGACGAATATGAGCCCATGACCTTCCCCTTCGACGTGACGGTCGACTGCCTCCGGGAGGATGTCCCCGAAAAGCCTTTGGACAAGGAAGAGGCCCTCGCCAACGCGGGAAGCAAACTAGATGGGCAGATTAAACTGCCGAAGGTGGTGGGCTGATGCATATACTCGATTTGACGATTTTGGAGATCCACCAGGCCCTAGTCGAAAAAAGGATCACCGCCAAGGAATTGGTTTTGGAATCTTTGAGGCGGGCCAAGGAAAATAAAGACAACGCCTTCGAGATGATCACCGAGGAGGAGGCTTTGCGTCAGCTATCCGAACTCGGGGAGGTCGAGGAGGATAACCCCTTATGGGGAATCCCCTTCTGCCTGAAGGATAATTTCTCGACGAAAGGGATGGAGACGACCGCCTCCTCCAACGTCTTAAACGGCTATACCCCCCTATACGATGCGACCGTCTATCAAAAGCTACGCGAAAAGAAGGCGATTCTAGTAGGGAAAACCACCCTCGATGAGTTAGCTATGGGTGGCAGTGGGACCACCGGACATAAGGGGAAGACATACAACCCCTGGGATTCCAGCCACACCCGCCAAGTCGGTGGGTCGAGCTGCGGCTCGGCCGTTGCCGTCTCTTCCGGCATCGTACCCTTTGCCTTGGGCAGCGACACCGGGGACTCCGTCCGTAAGCCGGCCTCCTTAGCCGGTTTGGTCGGCATGAAGCCAAGCTGGGGAAGGATCTCCCGTTATGGATTATTCCCGTTCGCGCCTTCATTGGACCACGTCGCCTATTTCACCAGGAGCGCAGCCGACTCCGCCATCTTGCTATCCGTCCTCTCGGGCCGCGATGAGCATGATGCCACCTCCTCCTTCAAGCCGGTCGAGGATTACCCCTCCTATATCGGCAAGCCCATCGCGGGGATGAAGATCGCCGTCTTGAATGACGTCGTCAACACCATCTCCGACAAAGTGGTACTCGATAAATTCAATAAATCGCTCACCGAATTGGAAAAGCTGGGCGCCAAGGTCGACCGCGTCGATTTCTCGCCTGAGCTATTGGGGGCGATATACGCCGCCTACATGGTCATCTCCTGCGCCGAGGCCACCTCTAACGACGCCAATCTGGATGGCATCAAATTCGGGCCTTATCTCGGCGGCAACACCTATCAGGAAGTCATGTCCAACGCCCGCACCGCCGGCTTCTCAGAACTCATCAAGAGGCGTTTCGTCATCGGCTCCTTCTCCTTGATGGCCGAGAATCAGGACGTCTTATTCAGAAGGGCCCAGAGGCTTCGCGCCAAAATCGTCGAGCGGGCCAATCAGGTGTTTGAGGAATACGACTTCATCTTTGCCCCGGCGGCCCCCTCCATCGCCCCCTTATTCTCCGGCAATAGCGACCGCCTCTCCGACGAATACCTCATTGCCGACAACCATCTGGCCCTAGGTAACTTCGGGGGTTTCCCCTCGTTGACCCTGCCATTGGGCTTTGAGGATGGGATGCCTTTGGGCGTCAACTTCACCGGCCGCCCCTTCGAGGAGGGGAAACTACTCGCCATGGCCGAGGCCTTCGAATCCGTCAGTGGGCTCTCCGGCTTAAGCGTTATCAACAGGAAGGGGGAGAAACTATGAACTTCGAAGCAGTCATCGGTCTTGAGATCCACGTCGAGATGAAGACGGCCTCCAAGATGTTCTCTTCCGCCCCCAATTCCTTCTCCACCCAGCCCAATACCCAGGTCGCCCTTTTGGATATGGCCTATCCGGGCACGATGCCCTTAGTCAATAAACAGGCCGTCATCAACGCCATCCGCGTCTGCCACGCCCTCCACATGGACATCGACCAATTGGTCAGGTTCGACCGCAAGAACTATTTTTACGCCGACCTCCCCAAGGGCTTTCAGATCACCCAGCAGTTCCACCCCATCGGCAGCGAGGGCTACCTCGACGTCGAGGGAAAGGATGGCAAACTCAAACGCATCCGCATCGAGAGGCTCCACATGGAGGAGGATACCTGCAAGCAGTTGCACTTCCCCGATTACTCCCTGCTCGACTATAACCGGGCCGGCGTCCCCCTGGTGGAAATCGTCTCCCGCCCCGACATCAGGGATGGCACCGAGGCCATGCACTATGTCGAGAATATTAGAAACATCGTCGTCTACTCCTTAGTGAGCGATGGCAAGATGGAGGAGGGGTCATTGCGTTGCGACGTCAACATCTCCCTCCGTCCCTATGGCTCCGATAAATTCGGCACCAAGGTCGAGATTAAAAACCTCAACTCCCTCAAAAACATCGAGGAGGCCATCGACTACGAGATAAAGCGGCAAAACGCCCTCCTTCTTTCGGGCACCCCGATCAATCAGGAGACCCGCCGCTTCGACGAGGCCAGCAAGAAGACGATTTTGATGAGGGTCAAAACCTCGGCCGTCGACTATAAATACTTCCCCGAGCCGAATATCGTCCCCATCCGCCTCTCGGATTCCTTCGTTGAAGATGCCATCTCCTCCTGCCCCGAACTATACGAGCAGAAGAAGGAGAGATACCTCTCGATGGGGCTTAGCAAAACAGACGCCGAGATCATCCTCTCGGATTTAGACAGCGCCTCCTATTTTGAGAAAGCCGCCAAGGACGCCAAATCGGCCAAGACGGTCGCCAATTTCCTCAT
Organism: Bacillota bacterium; assembly: GCA_030537155.1. GTDB lineage: Bacteria > Bacillota_I > Bacilli_A > RFN20 > CAG-826 > Alloenteromonas. Next base: position 51,120 of record JAUNOH010000007.1, read on the forward strand.
CGTCGAGGTCAATGGCTACCTGAACAAAAACGCGGTGGGGCTCTCCGAGTTCCCGTTGCCCCCGGAGAAATTAGGGGAGATCGCCAGCCTCCAGGAGGATGGTTACACCCACAAGCAGTGCGTGGATATCTTCAACTACCTTTTGAATAACGATGTCCCAGTCGAGCAGGCTAGGAAATCCTTAGGCATCGAGAAGCAGGTCGAGGACCTCTCCTTAATGCTAAAGGCCGTCACCGAGATATTGGACGCCAACCCGCAGTCGGTCGCCGACTTCAAAGCCGGCAAGGATCGGGCCAAGGGCTTCCTGATCGGGCAGATAATGAAGCAGTACAAGGGCAAGTTCAATCCGGCCTCGCTCAACAAGATGATGGAAGAGGAATTGGGTAAACGCTGATGGGCCAGGAAGTTAAGCAACTGCAGGATTGGTTGGACGAGGTCGCCTCCTTTTCGCTACCCAGCTACAAGGAGCTACCCGGCATCGACCTCTACATGGAGCAGGTGCTTTCCTACATCAACGGCGTCCTCTCTCCCTTTGAAAGCGACGACCCCAAGAAGGGGCTAACCTCCTTCATGGTCAATAACTACGTCAAGGCCAAGATCATCACCGAGCCCATCAAGAAGAAATACTCCAAAAACCAGATTGGCTATCTAATGGCCATCACCCTGATGAAGCAGACGATGTCGCTCGACCAGATGAAGACGATGCTCTCCCTCGACCCCTTCGTCACCAACGACTTGGGAAGGCTATATGACTTCTATAGAGGGGTCCAGACCCGGGTCATGAACGAACGCGTCAAATTGACGAAGCGCACCGTCGATAACTGTGTGAACGACTTTGAGAAAGTCGCCGAAACCGATCCGAAGAAGGCCGAGGATGGCTTAACCGGGAGATTGGGTCTAGTGGCCCTCCGCCTGGCGGCTGAGGCCGAGATATGCAAACTCATTTCCGATAAGCTGATCGAGACATTGGCCCAGCGGCTCGAAAATGAGGCTAAAATGAAAAAAGAGGCCAAAGAGGAAAACTCGGCCAAGCGCAAAAAAGAAATCGAACGCTCACTCAAGAAAAACAAAGGAGAGAAGCAATGAGGGTTTTAGTCACAGGCGGAATGGGCTTCATCGGCTCAGAGACGGTCATCGCCCTATTGGAGGCGGGATTTGAGCCGGTAATCGCCGACAATCTGTCGAATTCCAAGGAGAAGGTCCTCGATAGAATCGAGACGCTAACCGGCAAAAGGCCGCCCTTTTATAAGGTGGATTGCTGCGATGAGGGCGAATTCAGGAAGGTCTTCGAGAAGGAACACATCGACGCCGTCATCCACTTCGCCGGGCTTAAGGCCGTCGGCGAAAGCGTCGTCAAACCGCTCGAATACTATAAGAATAACCTCGATAGCACCTTCACCCTGCTTTCTTTGATGAGGGAGTTCGGGGTCAAAAACATCATCTTCTCCTCCTCGGCCACCGTCTATGGCGTGCCGACCCATATGCCTTTGGTGGAAACAGATCCGACCGGTGGGGCCACTAACCCCTATGGCATGACCAAAGTCATGATCGAGAGGATCCTCACCGACTTCCAGAAGGCCAACCCCGAGTTCAACGTGATTTTGCTACGTTACTTCAACCCGATCGGCGCCCACCCCTCCGGCTTATTGGGTGAAGACCCCAACGGCATCCCCAATAACCTCATGCCTTATATCTCCCAGGTCTCCGTCGGTAAATTGAAGCAGTTAAAGATTTATGGCGACGATTACCCGACCCCCGATGGCACCGGCGTCCGCGACTACATCCACGTCCTGGATCTGGCCGAGGGACACGTGGCCTCGCTTAGGAAATTCGCCGACAAACCGGGGCTTGAGATATATAACCTCGGCACCGGGAAGGGGACCTCAGTCCTTGAATTGGTCCACGCCTTCGAGGAGGCCAACGGCATCAAGATCCCCTACATCATCGGCCCCAGGAGGGCAGGGGACGTGGCCGAGAACTACGCCAACTGCGACAAGGCCAAAAAGGAACTAGGCTGGGAGGCGCGTTTCTCCATCGTCGACGCCTGCCGCGATTCCTACAACTTCCAAAAGAAAAACCCCAACGGCATTTAAGGAGCGATATCAATGTACGAGCAATTCCAAGTCCAACTCCCGAGCGGAGAGATCATCAAAGGCTGCCACTGGAAGGCCAAAAACCCCACCCACAACCTCGTCCTCCACACCGGGATGAACGAGTATGCCGCCCGTTATGAGCCCTTGGCCGAATACCTCAACGAATTCGGCATCAACGTCTGGGTCCACGACGCCTTCGGGCAGGGCTTAAACGCCAAAAGCCTCGAGGAGCTCGAGATCTGGCCGGAAGATGGCTTCTTCAAGTCGGTCGATGGCCTGGCCCTAAACGTCGAGAGGGTTAAAAAAGAAACTGGTTTACCCACCGTTTTGATGGGTTTCTCCATGGGCTCATTCATGGCCCAGAGCTATTTGGAGAGGCACCCCAATACCGCCGATAAGGTCATCATCGCCGGGAGCGACGGCCCCTCGAAGAAATACGGCCTGGCCAAATTCATCGCCAAGCTCCGCGTCAACAAGAAAAACTGGACCAAGAAGGATAAATTGCTCTCCTATCTCTGCATCGGCAATTTCTCCTCCGCCGTCAAGGATAGGAAGACGGATGTCGACTGGCTCTCCCATGACCCGAAAGTCGTCCAGGCCTATATCGATGACCCCTATTGCGGGGCCGATAACACGAAGAGTTTCTTCCTTGGTTTCTTCACCGGCTTAGCCAGCCTTTATAAGAAAAAGAACCTCGCCAACATCTCCAAAGACGAGAAGATCCTCGTCATCGCCGGGGATGAGGATCCCGTTGGGGGAAATGGCAAAGGCCCGCGCAAACTGGCGAAGATGTATCAGAAGCTCGGCGTCAAAGACGTCACCCTGATCATCTATCCCGGACAGCGCCACGAGATCCATAACGGGATCGGCAAGCATAAGACCAGAGAGGACCTCAAGGACTTCATTTTGAAATAGCGATGATCGAATTCTCCTATAGCCCCAATTACCTCCCGAAAGCGAGGCTATCATTCGCCTATCCCGGGTCCGGGCTCTGCTTTTTTTCCGGGCTGAAGGCCGAGGAGATAATCGACATCCTCTCCCTCAAGGGGCTATTGAAGTATTCGGGTTTCTTCAGGGTCAATGGCTTCGACTTGCTCGATTTTAAAAACCCCAAGCGCGACTTTTACCCCATCGCCCACATCAAGGCCCACGATAAATCGTATGAGAGATTATCCAGCCAGGTGCCCGAGGAGGGTGTGCTGGAGACCGATGCGGTCGATGTGGCGGTGGAGAAATACCTCCAACGTTATGAAGTCGACGAGGAACTTCAGGATAATTTCCTCGCCCTATTAAGGGCCGTGTATGAGGAACTATCGGCCCATGCGGCCTATGTGCTTTTGGATCTATCAGAGGTGAATAGGGGCTTTTGCTACGCCATCGTCGATCTTTTGGGCAAGGTTTTATCCTCCCGCGAGATCTACGTCTACGCCCCCGGGCTATTGGAATATCCGAATTACGACATCAACTTCTACAAGGACATCAAGCAGTTCGTCGACGAGAAGGAGGCCCCCAACCCCTCCGCCACCTCCGAGGAGATATTCAAGCGCCAGGCCATGACCTCCTTTTTGACTGACCTCCACCTCGAGGAGGGAGGCGGCAAAAGGCGGCGTGGCGTCTCATTGAAAATAAAAAAGCCGCCGCGGGAGAAATTATTCCTCTGGCTATCCAACCTTTGCAGTTTGCTTTCGATCGCGCCTTTGATCGTCTTATACGCCGTGGGCTGCTCGGCCACCCCCTTCGTCATCTGCATTCTGCTAAACCTCATCCTCACCTCGGTGGCCATGGGCTTTTTGGTGGTCTGTAACGGCGCCAAAGCCGAAAAGCACGTCTATCAAAACCGCTTTTTGACCCTCTCGATGATCTTCTTCACGGTGGCCCTTTCCTTCAATGGCTTCTACTCCCTTGGCTTTGGGATCGGCTTATCCTGGCGGCCCGAGGCCTATTACTTCGTCTTGCCCATCGCCACCAACTTCGGCTTTGCCCTCTCCCTCTGGGCCGCGGCTTATTTTGGCAACCACGTTTTATTCGGCAATCCCACCAACGGCGGAAAATGATACCCCTTTCAACTATTTAGTTGACAGGGCGGGAAAAAATCATTTTGATATACGGGCTATGGATAAATCTACCCGCAAAGCGCTGCATAATGCCATGGACCAGTTCTCCTATCACGGGGATCTATATCAGGCCACGCCCATCTCCAAGGGCCGGATAAACGAGACGTATTTGCTTAAGTTTTACCAAAACCACGAGCACCGTTACGTCATCCAAAGGCTCAACCACGATTTCTTCAAATACCCCCAGGTAGTCGCCGATAACGTCACCTCCATCGCTGAATACCTCGAGCAGAAGGTGCTCGAGAGGGGAGGGGACCCCCGTTCGGATTCCATCAACATCGTCTACACCAAGGATCTAAAGCCCTATTACGTCGATGAGGATGGCTCCTATTGGCGTTCCTACCGCTATATCGACGGGAAGAGCTTAGCTAAGCCGAGCTTCCGCCAGTTTTATCGGATCGGGAGGTGCTATGGCTATTTCCATCTGGATCTGCTCTCCTTCCCGCTAGATGTTCTAAAGCATTCCGATGCCCCCTTCCACGACGTGGAGAGGAGATTGTCCCACCTCGAGAAGGCCATCGCCGAGAACAAGGTGAAGCGCGTCTATTTCGCCCAGGAGGAGATTGATTCCCTTAGGGAACTAAGCTACCTCAAGGACATCCTCAAGTCTTATAAGCTGCCCCTCAGGGTCTGTCACAACGAGGCCATCATCGATAACGTCCTGACCAAGAAGAAGAAAACCGTCGTCCTCGATTTGGACACGGTGGCCCCGGGTTACCTCTGCTATGACTATGGCGACCTCATCAGAAGCGGCTGCTACCGCCTCAATGAGGATGGCGGCGAGAAGAAGGGCCGCTTCGACATCAAGCTATTCGCCGCCGGGACCGCCGGCTTCCTCGAATCCTTCGGGGCCCAGATGAGCGGGGAAGAGCTCGCCTCCTTGGTGCCGGGCCTCATCTACGTCACCTACGAGAGGGCCCTCTTCTACACGATTGAGTATTTGATGGGGGATCCGCTTTGCCGGGTCAGGATGCCGGAGGATAACCTCCACCGCGCGAGGGCCCAACTATCCCTGCTTAAGCAGATACTCAGCAAGAAAGAAGCCCTCCAGCAGATCGTGGAGTCGTTATAAGAGAAATGATTTAGCCTTGAGATTATCAAGGCTTTTTATTTGGCGTTTTAGGGTACAATTTTCGCCAATCCTAGGAATTTTGACCCCTAAAACGCCAATTATCTAATTTCCCATTCCTCGGATAGGAGGAAGTCCTTGATGAGCCTGAGGTGTCTGATGCCCCGATAATCATAATTTAGAGGATCGAGGGAAATGACATATTTGGGATAGGCGTTATCAAGGGAGAGGAGAGAGGCGTATTCTCTTTCCCTGGTTTTTGTTTCCATCAATGAATAGGTCACTTGGAAATAGGCGAGTTTTCCGCCTTTTTCGGCGACGAAGTCTATTTCCCCTTTTTGGAGGTTGCCAACCCTTACTCGATAGCCGCGCGAAGACAACTCCAGAAAGACGATGTTCTCCAGCATCGAGGAATAATCGAGTTCCATCGCCGGGGCGAGTGCCTTTCTGATACCCAGATCGGTGAGATAGCTCTTGCTGTGAGCTTTTAGAGACTGCTTGCCCTTCAGGAAATCTGGCTTGAGCAAATAGATGAGTTTGGCTTTTTCCAACAGGTTCACGTATTTGCCAATCGTTTTCCTCGTGGTTTTAACCCCCTCGCCCCTGAGGTATTTTTGAATTGAAGAGTAGGAGATGGTGATTCCGGGATTCAGGCAGATATAGGTCAAAACCGCCTCGAAAAGCTCCTCGTTCCTGACGCGCTTGGACAGATCTTTTTTTATGATCTCCCCGATTATGGATTCGACATAGATCCCAACCTCTTGCTTGGCGTAGGAATATCGGCGAGGCAAGCCGCCATATGTCATATAGTCCTGCAGTTTCTCGAAATCATCCTCGCCTGTCAGCCCCCCATAGAGGTGGGCCTCCCTGAATGAGAATGGGTATATCTCAAAGCTTATGTAACGGCCAGTCAGGTAGGTGGAAAGCTCCCCCGACATCAAGTAGGAATTGCTGCCGGTTATGAAGATGGAACATTCGCCCTCGGCCCTATAGGCTTCGATTACCTCCTCGAATCCTTTGGCTCTCTGAATCTCGTCGACGAAGAGGTAGAAACCCTTTTTGGATTCGCATCTTTCCCCCAACAGCTTTTCCAGGGCCTCCGCGTTTTTTATGTTTTTATAACCGCGCCTCTCGAGATTGATGTAGATGATATCTTCCTCCCTGACGCCCCTTTCGCTCAATTCATCAATTATTTGCTCAAGGATGGTGCTTTTGCCTGCACGCCTCATTCCCTCGAGGACCTTGATCATCTCACGGTCATCGTAAAACGGTCTAATCTTTGACAAATACGTTTCCCTGATCAGCTTTTTCGTCATAGCAGTGACATTATAGCTTCTTTTTTGGCCTAGGGATTTACATTTTGTTGGTTAATTGGCCTTTTAGGGTTCGCTTTTCATTAATCTTAGGAATTTCGGCCCCTAAAACGCCATTTAACTGTTCATAGATATATTTACTCCAAAAGTGGATGCTATATTTTTCTTTCGCCAGCGCGCCTGTGCTAAACTATCAAAGTTATGATCATTTCGCGCGCGCCATTCCGGGTTTCCTTCTGCGGAGGGGGATCCGACATTCCGGCCTTCTACGAGAAATACGGCGGAGCCGTGGTTTCCACCAGCATCAAGAAGTACATGTACCTCTGCCTGAATCCCTCTTTCGATTCCCATCAGATCGCCCTCAAATACTCCCAGACGGAGATCGTCGATGACCCCAGCAAGATCGACCACAAGATCTTCCGCCAGGTGTTAAGTGACTTCGGCATCCGCGGGGTGGAGATCACCTCGATGGCCGACATATCCGCCGGGACGGGCTTAGGCTCCTCCAGCACCTTCACGGTCGCCCTCTTAAAATTGCTATACACCTATCAGGGGAGATACGCCTCAAACTACAAGATCGCCAAGGAGGCCTGCGAAGTTGAGATAAATAAACTCGGCCATCCCATCGGGAAGCAAGACCAATTCGCCGCCGCCTTCGGGGGCTTGAAATACTACGAATTCCAGCCCGATGGCTTCGTCAAGGTCGAGCCGATCGTCATGCATAAGGACTCCTACGCCAAGATGCAGGAGAACCTATTGATGTTCTACACCGGAAAGCTCCACTCTGCCGATGCCATCTTGGCCGAGCAGACCAAGAGCCTCGAATCCGAGAATGAGAAGATCGAGGCCACCAAGAGACTCGTCGAGCTGGCCAAAGAATTGAAGGCCAAACTCGAGGATAATAACATCGACGCCTTGGGCGATTGCCTAAAGGCCAACTGGGAGATTAAGCGGACCCTGGCCAAGGGCATCACCAATCCCCTGGTCGACGAATCGTATCAAAAGGCCATGGCCGCCGGGGCCAAGGGAGGCAAACTCCTGGGCGCCGGGGGTGGTGGATTCCTGCTTTTCTATGCGAATGAGGAATCCGACCGCCAGAGGATAAGGGCCGCCCTGCCGGAATTAAGGGAAAGCAAATTCGAACTGGATCAGGCCGGCTGCTCCATCGTCTTCATGGAATAGGAAACTTATGGTGGACTTTAAGGACAAGATAAAAGCCTACTACAGGCTTGAAATCGAGATCATCGAGAAATTGGACGTCGACTCGCTAAACGAGGCCCTGAATTGCCTTTTGAGGCATTTCGAGGCCGGAAGCCGCGTCTACATCATGGGCAATGGCGGGAGCTCCGCGACCGCGAGCCACTTCGTCTGCGACTTCAATAAGGGCGTCTGCTCGGAACTGGATAAACGCTTCGACTTCATCTGCCTAAACGACAACATCCCGACCCTGATGGCTGTGGCTAACGACATCAGTTTCGAGAATGTCTTCCTCTATCAGCTCGAGCACAAGCTGAAGAAGGAGGATCTGGTGATCGCCATCTCGGGATCGGGCAACTCACATAACGTCGTCAAGGCCGTCGAATACGCCAAGTCAATCGGGAGCGAGATCATCGCCATGACCGGTTATTCCGGTGGCAAGCTCGCCAAATTATGTGACATCCACATGCACGTCCCAGTCGATGACATGCAGATAACCGAGGATCTCCACATGGGTTTCGACCACATGATGATGAAGATACTCTGGACATATTTAATGGAGAAAGATGGCAAGCAAGCCATCTACAGGATCAACCAATGAAAAAAGCGTACGTGACCGGCGCCGGCGGAATGGTCGGCAGCCACCTAGTCGGCATCTTGAGGGGCAGGGGATACGAGGTCGTGGGCTCCTACTACCACCCGACCACCGACATCAGTGAGATCGACCCCGGGGTCAAGCTGTTTGAGCTGGACATCAGGGACCATCAGAAGATGATGGACTTCATCCTCTCGTATAAGCCCGACGTCATCTTCCATCTGGCCGCCCAGAGCTTCCCCGTCCTCTCCTGGAGCGACCCCTATTACACGATGGACGTCAACGTCAACGGGACGGTCGGCCTGTTCGAGGCCGTCAAGAGGGCCAGATCCGAGGATCCGGGATACGACCCGATGTGCGTGGTCGTCTCCTCCTCGGCCATCTACGGCGAGGCCCTGCTCTCCTATTCCCCGGATAACCTCCCCAAGGAGGACTGCGATCTATTGCCCCTCCACCCCTATGGCGTCTCCAAGGTGGCGGAGGATCTGCTCTGCTTCCAGTATTGCCGTAACTTCGGCATCAGGACGGCCAGGGTGCGCCTATTCAACTGCACCGGGCCCCGGAAGGTCGGGGACATAACCGCCGACTTCACCAAGCGGGCCGTGCTCCTCGAGAAGGAGGGCTCAAACAAGCTCGTCGTCGGGAACCTCACCGCCTTGCGCGCCATCCTTGACGTCAGGGACCTCTGCGATGGGCTCATCATCCTCGGCGAGAAGGCCGCCCCGGGCGAGGCCTACAACATCTGCTCCTCCCACATCTTCAGGATGGACCACGTGGTCAGCTGCATCGAGGAGATCATGGGCGTCAAATTCGAGCTGGTCCAGGACCCGAAACTCCTCCGTCCGGCCGACGAGAGGCTATACGCCGGGAACTGCGACAAGATAAAGGCCCTCGGCTGGGTCGAGAGATACACCTACAAGCAGACCGTCAGCGACATGATCGACTACTGGCGGAAGAAACTAGCCTAAAGAAAAAGCGGGGGCGTGAACTGTACCCCGTTTCTGACAGCCTGAATAAAAAAGGCCTCCTATCGTAAAATGTCGGTAGGAGGTTTTTCATATGGCGGTCAAGTTGCGTGTGGTTTAGCAGCTGAATTTGGCAATCAACCCCCGAGCGATATTCAAGAACTTGTTGTGCAACTATTTTAAATTTCAGGAGCGCCTTTATAATTTTCATAATTCTTATGGTCGATTTTTGATCATAAAAAGGAGGGGTTATGAAGACTAGATATTTGGGTATACTCGCATTGTCTTGCCTTTTTATTATCGGTTGCTCGTCGTCCTCGTCTTCATCTTCTTCTCAGGTTGACCGCTTTGGAACGTTTGAGCGGAACTTTCTTTCAAAATATCCGGATGGATATACCCCGGCCGATGGCTGGTACACCATCTCCCAAAACGTCATCCGAACGAATTCGACGTTGACCTCGTTCGATCAGAGCCGCATGAGCGTTTCGACCAGCACCATGACGGCCAACCTCGATTTCGATGAATCGAACAAAGGAGAATATGTCGCCACGGCTAGTGCTTTTTCCCTGCTTTATTCGGAAGTGAAGGAAAGCGGCGAAAAATCTATTCGTGAAGAGGCTTTCAAAGGATATAGATATCGTTGCTCCGGCTATGACATACCAGCGGACGGAAGTGCCTATACAAATTATTTGAGCCAAGGGAGCAACACCGTACAAAAAGTCAGTTTGTCGTTCGGCTTGTTGCCTTTATATAACCTCGGTTTCGACGAAAACTTCCCACAGTATCTCGAAGAAGGGGATACCAGAATCGAATCGACCTGCGGCATCGGGATGAATGGAGAATATAACATCTACACCATCGTGATTTATGACGACGGCACCCTCTATCGGGAGAGGGCCTCTTTTTGGGCTTTCGACGAGGAATACACTCTTTCGTCAATGAATCTAGACACATATGAGTTAAACCGGGAGACCGGAATCTGTAACCGGATAACTAGCCAGTTGAGCAAAACCGATTCCATCAGCCCCGACGTCAGCGGGACTTACGACGAGAAATATGAGGGGAATAGCCTATCCTATTCCTTCTTCCTCTCGCCGTATGAGGAGTGAATTATGAAAAATAGCATCCTGCTTTTGCCATTATCCATTCTCTCCATTTGTCTTTGCTCCTGCTCGCAAAAAAGCGACTACGAGAGGTTCAAGGAGGAATTCCTGGAACGTTATGGGGTCGGGGGCGTGCGTGCCAACTATATTCCTCGAAACGGTTACTATTCGATCTATACTTCTATAGTTGAAGACCAAAATTACTTCTCAGAGGCAAGCTTCGAAGGACATCTTGCCTTTACACGTGGGATCGCACCTTCATACCCGAATTCAAGCGAATTTCGTTACGTCAGAAAGGACTATGAGGCCGGCGAGCGGAGCAAGGAGACGCGCGTTCTTTTCGATGGTAAGAAGCTGAGTATCACCCAAACGAACATAACGTATGGTGACTCCATATCGTCCTCCAGCTCTCTAAGCGGCCGTTATGACGTAACTTCATGCGGCCTTACGATTCCTCTTGCTAATGGGGATTTCAATCTTCTTTTATTTTGGCCATATGATCAACGCCTGGCTGATGGGGAAAGCAAAAACTTGTCCTTCGACGGGCTTGCCAGTTATTGGGATGTTGGAGTTGTTGGGAACACACTCATGGTCGAGAGCGGTGACATTTTGGAAAATGTGTTGATTCAAGGAACATCAATCTACGAGTTCGATTCCGATTATCAGCTTGCAAAGACGGAATCCTACCTCTATTTCGAGCAGACGGATCATGCCGATAGTTTGACTCAAAAAGAGTATCCGGCTTGCCGTTATCAATTTTATTCAAAGCTTGAATACGTTGACTCTATTGAGGATATCGTTCCTCTGGATTTCGCACAGGAGGCCGATATCGAGGTGAAAGACGGATATGCCGACGACTTGTTCAACATGTATTTGTATAAACAATCATTGGAGGATACACAATTATGAGCGTTTTAACAGGATTATTTACGGCAGCAGCTGTCATTGGAAATTCGTTTGCAACAACTCCTGTATCGACGGGGAGTGTTGAATTTGGCGTTCAGGCAAAAAGATCTTTGGCCTCCTCGACCTATGATTATTCGTGCATAGTAGATGAGACAGAGAGTAATGACAGCCAAAACGATGCTATCGAGCTCTCTCCACCCGAATACTATACATACGATTCTTATTTGGCTACCTGCAACGGCACGTTAACATGCGTTGATACGGCGGATAAAGACTTTTTCTATTTTTGTCTTTTGACCGAGAGCAACGTTTCTATCAACGCTGAAATTACCTCGGGCAGTTATTCCTTGGGATTTACCGTTTTTTCTCTTGTCTACGACACTTTTGATGAGTTCCAGGAAGATAACGAAATAAAGGCTTTTAGAGATGCTTATCAATTGTTCAATGACCAAGGAGAATCATTATCAAAAGGATATAACGCCTTATTAACGCCGGGAACATACTATATTCTTCTTGAAGGAAAACAACCTACCTACCAGGGAATCAGCATGGAGTATTCGCTTAGTTTAGGCGTATCTAAAAACACAATCGGGTATGAATCGTATTCGCTTGGTGATCTCCGGTATAACAAAAATCTCGAAGGAGCGGTTGTGCTATCGGATTATTTACCACTAGGTCCTACAAATATAAACAACCCGACAACTAAAGTGTCTACATTCAACAAGTTTACTAATCGGCTTCATATCCCTGATTTTCCGATGGAAGATTTTCGCGAATTAAATGAAGGATCTCCGATATATATGGGTAGCGTATATCTGTGGGGAGAGACTTCAAAAGTTCTTCTAAAATCCATGGCTGATTTATATTTACAAGAAGTCAAACCGCTTTTAGATGCCGAGGCCTGTCGAATTGGGAAACTTACGGCAGAAAAGGGACTGGCTGATAATTGCATTAAACTTACATGTCTAATTTTAGATGCTGCAAGTCTTTTATTTCCGGCAATCGAAATTGTCACCGATGTAGCTTCTTTGATACTCGAGCTTTCCAGTATGGTTTTTGATTTCATTTTTGAAAAAATGGCTCCAACCATCCCCAACATTTATAGCAGCATTACAACATATTTGTATGGGCTAGCGTGCAAACTCAGCAATCTGGGTAACGAGATTGTCGGAAGCGTGTTAGAGCTCCCCATTTATTACACGATCACGAAGGCTGAGGATTATTCCTCCGATAATCCAAATAGCATCCTTACCTTTATTCCATCTGACGACAATTATATGGACTCTCTCATAAAAGAGTGCACCGTTGATACCTTGAGTGGCACCACGTCAGACTTCGGCTATGCCCGCGGAAAAGTTTATGGATTGACCAGTTTGAATGATCTTGTAAACGCCACAACTTTGGTTCACGCTTCTCAATTAGAGGATGTTTCCCCGACTGTTTCTACGGTTACCCTTTCGGACGCGGCGACCATTAAACCGCTTGGGAAAGGGGATTATGCTTGGGTGAAGTTTACCGCCAAAACCGCAGGGCTCTACAGTTTCCATACTAACAACACAAAGCTGCTATTCTCCCATTACTCCCAGCCTGTGAAGGGTTATTCGGAAACCGGTTTAATTGCCACATCTTCGACTAGTTATTACAACGAGAGCGAGACAAAAACAGGGTACTACTACGAATTGAACATGAGCGCCGGGGAGACGGCGTATTTCCGAATATATGGAGAAGATTATTGCAGGCTTGCTGAAACAGGTTTGCTATTTTCAGTGATTTCCGGAAGTAGCAATCACGAACCTCACGTCCATTCATACTCCGATTCTTATGTTTGGAAGACCACAACCTATCATTGCGCTAATTGTTCTTGCGGAGCCTCAATAAATCAGGTTCACGCCGTTTCGGCGACTAAGCCAACTGTCTGTTTGCTGTGCAAAGGGACCGTTAAGACGGGGCTTGTCGGTGGGCTGGCTGACGCCAATCCTAATAATTTTGGGGCCGATGAGTTGCTGACAAACACAGTTTATTTTGGGAGTGACAGCTATTTAGTCGTCGATAATTACATTTTCATCGGCGACGCCGACATGGCGGCTTTCCTTGACGGTACGTTGACTTTGCCAGAAGAATCGTTTTGCGCCTAAAAATACTATTTCGTTCTAGTAGCTTATTCTCGGGTTTGTAATTGGGTGGAAACTGAGACCCACTATTCCCCGAGGATTATGTCGATGGCCTGGGTTAGGCTTTCGCATTCGTAATCCGCTTTCGCGTCCGCGAAGTAGGCGTCGGGGTTTGGGTCCCCGGTGGTTATCAGTATGCTTTTGCACCCGGCGTTGATCGCGGTTTGGATGTCGCGCTTGGTGTCGCCGATGAACCAGCACTTCGAGAGGTCGATGTTGTATTTTTCCTTGGCTTTCAAAAGCATGCCGATTTTCGGTTTCCGGCAGTCGCAGTCGAACTTCAATTCCCTCACCTCGCCGGGGAAGCCGCTGTGGGGGTGGTGGGGGCAGAAATATAGGGCGTCGAGATAGGCACCTTCCTTGCCCAATTCGGTGAATAGTTTTTGGTGGATTTTCTTAAGCATCTCAAAGCTCACATCCCCGCGGGCGATGATGGGCTGATTGGTGATGCAGATGGCCAGGTATCCCGAGGCGTTGATTCTCCTTAGGGCCGAGGGGGCATCGTCTTTTAGTTCCAATGTCTCCGGTTTTTTGACGAAGTCGCCGAAGACATTGAGGGTGCCGTCGCGGTCTAGGAAGATGCACCTCTGCGGCTTGGAGAGGTTTTTGGCGGCCACGATGCCGGAGGCGATGTCTTTTTGGACCGACTCATAACGGTCGGGGGTGCCGCAGTCTTTGACGTATTCGCTGGAGACGTAGGCATAGCAATTCCCAGCTTCGATGAAATGGGTTAAAACTTTCTTCTCGAAATCGATTTTCTCGGGGGCTTCGATGTAATCGAGCACCTTTTTGGAGCAGATATACAATCCGGCGTTGGTGAGGTTATCGTAGTAGTAGTCGCGGACGTTGTTTTTGCTATCAATGGAAAGAATTTTTCCATCGTCGTCGGTCACCAACAAATCGGAGTCGTAAGGATGCGAATTTGGGTGGACGAAGGGGGTGAGGTCGCTACCTTTTTCTTTGTGGTAGGCGATGAAGCGGTCCCAGTCGATATCCAACAATAGATCACCGAAGAGGAGGATGAAGTCATCGCCTATCTCCTCTTTGGCAAAATATAATCCCCCGGCCGTGCCGAGGGGCTGGGTTTCCTCGATATAGGAGATATTTAGGCCAAAGGATGAGCCGTCTTTGAAGAACTCCCTGATGGGACCGCCGTTTTTGCCGATGACGATCTTGGCTTCCTTAACCCCGTAGGCCTTGAGGTTTTCGATCTGCCATTGGAGGATGGGCTTCCCACATAGGGGGACCATCGGCTTCGGGATATCCCCGGTTATGGCTTTGAGGCGGGTGCCGGCCCCGCCGGCCTGGATGATGGCTTTCATGGCTAGATGATACCATGCTGGGGAATACCTTTTTCGTATAATCGGTTTAAGAAAAGCGCTTACATGGTATAATTGCGCCACTTATGAAATTCAAATCACTCGTTTACCTCCAATCCGGAGGCCCGACGGCCGTCATCAATAGCTCCCTCTATGGCGCCTATATGGAGGCTAGGAAAGGTGGGTTCGACCGGATTTACGGATCCATGCACGGCATCGAGGGCCTCATCAACGACGACCTCATCGACTTGGAAGTCGAAAACCGCCGGGACATCGAATTGCTGAAGCAGACCCCAGGGGCCATTCTGGGTTCTTCCAGATACAAACTCCCGCAGGATCTGAATGACCCGGTCTACGACAAGATAATCGAGACCCTCAGGTTCCATGAGATCGGCTATGTCTGCGTCAACGGCGGGAACGACTCCATGGATACCTGCGATAAGCTATCCAAGGTCGCCAAAAGAAGTGACTACCCCCTCCATATCATGGGCGTCCCCAAAACGGTCGATAACGATCTGGTGGCCACCGACCACTCGGTTGGTTTCCCCTCGGCCGCCAAATACGTCATCAACACCATCCACGGGATTATGTATGACGGGAACTCATATTCGGTTGGCAAGGTCTACGTCATGGAATGCATGGGCAGGGACGTCGGCTGGATTACGGCCTCAAGCGACCTTTTATCCGGCGAATCCCGCCCGGATTTGATAATCCTCCCCGAGGTGGAATTCGACCTTGAGGCCCTCATCGAGAAGGTTAAGAAAATCCACGCCCAGAAAAATCATGTCTTCATCGTCGTCAGCGAGGGCATCAAATTCGACAAGGGCGAAGTGGTGGAGATCGACTCCTTCGGCCACGCCAAATTGGGCGGGGTCGGGACGAAATTGGCCAACATAATCAGGGAGCGGACCGGATTATCGACCAGGGACATCGTCTTGGGGCTCCCCCAGCGCGGTGGCATCTGCTACATGTCGAAGGTCGACCAGGAGGAGGCCATCGGGGCCGGGGCTTTCGCCGTCAAATCGCTTAGAGATGGGGAATCCGGCAAGATGGTGGCCATCCGGCGCGTCTCCAACTCCCCCTATAAATCCGAATTCTTCCTCACCGACGTCTCGAAGATCGCCAACTCGGTCAAGGCCATCCCGCCCACCATGATCCATAGCGACCGCCAGATGGATCCCAGCTTCGCCGACTACCTCTTCCCCCTCATCCAGGGTGAACCGGAATTGGTGTATGAGGATGGGGTGCTGCTCTTCTCCAGATTCAGGTACGTGAAGGCTTATTAAACAAAGCAAAAGGCTGCCATTGATGACAGCCTTTTTTGTTATTTTCAATCGAGGATCAGATATTGCTTGGCGAGGGTGGTGGCCACCTCAATCGCCTTCTCGCTATTGGATTCGTATTCGCCAGAATTCCCAGAGTCGGAGACGACGCGGAGGCAGCCGAAGGGGATGCCGTAGGCGTAGCAGACCTGGGCCATGGCCCCGGATTCCATGTCAACCGAGCAGACGTCGAAGGAGGTCTTGATGTAGAGGATCCTGGAGGCGTTATCGATGAATTGGTCGCCGGTGGCGATCTTCCCGATATAGAAGGGGACCTTCTCGCGCTTGGCCGTCTTCTTTAAATCGCCCAGTAGCCTTTTATCCGTGGGCACCTCGACCAACTTTATCCCGGGTAACATCCCTTTGGGATCACCGAAGGAGGTGGTGTCGAAGTCATGCTGGATGAAGCTTTTGCCGATTAGGCAGGAGAATAGGGGGGCTTTCTGTGGCTCGAGGGAGGCGCATATCCCGACGTTGACGATCGACTCGGGGGCGCAGTGCTCAATTAGGGTGGTGATACCGGCGGCGGAAAAAACCTTCCCGATTCCGGAGACCACGGCCACGTATTTGGTGTTCATGAATTCGGCTTCGTATATCTTGGCGAACCCATATTTGTAGGAGGCGGTGATTCTCGAGGAGTCGAGGAGGGGTTTGGCTTCCCGATCCATGGCAAAGGCTAAGGCTTTCATCGTCAAGATTATAGCAAAGGAAAATTCGATTAATTCACCCAAATCAAATCGCTGGCGGTTTGCTAAAATAATACCAAAGCAAGGGAACGTTTCCGTTCGCACCTTGGAAGGAGAAAACATGCCACACGTCATCACAATCGGCCGCGAGTTTGGCTCGGGGGGCCGCGAATTCGGCAGAAGGCTAGCCGAGGAAATGGGCTGGGCCTATTACGATCAGGAGATTTTGAATGAAATCGCCAAGAACACGGACTTCTCCAAGGAATATATAGCCGAGCTTTCGGAGAAGAAGCCGCTTCCCCTCTATCCGATCCATTATGGCCATTCATTTATCATCGGGCAGACCAGCGCCTTCACCCAGGATATCGACGTCTTCAGGGCCCAATCCGAGGCCATTAAGCAATTGGCCGCCAAACGCAACTGCGTCATCATCGGCCGCTGCGCCGACTATGTCCTCCGCGATCAGAATCCGATCAGGCTATTCATCTACGCGGATATGGAGTCGAAGGTCAAAAGGTGCCGTGAAAGAGATGATAAGGAACACCTCACCGATCAGCAGATGGCCAAGATGATCCGCAAAGTCGATAAGCGCAGGAAAGCCTATTATGAGTTCTACACCGGCCGTCGGTGGGGAGCCCGCGAATCCTACGATATGCTCATCAACACCTCCAACACCGACATCAAGGCTTTGGCCAAGATTTTGAGCATCCACTTCTCCGAAGAGGAAGGTGAATAAGTTTTTATCTACCTTTCTAGGTAGCTTCTTTATAATGTCAGCATGATTCTACTAGTCGTCTGCTTCCTTTTGGGTGCCTCGGCATCCTTGTGCTGCTATTTCCTCACCCCGATGGCGGATAGCCTCTGGAATCTTTTGTGGCTGATACTGATGGTGCCGACCGGCTTCGCCTTATCCTTTGGCCTATATCTGGTCTGCCTCTTATTTTGGGGGTTCACCGTCAACACCAAAAAAGTCCGCGATAAGCCCTCGAAAATCGCCCTGTGGAATTTGACCCAGGGGGCGACGGGGGCCTGTTTTTTCTGCCGGGCCCACATCAAGGTGACGGGGCTGGAGAAACTACCGAAAAACCAAAAGGTGATGTATGTCTCCAACCACCTATCCAACTTCGACCAGCTGGCCATGCTCACGGCCTTTGACGGCTATCATACGATCTTCGTCTCCAAGCCCGAGAACTTCAACATCGTGGTGGCTGGACCCCTCATCGCCAAAGCCGGCTACATCCCCATCAACAGGGAAGACGCCTTCGAGGGCGTCAAGTCGATCAGGAAGGCCGCCGATTTCATTAAGAATGACCAATACTCGGTCGGCATCTGCCCCGAGGGGACTAGGAGCAAGGACCACGAGTTCCACGAATTCCATCACGGTTCCTTCAAAATCGCCCTGTGGGGGAAATGCCCGATCGTCGTCTTGGGCATCCAAAACACCTGGGCCATCGCCAAGCGCTTCCCCTGGCGGAGCACGAAGGTCTATATCGACATCCTCGAGGTCATCCCCTATGAGGAGTTCGCGGATAAGAAGACCCCGGAGATCTCCGACCATTGCCATAAGGTGATCGAGGAGTATCTGGAAAAGAATAGGCACCGCGATTACCGCTTCCGCGGCAAAAAGGGGTCTATCTCTTCTAATGAAGAGGTCAAATGAATATAATTGCTAACGTAATTAAGGAAACGAAAGGAATTACGAAACGATGATCAAATTAGTTTTGCTCCGCCACGGGCAGTCCGCCTGGAACCTCGAGAACAAGTTCACCGGCTGGACCGACGTCGACTTAAGCCCCAAGGGCGAAGAGGAAGCCAAGGAAGCCGGATTAGCCTTGAAGAAGGGCGGCTATAGCTTCGATTTGGCCTTCTCCTCCGTCTTGAAGAGGGCCAACCGCACGATGGAGCTCTGCCTCCACGAACTCGGTGAGGATGACCTCCCCAAGTTCTACTCCTGGCGCCTCAATGAGCGTCACTATGGCGCCCTCCAGGGCCTCAACAAGGCCGAGTCGGCCGTCAAGTGGGGCGATGAGCAGGTCCACATCTGGAGGAGGTCCGCGGACGTCTGCCCGCCCGCCCTCACCAAGGACGATGAAAGGTGGCCCGGCAATCAGGAGAAGTATAAAGCCCTCGGCTTAACCGAAGAGGAAATGCCCCTCACCGAATGCCTAGTCGACACCGCCGCCCGCGTCAAACCCTACTGGGATGAGGAAATCGCCCCCAAGATCAAGGAAGGCAAAAAGGTCCTCATCGCCGCCCACGGCAACTCGCTCCGCGCGATCGTCATGATGCTTGAGAACCTCACCCCCGAGCAGATCATCTCCGTTGAGATCCCGACTGGTAAACCCCTCGTCTATGAACTGGATGAGAAGGATCTGAAGGTCCTCAACAAGTACTACCTCTAAAAGAGAGAAAACCCAAAAAGGCCCGCGTGGCCTTTTTGTTTTTGCTCGGCAATCCGCTTTGCCTTTTAGGGGGAGAATGTATAATCTTATGGCCCATAGGGGATAAACATGGCCAAGAAGAGAGAGGATTCGCTTTTACTCGAGAATAGGAAGGCCCACTTCCTATATTTTCTTTCCGACTTCATGGTGGCCGGCTTGGTGCTGACCGGCACCGAAATCAAATCGCTCAGAGCCCATAACGCCTCCCTATCGGATTCTTACGTCTATATAAAAGATGGTGAGGCCTATGTGGCTAATATGCATATCTCCTCCTACAAGGATGGGACCATCTATAACGTCGACCCCCTCCGCGATAGGAAATTGCTTCTTCAAAAGAAGGAGATCCGGAAGATCGAAAGGGAACTTAAGGGTACTTCTATGACCTGCGTTCCCACCAAATGCTTCCTCTCCCATGGATATGCCAAACTAGAGATTGCCTTGGCCCAGGGCAAGAAAGCCCACGACAAGCGCGACTCCATCAAGGAGCGTGACCTCAAGCGCAGGCTGGATCAGGCCAAGAAAGACGGCGTCAAGGCCAGCGGTGAATAAAATGGACGAGAAAGAGTTTTTCGAATACCTGGAAAAAAGGCAGACACCGCGTTATGAACGAGTGCATTTCGACGCCTTCTTGAATAAGGTTGGTTTTTCCTTCAATTTGCCAGCTATCCACATCACGGGAACCAACGGAAAAGGCGCGACCCTAAATTATCTGATATCCATTTATCAATGCGCCGGTTATAGGGTGGGGAGCTATCATTCGCCTTATTTTTATAAGCCCAACGAAATGACGAAGATCGACGATGAGGAAATCGATAGTGGCTACATGATTTCCCTCTTTGAAAAATATAGGAAACAAATTGAATCGTTCGACCTCTCCTCCTTTGAGATCCTCACCTTCGTCGCTTTCTCATATTTCAACGAGAAAAAGCCCGATATCTGCGTGATTGAAGTCGGAATGGGCGGGGAAATCGACGCGACCAATATCTTTGAGCCGATCCTCTCCATCATCACCAGCGTCTCCCTTGAGCACACCGGCGCCTTGGGGAGAACCGTCTCGGAGATCGCAAGGAGCAAAGGCGGCATTATCAAGCCCTATGTCCCCGTCTTAGTCGGCAACATCCCCGACAGCGCGGATATCACCCTCAAGGAGATTGCCAGAAAGAAGGAATCCCCCTATCATTTCGTCTCCCGTCACCACTTTGTCCAGACTTCGAATTCCGGCATCGATTTTGCTTATGGGGAATACCTTAATTTGCATTTGAACAGCCATGCGTTATATCAAGTTAAAAACGCCTCTTTGGCCGTGGAGGCCGTCACCCTTTTGCAGGCGGATTTCCCGGTCTCGGAAGAGGCCATCAGGAAGGGGCTAGCCTATGGTGAGATCCCCCTCCATGTGGAGACCATCGATAACTTCATTTTGGACGGCGCCCATAACCCCGAGGCCTTTGAAAGCCTGGTCTCCGATTTAGCTAGGTTGGAAAAGGACAAACCCATCCACGCTCTCTTTGCCTGCTTCCGCGATAAGAACATCAACGTCGAGCTCCCTCTACTAGGAACCTACGTCTCCGATATCACCCTCACGAGTTTTGATCACAAGAGGGCCAGGACCGAGGAGGAGTATTTCCTCTATATCGGGGAGTACGCCTATAACGGCGATTGGAAAAAGGCCTTAGAGCTTTTGATGAGCGCCTATCCAAACGACTACATCCTCGTAACCGGCTCCATCGCTTTCGCGGCTTTGGTTAGGAAATATATTTTGGAGTACTTGAGAAAATGAATGAGCGTTATTCAAGAATCCAAAAGATGTCATTGGCCGCCATGCTTCTGGCTTTGGCCGGCGTTTTCACAATTATTTCCAAAGTAGCCTCCGTCCCCGGCATCAGGTTTGCCAGCGTGAACCTGGCCCCGGCCTTTACGATGTTCGCCTCCTTAACCCTCGGCCCCGGATATGGAGTTTTGGTGGGTGTGGGCAGCGACCTCATCGGATTGAGCTATAGTACCGGCGTCTATAACTTTTTCTACACGATCATCGCCGGGCTTTATGGAGTTCTGCCTTGGTTATTCGTTTTCCTTACCAAACACTTCCGGAAGACCCTTAAATTCCCATATGTGATTTATGCCATCCTTTTGATCATCGTCTGCGTCCTCGCCGGCGTCTTCTACGGGACGGATATCTTCGACCAATCAAACGCGATGGGGGAGAACGCCTATTGGCTGAAACCATTGGTTTTGGTGGGCGCCATCGTGCTTTCGGTGGGGCTGGGAGTCGGACTATATTTCACCAACCGGCATTTTGAGAAGGGCTTTGGGCAGGAAAGTGGCATCCCATCCCCGAATGAGATCGCCCTCATCTGCCTCGTCGTCGAATTGATTTTGGGGGTCTTTGGGAAATCTTTGGCCCTGACCTATTACTTTGAGGTTTTGGCCGCCCCGGGCGCCACCTTCCTAAACACCGCCTATCCATATCTATTGGCTTTTGTGCTGGTGATGCTCCCGATCGATGTCATCGTCTACACCTTCGTCATCAGCTGGCTCTCCATCTATTACCATAAATTCTCGAGGGCCAAAGGCCTCATCAATCAAAGCAAGGAAGAGCAACTCCCCGAGATTGATGTCTCCACCCTGAGCGAGGAGGAAAAAAAGGAACTCAAGCCCGATGTCCCCTGGGCTTGGCTCATCGCCTCCGGCGTCATTTTGGTTTTGATCATCGTCTGCATCATCGTGATCGTCGCCATTTAAATCTCATATTGCTTCGGTGCGCCTGCTAAAATAATTGAAACAGTGGGGTGCTTTTATGAAAGAAGCCAGCGACAAATACGATCAGGGAAAAGGCTTTTCCTTTTACTTTATGTTCATCCTCCTCGCCTTGGCGGGGCAGCTTTGCTGGAACATGGAGAATCAGTGGTTCAATACCTATTTATACGCGACCATCACCAAAGACTCCAACTACGTGACCGCGATGGTCATCCTCTCGGCCACCCTAACCTGCATCTCGACCTTCATCTTCGGGGCGTTGAGCGACCGGCTTGGCAAAAGGAAGCTATTCACCGGCTGGGGCTTCATCGTCTGGGGTATAGCGACCATCGGGGTTGGCTTATGCCAATACATCATCGACCCGAACAATAAGACGACGACCGCGGTGGCGATCGCGGCCACGATGGTGGTATTGATGGACGGGATAATGAGCTTCATCGGCTCCATCGCCTATGACTCCTCCTATAACGCCTGGGTCAACGATCACACGAATGACGGGAACAAAGGCGTCATCGGCTTGGTGCTCGGCATCATGCCGGTCATCGGGACGATTTTAGGAACCGTCATCGGTGGCTTAATCATCGATTCCAATGGTGGAGATAACTACATCGCCCTCTTCCTCACGATGGGTGGGTTGGTGATCTGCTGTGGCATCGCCTGTTTGGTGTTTGCCAAGGATAAGAAATACCTCCTCCCCAATCGGGACGGGAGTTTCTGGAATCAGGTGGTAACCCCATTTAAGTTCCGCTCCCTATCAAAGATAGAGAACTTTAAGGAGATGCTATACGCCTCCATATTGGCCGCCGTCTATTTCACCTCCTTCAATTTCTATTTCGCCCACATCGCCAACTGGGCCATCTATAACCTCGGCTTCTCGGCGGGTGATTTCGGCTTATTGGAAGGGGCTGGCATGATCATCGGCATCGTCCTGGCCATACCCTGCATGGGCCTAATATCGAAGGAAAAGACCCCGATTGTGGCCTTGCTGGGCTTAGTGACCTCCTTTGTGGGGCTGATGATCATCTACCTCTTCGTCAAGGATGCCTCGGCGGTCGATGCGGTGAATATCTTCTCGGCCAAGAATATCCCCTTGGTTTTGGCGGTCGTCTTCTTCGGCTTCGGCGAGATTTTGATAACCATGGCCTGCATGATGTGGGTGAGGGGGTTATTCCCCGAATCCAACCGCGGGCAGTTTGAGGGATTCCGCTGCGTCTTCTTCACCTGGGTGCCGATGTTGATCGGGACTTTATGCGGCAATTTGATCATCAAGGCCATCGGAACCGCCGGGGTCGATGAAATCGGTATGTCTATAGACATTCCGCCGGTCGAACTATTCTTCTACGCCTCCTTTGTGGTTTTGCTCGCCTTCATACCCTTAGTCTTTGCCTGGCGGGCCCACGATAAGCGGGTGAAAGCCAAAAAGAAGGAAGAAGAAAATCAGCCCAATCCCTAACCGGCTTTCCATCAGCTTTTCTTTAAGAAGTTTTTACAGTGTAAAGGGAGGACCCCTTGCCCAAAAACGGAAGTAATGGAAAATTATGCCCGTCTTAGGAAAGGAGGACACCATGAACGAACCGGAAGTCAACTTCGTCAAAGCCGAAGATAGTGATTTGGAAGCCTACTTGGAATTGGCCCTCCTCTCGGAGAACCCCGAGGTCATGGAAGCCCTCGAGGAAGCTTCGGAAGAAGACGAAAAGCCAAATATCGCCGCCTGACCCCTCTCTATAAGGAATGACTCTTCGAAAGAAGGGTTTTTCTTTATAATTTGGATATGGCAAAGAAAAAATACTGGCAGCAGTTCCCAATCTATCAAATCTATCCGCGTTCTTTTTGCGATTCCAACGGCGATGGGATAGGTGACCTCCAGGGCATCATCTCCAAATTGGACTACATCCGCGATTTAGGCGTGAAGATGATCTGGCTGAACCCCGTCTATAAGTCGCCCCTCGACGACATGGGGTATGACGTGGCCGACTATAAATCCATCCATCCAGACTATGGCAGCATGGAGGATATGGATCTATTGATCCAGGAAGCCAGAAAAAGGGATATCCGCATCATCATGGACCTCGTCGTCAATCACACCTCCGACGAGCATGAATGGTTCATCAAGTCGAAGGATAAAAACTCCCCATATCACGATTATTACTATTGGCGGAAGGGCAAAAACAACAACACCGAGCCGCCGAATAACTGGACCTCGATGTTCACCGGTCCGGCCTGGGAATATGTGCCGGAAGTGGGGGAGTGGTACCTCCACCTATATTCGAAGAAGCAGCCTGACCTCGACTGGCATAACCCCAAGGTTTTAGAGGAAGTCGAATCCATCATCACCTTCTGGCTCGATAAGGGGGTGTATGGGTTCCGTTGCGACGTCATTAACCAGATTTATAAGGAGAGCCTCGAGGATTCGAAGACCCACGCCATGTCGGGTCGGGGGATGGAATTCTACCTCATGAAGGAGGGGAACCATAAAATCCTCAAGGCAATCTATGAGGATATCTTCTCCAAGCGGGAGGACGCCGTGATGATCGGCGAGACCTTCAACGTCGATAAGGAGAACGGGCTCCGCTTCCTCAATGAGCACGAGTTCGACATGTTCTTCATCTTCGACCACATGTACATCGATAAGTCGTATAACCCCTTTTGGCCCCGCCGCTTCAAGGCCAAGAAGTTCATGGACATCATCTACCAGTGGCAACTGGAGATGCCATGGATGGCCAACTATTTGGAGAATCATGATCAGCGGCGTTCCGTCACCCGCTTTGGCGATGGGATCCATAATGAGGAAGTCGCCAAATTGCTCGGCCTTTTAAACCTCACTTTGCGTGGCACGCCATTCGTCTATCAGGGCGAGGAAATCGGGATGACTGACCTGCCATATTATGAGATGAGAGAGCAATGCAAAGACGTTGCCGTTCTCTACATTTTAGATATCGCCAAAAGGCTTCATTTCCCCAACAGATTCGCCCTCAAATTCGTCAATCAGTTCAATAGGGACCACGCCAGAACGCCGATGCAGTGGGACGAATCGAAAAACGGCGGTTTCTCCAGTGCCGAAACGACGTGGCTACCCGTCAACCCAAATTATCAAACCCTCAACGCGAAGGCCCAGGAAAAGGAAGGCTCCGTCCTCGACTTCTATCGGAAGCTCATCGCCTATCGAAATGGCTCCAAGACATTGCAGGAAGGAAGCTTCAAGCCCCTTAAATTCAAAGGCAACCTCTTTGGCTTCATCCGCGAATGCGAGGGGGAGAGACTTTTGAGCATCCTCAACTTTGGGAAAAAGAACGTTAAGATGCCGGCTGAATACTTAAAAGGCGAAACCATCATCTCGAATTATCCCGATGGGGGCGATACCCTGAGGCCATACGAGGCGAGGCTGATAAAACTTTCCTGAACCCGAATAGGTAATTTTCTATCGTTAATTCCGAAACGCCGTTAGTGAAAAATCTTTTCCGCGTGCGTATGCTATTACCGCGCAAAAGCGATAGGAGCGACACATGGAAAATATAGGACCCCGCAAGGACGTATTGAATTGGGACGAATACTTTATGGGCATTGCCCATCTTTCGGCCCTAAAGAGCAAAGACCCCTCCACTCAGGTTGGGGCCTGCATCGTCGGACCCGATAAGAAAGTCGTCTCCATCGGCTATAACGGCATGCCGAGGGGAGTCGACGATAACGCCATCCCCTGGGGACATGGCGAAGGGCTGGAGGATAAATACCTCTACGTCTGCCACGCCGAATTCAACGCCATCTTGAATACGAGGGACGGTACCGCCTTAAACGGCTGCTCCGTCTACGTGACCCTTTTCCCCTGCAATGAATGCGCCAAGGCCATCATTCAGACCGGGATTAAGGAAATCATCTACGACGAGGATAAATATCACGACCACCTCGATGCGACCGCCTCACGCCGCATCTTGGATATGGCTGGCGTCAAATATCGCCAATACACCGGAAGGAAGATCGACATCTCCGTCAAATGAGCATCATTAAGGTCGATAACCTCTCCTATTCCTACGATGGGACCCACCCGGCTCTTTCGGGCGTCTCCTTTTCGGTTGAGGAGGGGAGCTATGTCGCCATCATCGGGCATAACGGCTCGGGCAAATCGACTTTAGCCAAGATCTTGATGGGCCTACTTTCCGGATATGAAGGCGAGGTTAATCTCTTTGGCTTGAAGCTTTCCGGGGAGAGTCTAGTCACCATCAGGAAAAAAGTCGGCATCGTCTTCCAAAACCCCGATAACCAATTCGTCGGATCCACGGTGGCGGATGACATCGCCTTTGGCTTGGAAAACCGCCAGGTGCCCCATGAGCAGATGCAGGGCATCATCGAGAAATATGCCGAGGAGACCGGTATGAGCGAGTTCTTGGAAAGAGAACCCGAATCGCTTTCCGGCGGCCAAAAGCAAAGGGTTGCCATCGCCGGGGTTTTGGCCATGGGGCCGGAGCTCGTCATTTTCGACGAGGCCACCGCCATGTTGGATCCCAAAGGCAAATCGGATATCGCCAAGATCATCGCCAAGATGAAAGGCGATAACCCCAAGCTCACCATCCTCTCCATCACCCACGACGTCGAGGAGGCCAACTCCGCGGACGAGGTGTTGGTTTTAAACGATGGCAAATTAGTACTCCAAGGGACTCCGAAAGAAGTGTTTTCCCACGAGGAAGAACTAAAGAAAATCAATCTTGATATCCCCTTCTTCCAGTCGGTGGTTGAGGGATTAAAGGCCCGGGGGATTGAAGTGGGCGAGAATATCAAAAATCTGGAACAGTTGGGGGATTTCCTATGTCGATAAAATTCTCCGACGTCTTTTACACATATAACCCCAAGACCCCGCTTCGGCAGGATGCCTTAAACGGGATCAGTTTTGAGATTAAAAGTGGCTCTTTCACCGCTTTGGTCGGACATACCGGCTCTGGCAAATCTACCATCGTCCAGCACATCAACGCCTTACTCCACCCCCAAAAGGGCATGGTGGAGGTCGATGGCTTCCTAAATTCCAGCGACAAGAAGGAGAACAAGAAATACAAAAAGAAGGTCCCAGAGCTACGTAAGCACGTCGGATTGGTCTTCCAATTCCCCGAATATCAGCTATTCGAGGAAAGCGTCCTCAAAGACGTTTGCTTCGCCCCCAAAAACTTTGGGATGAATGAGGACGAGGCCAAAGAGGCCGCCAAGCAGGCTTTAGGCGAAGTCGGTTTGGATGAAAGCTTCTATGAACGTTCTCCCTTCGAATTATCCGGGGGCGAGAAAAGGCGGGTGGCCATCGCCGGGATATTGGCTTTTAAGCCCGAGGTCTTGGTGGTCGACGAACCGACGGCCGGTTTAGACCCCAACGGGGCCAAGCAGATGATGGACCTCTTCCAAAAAGTCCATAAGCAGGGGACCACCATCGTCCTCGTAACCCACGACATGAACCTCGTCCTCTCCTATTGTGACGAAGTCATCGTCATGGATGCCGGAAAAGTGGTGGAGATCGCCTCCCCGAAAAAACTATTCCAGGAATACATCGAGCGTTTCTCCTTGGAGACGCCTTTGCTATATAAGTTCGCCAAATCGTTAAAAGCCAAGGGGATGGATATCGACTTAGAGAAAATCGATTGCCTCGATGATTTGTTGGATGCAATCGCGGGGGTGGAAAAATGACGTTTACCCTCGGGAAATACGTACCCTATCAATCGCCCATCCATAAGCTCGATCCTAGGATCAAGCTACTGGGCGTCATTTTGCTGATGGTCTGCGTCTTCCTCTCCTTCAACGGGCTAAACGCGGAGGGGGCTTCGGTGACTAACTTCTCCATGACCTTCACGATGGACGGGCTGATGCTAATCATCTGCCTGATTCTATTGGCCATGACGAGGACTTCCCCGCTGGATGTTTTAAAGTCGCTTAAGTCGCTTTGGATCATGATCGTCTTCCTGCTTTTGATCTACTCGATCATGCCTAGCTCCAATGCCGTGTTGCCGTTGGCCTTTAAGATCGGATCCTGGGAGGTTTATTGGGATTCCTTCGCCCAGGCGGGGAAGATCTTGCTCCGCCTCATCATGATGATCATGCTGACGATGGTTCTAACCTCCTCCACCAAACCCTTGGATTTAACCTATGCGATTGAGTGGTATCTGACCCCGTTAAAACTCATCCATTTTCCGGCCCACGAAATTGCCATGACCATCTCCATCGCCCTCCGTTTCATCCCGACTTTGCTCGAGGATTCCGAGCGCATCATGAAGGCTCAGGAATCGCGTGGGGCCAGCTTCTCAAGCGGTGGGGTCTTTAAGAAAATCGGGGCCTTGATATCGTTGATAATCCCTTTGTTTGTCTCGGCTTTTAACCGTTCCGAGGAATTGGCGGACGCCATGGAATGCCGTGGCTATGACCCGCGGGGGAAGCGGACCAGATATCGGAAACTATCCTTCTCCTGGATCGATGCGGTGGCCTTCGTTTTGGTGGGTTGCCTCTTCGCCTTCTTCATCTACACCAGCGTCACCGGTTTGAACTTCTATAGCCTCATGGGGATAGCCAATCTATGAACTATCTCGCCAAGCTCGAATATAACGGCCACGCCTATAAAGGCTTTCAAAGGCTGCCCAATGCCCCCAGCGTCCAGGGAGAGCTTGAAAGGGCATTGAGCGAGTTAAACGGAGAGCCAAGCAAGATCAAGGCGGCCGGGAGGACCGACGCCGGCGTCCACGCCTTGGGGCAACGCTTTAACTTCCATCGCGAGAAGATTGAGGATCTGGAGAAATTCAGGGTGGCCTTCAACCGCCTTCTGCCCAATGACATCCATATAGTTTCATTGGAGGAGGTGCCGGATGATTTCGACGCCAGACATTCATCTAAGAAGAAGGTTTATTCCTACCGTTTCCGCTGGGGAGAAAGAGACGCTTTGGATAGCTTCAACATCGCCAATTTGGGTTACTACAAATTCGACGCGGATGAGTTTAAAAAAGCGTTGTCGTTTTTCGTCGGGAAACATAACTTCCAAAACTTCACCACCAAGCCCGAGGACGTCTACGGCTTCATCCGGGAAATTGACTCAATCGATGTTGATATCGATTCCGAAAAACATGTCGGCAAAGTGACGTTTTTGGGTGATGGCTTTATGACATACCAGGTGCGTCTGATCATGGGCTTTGCCTTCAGGTGCGCCAGAGGACAGGAAAAAGCGGAAAAGGCGCGGGATTTGATAGAGAAAACGCCTCGTCATATCGTTTCCTTCAAGGCTCCGGCCGAGGGATTATATCTGGAGGATGTGATCTATGGGTAAACAACCCATCGACTTTACATATCATTCCCATACCTACCGATGTGGCCACGCGGTTGGCGAGGATTATGAGTACGCCGAAAAGGCCATTGAGGCCGGGCTTAAGATCCTCGGCTACACCGATCACGTCATCCTGCCGGATTTGACCCAGCGGAACATGCGTGGGAAACCGGAGGAGCTAGAAGGCTATATCCAGTCGGTTAATTCTTTGAAGGAAAAGTATAAGGACAAACTGGAGATACACCTCGGCTTCGAGGCCGAATATTTCGGCGACAGATACCTCGATTATTATCGGAGCCTCCTCCGCGACAAGGTGGAATACCTCATCTTGGGGCAGCACTGCTTCCTCTGGGGCGATAAATTCGTCTTCTATGGGGGCTCATATGATGACACAGAGGCCTTGGAAAGATATGGCGATGATCTGATCGCCGGCATGGAAAGCGGCTTATTCACCTACGTCTGCCATCCCGACGTCTTCATGGCCTGGTATCCGCTTTGGAACGATAGGTGCGATAAGTTGGCCCATCGTATCTGCCAAAAGGCGGTTGAACTGGATATGCCTTTGGAACTCAATATGGGCTGTTCCTATCGGCCCTCCTTCCGCCAGAGGAGGGATTACCTATACCCCCATCCCCGCTTCTGGAAGGTGGTTGGGGAATACCCGGTTAAGACCATCATCGGCATGGATACCCATTCCCCGCAGTGGCTGGTGGATGGCGATGTGGCTTGGTTCATACGCTTCGCTGAGAGGAATAAACTCAACCTCATCGACCGGATCGAATTCAAAAATCCCTTTAAATAAGGGAAGGGACCTGGAAAAAGGTGAAAATTCACCTATAAAGAGAAAAATCACGGTGATAATATACTAACGACCTAAGGAGGAAACCCAATGGGAAGACACTTCGAAGTACGCGCGGCTGCCATGGCCGCCTCCGCCAAAGCCAAATCGGCTATCTACATGAGGGCGAGCAAGGAAATCTATGCCGCCGCCAAAGCCGGTGGACCCGACCCCGATAGCAATCTCGCGCTTAGAAGCGCCATTGATAAATATAGGAAGACCTGCCCGAAAGACGTCATCGAGAGGGCCATTGAGAAGGCCAAAGGCGGATCCGCCGAAGCCTACGAGGCCGGACGTTATGAATTCTTCGGACCCGGCAACTCCTATCTGATCGTCGATACCTTAACCGACAACGTCAACCGCGCCTTGGTCGTCGTCCGCACCATCGTCACCCGCAAGGGCGGCAAGATGGGCACCGTCAACTACAACTTCGAGTGGAAGGGCGTGCTCGACTTCAAGGGGAGCAACGTCTCCGAGGTCGAGGAGACCCTCATCCTCGGCGATGTCGACGTCAGCTCCGTCACCGAAGAGGATGGCTACATCGAGGTCTTACTCAATCCGAGCGACCTCGCCAAGGCCCAGGATCTATTGAAGGATATCGGCGTCACCGAATTTGAGACCGCCGAAGCCACCTTCGTCCCCAACGAGTACATCACCCTCGAGGGCGAGGATCTGGAGCGCTTCAAGAAGTGCTTGGCCGAACTCGATGAATCCGAGGATGTCCAAGCCGTCTACCACAACGTCGAAAACGCCTAACAAATGCAGATAGACCGGGAGGGTATCCCGGTCTTTTTTGTATAATTTAGCCATGATCCATTATATGAACCTCAATCCGGGGCCCTTCCAGTGGATAGCCTCCGGGAAAAAGGACGTCGAGATGAGGCTAAACGATGAAAGAAGGAAGGGCATAAAAGCCGGCGATTTTATCGAATTCACCCATACAGGAACCGGGGAGAAGCTCCTCGTCGAAGTGGTTGGCTGCCATCCATTTAGGGATTTTGCCGAATTATATAAAGCCTATCCGAAAACCCGCATTGGCTATTCGAAATTCTCCAAGGCCGACCCTAAGGATATGCTCCAATACTATTCGCAGGAAAAGATCGATAGATATGGGGCCTTGGCCATCGAGATAAGGATATTAAAATCCGAATAGTCTATAGACTACCTTCAGGGCGTCTATAACGTTAAAGGCCTCCGCATATTCCCTGAGCTTGTCCTTATCAAGCCCCCAAGACGGGGCTTTTTTAAGCAGATTTTTATATTGTTCTTCCTCAAACTTTTCCGGGTAACGGAGCAGCTCGATGAAGCACCTTTCCTTATCGAAGGTTGGGACCAAGGTGCCGTGCGGCGTGATGGCCAGACATTGGCCAAGATTGAACTCCTTATTCCCGACGTGGCGGCAGCTACATCCATCGATTCCCTTCGTCATGTAATTGATAGGCAGATAGAGGTGGATGTCGCCATCTTCTTCCTCGAGTAGGCCTTGGAGTCTCATCGCCGACTTAAAGGAGAAGACCACGCGTCGATAGGTGTGGTGGATGACATAGTAGGGATCTGGGTTATAGCCCTTCTTTAGATATAGCCCTTTGGCCACCTTCTCGAATTGGCCGCCTTCAACCGCCATCTGCAGATATGTCTGGGCGATGCCCAAACCCTTGGCTTCAGCCACTGAAACATAGCCGTCGTTAAGGTCCGCGTAGTCGAGCAAAATTGCAAGTTTCTTATTTTCCACGCAATAAAAATAGCAAAAGTGTGTTTCAAAGTAAATTAAAGGCGGAAAATTGCTTTGACACGGCTATCCTATCTCTAGATAATTACACCCGGCTACCCCCAGTAGGGAGCATCCGCATTAATAGAAGAAAGGTAGAGAAACACCATGCAACGTCAAACCACAATGGCGAAGCCCGCCGAAGTGAAACGCAACTGGTACGTCGTCGATGCCACTGACATCCCCCTTGGCCGTTTGGCTTCCAAGGTCGCCGTCATTCTGATGGGCAAAGACAAGCCGACCTACACCCCAAACGTCGATTGCGGGGACTACATCATCGTCATCAACGCCTCCAAGGTTAAGCTCACGGGAGACGCCGAGCACAAGAAGAATTACTACAACGTGAGCCAGTACAATGGCGGTCTGAGGACCCGTTCCTCCGGCGTCATGAAGAGGGAATACCCCGAGGAGATGATCCAAAGGGCCGTCTGGGGCATGCTCCCCAAAGGACCCCTCGGTTCGAAGATGCTCAAGAAGCTATTCGTCTATGCCGACGAGAAGCACGAGCAGGAAGCTCAGAAGCCCGTGGCCCTGAGCCTAGGCAAATAAGAGGAGATAAACCATGGCTAAGCAAGAAAAGAAATTCTACGGCACTGGCAGGAGAAAATCCTCGGTCGCCCGCGTCTTCCTGAAGGCCGGTTCCGGCAAGATCACCGTCAATGGCCGCGAAGTCAGCGAGTACTTCCCCTACGCCACCTTGGTGATGAACCTCAAGCAGCCCTTGACCATCCTTGGTGTCGACGGCAAATATGACGTCGAAGCCACCGCCAATGGCGGCGGATTCACCGGTCAGGCTGAGGCTGTCCGCCTTGGCATCGCCCGCGCCCTGTTGGAGGCTGGCGAAGATCGCAAGTCGCTCAAAGTCGCCGGCATGCTCACCAGGAACGCCCGCTCGAAAGAGAGGAAGAAGTACGGTCTCAAGGCCGCTCGTCGCGCTCCGCAGTTCAGCAAGCGTTAATCGTTTGCCGGAGTTGGAACACTTCCAAAGACAAGCAACGGAAAGCTCCCAGCAATGGGGGCTTTTCCTTTATCTGACGACGGGTTCTTTTTGGCAAATTTGCTTCTTGAAGCGCTAGGGTGAACGCTATATATTATTAGGGCGCTTCGGCGCCTATGGGCCTTTAGCTCAGTTGGTTAGAGCGTGCGCTTGATAAGCGCAAGGTCGATGGTTCGAGCCCATTAAGGCCCACCATAGGGAAATATGGCCCCGTGAAAACGGGGCTTTATTCTTAACTAGGCGGTTGGTAAAATCATTCGGCGTGGGTGCTTAGCTCAGTGGGAGAGCGCTTCCTTCACACGGAAGAGGTCGTGGGTTCGAAACCCGCAGCACCCACCAACCGCCGCAATAGCTCAATTGGCAGAGCAACTGATTTGTAATCAGTAGGTTCCGGGTTCGATTCCTGGCTGCGGCACCAGATAGACAGGATTAAAAGTGGCGATGAAAACGCCGCTTTTTTGTTTTTTTGATACGGTTTTCCTTGAATGTCGCATATATAGCAAGTATCGTGAGCGAGGAAGGAGGGGTTTTATGAAATTAGCGGCCTTTATCTTATGCCTTATCAGCACGATCGCTATGGGTTGGGCGCTCATCCCGTTGATCTGGTGCATCCCGATGACCGTCAGTGTCTACAAAGCCTATAAAGGGGAGAAGACTCTTGGCGTCGGTTTCAAAGTCTGCACTCTGTTGTTCGTCAATTTGATTGCCGGTATCCTGCTTTTGGTCGACGAAGACTGATTGAAGCGAACCTCTAAGGCCCTTAGGGCCTTTTTTATTTGTCTTAGTACGCTTTCGCTTATATATAATGGTTGCTGTTCTTATGAGAAAATCGTCTGTTGTTTTGCTACCGTTCGGCCTCCTTCTTTTAGGGTGCGCCAATTCGTCGTCATCTTCTTCTAGCGGCTATGATCCCAACCTGTACGAGTTCGATAGTGGCTCCCTATCCTATAACGTCGTTTCCGAAGGCAAGGTAGGCGTCATAGGCTTCTCTAAGAAATGGGATGGAAACGGGGATATCGAAATTCCGGAGATGGCGGAAGGATATTCGGTCATCGCGGTTTTGGAAAGCGCCTTTGAGGAGAGCGATGGATTAAAGAAAATAACACTCTCTGACAGCATCTCTTATATCGAGCAAAATGCTTTCTATGACTGCGTCTTATTACAAGAAGTTGATCTCGGAGACGGACTTTCCGAAGTTGGGGATTTCGCCTTTGCCGGAGTAACCCTGTTGGAATCTATAGAACTGCCCTCCAGCCTCATAAGCTTAGGAGAGGGATGCTTTGCAAACGCGGATTCGCTCGATGCAATTATCCTTCCTAGAAGCGTCACGACGATTGGGCCCAAGGCCTTTGAAAGCGATGCTCAGTTAACGATTTACTGCGAGGCCAGCCAAGTGCCAAGCGGCTGGGATTCGTCGTGGAATTTAGACGGCGGAACCGCCTATTTCTATAGCGAAACCCAAACGGATGGATATTGGCATTACGATTCATCCGGCAATCCCGTTCTCTGGTAAAAAGAAAAGACCGCCGTTGATGCGGACCCCATGTCAAGGACACATT
Organism: Bacillota bacterium; assembly: GCA_030537155.1. GTDB lineage: Bacteria > Bacillota_I > Bacilli_A > RFN20 > CAG-826 > Alloenteromonas. The sequence goes on from JAUNOH010000007.1 coordinate 85,606, forward strand.
AACAAAAAGCCTATCGAATGACGAT
>JAUNOH010000016.1 GCA_030537155.1 Bacillota bacterium
TTGGTGACCCCAACTGGAGTCGAACCAGTCATTCGACCTTGAGAGGGTCGCGTCTTAACCGATTGACCATGGGGCCAGACGGGCAAGGCATATTTAAGCACAAGCCCAAATAAGTGGCAACGAAAAAAGTAAAAGAAAAGAAAACCCCCGGTGAGGGGGTAATCATCAGGCGATGATGAGGGCGATGCGGCGATCGACCTCGGCTTTGCCGAGAATCTCGATGACCTCGTGGAGGTTGGGTGAGTTGACCGCGCCGGTTAGGGCCACGCGGAGGATCTCGGAGAAGTCGGAGACGTTGCCCTTATAGGCCGAGGGATTGGCCTTATAGTCTTTGTTGGAGGTGGCAAAGCCATGGGAAGCGCCGATCTCTTTGATGGCGGAGAACCAGCTGGCCTCATCGACGCCATAGGGCATCTTCTCCCCCACTTCCTTGAGGAAGCCGTCGATGGTGGCTTTATCGAAGCTCTCCCTAAAGGGTAAACCGGACTTCTTCATCTCGTCCCAGAGGGGGGCGTAGAAGAAACGGGTCAGGGGCGCGATGTCGCTATATTTGGCATAGTCCTTACGGGGATTCGGCCTCTCCCTTTCGATATTGAGTATCTTCTTGAAATAGGCGGGGTCGGATTCGATCCTCTTGGCGAATTCCTCATCGTGGAGCTTAGCCCAATCCAAGACGAGGGAATATAGCTCCTCGACCGGGATTTTGGCCATGATCTCCTTGGCGAAATAATTTAGCTTATCGAAGTCGAATAGGGCGCCATCCAAAGACATCTTCTTAATCGAGAAGGGGAATTTGGAGAGGTCGAACGATTTATTCGCCGAGGCCCACTCCTCGAAGTTGGAGTTGGCGATGCTCATCAGATAAACCAGGATGCCATGGGGGTTATACCCGGCGTCGAGGAAGTAGCTGACGGCCGCCTCGGCGTCCTTACGCTTGGAGAGTTTCCTCTTATTGCCGTGGTCGAGTTTCATGATGCTCGGGATATGCGCGTATTTGGGCGCCTTCCAGCTCAGGGCCTTGAACATGTCGAGGTGGATGGGGGTGGAGGGGATCCACTCCTCGCCGCGGGTGATCATGGTCGTGCGCATGAAATGGTCATCGACCACGTGGGCGAAGTGATAAGTCGGGAGCCCGTCGGATTTTAGGATGACGATGTCCTGATCGTTATCCTGGAGCTCAATCTCCCCGCGGATGGCGTCGACGAACTTCGTCTTCTTGTCGTGGTCGCCATTGCTGTAATAACGGATGACCCAGGGGGTGCCGGCTTTGATTTTCTCTATCCTTTCCTCGGGGGTGAGGTTGCGGTCCCTGGCATAGGCCCCGTAATAGCCGGGGAGGATCTTATGCTCTTCCTGGAAGGCGCGGATCTTGGCTAAATCCTCGGCTGTGCAGAAATCGGGATAAGCCCGGCCCCTTTTGATCAATTCCTTGATGACGGTGCGGTAGATATTGCGGCGTTCCGATTGCTGGTAGGGGCCATAATCGCCCTTGTCGCCCTCGGGGAAGTATCCCTCATCGGCGATGATGCCGAAATTGGCCAATTGGTCGATCAATTCCCTGCCCGAGCCCTCGATGGTCCTTTTGGTGTCGGTGTCCTCGAGGCGGAAGAAATAGACGCCGCCCGAATGCTTGGCCACCGTATAGGAGATCATGGAGGTGAAGAGGCTCCCGGTGTGGAGGAAGCCGGTCGGTGAGGGGGCAAACCTCGTCACCTGGGCGCCTTCCAGGAGATTCCTCGGTGGGTACCTCTTCTCAAGATCTTCGATGCTCTCCGTGACGTCGGGGAAGAGCAATTCCGCTAATTCAGTCAATTTATCCATGGTTAAACCCCGCTTAAACGCGTGAAAGATTATATCTTTAACTCGTTGATAGTGCTACTTGAATAGTTGAAATCGAATTCCTATAATAATCGAGCCTTCAGGGCAACTGCAGGTGTAGTTCAATGGTAGAACGCGACCTTGCCAAGGTCGACACGCGGGTTCGATTCCCGTCACTTGCTCCAGATAAGCGAATGAGTTCCGGAAAAATAGGCCGGAACTTTTTTATTTCCAAATTGCATCGGACCCAAAAACGAAATTAAAGTAACCTTTACTTATCAAGTAGAAATTGCTATAAAAGTAAAGGTAGGAGTATCCATCGATGATTTCATATGAAGGCCTTATGGCCAAATTAAAACAGAACGGGCTGACTAAGACCTCCCTAACCGAAGCGCTTGGCATTTCCTCAAGGACCATCGCCAAGATCTCGCGCGGCGAAAAGATTGCCGATCATGTCGTGGCAAAGATCGCGTCATTTCTAAATTGCCGTCCAGAGGAACTATGCAAATACGTCTCAGACAATGTGATTCTCCAGACTTTGCGGGATGAGAAAGAAATCCGCCTTTCCGGCGGCCTCTACCACGAGCTGCAAATCCGCATGACATACAATTCCAACCATATCGAGGGCAGCAGGCTCAGCGAGGAGCAAACCAGGTTCATCTTCGAAACGAAAACGATCGGAGCCGAGGAAGGAATACCCGTCGACGACATCATCGAGACAGTCAATCATTTCCGAGCTATAGACTTTGTGATCGACACGGCGGAAGAAGCGTTGACGGAACCATTAATTAAGCAATTGCACCGCATTTTGAAACAGGGGACGATGGATTCATCGATATCATGGTTCGCCATCGGCGATTACAAGAAAAGACCCAATGTAGTCGGTGGCAGGCAGACGGCCAAGCCGAGCGAAGTGCCAGAAAAAATGGGTGAACTGTTATCTCATTATGAAACGCTTAAGGATACCTCCTTGGATGACATCATCGCCTTTCATCACGACTTCGAATGCATCCATCCCTTTCAAGACGGCAACGGCAGAGTTGGTCGATTGCTGGCCCTGAAGGAATGCCTCCGTCACAAAATCGTCCCCTTTATAATCGAAGACTCCAAAAAGATGTTTTATTATCGGGGCCTCGCCGAATGGGAAAACGAAAAGGGGTATTTGTTAGATACCTGCAAAGACGGCCAAGACACCTTTAGGAAATTGCTTGCCTATTTCGATATGAATTAGTTGTCAATTTGCAAACTTTTAAAATTAAAGATATTCGGAGGGATCGTGTTTGTTGGATTCCTCCTCTTCCTTTTCGGCTTTATCCTGCTCTTCCTTTTTTTCCTTATTGGCCTTCTCGAGGGCGTCCGCGGCCTCCTTGGCCTGCTTTATCTGCTCATCGGTGTAGGCGGCGTTTTTCTCCATCTCGGCGATGCTTTCGCGGAGCAGCTTCTCCACCGCCGCGACGAAATGGCCCTCATTATGACGCCACATGTGGGAAATCCCCAAAAAGAAGTATGACCAATACGGGGTCAATAGGAGCATCGCCCCGGCTAACCCGACGCCCGAAACCATATACGGATCATGGCTGTATAAATAACAGATCATAGCCCCGGCGAGATAGCCGATCGAAAACAATATGAATCCCGGCCAGGCGATGGAATAGAATTGCTTCAATATCTCCCCTTTCCTGCTGCTCACGCCGCGGGCGAAAAGCATATTCGCGGCCCGGCTGGAGGCGGCCTTGACGGAGCTCCTGAGATGGAAGTTTAGGCAGTTAATGCCCAAAAAGCGGAACATGGCCAAACCGGTTAAGCCCACCGAAACCACGGTGGACACACATAAGTAATCGAGGATTATCTGGCTATTGGACAAATAGGTGACGGCCTGCTCGTAATTCCCGGCCGCATAGAGGGTGTAGACTTCATTGAAGGCCTCGTTGAATTCGGGCGATAGCCCACCGTAGAAGCCGGTCACGACAATGGTGGATAGGAAATAGACGACGAAGGATTTTAGGACGCATAGAGTCATCCGGTATAAGCCTAGGTAGACGTTGCTGAAATAGCCGGTCAGGCCCTGAAAGAATAGCCCAACCCCGGAAGACTGATTTAGCTTGGAGAAATTAACGCACACCTGAAGGGCGAAGATGGCTGGGACAATCAGAAAACAAAAATACGCCCAAAGGGCCCCGCTGGTGAGGATATAGAGGAAGATAGCCAATAGGGCCACGCAGAATAAAAGCGAGGACGGCAAAATCGTCTGCTGAAACAACTTCTTATAGTCGCCCCAGGCGGCTTTGGATATCGATGTTTTGCCTGTCTTATTTTCGTTCATTTTGGTTGAGGGCGGCCAAATCCCTAACCACCGCGGACAATTCCTTCTCCGAGAAGGGCTTCACCTTCCGGCTCTCATAGTTATTTATGAATTTTGGGAGCTGGGAGAGGGAGAGCAGATAATTGCCGTCGTCGAGGTTATGGAACGGGGTGACGAGGCAATCGTCATTGACCAAGACGATCGAGACGAAGTACTGCCGCGGTTGATTGGCGCTGATGGAAAGGCGGTCTGCCCTTATTTTATTGAGCAACAGGGGGTTGTCGATATATTTCTTCGACTTCTTGCTGCGGTAATAAACCCAGGAACGGTCCTCGGCCTTGGCGGTGATCGCCCCACGGTAGTAACGGTCCTTTATGACGTAGATGTATTTGTTGCCAAAGAGGATGTGGTCGATGTGGATGCCCTCATTCTTCCCCTCGCCCCACTTCATGGCCCATTGGTTGATGAGGTAATAGTCGTTATCCTCGGCCACCCGCATGATCTTCTTGTAATAGCTTCGAACCGTGTAATTTTTCCGGAGGAAGTTTTTGACGGGAGAATAGAGGAATAGGAATAGGAAAAATAGACCCAGCAGGACGCAGATGACGATGAAAATTGTCAGTCTGACCTCGGACGGCATCTTTAATTAGGCGAAACGCTCGGCGGTCTTGATGGCCACCTCGATCATGTTGCGGAGCCCCTCCTGGCGCTCCTCGGGGGTCAATATGCCCTCGATGACGAAGGAATCGGAGACGGTGAGGATGGTCAAAGCCTGCTTGTGGAGTTTGGCCGCGTTGCAATATAGGGCGTAGGATTCCATCTCGACGGCCAAAACGCCCATCTTGGCCCACTTCTTCCAATCGTTGGGGTCATCGTCATAGAAGACGTCGCTGGCGACGACGTTGCCAACGTGGGTCTTGATGCCCTTCTTCTCGGCCTCTTCAACTGCCGCCCGTAAGACGGGGAAGCTGCCGATGGCGGAAAAGGTGCCGGGGAGGTTATATTGCTTGCCCCAGTTGCTGTCGGTGCAGGCCCCCTGGGCGATGACGATCTCGCGGAGGCCGATCTCCGGCTGATAGGAGCCCGAGGTCCCGATCCTGATGATGGTCTCGACCCCATATTCCTTGAATAGCTCATAGGAATAGATCCCGATGGAGGGATTGCCCATGCCTGAGCCCATCACCGAGATGCGGACCCCGTCCTTGCTCAGGCCGGTGAAGCCGAGCATCCCGCGGACGGTGTTGACGCATTTGACGTCGGTTAAAAAATTCTCGGCGATCCACTTCGCCCTCATCGGGTCCCCGGGCATGAGGACGACTTTGGCGAAGTCGCCGGGCTTGGCGTTGTTATGTGGGGTGGGTGCAGACATGTATAAAAATCCTCCTGGGTTATCTTCGCCTATATTTTAGCCGAATGGCTAGATTATGGGGGAAAAGAAAACCGGCTCGCGCCGGTTATCGTCTTATTTGCCCTCTTCTTTCTTCTCGGAATGCTCCATGCCGAGGGACATGAAGTCGGTGAAGGTTTCGAGGAAGTCGTCGATCTGGACGGTCTCCAATTCGCCGCCATAGGCGATGGAGATGCGGCCGGTCTCCTCCGAGACCACCACCGTCACCGAATCGGTGATTTCCGAGATGCCCATAGCCGCCCTATGCCTGAGGCCCATCTTGCCGCTTACGGGCTTGGTGGAGGGCTGGAACAAGCAGGCCGCCGAGACGATCTGGTCGTTTCTTATGATGACGGCCCCATCGTGGAGGTAGGTGCCTTCATAGAAGATGGTCTGAAGCAACTCCGAGGAGACGGGGGCGTTGACCTTGACGCCGGTGTTGATGAAGCTCTGGAGGGAGTCCTTCCTCTCGAAGGTCATCAGGGCGCCGATCTTGTTCTTGGAGAAATATTGGACGGCCTTATCGATCTTGGCATACATCTCCTCGCGGTCGAAGAGGGCCTCGGGGACCTTCTTGCCGCTCTTCATGCCGACCGATTTCATCAGGCGGGGATTCGAATAAAGGAAGTGCAGCTCATGGGAGTTGACGTAAAGAGCGAGGAAGAACAAAGCCGAAGAGAAGCCAATGGCGACGTAGCAAAGCAAATCCAAAGAAAGCGGATAGGCTGCTAAGGCGACGGCCTCGGATAGGAACAGGAAGAGGAGGGGCGATTTCTTCGTCAGCTTGAAAATCAGCAAGACGTCGACTAGGAAGAGGACGGCGGCCGTCGCGATGAACGAGACGAGATTGTTGAAGTTATCAAGCCTGGAGAAATCGAAGTTCATTTTTTAATCCACCTGTGGGCGAAGCGGCTGGCCGCGCTGGCGGCGATGGCCCCGACGATGTCGTCGAGGAAGGTGTTGCAGACGCCCGTTGATTTGCCGGCCTCATTCAGTTTGGCGATGATGCCGTACTTGTTTTTGTCGATGAAGCCGAAGTTGGTCATGGCGATGGAGCCATAGAGGTTGCAGATGCCATAGGCCAAAACCTCATCCACCCCAAATAGGGGCTCATCGCGGAGTAAAGCCGCCTCGAGGACCTTGTCATCCATCTTGTGCTGTTCGGCGACTTTATCCATTTCGATACCGGTGACGATGGCGAATTGGGCCTCGCGTTTTGAGATGACCGAAAGGACGCTCTCGACGAGCTCCTCCTTCTTCAAATCGACGTGGTAGTCGGATTGGAGGTAGCGGGCGCAGTCGGCGATATCGTCGATGCTGACGCCGCGGGAGGCCAATAAATCGATGCAGTGCTGGGCTAATTCTTCCATTGATCGCGGCAAATCCCTAAAGGGATGTCAAAACTATAAATCCGTTTGGGGGTTAAAGAAACAATTTTCATTGATTTTGGTGCGAAAGAGATGATTTTTACTCGTTTTTGACGATGGGTCGCATAAGTCGGGGTGCTATTTGCAGGCAAAATCCGGATTTTAGGATTCGTTAAATCTCGCGCTGCAATTTTGCCAGTACCGCTTTGCCCTCCAACAAAAAACTGACAATCCGTTGTTTGTCGATTTCGAATTCGCTCCCTTCGAGGATTTTAAAAATCAGGGATTCGTCGAAATCCGGAAGTTTCATCGCCCGGTATATCGATGCGGCTTTCTCGTTACTGTGAAGATAGGAGCGAAAAAGATTTATCATCCCGTCGTGGTTTCTATGTTCAGGCAGCTCAGCAATGGCCGCCAAAAGGCACATGTTATCGTCAAAATTTGGGGCGAGGGAGACGATGGCCCCACTCGTCGGATCGCGCAATAGCCCCATATTCTCGGTATGCCTGTCGACGTTATAGACTAGGCAGTCAAACCACATCAGCAACAGGTATTGCCTGCATATCTCCTCGCCATAGGCGGAGAGGGCTTTGAACACCTTTTGATAAGTGTCGTCCTCACCCGTCAATCCAGACATGAGTTCAAGGTTGTAGTAAGTGGCAAAATTCTTCGATCTAATCGTATCTCCCTCCACTACATAAAAGACGCTGGGAACCCCTATCGCCACCGCCAATTCGGAAGCGAACCATTCCGAGAATAACTCCATCGGATTTCCCTTTTTGTATAGCCACCATTCGCCGTTGATGATCTTCCAGCCCTTCTCATAGCTCCCGAGGGAGGTCAGCTCCGGAGTTAAGGAGGCTTTTACGGTCGGGTTGGTTAATTTTCCGTTCAGGGCCATGGAGAAAAAGGCGTCGGAATTAAAAGCGACATCCTTGAATTGTGTTTTGCTCCTTTTCGGCTTGAACCAATACCCATCAGTGAGCGTGCGCGAGCGATTAATCAAAGAGATGGACGCCCCATCTTTGTTCTCCACTCCAAGATGAACCTTCAGCTTTCTGACGTTGGGCCTTGAATCATCCGCCGTTCGTAAGGAAAGCCAGGTTAAAAGACTCCCCGTTCTTTTTAGGGCCAAGGGGGCCCTACTTTCATCTACCCAAGCCAACACCCCGTTTTCGAAACTGGCGACTTCCTCATCCATGAGCATGACGTGACCGGAAAGACCACCAAGATTCTTATCGCATCTGGCCAAAGGGGGAGACTCGCCCTCAATCTCGGCAATCAGGGATTGGACGTATTTGCGGAGGTCGGCCTTTCTTTTAACGACATCAACATCGCGGCTTTTGACGTATACGCTTTTTACTTTCCCGTCTTGTTTATACTGCAGGTAAAAATAGCGTTTCCCGGCAATGGTCTTCGTGACTATAGACCCCTTGGGGAGATCCTCCAGCTGCCTATATAAATCCTCGAGGCTTTCCATATTCGGATTATAATCATTTAACCTACTTTTTAAAACATCTCATTATATTGATAAAGAAAAAGCCTCAGCGTTCCGCTGAAGCGATCACTCGATGGAGCACCCGGCGGGAATCGAACCCGTGTGACCAGCTTGGGAAGCTGGAGTTCTGCCATTGAACTACGGGTGCAATGGCGACAACGATTATTATAGGGTTTTGGACCACCCTGTCTAGAAGAAAAAAGCCACAGATAACCGTGGCTATATGTTCCGCATCTGGTGGGCGCTGCGGGGCTCGAACCCACGACCTCCTGTACGTCAAACAGGTGCTCTCCCAGCTGAGCTAAACGCCCAGATGTCTCGCCTTCCCTTCGGGTCAGCGTGTGTAATTATAATGAGGGACCACCGCTTTAACAAGAGCAATTTATGGGGCCGGAAAGCTTAGCCCAAAATCAGGCGTATGCCCCGTTAACGACCCCGACGATGATGATAATAAAGTAAATCAAGACCCAGCCGAGGAAGAGGCAGATGCCAACGATGTTATAGGTCCGATAACGCCTCTCGCGGTCGATGCATAGGCCGATGATGCCAAGGACCAAGCCAATCCAGCCGCCGAGGGCGCCGAAGACGATGGAGAGGATACCCAAAACCTTCGGGGCAGATGTCGAGGTCGGATAATCACTGGAGGCGGTGAACTGATCGTTGCTATAGCCGCCGACTTTATTCCCACAGGAAGGGCAGAAAACGGTCCCCTCCTCATATTCTTTACCGCATTTTGGACAATAAGGCATAATCGTTCCTCCTAAAAACTACATTAATATAGACCGATTTCCTGTATTTTCATACGGTTGTCGCATTTATTTGGCAAAAGCCAAAAAAATCAGTCCTTCTTTTTGGCCCCAAGGAGAAATCCCAATAAGCCAGCCAAGCCAAAGACGCCGCCGATTAAGAAAAAGGGCAATGATGCCGGCGGGAATTCCGCGGCCGTGGATAAGATGATGGCCCCGCTTATGATCAAGGCGCATCCAAGCATCACCAATGAGGCAAAGAACATATCGATTTTTTTCATATAGGTTTCCTTTCGGTTTGCCGAGGGTCTCGGCAACATCTGATTGTTGTACCATGGTTCGGCTCGATATGAGTCGTAAAGAATGGCTTTACATTGTTCCGGTAACCCCGTTATATCATTCCGGTAATGGTGATATTTCATTCCGATAGATGCTATAATCGTTCCGGTATAGGAGCTGTCATGCCAATAACGACTAAGGAAGCCAGCCTCAAATGGGGCATATCGGATAGAAGAATCCGCGAGTTATGCCAGGAAGGAAAAATCGCGGGCGCCTTTCTTAACGGCAAGACATGGTATCTCCCAGACGAGGCGAAGAAACCCGTTGATGGCCGTATCAAGAAGAGTCCGTCATATCTTAGAAAAATTCTCTCGTTGAAAAAGGAATTGGATGGCAAAAGGCCTTTGACCCAGGGCGAATTGGAGAGGCTGAACGAGGAGTTTGTCGTTGAATATACCTACAACTCCAACGCGATTGAAGGCAACACCCTCACCCTGAGGGAAACCGATCTGGTTCTTAAAGGAATCACCATCGACAAGAAGCCGCTTAAGGATCACCTTGAGGCCATAAACCACAAGGAGGCCTTCGATTATTTGCTGATGCTTGTTAAGGAGAACTCGCCATTGAGCGAAAAGGCGATATTGAGTCTCCACTCAATCGTTTTGGCCGACAGAAGAGAAGATAGCGGAATCTACCGCCGGGTGCCTGTTCGCATCATGGGGGCCGCTCACATACCACCCCAACCTTATAAAATAGAGGCCAAAATTCAGGAGCTCCTTTGCTGGTATCAGGAAGATAAAGGCGAGGATTTTCTCGCCAGGCTCGCAAGATTTCACATTGAATTTGAGGCCATCCACCCCTTCATTGACGGAAACGGTAGGACGGGCAGACTGTTGGTCAACCTCGAGCTGATGAAGCTTGGTTATCCGCCAATCGATATCAAATATGCCGATAGGACGGCTTATTATGAGGCCTTCGATGCCTACCACGTCAAAAACGATCTAAAGCCGATGTATAACCTATTTGCCAGATACCTATACGAAAGACTTTCAGGATATTTGGAAATCCTTGGTTAGTGGGGATCCCAGCAGATTTGAACTGTACCCCCAGTTCTGACAGTCGGCAAAAAAACCTCCTGCCGCAATATTTCGGTAGGAGGTTTTTCATATGGCGAGCGAAGGCCGAGATGCTGAGGGGTTGCCTTGCGGACGAGACATCGCCAAAGCGATTCAAACGAATCCAATTTCTCCTGTTCCTGAATATTGGCTTTGTTTTGTGCCTTCGTAGACATAGGGATCTTTCATTTTGCAAAGTTCCTTTTTATCGCGAAAACTGCGGTTTCGTAATCTATGTCGCCGTTCGCGTATAAATGGATGATTTTCCGATCCCTCTCATTCACTTTTCCACTACCACCGGTGGCCTCAATGATGCGGGCCAGGGATTCCGCTTCCGCCTCGTTATCGGGAATCTCCACCTCGAAAGGCAACCCCTTTCTCATGATGACCTGATTTAGGAACATGGAGACGGCATAAGAGGTATTCAAACCCAATTTCTTTAATATCTCTTCGGCCTCCGCCTTAACTGAATGCTCAATCCTGATGTGTATCAAATCGTTCTTGTTCTCTTTTTCCATATGTTTATCACCAACATTATTGTATCACTTTTGATATACATTATCAGCTTAATATAAAAAGGCTTGGTGCTTTGTCTCCATCGCATAAAACCTTTGCTCCCAATATGTGTGAGCACAATAGTGATACATTTAGGGGGTCTTGCGGGAATCAAAGGAACCATAGACGACCTTCCGGATTCGAAGGATGCCGCCCGAAAAATTTCAATGAATAAACGCTGATATAAAGTTTTACCGCAGGCAATATCGGAACCGGTTTACTTGATATCTATCCAGACCCCTATGTCCTTCATCTCGGAGTCCGGGATGCTCTTATAAAAACTCTGCGCCTCCTCGTTGCCCGCCGTCAGCCCGATCAGGGTATCGATTCCTTTGGCTTTCAATTCGCTTCTTAGCGAACCCAGGAGGGCCTGGGCAGCGCCCCTGTGGCGATGGGCTTTTAAGGACGCATATCCAATCCAGATACGCCTTCGTCGAACCGTCGAAATGGCTGCGGATTAAAGACGAATCAATGCGTCCGACCACCTTGCCATCTACATACGCCAATAAGGAAACGCTCCCGTCGAAGGAAGGATCGTCGAAGGATTCCCTCACATTTTTTATGTAGGTATCGCCGATTTCCCATCCCCAGAAGTCCTCTTCCTCGCGGAGAGATAGTTCGAACGTCACCACGTCGTCCACGAGCGTTTTATCATATCGTCTTACGGTTATGTCCATCCTTAGCCTCCCAAAACCAAATAAATTTAGTATTTGCCCTACTAATGATTTCTTGATTGTTTCTATTCCTCGTTAAGCCATCTTGCAATATCGACGATTCTAATGCCGTTTAAATCGTATTCATCTTGCTTGGTTCTGCAAATTATCATTTTTGGGTATGCGTCTTTGATCGAGTTTAGCGGCGATGCTTCTCTTTTCAAGGTGTCCGGAGAGGAAATATCATCGCAAACTTGTATATATTTTTTTCGCCCGTTTTTTAAAACAACGAAATCTATTTCCTTTTCATAAAGTTTTCCGACATAGACTTCATAGCCTCTTCTTAAAAGTTCGATGGCCACTATGTTCTCATATAAATGTCCCGTATCTGCGAATCTATTTCCTAGAATCGCACGTTTGAAGCTGATATCTGAAAGATAGTATTTCTTGTTGGATTCTAGGTACTTGCCGCCTTTTATGTCGTACCTTTGGACGGGGTAGAACAAGAAACTCTTGCATAAGTAATCGATATACTGTCCGCAGGTCTTATCGTTTGTTTTATAGCTATTTGAAGTTAATCTATTCGCAACATTTCTTATCGATGTTTCGCTGCCAATAGTATCCATCAAAAACTCGCATATCATTTTTAACAAATCTTCATTTTCTATTTTATATTTATCGACGATATCTCTAAAAATGGTGGTTTTCACGATATTCTCGACATACTTCAAGGAATCCTCTGGCGTCTTATATAAATACGACCCCGACATGCCACCGGCTTTAAAATATCCGTCGAAGGAATGGTCGATATCCTTGTCTCCAAAATACGCGATATATTCTTTAAATGAAAAGGGGAAGACCTTTATTTCAAAAACCCTGCCGCCGAATAAAGTTGCTAGATCGCTGCTTAATAAAAAAGCATTGGAACCCGTTAGATAAATATCGTATCTTTCTTCTTCGTGTAAGCTATTGATCACTTCTTCGAATCCATCGCACATTTGGACTTCGTCAATTAATAAATAATTGCTTTTGTTTTCATCATATTTATTTGATACATAAGCATATAATTCGTTAGGATTCTTCAATCTATCAAATCGCTTTAAATTCAGTTTGATATGGATAATGTTGTTATCAGATTGCGATAAATATGCTTCGAAGGCATCCATTAATTTGGATTTACCGGCACGCCTTACTCCCGTAATAACCTTAATGTCAGGAACGTCTTTTACTTGAATAAGTTTATTCAAATAGTCATTTCTATTTATCAGCTTCATATCATCACCTCGCAATTCAAGTATATCTCATTTCGCAAAGTTAAACATTTCTAATTTTTGCGAAACACAATATTTGCACAAACTAATCTTAAATGCCTTTCGTTTTCGGACCGGTGTGACAATAAATAAAAACCTGGCCTCGCGTCGCGTTTAAAGCGCGAAGCCGGGATAATCGCTTGATTTGATGGTAAAAACCCGCAAAAGGCTAATTTGAGTAAAGAAAAAGGCCGGACACACTGTTTCCATTGTATCAAGCCATTGCTACTTAAATGTGTGAGTTGTACGATTTCGATACAAAACCCCTAAAATGCGGGGGTGAATTGTACGAAAAAGATACAAAATCGGTGGTTCTACGGGAATCAAAGACAAATTTAGCCAGAAAATGTCCTTTCGGAGTCGAGGCATCCCCTATTTCTCGCCCTGCCCGATCCGGTAATAGCCGCCGGTCTTGTTGGAGCCCCTATGCTCTACGTATTTGGCCAAGTCCCTCCTGAGGCTGTTCCTAACCACGTCGGCGCTCACGGCTACAGATTCCTCCCCGAGTTTTTTGATTATCCCGGGGACCGTTATCCCCGGATTGCCCGAGACGATCCTCAAAACCCTGAGCCCGTTGTCATGTATTTGGTCCTTTAGTTGGTCATCCCTGTGATTTCTGTTCGGGAGGGTAATCAAGAAGAGACTGCAGATGCCATTGACTTTTTGACTTGTTTGTTAATCGCTGATCTATTAAATGGCATTTCAGAGGCCTATTTTTTGAAATTTTCAAACTTTAGTACCATCAAATTGTGTTTTTTATTCGTCTGCTAAAACGTTTTTCGGAAGGGAATCATGCATCTTCTTGCTTTTGCCTGCTCCGTCTCGCCGTTGCTTCCAATTGGGTTTTCTTAAATCTTTTCTTTCCCTAAAAACAAATCGATGGCATTGATGTGATGGACTCCTTCTTGCTGATCGAGATGCCTATCCAGCGAAACGATGTAGCGCGGATATCCGTCTTTGATATCCCTAAAAGGCCGATATTCCCTTTCCTTTATCTTCCTTGTCGAGGCTTCATCGCCTCCATGCAAACTATAGGCAACTTGAATATAGGCGTAATCCCCGTTTATCTTTCTCACTATGAAATCGCATTCTAAATTGCCGATTCTGCCAATGCTAGTTTGATAATCGCGGCTTGCTAGATAAAGATAAACGATGTTCTCCAACGAAGGCCCATATGAAAGCCGGTTATCGGTATTCGTCGCAAAATAAATGGCTAGATCCGCTAGGTAATACTTCTGCTCCCTTTTTATCGACTTCCTGCTTTTTAAGTCGAAGCGATTGCACTCATAGATGATCTTTCCCTTAAGCAAATCCCCGATGTAGCCTCTTACGGTTGATGGCTTGCACTTATATCCTTCTTTCTCAAGGCACTCCAATAACCCATTCAAGGAAAACGGGGACGCATAATTGTTCAAGATGAATGATTGGACCCTTTCGTAAACGGGGACGTTTGAGATGCGCTTCCTCGTTTTGACGTCTTTTTCGAAAATCTCGGAGATGATGCCTCTGGTATATACTTGCCTAGTTGCTACGTCATCGAATTCCAGGGTCTTCGGGAAGCCGCCGTTCAAGATGTATTCATCGAATTCCGAATAGATATCCCCATTGATGTTTTTCCCGAAGAACTTCTTCATCTCGAGATATTCTGCGAAATCTAAGGGGTAGGTTTCGAAATTGAGATATCTGCCCGTGAGTTTGGTTGAGATCTCATCGCTGAGAAGATAGGAATTCGAGCCCGATAGAAATACGGAATATCCCTCCTCGGCATAAGCTTGGACCACGCTTTCGAAGCCTCTTACATTCTGCACTTCGTCGATGAAGAGAAAATACGTCTGCTCTTCGCCTAGGAGCGATTCGATCCGCTTTTCGAGCTGTTCCGGGGTTTTGATGTCTTTATAGCCTCTTTTGTCTAATGGCAGATAGATGATTTGGGACTGCGGAACGCCGTTATCTAGCAATTCGTTTATGATGCCTTTCAGAATAAATGATTTGCCACATCGGCGGATCCCCGTGATGACCTTTATGATATCGGAATGATAAAAGGGGCGGATCTTGTCTAAGTATTTGTTTCTTGGATACACATTCTTGTACATTGTAGTCTCCTTACATTTTTGGTTCTTGTAAGAGGAAGCTCTTCTTTGTTATTGCATTATATCATTAAATGCCGTTTCAGGGGCCTATTTTTCTATTTTTTAATTTTTTAGTCCTCTTAAATATGATTTAAGTAAAATTTTTGAATGTATTGCTGTATTTGAATGATCAGATAAAAATGCAGATTTCGAGCTTGATTCCTTCCATACCCCTAAAAAATCAGCATTGTCGGCTAGGGTGCTAGGGGACATTTGGGACAACCAGACTCATACCGAAGGTACCGACAACCTCGAAAACCTCAAAAATGGCCAAAAATAACAAAAAATGCCTCAGTTTTTTGTACTGAAGCAAATGTTTTAACCTGGTGCCGACTAAGGGACTCGAACCCCCGACCTACTAATTACGAATCAGTTGCTCTACCAACTGAGCTAAGTCGGCGCGGCTATTAATATATCCCAATCCGCGCTTGGCGCTCAAGGAAAAAGGGCCTATAGCCCCATTTCCCTTAAGAAGGAGGCGACCTCCTGGCAATATAGCTCGCTCATCTCCTCATAGCAGGCGTGATGGGCGCCGGGGAGCATCGCCCATTTCTTCGGGCAGCTCAGCTTATCGAGCATCAACTTGTTTTGATAAGGCGTCGACTCATCCAGGGATCCATGGATCAATAAAGTCGGAACCTTTATCTCGCCCAGCCTATCGGTGTATTCGTAATCCTTAAGCGTTCCCGTCGGGAAGAACTCGCACGGTCCCCAGCCGGTCATATAGGCCTCGTTGACCCCTAATCCCTTCCCGGGTTTAAGCCGGTAATTGGCCCGGACGTAATGGCGCATGTAGCTGGCGGCCGCGGAGAGGAATTCCTTGCTCTGATAATCGCCTTTTTCCATCCCGGAAATTAACGCCTTCTGCTCCTTTTTGGGGAGTTGGCCAATCAACCTAAGGGCCTCCTCGTGCCACGTTCTGGCGGAGGAAAGAGTCGATGATAAGACGTTCCCCACCACCCAATCCGGTTTCCGTTCAATATTGGTGGCGATCGTCAGCATCCCGCCGAAGGAATGACCGAGCAAAATCGCCTTCTCCAGCCCGAAATAACTCCGGAGGTTCTCCAGCTCATCCATCCAGGTCTCCATCTTCCAGAGCTCTTTATTCCCCTCGGGGACCGGGGATAGCTTTCCGCCCAAATGGTCATAGAAAATGAGCATCCTATCCGAGAGTTTCCCAAGCGGGTCGATGGCCCGCATCTTCGTATGGGTTCCGCCGGGTCCCCCATGGAGGATGATGATCGGGGTCTTTTTCCCCTCCGGGTTGACGATTTGATAGTAGGTCTCATATCCCCTGAACGGGATTTTTCCTGATAGCTGCATGGCTAGATTATGGGTAAAAGAAAGCCCCGCTTCAAGCGGGGCCATATCTTTAGGCTGAAGCTTTTTCCTGATGCTTTTTCATTATCCACTGGACCAAGACGCCGATCTCGTGGACGAGCAAGGGGCTGGCGGCCAATAGGAGCACCCAGAGGAAGTCCAATCCCTTCATTTCGACGACCCCGTCGACCGCGGTGCGGAAGACGTCGTTGACGCCCGGGGTGTAGATGACGAATATCTGGAGGGCAAAGCCGAGGATGAAGGAGAAGTACATGAACTTGTTCCCGGAGGCCAAGGCGAAGACGAAGCTCTTCTTGGGGTTGACCATGCCAATGAGGTGGAATAGCTCGGAGAAGCTTAAGGCGCAGAAGGCCATCGACTGGGCCTCGCGGAGAAGTTCCTCATCGCTATCGAGAAGGGTGACGATCTCGGAGATCGAGAAGGCCCCATTCTGCCAAGGGGTGATCAAGAAGGCGAGCAGGGTCAATAGACCAATCCAGACGCCATAGCCGAAGGTGAGCAAATATCCGCCGTGGGCGAATAGCGACTCGTCGGCCTCCCTCGGTTTCTCGGACATGATGTCATTGGGTTTCTTATCGATACCCAAGGCGATGGCCGGAAGGGAGTCGGTAATGAGGTTGACCCAGAGCAGGTGGATGGCAATCAAAGGCGAGGGTAGGCCCAAGATGGCGGCCACCAACATGCAGACGACCTCGCCGATGTTGGAGGAGATTAGGAAGATGATGGTCTTGCGGATATTGAAGTAGATGCCACGGCCCTCTTCCACCGCTTTCTCGATGGAGGCGAAGTTATCGTCGGTCAGGACCATATCGGCGGCGCCTTTGGCGACGTCGGTCCCGGTGATGCCCATGGCGATGCCGATGTCGGCGGCCTTAAGCGAGGGGGCGTCGTTGACGCCATCGCCGGTCATGGCGGCCACGTGGCCATTGGCCTTGATGGCCTTGACGATTTGGACTTTATTCTCCGGCGAAACGCGGGCGAAGACGCGGACGTGCTCGACCTTCTCGCGGAGGGCCTTCTCGTCGCATTCGTCGATCTCGGCCCCGGACATGACCTGATCCGGGCTTTCGGCGATGCCAAGCTCCTTGGCGATGGCAAAGGCGGTGTCGCGGTGGTCGCCGGTGATCATGATGGTGGTGATGCCGGCCTTCTTCAAGGTGGCGACGGCCGGTTTGGCGGCCGGACGCGGAGGATCGACCATGCCGGTCAATCCGACAAAGATGAGGTTATCCTCATCGATCTGTTCCTTGTAGGAGATGGCCAAGGCCAGGACGCGGAGGGCATCGGAAGCCATATCGGCCGCGGCCTTCTCGATGTTATCGACATCAGCTTTGGTGAGATCCCTGATCTCGCCGTTGATGATGATCTTGTTGGCGTGTTTGAGGATCTGGTCCATGGCGCCTTTGGTGTAGACGATCTTCTTATCGCCTTCCTGGTGCTGGGTGGACATCATCTTCCTGACGGAGTCGAAGGGAAGTTCATCGACGCGCGGGGTGACGCTTTCCAATTCACCCTTATGCATGCCGAAGTCGTTGGCGAATTGGACGAGGGCCACCTCGGTGGGATCGCCATAGACCCCGCCGTCGACCTTGGCGTCGGAGCATAGCGACATGCCCTTGGCCAATAGTTCCAATTGCCCTTTATCGAATTCATCGGATTTGAAGGTCTTCTCGTTGGCGTAGGCCCTGACGACCGTCATCTTATTCTGGGTGAGGGTGCCGGTCTTATCGGAGCAGATGACCGAGACGGCGCCCAAGGTCTCGACGGAAGCCAGCTTCCTGACGATGGTGTTGACCTTAATCATCTTACCCATGGACATGGCCAAGACGATGGTGACGACGGCGGTTAGGCCCTCGGGGATGGCGGCGACGGCCAAAGCCACGGAGTCGAGGATATCCTGCGGCCATTCGGTGGCGATGTTGCCATGGATGAAGGACCAGACCAATTTGACGATAAGCATGGCCAAGACGACGCCGGCGGTTAGGAAGGCGAGGAACTTGGATAAGCCGGCTAATTTCTTCTGAAGCGGGGTGAGCTCCTGCTCCTCCCCGGAGAGCATGCTGGCGATCTTGCCGATTTCGGTGTGCATGCCGGTGGCGACGACGACGCCGGAGCCATGGCCATAGACCACGGGGGTCGACATGAAGGCGCAGTTGACGCGGTCACCAACTCCGGTCTCATCGGATAAAACCAATTCGCAATCCTTCTCGGCCGGGACGGATTCGCCGGTGAGCGAGGATTCGTCGACTTTCATCTGGACGGAGGTGAATAACCTCAAGTCGGCCGGGACCGTCCTCCCCTCCTCGAGGATGACGATGTCGCCGACGACCAATTCCTCGGCCTTGATCTCGATGGTTTTGCCATCGCGGATGACGGTCGCGGTCGGAGCCGACATCTTCTTTAGGGCCTCGAGGGCCTTCTCGGCCTTCATTTCCTGGACGGTGCCGATGGTCGCGTTGATCAATAAGACGCCGAAGATGATGAAGACATCCATGATGTCATACCAGCCCTCGCTGTCGCCTCCGGCCAATGAGATAATGCCGAAGATCAACGAGATCAAAGCCGCGGCCCCAAGGATGTAGGTCATCGGGTCGGCGAATTGCGAAAAGAAGATCTTCAACGCGCCGTCTTTCGGCTTTTCATAGAGCTTGTTCAGCCCCTCGGTTTCGGCCTTCTTTTTGGCCTCTTCCGAACTTAACCCCTGCTTGGGGTCGACCTTAAGCGCGCTTAAAGTCTCCTGAGATGATTTGTTCTCGTACATATGTCTCTCCTTAAAAGAAAAACTCCCTTTAAGGTCTTGCCTGGCGCTTTGGCGCCGCCTCCTCCCGGCCTTGTGGGCGGGATGTCGGGGGTGGAGGCTTAGGCTACTCCCCTTAACGAGAAAAGTTTATTCCAAATAGACCTAATGGTCTAGACCCTTCTTAGGCGCTCAAGGGTGAAAATAATCGAGACGCCAATGAAGAATTCGGAGAGGGGCAAAGCCGTCAAAATGACGAGGACGGCGAAGTCGACATAGCCGATATAAAGGCAGTCGATCCAGATCATCAAAGCGGCCCAAACGCCCAATAGGCAGGCGTAGAGGATGGAGAAGACCCTGATCTTCGTCCAGCTGACGTAACGCCCGGCCATGTATTTATAGATATAGATATAGAGCATGATGCCGATGACGGCGGTCGCCGCCCACAAAAGGCCATAGAAAACGTCGATTATGATGCCGGTCGTCTGGCCCATGGCCGAATAGATGACCGAGGTTATGGCCCCCTGGATGAAATTTAGGGCGGCCGAGAAGGCGGTGTAGAAGACAAAGAGGGTTATACCCTGATAGGCCATGGAGTCATTCCGCAGGTTGCAGACCAATATCACCCCATAGGCGAATAAGGCAATGGCAAAGTTCCAGATATCGAGGGGGTTATTGCGGAAATAGGCCCAGCCGGAGGTGATCTCGCAGGTCAGGTAATACCCCAACAGGCAAAGCATGCCGAGGGAAGCGAATCCGACGGCGAGGATCTTATTCCTCTTGTAATGGAGGTAATTGCAAAAACGCTGCCAGAAGCTCATATCGGAGATATTATACGCATATCTCATAGTCCGCATGAACTTTGCGTTAAAATATGCAACATGGTTGAGCACAAATGGAGTTTCGGATTGCCGAAGGATGGCAAAAGAATCCGCGAGGAGGTCTTCACCTTTGAGCAGGGTTTCGCCCCGGAAATCGACATCGACGAAAAAGACGCCTCGAGTTGGCATATCGTTTTATATATCGACGGCTACCCCGTCTCGACGGGCAGGGTCTTCGAGGAGGATCCGGAAACCTACCACATCGGGAGGGTGGCCGTCCGCAAGAACTTCCGTGGATTGAAGCTTGGCACCTACACCGTCAAATTCTTGATGACTAAGGCCAAGACATTAGGCGCCAAGAGGGTGATCCTCGGGGCCCAATTGGATAAAATCCCCTTCTATAAAACCCTCGGCTTCAAAGAAGATCCCACCGGCGAGGTGTTCCTCGATGGCGGGGCGCCCCACATGTGGATGAGCAAGGAATTGAAAAGCAAAAGGCGACGCTGAACGCGCCGCTTGTATTCAATATTCCATTTGGATGGATCTATAGCAATCTTACGTGTTCGGCGACGAAAGACCCGAAAGAAAACAAAGTATACCTTTCATGGCAAGACTTGGATCTACATTCATCCAATTAGCACTTTCAGATTTTTCCAAAAGTTTTATATATGAGCCGTTAGCGAAAATGCCTCGCATTCTATTTAAGACGTCGTCGAGGCAGTTTTCTCTCATGGAAGAATCCGAAAAAATGTAAATATCCAAATATTTGAGCAAACGATTAACGTCCAAAAAATTGGAAAGATAGTATATATCGTAAACGTCTTTGAACCTAGTTGAGAACACTCCCCATCTAAGCAGCGAACACAATTTTTCGACGAATATCTGTTCTTTCGAGTTAATTAGAAGGCTCGCTCCTTCATCGTCCACGCAAACATCGAAACAATAATCTTCTTGTTCTATTTCCGCTCTTGCGTGTACCCCAAGATCTATTTTGCTATGAATGATATAGCCGGGCGTGTCCCTGACTGTTATGTGTGCTCTTTTCCCGCGATATTCCTGTTGGGAGAGCTTCTCGATTTTCCCTTCGAGGTCAAACTTGATTCCGCTGAGGCAATTTAGCCTGTTAATAAAGCTTGATAGATCCATCGCTCAACGAATAGCGGATGAAGTCGAAATCCATATCGCGGGTCGCTCTTCTTGCGTCACCGGTGATACTTCTCATGACGACCCCTCCTTTAATAGTGACGTGCGTTCCAAAGTGAGAAGTCTCAATCGCCTTTAAAACAAGGTCTTGGCAAACTCTCGCCTCAGCAATTGGCGTGCTATATCCTTGCAGTCTCAACCTATCAACAAGTTTGCCTATTTCTATTACATCACTTCCTCCGCCAGAGCCTTCGTGATTTTTTTGCTCTTCGGGGAAAGGGAGGCGTATTCCTCTAGCTTGAACATATCGAGTGAATCGACAATATTCCTATAATTTCTAATAATCTCTTTGTAGATATCGTAGGAAATCGTACTTTTCTTCCTAAGCAACTCAATCAGCATTCTCTCTCGATTATAAATCCTGATGGGATAGCCGGAGACTTTTTCCTCCACGACCCCTGCATTAAGGAAATTCGCATGCTCAAAAACTTGTTTTACCCTAGGATCATTTATTTTTGCGGCATCCCTATCGGTAGCTAAATCGTATTTCTCTGGAGCAGTATCCGTTAACCCGTAAAAATAAAACGCCGTCAACATGGTGAATATCGCAAATGGGTATTTGAAGGATATAACGGCCTGCTCTGGAACAATTTGGGTATACGAATAAACCCCTTTTTCCACAAGAAATAATTCCTTGCTTTGAAGACGCTTACCTATTAAGTAATCAGAACCATAAAGTTTTAGGCAGTCCGCCCTAGTCAGCATAGTATTCATCATTTTATTATTATCCGCTTTTTTAATGTTTTTGCGGATGTTTTTTTAAATTCAACTTAGAGTTCGGGCGGCCATCGGCTTAATAAAAACCCATCCAAGTCTCCTCGGATGGGCAATTTAGCAATACCGTTATATCGATCCCTCGTAATCGCTCACCGGGAAGGAGAACATCACGCCATGGATTTTGGAGAATTCCTCAGTCCCCTCGCGGATCAACTGCTTCAGTTTATCGGCTTCCTCCTCATCGACGAGGAAGAAGGCCGTGAGGTTGGGTTCCTTGACCCCCTCGGCGTAGTCGCTTAAGGAGAAGAAGGCCCCCTGCCCCGCCTTCTTTTTGCAGGCGAAGCTCCGGTTGACGCTGGAGGAGCCCATCAGGGTGCCGTTATAGCCCAAATCCTTGAGGGAATAGAGCATGTCCCTGGTGGCATCCAAATCCTCAAAAACGCAGAATACGATCCTTTTCATAAGCAATCTCCGAACCGGTTTAATATACCATGAATCCAATTGGAAAAAAGTATAACCACTTCCCAATAGGGCTCCTATAATAGCGTCGCTATGCAACACTTCGCCTTAATTAATACGGTACTCGCCGACAGCGAGGGATCGCCGTACATGATTCTTTTGCCCCTGGGCCTCATCATCCTCCTGGGCAAGCTATTCAGCCTCTTCATGGGCAAATTGAAGCTCCCGCAGGTCGTCGGGATGCTATTGGCCGGCTTGGCCGTGGGATTGATACTCTTTATCCCCAATCAGAACATCCTCACCGACTACACCTTAGATGGCATCGGGGAATTATCGAAGATCGGTGTCGTCTTGATTCTATTCACCGCCGGCCTAGAAACCGATCTAAAGAAGATAAAAGAATTAGGCAAAGCCTCGGTCATTATCACGAGCCTCGGAGTCATCGTGCCCCTGCTATTTGGCTTCCTCTTATCCTGGGCCTTCCTCGATAACGGATTGGCCGAACCCTATACCTGCATCTATTACGGCGTCATCTTGACCGCCACCTCCGTTTCGGTGGGTGTAGCCACCCTTAAAGAACTCGGCAGGCTCGACTCCAAAGTCGGGACCGCCATCACCTCGGCCGCCATCCTCGACGACGTCATCGGCGTCATCTTACTCTCCGTTGTCATCTCCTTATCCGGCAAAGGCTCCTCCGGCGTCGTTTATAGCGAGAACGCCGGGCTCAACCTCTTCCTGATGATTTTGGTGATGGCCGCCTTCTTCGCCCTTTCCATCGTCATGGGCATCTTCTTCCACAAATTCTTCGATTGGGTCGGGCGCAAATACCCCCACCACCGCCGCATCCCGATGCTCGGCTTGGCCTTCTGCTTCATCTGGGCCTATCTGGCCGAGGCCGTCTTCCAGGTCGCCGACATCACCGGGGCCTATGTGGCTGGCTTAATCATCGCCAACTCGGCGGCCGCCAAATACATCGACCATCGGGCCGATCAGATCGCCAACATCATCTTCGTGCCGGTCTTCTTCGCCTCGGTCGGGATCTCGATGTACACCTCCCTCTCTGGCGAAAGCTCCGCGGCCGGGATCGACGTCGGCATCTTCATCGTCTTCGGCTTACTCTGGATCGTGGCTGGTTTGGCTGGCAAAATCGTCGGCTGCTTCATCGGCGGCAAGATCACAGGATTCAACGCCAAAGACTCCTTCAAGATCGGCATCGGCATGATGGCCAGGGCCGAGGTCCTCATCGTCACCGCCCAGAAGGGAATCGACGCCGGCTTGGTCTCCTCCTTCATCATGCCCTTCACCGTCGGGCTCATCGTGGCCTCGAGTTTCCTAACCCCCATCATCTTGAAGGCGTTATACAAAAACGAACCGCCCGAAAATGGCGGGGAATTGGCCAACCGCGAACCGCCGCAGGTTGAAGCGCCAACTAACGCGACAAACGCTTAGAAAAGGACCTTTGAGTCCTTTTTTTCTTCCTTAAGTAACGGGATACCTTATAATTCAGCGGATGGAAGAAAACGCCGTTATATCAAAGCAGAAGAAATCCCGCATCTGGGAAATCGATTTCCTGCGCGGATTCTGCATCCTTTT
The DNA here is from genome assembly GCA_030537155.1 of Bacillota bacterium. Classification (GTDB taxonomy): domain Bacteria; phylum Bacillota_I; class Bacilli_A; order RFN20; family CAG-826; genus Alloenteromonas. Next base: position 24,031 of record JAUNOH010000016.1, read on the forward strand.
GATGGTCGTCGACCACTTCTTCTGGGATTTGACCTATATCCGTTCCATCGCCAGCTCCATCTTCTCCAACTACGGCCAAATTGACCAATCCACCCTAATGGATTGGCAGCAGCTTGGTTCGGCCTATTGGAGCTGGCCCGTCCGGGTGTATGCCCACTATATCGTCTCGGCCCTCTTCTTCATCCTCTCGGGCATCTCTTGTTGTCTTTCAAAAAACAACTTCATCCACTCCCTGAAGATAATCATCGGCTCCATAATCTTCCAGGCCGCCACCTGGGTGATTTACTTCGTCGCCTACAATAACAACCAGCCCGGCCAAATAGTAGCCATCTTCAACGTCTTATTGGCCTTGGGCGTTGGGGTTTTGGCCGTCGCCTTATTGAGGAAGATAAAGATCCCCTACCACGGCCAATTCATGATCGCCTTGGGATTAATAATCTTCATCGTCTCGATGGCCTTTAATCTCTACTCCATCCAGCTATTATCCACCGACTGGTATGGCTCCAAATGGTTTTATGGCTGGATAAAATGGGATGACGTCGGAGCCCTGCTTATCGGGCGGGAGTGCTGGGGGAGCGACTATTTCCCCATCATCCCTTGCTTGGCCTATACCTTCATCGGCTGCGGGATCGGGGAATTGGTGTATGAGAAAAGGAAGACATCATTGATGCCGAGGGGCGATAACTTCTGGCATAAGCCCCTCTCCTTCCTGGGCCGTTACACCATGTGGGTGTATCTACTCCATCAAGTGGTGCTATTCGCCGGGCTCATCATCGCCTGCCTCTGCCTTGGCTATCGATTCTAAGTGAGGAAAAGACATGTTCGATCTAAAGAAAACGACATATGAGGTCTTCCGGGAATCCGTCCTCAAATTCCCCAAGCAACCCGCCATCTACTACATGGGTAGTCTCATCACCTACCAAGCCTTTTTGAAGACGATCAATAAGATGGCCGCCTGCTATAAAAAGCTAAATATCAAACAAGGCGACACCATAACAATCTTAGCCCCCAATACCCCCGAGGGCATCGCCTCCTACTACGCGGCCAGCCAATTGGGTATAAAGGCCTCTTTGCTCCACCCCCTATCCAAGGAGGAGAGGATAAAGGAGGACATCAAGCAAAAGGGCAGCAAGCTCTTGGTCACCGCCTCGATGTTCCTCTGCGATAACCCGGGCCTATTGAATAGCGGCTTCCCCATCCTGGCCATCGAGGTCAAAACGAGCCTCCCGGCTATCTCGAGGTTGGCATACCCCTACCTCTATAAAAACGATAACTTCGCCTTTGATATGCATCCCGAGGTCATCCGCTTCGCCAAATGCCGTGAGGAGTATGCTGGCTACGTCCATTACGATAATTGCGAGGGGCGCGTCTATCTGGCCTCCGGCGGCACCTCCGGCAAAGAGAAATCCATCATCCTAAGCGATTACGCCTTCCTCTCCCTGATCAGCACCGGACCCGATATCCTGGGTTTAAGTGAGGAGAAGATGGCCGGCAAGAGCATGATGAGCGCCCTCCCGATGTTCCATGGCTTCGGCCTCACGATGGGCATCATGGTCATGCTCTGCTATGGCGGGTCGATGTATCTGCTCCCCAAATACCACACCAAAGACGTGGTCAAGGCCTTAAAGCATAACCACTGCCACTACATGATCGGGGTGCCGGTCATGTATGAGGCCTTATTGCGTAATCCGAAATTCTCCGGGGACATCCTGAAGAATCTATCCATCGCCTTCGTGGGCGGGGACTTCATCGCCCCATCCTTATTGGAACGCTTCAACAACCACATGCGGGAGAATAACTCCGAGGGCACTTTATACGAGGGTTACGGCCTGACCGAGACGGTCACGGTCCTATCGGTGAACACGCCCTCCGCCCACCGTGATGGAAGCGTGGGCAAGCCCCTCTCGGTCGTCGACGTCAAAATAATCGATGAGGAGAATAACATCCTCCCACCCAATCAAAAAGGTGAGATCGCGGTGGCCGGGGAAACGTTGATGAATGGCTATCTCGGAGGCGAGGATCCCTTCGTCGAATTAGAGGGCAGAAAATACGTCAAATCAGGCGATATAGGCTATTTAGACGAAGACGGTTTTCTCTACTTCATCTCCCGCAAGAAAAGGATGATTAAGAGGAAGGGATTCAACATCTATCCCCTCCCCATCGAGAAGCGGGTCACCGACTTATCTTCCGTCATCGAGGCCGCCTATCTGAGCCGCATCGAAAACGGACGCGAGGAAACATATCTATTCATCCATTTGGATAAAGGATCCGATCCCAAGAAAACCGAGGATGAGATCAAGGCGATCATCAAGGCGGAATTCTTCCCCTATGAGATGCCCGACCACATCATCATGAAAGACGATTTCCCCAAAACCAAGGTTGCCAAAATCGACTACAACGCCTTGTTGGATTCGTTGGAATAACCGACATAAGAAAAGACGCTTAAGTAAACTGGACCCCGTAATTCGGACAGTTTATAAAAAAGCCCTGGGCAAACATGGA
>JAUNOH010000030.1 GCA_030537155.1 Bacillota bacterium
GGTTGACAGCTATGGAATAATTAGGGTGCAAATCATGAATCAGTGAAAAGGCACGTTGTTAATATATGGATATGGAATTAATAGAGAATCAGCATTTCACCGGCGAGAGGGCCCTGTATCAAAGCAAGGGCCTAAAACTTGTCGGTTGTTTATTCGACGATGGGGAATCCCCACTTAAGGAAAGCAAGGACCTTGAAATCGTCAATACCCGTTTCGCCTGGAAATACCCCCTGTGGTATGGGAAAGGTTTTGTGGTGCGGGATTGCCAATTCGACGTCATGTCCCGGGCCGGCATTTGGTATAGCAAGGACATGCTTTTCGCCAATTGCCACTTCGATTCGCCCAAGATGTTTAGAAGGAGCTCCAACATTGTCTTGGAGGACGTCAGCTTCTCCGACGCCCAGGAAACCTTGTATTTCTGCAAGGGAATAAAGCTTAAGAACGTCAAAGCCGATAACGCCCCTTATTTCTGCTTGGGTTGCAAGGACCTCGAGATCGACGGCTTGAGCATTGAGGGCAACTATGCCTTCGACTCCTGTAAGAACATGAGGATAAAGAATTCGAAGCTCCACACCAAAGACGCCTTCTGGAATTGTGAGGACTTATATATCGAGGACTCGATCATCGAGGGGGAATACTTTGGCTGGAACTCAAAGAACGTCACCCTGAAGAACTGCACCATAAGGTCACATCAGGGTTTCTGCTACATCGAAAACCTCACTCTCATCAACTGCAAAGTCGAGGATAGCGACCTGACATTCGAATACTGCTCAAACATCGAGGCCGAAGTCGTCAACGTCATCGATTCGGTCAAAAACCCAATCTCCGGGCATATCAAGGCCCTGGGAATCAAGGAGCTGGTCAGAGATGGCAATCCCGACATGGACCCAAAAGATACTATAATTGAGGTGCTTGGCGAGGACGGAATTTACCATGAAATATGACTTTGACACCCCTGTCGATAGGAAAGGCACCAATTCTTTGAAATGGGACGAGTTCCCAAACTCGATTCCAATGTGGGTCGCCGACATGGATTTCAAGACGGCGCCCGAAATCATAAACGCCTTATCCAAACGAGTTGAACACGGCGTTTTCGGATACACCTATCCTGGCGAACGTTGGGCGAAGTCTTACGTAGATTTTTGGAACGATCGCTATGGCTTTAAGATGGAGGAGGATTGGCTCGTTTTTGCCCTCGGAGTGGTGCCAATCTTATCGAGCTCAGTCAGGGCTTTAACCGCCGTGGGGGATGAAGTCATCATCATGCCCCCTGTTTATAACATCTTCTACAATTCAATTCGTAATAACGGACGCGAAGTGGTGGAAGTGCCCCTGATAGAAAAAGATGGCGGATATTCTATTGATTTCCCGGCTTTGGAAAAGGCGTTTTCCTCGGATAAAGCAAAGCTTATGATCTTTTGCAATCCCGAAAACCCTGTTGCCAAAATCTGGAGTGGGGAGGAACTCCGCAAAGTCGGGGAATTGTCTAATAGATATGGTGTAATCGTTTTATCGGATGAAATACATTGTCCGCTGACGAGGCCTGGTGAAGATTACGTTCCTTATCTTTCGATTGAATCCAATAGAAAAAACGGATTTGCCGCCATTTCACCGACGAAAGCCTTCAATCTAGCTGGCATCCACACCGCCTGCGCTTCCATTCCTAATCCTGAGATAAAAAAGAAGGTAGAACGGCAAATGAACACCGACGAGGTGGCCGAGCCGAATGTCTTTTCCGCGATCGCCTCCTCTACCGCCCTTGATGAGGGGCGTGAATGGCTGGATGAACTTCGGGTATATTTATTCGAAAACCGCGATTTCGCCTGCGATTTCATCAACGAGAAAATGCCTAGATTCCACGCCTTGGATGGCGATGCCACCTATTTGATGTGGGTCAAGCTTCCCAAGGCGAAGGAATTCGTCGATTTCCTTTTTGAAAAACATGGGGTCAAAGTCAGCCACGGGGATGTCTATGGTGGTGACGGAGACACTCACTTTAGGCTCAACGTCGCCTGCCCGAGATCTCAACTCGAAAATGGACTGAATAAGATGCTTCAAGCTTATAGCGAATTCGATTTCGACTAGGCTTAGATAACAATTTGGGGCTCTCAAAATCGGAGAAAACCGCTTTTTTCGATTTTGCCTGTTGATTTGGAGTTAAATAAGGCTAACATATCGCTAGTTAGTTTTTACTAACGGAGGTTCAGCATGCCATTGACGATCGCACCATTGGATCAGGATTTAAAGATCGTCGCCCTCAAAGGTGACGCCAAAGTCGTGAAGAGACTTCAGGATTTGGGCTTGGTCAAAGACGCGATCATCACTACCAGCGGCAGCCAAGGCGGTGCGCTGGTCGTGCATCTGGGTTCCTCGAGGTTAGCCATCGATAAGGAAGTGGCCTCGATGATCCGTGTAGCCGTCCTCGGTTAGGGAAAACGGAAAGGCAAAAAATGACACTTAATGAAGTGGCCATTGGCTCCAGCGTGAAAGTCAGCAAGGTCAATGGCGAGGGGAAGCTCAGAAGGCGCCTATTCGATATGGGTGTGACGCCCGGCGCTGAGATCTATCTCCGCAAAAAGGCCCCGCTTGGAGATCCGTTGGAAGTGACTCTCAGGGGTTATGAATTGACGCTTAGGTTAGCCGAGGCCCAATTCGTTGAAGTCGAGCTCGTTAGCTCGCCGGAAGGGGGTAAATAAGATATGGCCAACAAACGTTTAGCCTTAGCAGGCAACCCCAACTGTGGTAAGACCACATTATTCAACTCCTTAACCGGCGCCACCGCCCATGTCGGCAACTGGCCCGGCGTCACCGTCGAACAGAGGATCGGCGTCTACAAGGACAAGAAAAACGGCGTTGAATTCGACGTCATCGACCTCCCGGGTATTTACTCGCTTTCGCCCTATACCCCCGAGGAAGTCATCTCCAGGAATTACATCATCGACGAGAAACCCGACGTGGTGATCAACGTCGTCGATGGCACCAACCTTGAGCGCAACCTCTACATGACCACCCAGATCCTCGAGATGGATGTGCCCGTGGTCGTGGCCGTCAACATGGCCGATGTCCTCGATAAGAGGGGATTAAGCATCGATTTGGAGGCCCTCTCCAAGAAGTTGGGCGTCCCCGTCGTCGCCATCTCCGCCCTCCACCAGAAGGGTTTGAAGGAATTGATCGCCGCCGCCGAGAAGGCCACGGAAAGCCCGCGCACCGGCACGAGCATCCTTCCTTATAAGACTGCCATCGATCAGGCCGTTGCCGTTCTCGGCGACGAGGATGAACCCGTCCCCTCACCCTTATTCCACGCCATCAAATTGCTGGAGAAGGACGAGCTTGAGATTGAGGCCCACCCGAAAGCCTATGAGAGGGTTCAGGAAGTCGTCGGCAAAGACGGCATCGATTATGAAGCCTCCATCGCCGATGAGCGCTACAAATATCTGACCGCCCTCTGCAAGGAAGTGGCCAAAGGCCGCGTCGAGAGGGAGGCTGAGAAGCTCACCAAATCCGATAAGATCGACAAAGTGCTGACCCATCGCGTCTTCGGTATTCTAATCGCGATCGTCATCATGTTCTTGATCTTCCACTTAACCTTCACGGAAGACCTCTTCTACTTAGGCGCCATGGGCGTCAACTTCGGGGATGGATACCCCGGCTTCATCACCTATGTCATTGGCGATGAGGAAATCCATATGTTCGAAGGCCTATTCTGGACCGATGGCGGTATTAACGGCATCGGCACCATCTGCGCCAACTTCGTGGTCGGTATCTGCGATGCCATCACCGCTGGCGTCGGGGCTGGCTTGGAATTAGCCGGCGCCGAGAGCTGGGCCATCGGCTTCATCTGCGACGGCTGCTTGGCTGGCGTCTTCGCCGTCATCGGCTTCGTCCCGCAGATCCTCGTCCTATTCGCCTTCCTCTCCATCCTCGAGGACACCGGCTACATGGCCCGCGTCGCCTTCATCTTGGATAGGATCTTCCGCCGCTTCGGCGTCTCCGGCCGTGCCTTCATCCCGATGATCATGGGCTTCGGCTGCGGCATCCCGGCCATGATGAACACCCGTACCCTCGCCTCCGATAAGGAGAGGACGAAGACCATCAGGGTCATCCCCTTCTTCACCTGCGGCGCCAAGAGTGAGTTCTTGATCATGATCGCCGCCGCCGTCGGCGCCGTCATCGCCTTCCCGACCGATCTATTCGTCTTCTTGATCTACGGCTTTGGCGTCGTGGTCGCCATCTGCGCCATCATCGTCATGAACATCACCAGCCAGCGTGAAGAGGTTCCTCCCTTCATCATGGAGCTTCCTGAATACCACAACCCCCAGGCCAAGGCCTTAGGCATCCACATCTGGGATAAAGGCAAGCACTTCATCAAGAAGGCCTTCACCATCATTCTTCTCTCGACCATCGTCGTCTGGTTCTTCTCCCACTTCAACTGGCAGTGGACCTACCTCGAGGAGGCCGATACCGCCAACTCGATCCTCGGTGGCTTAGGCTCCTTGCTATCGCCCTTATTCGTCCCGCTTGGCTTCGGCAAAGTTCAGACCGGATCCTATTCCTGGACCTACGTTGTCGGTTCCGTCGAGGGCATCATCGCCAAGGAAAACGTCACCGGCGTCATGGAATCGTTGGCTGCCGGTTATGGCTTCGAGACCTTTGCCGAATTGGTTTCCGCTTCCGGAATCACCACGGCCGGTCTGGTCGCCTTCGCCGTCTTCAATATGTTGACCATTCCTTGCTTCGCCTCCGTCGCTACCGCCAAGTCCGAGCTTAAGGACGTCAAGACCTACCACTGGACCTTAATTTTCTGGCTCGGTCTATCCTATGGTTTGGCCTGCCTCGCCTACATCACCTTCGAATGGGTCTGGACTTTGGCCATCACCCTGCCGCTTCTCGCCGTCGCCATCTTCTGCCTCGTCAAGTACAACATGTACATGAACGACAAGGAGAAGAAGGCCGCCGCCGAATCCGCCGAATAATTGCTTAAAACATGAACGCAATCGATATCGTCATCCTTATCTTCGGCATCTGCCTATTCCTGACCCTGTCCGGCTATTTCATCTATCGGAAAGTCACGCACAAGGGGAGCCTATGCGCCGACTGCGACCACTCGCATAAGGGGCAAAGGCTGTTGAAGGAATACCACAAGGCCTATAAGGATGGCGGTTCGAACTGCCATTGCGGAAAATGCTCTGGCAAGGGGGAGTGAAATGTATCGCAGCGTCATTAAAATCGATGGCATGATGTGCGGGATGTGCGAATCGCATATCAACGACGTCATCCGCCGGAACTTCAAGGTGAAGAAAGTCAGCTCCTCACACGTGAAGAAGCAATCCATCGTGATCTCGGAGGAACCGATATCCGAGGAAGATGTCCACAAGGTCATCGACCCGACCGGCTATAAGGTTCTCGGCTTCGAATGCGGCGTCGAGGAGAAGAAATCGCTCTTCGCCAAGATCTTCAAGAAATAAGCAAAATAAAAAGCCCGCTGGATAA
>JAUNOH010000017.1:0-1497 GCA_030537155.1 Bacillota bacterium
TCCATCAACACCAACATCAATTTCTTCAGCTTTGTGGCTTATCAATTCCTCTCTGGAGGCTTGCTCTTCGGCGCCGTATTCATGGCCACCGACCCAGTTACCAGCCCAATCACCAAACCCTCGAGGTGGCTATATGGCATCATCCTCGGCTCCATCACCGTCATCATCAGGCTTTATGGCTCCCCGATTGGAGACGATGACGTCTACATCCACGAGGGTGTGGCCTACGCCATTTTGATCGGCAACATGCTGGCTCCCGTTTTGGATTACTACAAGTGGAGCAGCAATTCCTTTAAGAAATCCAACGTCATCCCCCTTATCGTCACTCCTTTGGCGGTGAGCCTCATCATCATCTGGGCCACCTTGCACATCGCCTTCAACGAGACGAACGCCGACAACACGATCACCATTTCGCCCACTCAGGTGGAAAACGCCATATATTCACTTAAGGATTTTGCGGGGGTTCTGCTGTGGAAATGAGCAAGAAGGACGCCAAGCATTTCCTTTACGTCGGCGGATTGCTCTGCGGTTTCGGCGCGGTTGCCGCCTTGCTTATCGGCGGGGCTTACGTCATCGCCAATCCTTTGATCGAGGAAAACCGCCAGAAGGCTTTGGAGGAGGCACTTTCCGTTTGCTTTGCCAATGACGACGATACCTTCTCCGACGCGGTTTCGATGCCGGAAGATTGCGAGTATCTCTCCAATTACTACATCGCCTATGCCTCGGGTGAGGAATATGGCTATATCTACCAGGGTTCTGGCAGCAACACCTATGGCTCGGTTGAGATTGCCGTTGGGCTGACCTATGCCGATGGCGAATTGGTCTATGGCTGCATCGGGGTCATCGAGAACACCGAGTCGTATAAGACGACTTTGGAAAACAACTATATCGCCGTCTTTAACGCCTCTCCCAGTCAGGAGAGTCTGAATTCGATTTCCTGTGGGGCCACCTTTGGGGCCAAACTAATCAGGAACATCGTCAACGAAGCCGTTGAGTATTACCTCAATACGGCAATTCCGGAGGCCGCATGATGGAAAAGAAGGAAAAGGGAGCAAGATTATCTGTCTTCACCGCCGGCTTGGTGAAGAACAACCCGCTTTTTGTGATGCTTCTCGGCACCTGCCCGGCTTTGGCCGTCACCAAGAGCGTCGAAGCCGCCTTTGGTATGGGCATCCTCTTCACCATCGTCTTGTTCTTCTCTAACATCTTCATCTCGGCCATCAGGAAAATCGTGCCGGATGAGATCAGGACGCCGGTCTACATCATTGTCATCGCCACCTTTGTCACCATCGTCAAGATGCTCTCGGAGGCCTTCCTGCCCGACCTATACAACTCTTTGGGTGTCTTCATCTCCCTCATCGTCGTCAACTGCATCGTCTTGGGTAGGGCCGAGGCCTTTGCCTCCAAAAACGGGGTGGTGGACTCGATGCTAGATGGCTTGGGCAATGGTCTGGGCTATACCCTGGCCATCATGCTGATCGCCCTAATCAGGGAAGT
>JAUNOH010000017.1:1597-24380 GCA_030537155.1 Bacillota bacterium
TAACCGCCTTCGTCCTGGCCATCGTCTCCAGCATGCTGATCGATAACGTCGTCTTATCGCGTTTCTATGGCATCTGCTCCTTCATCGGCGTCTCCAACAAGGTGAAGTCCGCCGCCTCGATGGGTTTGGCCGTCACCTTCGTCATCATCATGGCCGCCGCCATCTGCTGGCCGATCTATACCTATATCCTGGTCCCGGCCGGGTTATCCTTCATGGATACCATCGTCTACATCCTGGTCATCGCCTCTTTGGTCCAGGTCGTCGGTTTAATCATCAAGAAATACTCGCCGGCCCTCTATAAGGCCCTCGGTATTTATCTGCCTTTGATCACAACTAATTGCGCGGTTCTCGGTGTCGTCCAATCCAACACCGACTCGGCTTTGGACTTTGCCTCCTCGATGGCCAACGCCGTCGGTACCTCACTCGGCTTCTTATTGATCATCGTCGTTTTCTCGTGCATCAGGGATCGGATGGATTCCTACGATATTCCGAAGGCCTTTAAGGGCGTCCCCATCGCTTTGGTGGTCGCCGCCTTGATGGCCATGGCCATGATGGGCCTTTCGGGGATAGGGGTTTGATATGGAACAGCCACTAGCCATCGCCTTATCCATCATCTTGATAATCGGTTTGGCCGCCATTTTCGTGGTGAGTTTCGTCTTATACCGCAAAACCCCGGAGCCCAAGGGAATCGAGAAGATGCCTGAGGAATCCGTGTGCGCCGGCTGCGAGCAGAAGGACGGCTGTTTGCTTAATCTTTATCGCAGCGAGAATGGAAACAAGGAGGAGAAGTGATGGAAGGCTGGCAGATAATCTTACTGGCCGTGGCCGTCTTGGCCGGGCTTGGCTTATTCTTTGGAATCCTATTGGCGGTGGCCGCCAAATTCTTCCACGTCGAGGAAGACAATAGAATCGACGAGGTCGAGAAGATGCTCCCGGGCGCCAACTGCGGGGCTTGTGGATATCCCGGCTGCCGTGGTTTGGCTGAGGCCTTAGTCAAGGGCGAGGTCACCAAATGTTCGGCCTGCAAGGTCGGCAAACCCGATAAAAACTTCAATCCCATCATTGAATACATGGCCAGCCATCCGGATCCGGATGGGACGGAAAGGAAACTGACGCTTTGAGGAGGCTTAAGGCGTTATTTCCCTTGGCCTTGGGCCTTTTTTCTTTATCGCTATCTTCCTGCGGTTCTGATGTGACCTCGACCGTCTATGCCTTCGACACCAGCTGCCGGATGAATCTTTATTCGGCGGAGGCGGCATATCTAGATGAGATAGAAACCTGCATATCCGCCATCTCCCGTTATTCGGACACCTACAGGAATAGGGAGAATGGCTATGCCTATGCCATAAACAAAGCGAGCAACAAAGGGGTGCCCGTAACGGTCAACCAAACCTTCTTTGACCTCGTTGCACTCGGCTTGGAATATGAGGAACTCACCGACGGATATTTCTCGATACTGACCGGTAACCTCTCCGCTTTGTGGAAGAATGCCTTGGAGACGGGCACCCGTCCCGAGCAAAGCAAGATCGATCAGGCCGTCTCCGATATCGCCAACACCGAGTTGGTGCTCGATGAAGAGAAATTAACCATCACCAGAAATGGCGACGCCACCCTCGATTTCGGCGGTTTGGCCAAGGGGTTTGCCCTCGATGAGAGCCTAAAGATTTTAAAGGAGCATGACGTCGGAAAATACCTGCTGAATTACGGCAAGAGCTCCGTCGCTTTCGGGCGCTATAAAGACGACGGTAGTTATAACGCCAATTTAACCGATAAAAACGCCAAGGAAATACTTTCGTTGACCGGCTTGATGGATACTTGCATCGGGGTCTCCGGCTCGACCGAGCAATACGCGGTCATCGATGGGGAGACCTACACCCACATCGTCAATCCGAAAACCGGAGAGGCCAAGGCCCAATATGAGCTGACCCTGGCCATCGGGCCATCGGGTTCCTTGTGTGATGCCTTATCGACCGCCTTCATGCTGATGGATCAGGATGAGGCAATATCTTTGGCCGCCGAATGCGGATATGGGTATCTATTTTATTCGGCGGACGGAACCCTGACTTACCTCCTTCAGGATGTGGAGGTTTCCCGCCTGTGAAAGCCTTCCTAAAAAAACATCTTTTCGACGGCATATTGGCGTTGCTTCTGCTTTGCTCAACCATCGCCGTGATGCTTTATTTCCTCTGGCCCAAAGATAGCGGGAAATTGACGGCAAAAGTCTATGTCCAATCCGAGATGGTCCTCCAGCTGAAATTGGATGAATTATCGGAAAATGAAGTCGAATCATATCCCTTAAATGGAAAGGAGGGCGAAGTGGTGGTCGAGGCCAAGTATCGGGCCATCAGGATCGCCTCCTCCAGCTGCCCCAGCCAGTATTGCGTCAATCAGGGCTGGGTGAGCAAGAGCTCGATATCCATCGTCTGCGCCCATAACGCCGTCTCCATCATCCTTGAGGGCGGGGATTCCAACGAGGTGGTCCTATGAGGGTGAGGAGGCTCGTCTATGATGCCGTCTTTCTGGCCATGGCCATCGCCTTGGGCATCGCCGAAAGCTACATCCCCAACTTCGTCCCTGGGGTTAAGCTCGGCTTGGCGAATGTGGTGGTTCTGATAATGCTATATGGCTTCGGGGTATATGAGGCGGCCTTCGTCTCTATACTCCGCGTCTTCGTGGTGGCCCTGCTCCGCGGGAACATCTTCCAGATGCCTTTCTTTATGTCGCTTGCTGGGGCCATTGCCTCGCTTCTGGTGATGTTTTTGGCTAAGCACCTATTGAAAATGCTAACCATTTATGGCGTCTCTTTATTGGGGTCTTATTTCCACTGTTTGGCCCAGTGTTTGGTCGCGGTCATCTTCCTCGAGAATTGGGCGATTATGTATTATTTCCCCTTCATGGTCTTGCTGGGTATGGCGACGGGGATATTGGTCGCCTTCCTTTCGGAGAGGGTATTAAAAAGCAATATCCTGCCCTCTAACCAATCTTTGGGCGCCCGATGAGGAAACAGTTATTGGGGTTATTCCATTCGAAGCCCTCAAAGGGGTCGGCGATGGAAAAGCCGAGCTTGGTGTAGAAGGGCTTTAATTCGGCGTCTTCCTTGAATACGGCGGCCAATTGCCCAAATTCGGGATAGGCGACTTCGAGGATATGGTTTAAAAGCAATTTGCCGAGACTATGGCCCCGGTATTCGGGATCGACCATCAGCCTTTCCAAAACTAGGTATTTGCCCTCCTTGAGATTGAGGGCCTCATATATCAGATTCATCTTCCCGGCGTCTTTGCTTTTGAAGAAAAAGTAGTCGACGGGATCTAGATAAGCCCCCAAGGAGGCGATGACTTTATCCCCGTCTTTGATGATGAATAATCCATCGCCGGAGATATCCTCCAGGAAATTCTCCTTTTTGGGATAGCCGTGGTCCCACATGTGGTTGCCCCGATTCTTTAAGGCCTCGTTGCTCCTTAAAAAGCATTCATAAACGGCTTCAAGATCATTTTCCGTGGCTTTTTCTACGATGAATTCCATAAGCGGGATTATAGCAATAAAGGCGGATGGCATCGATTCAAAACGCATCCATATATTCCTCACATCTCCGATTGTTTTGTATTTTTTACCCGATTTTTAAGTAATTTTTAGACTCGGCCCTTACAATAGCCGGTGAGGTAAGACCCATGAGAATCCTTTTAGCGGAAGATGAAAGAGACCTGGCCAACGCCGTAAAGCGGGTACTGGAATACTCAAAATACGACGTCGACATCGCCTATGATGGCGTCCAGGCCATGGATAGGTTTTACGAAAACGAATATGACCTCCTCATCCTCGACGTCATGATGCCGCGGATGGATGGGTTTGAGGTCGTCAAGAAGATCCGCTCCAGCGGCTCCTCGGTGCCGGTTTTGATGCTGACGGCCAGGGCCGAAATCGATGATAAGGTCCTTGGCCTCGATTCGGGGGCCGACGATTACCTCACCAAGCCTTTCCAGATCAAGGAATTATTGGCCCGCATCAGGGCCCTCACCAGGAGGAAAGGCGAGGTCGTCGAATCGTATAAATTCGGGAACGTCACCCTCGACCATGAGACCTTCGAATTGAAGGCCAGCGGAAGCGTCAGGCTCACCAACACCGAATTCAAGATGATGGCCACCTTAATCCGCCACAAGAATAGCCTCATGTCGACCGAACGTCTGATGGAGGAGGTCTGGGATTATGACTCTGAGGCCGAGATAAACGTCGTTTGGGCCTATATATCCGCCCTCCGGAAGAAGCTTTCCCAAATCGGGGCCGACATCTCGATTAAGGCCGTCAGGGGAGTGGGTTATCAATTGGTATCCGATGAATAGGAAAAGTTATGAAGATCGTCAATAAGCTCCGCCGGAAATTCATCATCGTCGCCACCTTATCGGTGTTCGTCCTTTTGGCCGCGATTTTGACTTCGGTGAACGTCTCCAATTTTGTGCTGGTCGCCAACGACGCCGATCAAATCACCCAGAAGATCGCCGATAACGGCGGGAAGTTCGACGAATCCAACGATACTGGCAACCCCGATAACAACGGCCAGGGCAATTTCCCCTCCTCCGGCGATATCCCGCGCGGCTCCGACTCCCCGGAGACATTGGCCTCCATCCGTTATTTCACCGTGGCCCTAAGCCAGAATGAAGGCGTCGCAGATTCGCTTATCAAATTGAATATGACCTCCATCGATGAGAGCGGGGCCATCGCCTGGGCCAAGACGCTTGAGGATGCCGGCGAGGTCGGCTGGACCAGCGTCTATTTCCGTTATCGGACATATTCGGTGACCTCGGCCGAAGGAAATCAATTCACCTACGTCAGCGTCATCGACGAGACCCGTGAGCTCTCGCCATCCTATCAGGTGCTTTGGGCCTCGATAATCGGCTCATCCATCGGATTGGTCGTGGCCTTCGTGGCCATCTTCTTCATCTCCAAATGGGTGTTTAAGCCCCTGGAGGAATCCCAACGCAAGCAGAAGCGCTTCATCTCCAACGCCTCCCACGAATTGAAGACGCCTTTGGCCGTCATCTCCGCCAACGCCGAGATATTGGAGATCGAGCATGGCGAATCCGAGACCACCGAGGTCATCCAGCGCCAGGTGAAGAGGATGAGCGAGATGGTCAAAAACCTCAACGCCCTCGCCAAGATCGACGAGATGGAGAAAGTCGGCTTCGGGAGCTTTGACCTCTCCAACGCCGCCATCGAGATTTCAGATTCCTACAAGAAGGCCTTTTCGGCCAAGGGCAAGGAGTTGGTGGTCGATATCCAGCCCAACGTCATGTATAAGGGCGACGAATCGATGATTCGCCAATTGATGTCAGTCATTTTGGATAACGCCCTCAAATACAGCAAATCCGAGGCCCGCTTCTTCGTAAAGGAAATAAACTCCCGCGTCCGCATCGAGGAGATGAATGACTGCGAGTCGATCCCCGAGGGGCCCTTGGATTCCGTCTTCGAAAGGTTTTATCGCTCGGAGGAGGTCAGGGCCTCCTCGATCGAGGGCTCGGGCATCGGGCTATCGATTGCCAAGGAAGTGGTGGAGAGCCACCACGGCCGCATCTCGGCCCGCGGGCAAAATGGGTATTTCGTCATCAAAGCCGACCTTTGATGATTTTTTAAGTTAATTTCAACTTGGCGTTTAAGTTCGTTTTCAGTTGCCCTTTTACACTATGGCCATAAGGAGAGGAAATTATGGCAAACGTTATCTCGGTCATGCAGCGATACGAACTCAAATACCTGCTGACGCCGCAACAGCTTGAATTCTTAAAAGGGGCCATCAGAGGCCGCATGGAGTTGGATTGCTACGGACGCTGCCCGATCCTCTCCTTATATTACGACACCCCCGATTACCGGCTGATCAGGAACTCCCTCGAGAAGCCGCCCTTCAAGGAGAAGATAAGGCTCAGGTCATACGGCCTAGCCAGGGGCAGCAGTCCGGTCTACCTCGAATTGAAGAGAAAGGCCAAAGGGCTCGTCTACAAACGGCGGGTGGCCACCAAGAAAGAGGACGCCGAATCCTTCTTCCAAAGGAAGAGCGACCTCTGCGCCGAGGGGCAGATCGCCAAGGAGATCTCCTATTTCCGGGACTTCTACCAAAACTTGGTGCCGGCTTGCCTGATCATCGTCGACCGCGAGGCCTATTACGAGGTCGGCGGCGAGGTGAGGCTCACCATCGACACCAATCCCCGTTACCGGGTCGACCATCTGGATCTATCGACTTCATTGGATGGGACGCCCCTATTAGAGGAGGGTGGGGCCATCGTCGAGATAAAGATACCGGGAGCCATGCCGTTATGGCTCTCCCACATCCTCTCGGAGGGCGGGATATACAAAACCAGCTTCTCCAAATACGGACACGCCTACGTCGAGCAAGTCGAAAAGCTCCGCCGGGCAGAAAGGGCATAAAACAATGGACAACTTCTTCGATTCGATCTTCGGCGACAGCATCAGCGCCGCCAATATCTTCCTGATGGTGGGCATCGCCTTGGCCACCGGGATCATCATCTCTCTCATCATGTCTTTGAGGCTAAGGAGCTCGAAGGGCTTCTTCATCACCTGCGCCCTCCTCCCGGCCGTGGTTGGCATGATCATCGCCCTCGTCAACGGCTACATCGGGACGGGCGTCGGCATCGCCATCGCCGGGGCCTTCGGCTTAGTCAGGTTCAGAAGCGCCCAGGGGAAGGCCGAGGAAATCGCACTTCTATTCATCTCCGCCGCCACCGGCTTCGCCTTCGGGGCCGGTTATGTGACCTATGGCGCCATCTTCGGGATCCTGATGGCCGGGCTATACGACCTATTGACCCTCCTTCCCATCTACAACCACAAATACTTCGCCCGGGAGAAGATCCTCAAAATCGTCATCCCGGAGTCGCTCAACTACACCGAGGTATTCACCGAGAGCTTCGCCCATTATCTCCGGGAACATGAGCTCGTCGCCGTCAAAACCACCGGCATGGGTTCGATGTTTAAGCTCTCTTACCGGGTGGTGATGAAAAACCAGAGCGAGGAGAAGGAGATGATCGATGAGCTACGCACCAAAAATGGAAACCTCGAAATCTCCCTGCTCCCATACACCGACTTAAACGACGCCTTATAAGAAAGGGGACAAAAGCATGAAAGGGAAAAAGAAATTGGGCCTATTGATGGCCTTAGCCGCGGCCGGAAGCCTCTTCGGCTGCGTCAACTCCAATAGCGTCAGCGACGCCAGCGGGGATGGGGTGGCCTCCTCGGCCTTCGAAAGCGAATCCGACGCCTTCTCCGAGGGCGACACCAGCACGGTCAGCGATTCTGAGGCCGTAGCCACCATCACCCTGGATGGCTCCACCGGCACGATCTCCGACACCTCCTACGGGAGCAGTGGTTCGACCGTCACCGTGACTAGCCCCGGGATCTACACCGTCAGCGGCCAGAGCGATGGCGTCAACATCACCGTCGACGTCTCCGATAGCGGTTCGGTCTACCTCATCCTCGAGGACGTCACCATGACGAACTCCTCGATGGCCTGCATCTATGTGAATGCCGCCGATACGACCTACATCCAATTAAGCGGTGAGAGCTCCCTCACCTCCTCGATGGCCGAGAAGGTCACCGTCGGCGAGAATTCGGTCGATGGCACCATCCACGCCCGGGACGATCTGATCATCAACGGCTCCGGCTCCCTGGAAGTCAATTCGACTTACCTCCATGGCATCGTGGCCAAGGATGACCTTAAAATCGCCGGCGGGCAAATCGGCATCGAGGCCACCAAAAAGGGCATTGAGGCCGCGGATTCGCTGAGCATCGCCGAGGCCGAGATCTCCATCACCTCCGGGACCGACGGGATCCAGCTTGAAAACGATGATGCGGATAGCTACTTCTACATGGAATCCGGAAGCCTAACTATCGACGCCGGCCAAGACGGGATCCAGGTGGCCCCCAGCGACGAGGCCACCGCGGATTTCACCGGCTACCTCAAGATGGTGGGTGGCGAGTTAAACGTCACGGCCGGGGGCGGCTCCTCCAACGCCAAGGACGAATCCACCTCGCAAAAGGGCATCAAATCCGAGGGCGACATCTACCTCTCCGGGGCCGAAGTCACCATCTCCTCGGCCGACGACGCGATCCACTGCGCCGGGACGTGCGCCATCAACTCCGGGAGCTATACCCTCTCCAGTTCCGATGACGGCATCCATTCCGATTCCGAGCTATATATCTATGGCGGCGAGATCAATGTCACCGACTCCTATGAGGGAATTGAGGCCTATCTGATCCAGATTGACGATGGCACCATCAACGTGGTGGCCGAAGACGACGGGGTCAACGCGGCCGGCGGAAGCGATTCGGATTCGACTGACGACATCTTCACCCCGCCCAGCGGGCAGACGACCTCCACCTCGACGGGAACCCTCTATATCAATGGCGGCGAGATCTACCTCAATGCCGGCGGCGACGGACTGGATTCTAACGGCTCCATCTATGTCACCGGTGGAACCATCATCGTCGAGGCCGCCGGCACCGGGGATAACTCCGCCATCGATTATGGGGACACCAACTATGTGGCCTCCATCACCGGCGGGACCGTCTTAGCCCTCGGTAGCTCCGAGATGGCCGTTAACTTCAATACCGGCAGCCAATGCTCGGCCCTCCTGGGCTTAAGCGGCTCCAACGGCACCTCCATCAGCGTCAACGACGGTTCGGGTTTCTCCTATACCGCGACGAAAGCCTATGAGTGCCTGGTCTACTCCTCGCCCTATATGAGCAAGGGTAGCTCCTACACCATCACCTCCGGGAGCTCCTCGGCCACGGCCAGCTTCTCCTCGAGTTACTACTACTCCAACGTCACCAGCGGCCACACCAACCAGGGTGAGCCAAATACCACCCCCGGTGGGAATACCGGTGGGCAAGGTTTCTAAAAAGCGACGGTCTTCGAAGCAATTCGGAGGCCGTTTTGTTATGTTTGGGGACAGGCTTTATTCTTAAAATTAACACGTGTTAATTACAAATTATTCGTTAACGAAAACCCGCCGGTTTCCCGACGGGCAATCTGTCTTTTTTTAATCCTGGAATGGATTGCGGTTTTCGTTGATTTCCAACTGGGTCTGGAGGGCGACGGATTTGATGATCAATTTGACGATTTTATCCATCCTCGACCCCTCGCGGTAGTTGGCGGCGCACACGTAGTTGACGCGGCCATCCTCATAGAGGGATTGGACCTTCTCCTCTTTCCCCTGGGGGTAGACGGCGATCGATTTGCCGCCGTTGTTCTTGACGATGATCATCGAGGGGATGTCGGTCATCCCATCGCCGATATAGATCATGTTGGAGTAGGGGATCCTCTTCTTCGGGGCCTTGGCGTTGACCGATTCGTCGTCAGTCGCGTCATACGCCCCCTTGGCGATGCGGAAGAAGTATTGGGTCTTCTGGGTGTAGTTGATCACCAGTTTCGGCCAGACGACTTCACCCGTCTTTTCGTCGAAATAATACTCGCAGCCGTAAATCTGCTTGAACTCGTGGGCGATTTGGGAACCCTCGACGATCTCCTTGTTGCCGGAGGAGACGAGGTAGTGCTCGACTTGAACGCCCTGCTCCCTGCCATACTCGTTGATGCGGGAGAACCAGGATAGAACCCCGGGGAAGAACTCGATGGGTTTGCCCATCTGATATAGGTAATCCTTTGTCATGCTGATGCCTTTTTCCTTGGCCAGCTTCAGCATGGTGTATAGATACGACAACGTCCTCTCGCAGCCCGTCTCCTTTGAGAAGATGGTGGTCTGCTCCCAGAATTCGGATGGCGTCATGCCCAGCGAGGGGATGAAGCCGAAGTTCTGCATATCCGACTTGCTGAGGGTGGAGTCGAAGTCATATAGAATCGCGACGATCGGTTTCTTGTTGCTCATTGCCTAAATGATAAAACAAACGAAAAATTCGGTCAAATCGGCCTTTTTTCGCAAAAATGGCAACATCGCCGAGTTTGTTATAGAATAGGGGCCGTTTATGGAATGGTGGCAGATACTATTACTCATCTTCTCGATCCTCATCACCGTCTTCCTCTTCTCGGTGTTTTTGGACATCGCCATGGTCATCACCTTCTCCCAAAAGCTGGAGAGGAGGGTTAAGGCCTTATCCATCATCCTGACCGAGAAGAAGCAGTTGATCTGCCTCTGCTATAAGGATTTGGAATCCTATTCCGGGAAACTATCGGAAATAGATGAGTCGCTATATAAGAAGACCCTGGCGCTGAACACCGAGTCATTGGAGGCCGAGCAGATCAACGAGACCGAGAAGACGCTCCGCGACGCCTGGGCCAGGCTCGATTTCGCCTTTGAGAAGCAGGGCCGCGACCCCAAGCAGCAGGAAATCGTCGAGAACTACCGGGATTTGAACGCCAACTACCGCCAGTGCACGGCCAGTTACAATTACGACGTCACCGGCTATAACTATTGGATCAAGGTTCCCTTGGCCAGCTTCCTTCCTTGGGTATTAGGATATAGAAGGAAAGAGAAACTCAATTGATGAAATTCGTTAACTGGCTGAAGAAAGGACCCAGAAGCTGGGTGTCACTTTTCGTGTGGGCGGCATTTTTGGCCTTGGCCATTGTCATCATCGCCTATTCCTGCGTCCCCAACGCGAAAAGCGCCGAGCAGACCAACCAAGTGGCCGGCACCATCTCCGGGATCATAAACGAGACCACCTCCAGCGAGACTATCAACTCCGACAACTGGCAGGAATTCTATCAACTGATCCGCAAGGGCATCGGGCATTTCGCCCTGTTCCTGGTCACCGCCATCTTTGGGTATCTAAGCTGCGTGTTCGCCTTTAAAAGATTCAGGTTCGACTGGGCTTTGTTCGTCTTGATATCCGGGGCGGCCGGTTTCCTACTCGCCGGCCTAAGCGAGGCCATCCAATTGATCCCCGCTCTAAACCGCGTCGGGCAGTGGAGCGACGTCGGGATCGATATGACTGGCTATGCCATCGGGACCTTGCTCCCCTTAATCGGCTTTTTGATTTATAAAATCTGGAAGAGATACCATCCTAAGGATCAGAAGGAAATCTCATAATCCACCAAGCCATCGTAGAAGTCTTTCTCGTGGCTGACGAGGATCACCCCGCCGGGGAATCTTTCGATGGCGGCGAATAAGGCGTCCTTGGCCTTTTGGTCGAGGTGGTTGCTCGGTTCGTCAAAGACGAGGAAATTGGCCTTGGTCAAACTCATCAGGGCCAAACGCGATTTGCTCATTTCGCCCCCGGATAGCTCGGCCATCTTCCGCATGGCCAATTCCTTCCTGACCCCGTAAGAGCCAAGCAGGGTCCTTATCTCCGTATTGCTCATCTTGGGATAGTGGAGGGAAATGTATTCGAAGGGGGAGAGGTTCATGTCGATGTCCTCGTCCTGGCCGAAGTAGTTTATCGTCGCCCCCTCGAGCCAGTGGTATTTCCCACCGAGGCTGGGGATGAGGCCCAAAACGGTTTTCAAAAACGTCGATTTGCCGACCCCGTTTTGCCCGAGGATGGCGATCTTCTCGCCCTTTAACAGATTGAATGATATCGGGGCTAGCAGGGGATGGTCGTAGCCGATGAGCAGCTCCTCGACTTGGAGCACTTCCTTGCCGACTTCCTTGGTGAAGGGGAAGTCGAAGTGGACGCGTCCCTCCTCCTTGCCCGGGGCCTCCATCCTATCCAAGTGGGCCAAACGGGCCCTCCGGCTTTTGGCGGCCTTGGCCGAGGTGGCTCTGACGATGTGGCGGGCGATGAAGTCCTCTTCCTTTTTGATGTAGCGTTGCTGGGCTTCGTAGTTTTTCTTGTACTGTTCTTTATAGAGGGCGTGGTTGGCGATGTATTCGTCGAAATCGCCCTTATAACGGAGGACGGTTTGGTTTTCGAGGCAGAAGACGACGTTGGCCACCTTCTTTAAAAACGCCTGGTCGTGGGAGACCAATAAAAAGGCCTTCGGATAGGAGGAGAGGAAGCCAGCCAGCCACTCGACTTGATTGGCGTCTAGGAAGTTGGTGGGTTCGTCCATCAAAAGGACGTCGTGCTCCTCCAGTAGCATCTTGCATAGATAGGCCTTCTCCCTTTCACCGGAGGAGAGGTGTTTAAGGCTCCGGCCCATCATCGATTTATCCAATCCCAATCCGTTGGAGAGCCTCCCGACTTTCTCCTCGAGGGCGTAGAAGCCTTTTTCCTCCAATTCGTCCTGGATGCGGAGGGCCTTATTAAGCAGCGTCTCATAATCCCCCTCGCCCGAGGCGGAACGTTCATAGTAAGACTCCATCTCCCTCTCTTTAGCGAACAGATCGGCGTATACGCCATAGAGATAACTACCAAGCGGCATATCCTTCTCGACCTTCAGCTGCTGGTCGAGGTAGGAGAAGGAGACGTGGGGCTCCCAGATGATGCTGCCCTTATCGGGGCGGAGGTTCCCGGCAATCAACTCCAAAAGGGTGGTCTTGCCGGAGCCATTGACGCCCACGAGGGCGCAGTGCTCCCCGTTGTTGATCTTAAAACTCACGGATCGGTAGAGTTCCTTATCCGAGTAGTTGAAGCATACGTCTTTTACTTCCAGTAAGGCCATAGCCCCGGAATTATAGCAAATCGGCAATTGGAGATGGTGAGGCGTTGGAGTCTTTTTCGTTTCCTCGTTTTCTTTTGGCTCCCGGGTAAATGAAAAGCCCCGAACTAATCGGGGCCTAATCATCAATGGTGCGGGAGAAGAGACTTGAACTCTCACGGGGTTACCATACGCACCTCAAACGTACGCGTCTACCATTCCGCCACTCCCGCGGCGTTAGAGATTATAGGGAGGCGGAAATGATTTTGCAACGATTTCCCTACGCGTAGGCGGGGAAGAAGGCGCAGGCTATCACGAAGTAGATGACGAGGGTGGCCGCGTCCATGACGGTGGTGAGCAAAGGCTGGGACAATAAGGCCGGATCCTTCTTGATGGCCGCCGCCCCGATGGGGAGGAGGGTTCCGATCAATTTGGCCGCCACGATCGAGCAGAACATGGTCAGGGCCACTAGGCCGGAGAATATCAGGGCGTGCTCGGTGAATTCGGCGGTCCAGACCCTGCCGTTCCAGATAGTCGCCCCATCGAAGTTCAGGGGGTTGGTGATATCCCCGGTTCCGGAGATGTCACCCATATTGACGATGCCGGTGTATTGCTCGATGGTGATCCAGAGGAAGGCGAAGGCCCCGACCATGGCCCCGACGATCAGGGCCGAACGGAATTCCTTTAACAAGATCTTGGCCCAATCTTTGGGCCCGAAGTCATCGACGGCCAAACCGCGGATCATCAAGCCGGTGGTCTGTCCACCGGCGTTACCGCCCGTATCCATCAAGGTGGGCACGAAGGCCGTCAGGATGGCCATGGTGGTGAAGATGGCCTGACTCTCCAGTCGGTTTAGGATCATGGTGGTGAAGGTACCCAACACCAATAAGGCGATGAGCCAGGGGATGCATTTTTTGGCGTTTTCCCAGGCGCTCATATCCATATAGCTTTTGGTGGAGGGCTCCATGTTGGTCAAGCGGGCCAAGTCCTCCTGGCTTTCGGCCGTCATGACGTCGACCGCGTCGTCGACGGTGATGATGCCGGCTAGTTTATGGTCCTCATTCAAGACGGCCATGGCGCTTAAATCGTAACGGCGGAACATCTTGGCCACCTCCTCCTGGTCGGTGAGGGTGGAGCAGGAGACGACGTCCTTGTTCATGATTTCGGATAGCCTCTGGGTCTTGGAGGCGAAGATGAGGTTATCCAAGTCGACGGTCCCGACGAAATCGCGCTTCCTGTCGCGGACAAAGATGGTGTAGATGGTCTCGGCGCCTTTCCCCTTTTCTCTGATTGCCTCGATGGCCTCATCGACTTTCATGGTGTCGATGAATTCGAGGTATTCGGTGGTCATGATGGAGCCGGCGGTACCCTCTTTGTAGTTGAGGAGGCGGTTGATGTCCTCCCTCATATCCTTCTTGGCGGCCAAAAGGACCCTCCTGGCCAGGTTGGCGGGCATCTCTCCCACAAAGTCGGTGACATCGTCAGCAGCCTGCTCGTTGATGATCTTGACCAATTCCTTGTCGGTTAAGGCGGCGATCAGATTCTCTTTGGCATCCTGATTCAGGTAATCGAAAAACGAGGCGGTGCTCGAGGAGGGAACACTCCTGAAGATATAGATTAAATCGGTGGTCTCCAATTCGTCGGCCGCCTCGGCGATGTCGGCGTCCTGAACGGTCAAAAAGGTTTCCCGAAGGCCCTGGATATCCTTGTTCACGATCATCTCGTGCAGGGCTTCGGTAGTCAGTTTCTCGTCTTCTTCAACCTGTTCGGTTTCCGGTTTCAATTCTTCCTGCTCATCCATCTTCGGGCCTCCTTTTTCTTTCCTGTGAGCAAAATAAACTCCACCTCTTGCGAAAGCAAGTATAATATCGCTGGTAAAAGGAGAAACCGTTTAACTATGGAAAATAAGATCTTAGTCGAGACCAGCGCCCGCCACGTCCACGTCACTCAGGAGACGTTGGAGGTGCTATTTGGCAAGGGCCATCAGCTGGAGGCCAGGAAGTATCTGTCCCAGCCCGGGCAATATGCCTCCACCGATAAGGTGACCGTCATCGGCTATAACAAGAAGGACCCCAATGGACCCCGTCCCCAGGCCGCTTTGTCGATCCTCGGACCCGTCCGTGACGCCAATCAGGTCGAAGTCAGCTTCACCGATGCCAGGAGCTTGGGCCTAACCGCCCCCGTCAGGGAATCCGGCGACATCAAGGGCTCGGGCAAATGCACGCTCAAGGGGCCGGCCGGCGAGGTCGATCTCGAGGAGGGCGTCATCATCGCCAAGCGCCATATCCACATGACCCCCGAGGATGCCGAGAACTTCGGCGTGGCCAACGGCGACATCGTCTCCGTCTTAGTCGAGGGACAGGGTGGCCGCCAGACCATCTTCGGCGACACCGTCATCCGCGTCTCCCCCAAATATGCCTTGGCCATGCACATCGACACCGATGAGTGCAATGCCGCCGCCGCCTTTGGCGAGGTCTATGGCCAGTTGGTCATGTTCGTCGACGATTCGGAAGGCGAGAGCTGCGAGGGCGATGATTGCTGCTGCGGCCATCACCACGAGGGTGACTGCGGCTGCGGCCATCACGAATAAAGATGCCCCAATACGAATTCAACCCCGAGAACGTCTGCTCCCAGAAGATGGTGGTGGACGTCGAGGGTGGGAAGATAAAGAAACTCTCGATCGTCCGTGGCTGTCCCGGGAACACCCAGGGCGTGTGCGCGCTTTGCCGCGACATGGACGTCGATGAGGTCATCTCCCGCCTCGAGGGCATCCGCTGCCCCGGTTCCAAAACCAAGATGACCTCCTGCCCCAATGAGCTCGCCCAGGGCTTAAAGAGGCTAAAGGAAGAAGGCAAAATCTAAAAGTCGACCACCTGATGGGAATCGGGTGGTTTTCTTTATCGTTTCCCTTGAATGGCGGTGGGGGTTTGACTATAGTAGTCGCACGACCTCAAGTCGGACATCAAGAAAGGGCCTATCGGCGATTGCAAGGGCCCTAGCAACTCCGGAAAAACCCGGTAAGTGCTCACCGCCAGCTCCTCCCACAGGAGAGCGATGTCCGCGGGAAAGACACCTCGGTGCCTCCCTTATGTGGGAGGTCTTTTATTAAGAAGGAGTGTCTATATGAGCAAACAGAGAAGGCTATTCACCAGCGAAGCCGTCAGCGAGGGCCATCCCGATAAGGTGTGCGATCAAATCGCCGACGCGATTTTGGATGAGGCTTTAAGGCAGGATAAAAATAGCCACGTGGCCTGCGAGGTTTTCGCGACCACCGAATTCATCCTCATCGGCGGGGAGATCACCACCCGCGGGAAGATCGATTACGTAGGCATCGCCAGAAAGGTCCTCCGGGATATCGGCTATACCGACAAATCTTTGGGAATTGGGGCCGATAGCTGCCGGATAGAATGCCTTGTCCACACCCAGTCGCCCGACATCAACCAGGGCGTCGAGCGCGGCGATATATTGGAGCAGGGGGCCGGCGACCAGGGCATCATGTTCGGCTATGCGACCAAGGAGAGCGGGGGTTATATGCCTTTGGCCATCTCCATCGCCCAGAAATTGGTCCGCTTGGCCTCAAAACTCAGGAAAGAGGGCAAATTCCCCGGCGCCCGCCCGGATATGAAGAGCCAAGTCACCATCGACTACACCGACCCCAACCACCTATCGATCGATAACGTCCTGATGTCCGTCCAGCATGACCCGGACGTCGATTTGGAGCAATTCAAGGCCTTCATCCATGAAAACATCATGCTGCCAGTCGCCTCTTCCTTTGGGCTTAACACCGACTTCGCCTATTTGGTCAATCCGACCGGGCGTTTCGTCATCGGGGGACCCGAGGGCGATACCGGCTTGACCGGTAGGAAATTAATCGTCGACACCTATGGGGGCGCCAGCCGCCATGGAGGTGGCGCTTTTTCCGGCAAAGACCCCTCGAAAGTCGACCGTTCGGCCTCCTATTATGCCCGTTACATCGCCAAGAATCTGGTGGCGGCCGGGGCCGCCGATAGGCTGGAGGTTCAGCTGAGCTACGCCATTGGGGTGGCAAAGCCCTTATCCATCTCGTTATCGACTTTCCACACCGCCCATTATTCCGACGACGCCATCCTCGAGGCCATCGAACGCTTCTTCGACGCCAGGCCGGGGGCCATCATCGAATCGTTCCATCTGACTGAGCCGAGCTGGAAATACCAGGACACCGCCTGCTATGGCCATTTCGGGCGCCCCGATTTGGAATTGCCCTGGGAAAAGTTGGACAAAGCAGAGCAAATCGCCCAATTCCTGGAAAGCCGGAAATAGGGAAATCAAGAAAGCGCTTATAATTCGCTATTCGTCAAGACTTTTTCTATCTCCGAAACGCGATACAATATAAGTGGCCCTTAGGAGGGGCAAGAAGAAAATGAAGTACCAGATTATTGGCAAGAACATTGCCGTGACCGACGCGATTCGGGAAACCGTCGAGAAGAAGCTCTCCCGCATGGACAAATATTTCATCATCGATGATTCCGTCCTCTGCCGTGCGGTTGTGCAGGCCTACAAAGTGGGCGCCAAAGTCGAGATCACCGTCTTCACCAAGCAGATGGATCTACGCACCGAGGTCCGCGACAACGATTTATATGCCGCCGTCGATTTAGCCATCGATAAACTAGAGGATCAGATGCGCCGCCTCAAGACGAGGATGGACCGCACCAAGGAGAGGACTTCTTTAGGTCGCTCCATCGTCCTCGACGAATTGGATGCCGCCGATGAGGAGCCCGACGAGATCGTCAGGAGCAAGTCGATCTTCCTCGAGCCGATGAGCATCGATGAGGCCATCACCAGGATGGAGGGCTTGGGACACAGCTTCTTCGTCTACCTAGATGCCGACGATGAAAAAGTCTGCGTCGCCTACAAGAGGTTGGATGGCGGCTTCGGCGTCATCGAAGTCGAAAACAAACTCAAACAATAGACGTCTCCAAAGCAAGGGCCTGAAAAGGGCCCTTTTTTGTTTTTTACTAAAACAATTTTGATGTATTATTAGCCATGCCTATGGACATGAAGGGAAAAGTCATAGCCACCGATTTGGACGGAACCCTTTTCTACCCGAAGAAGAAGTTCCGCCTCATATCAATGAGGAACCGCCGGTTTCTGCGTCGTTTCATCGATGATGGCGGCCGTCTTTTGATCGTGTCCAGCCGCAACATATCCGTCCGCGATAAAATCGCCGACGTCTTGGAACGCCCCGTCGACATGGTCGGCTGCAACGGCTGCTTCGTCACCGCCGATCAGCGCTTCATCTATGAGCAGTGCTTTGACAACGCCTTGCTCCGCGAGGTCCTAGAATACGTCAACCGCTCCATCCGCCCGAAGATATTCCTCCTCTCCTCGAGGAACCACACCTTCGTCATGAAGAGGAATTTCTATACCTGGTGGTACATCCCATATTATTTCTTCCAGGGGGCCCTCCGCGAATTTTTCGTCCGCAACGACGACATCCTCGAGAGGGAGATGAATGAGGGCTACGTGTATAAGGTGATGCTATTGGTCGGCATCAGGAAATCGGCGACCGATAAGGCCCGCGATTTGGTGCCCGAACTATCGGAGCGCTTTCCCAACGTCGAATTCACCTGGACCGGGCAGATGTTGGAAATCACGCCCAAAGCCTGTACGAAGAGCCAAGGCATAGCCTTTTATCTTGATTATCGTAAGATTTCTCACGATAATGTGCTAGTTGTCGGCGACTCAGGCAACGACGTGTCGATGTTCGACAGCTTCCCGGAGCACAGCTATTGCATGTCCCACGCGGAAGATGAAGTCAAAGCCCACGCCAAAGCGACCATCAAATACGTGAGCGATTTGGAGAAACTGCTATACCCCTCGGAGGATGGCAGACCTTCGAAAGAAAGCAAAGGAGAGAAGTTATGAATCCCATCAGCGTAGCCATCGCTACCCTCATCCACTACAACGTGGAAGTGCGGGACACCCTGGAATATTGCATCAACAAAACCCAATACGACACCCGTCTATATGACGAGAAGAAGAGGGCCATCCTCATCGAGATCGAGGAGAAGACCCCGCTTAAGGATATCCTAAGCCGCAGCGGCGATAACGGCGCCAAGCTCGAGAAGCAGATCCGCGAATTCCACGAGGAAGTCTATGGGGATGGCTCCACCATCCTCAAGAAGGCCGATGACGGCCTCCGCGTCGATGCCGCCCAGCATTTGGCCATCTATAAGCACGTCATCCCCGTCCATGAGCAGGTCAACGCCATCATCCTCGGGCTCATCAACGATGCCCACAAGAACAAGCAGGACGTCGCTCAGGTCGAGGCTTTATGGAACGCCGACGAGAGGTTCTACCGTGGCTTGGCCATGATGACCCTGACCGCCGACCTCATCAAACTCTTCGATGACTTCAATAAGGCCATGAGGGAAAACAAGGGCCAGCCCAACCCCTCATCCAACTTCATCCAGCAGGATATCACGATGGTCATCGGCCACATCAACACCGTCCGCGTCAACGCCAGGGTCCCCCAGCTTGACTATAAGGAGGGCGTTGAGGACAAGGTCACGGCCTTGGTCGAGAACATCTCCGGCCGCCGTGAGTTGAAGCCTGGCCTTAAGCTCCCCGACGTCTTCCGTGACGTCCAGACCTCGATCGCCGACTATGTCAAATCCACCGAGGGCGTCTTCCGCACCCTCTATGTCCCGGCGATGCAGGCCTTAATCGAACAGGCCAAAGTCGACCAGGCCAAGCGCGAATCCGGCGCCATCCCCGAAACCCCGACCCCGACCGAGAAGGTTGAGGAGAAGAAGGAGAGCTTCGGCGAGGGCGACGACATCCCGCTGAGCCTCGACGGGAACAAAGCCTAATTTCTGAGATAATTCCATGGCTGAAAAAAGCGAAAAGAAAATATCGAAAGGCGAACTAGCCGCCTATATCGTCTCCGGATTGCTGGTCCTCTGGGGCCTGACTTTCCTCGGAATCGGTATCGCCGGTGACCACCTTCCATCCCTCTATAGCGAGAACTGGGTCTACCTCTCCGAGAGCTATTGGCTGACTAACTGGTCCGGTATGGGCTATCGTTGGTGGGGGCTGATCATCACCTTAGTCGGCGCCTTGGTCGCCGTCATCACACTCAACGTCTCCGCCCGCGTTTCGGGTAAAGACAGTGAGCGTGCCAATCGCCGCAAGCAGAGGCAGCTACTCAACCCCGTGGCCGAAGCCGAAGTGGTGGACGCCCCGGCTCCGGAAGCTCCCAAACTTGAGGAGAAGCCAGAAGACAAGGCTGAATAAAAGCAAAGATAAGACGGGCGAAACCCGTCTTTTTCTTTTATCGTTTTCCCGTCTCCGTTCAAAAAGGAAAACGTACAAATAAAAAAACGCAGATCTGTTTCAACCTGCGTTATTTTCTTTAGATGGCTTTGCTCAGATCGGCCGGATCGCCGTAAGATTCGAAAATCTTCGATAACGGCTGGTTTGTGATGATGCGGTTGATGCATTCAGCCAGCATCGATGAGAGGGAAACTACCTTGATCTGCGGGAGCTGTTTGAAGCGCTCGGGGAGAGGAATCGAATCGGTGACGATAACCTCGTCGAAGGGAGCCTCGCTCAATAAATCGTAGCAGGGGTTTGAGAAGGCGGGATGGACGGCGGCGATCCTCACGGATTTGGCACCGGCTTCGCGCAGGGCCTTGGCGCCGATTACGATGGTCCTACCGGTATCGATCATATCGTCGATCATGAAGCAGTCGCGTCCGGCGACGTCGCCGATGATGTTCATGGCCTCGGGCTCTAAACTGGTCTTGCGGCGCTTATCGATGATGGCGATGGGGCAGTTGCCCAAGCCGATGGCGAAGTCCCTGGCCCTATTGGCACCACCATGATCGGGGGAGACGACGGTCACGTTATCGTGATCGGGAATCATCTTGTTCGCGTAGCTGGCAAGTAGGGGGACGCCATTGAGGTCGTCGACTAAGCAGGAGAAGAATCCCTGAATCTGGGCGGCGTGGAGGTTGACGGTCACGACCCTATCGACGCCGGCCGTGGTCAATAGATGGGCCACCAAGGCGGCGGTAATCGGCTGGCGCGGTTTGGTTTTCCTATCCTGCCTGGCATAGCCGAAGTAGGGGACGATGAGGTTGATCTCCTTGGCCGAAGCCCTCCTGAGGGCGTCGACGAAGATAAGAACCTCCATCAGGTTGTCATTGACCGGGGGGCAAGTCGATTGAATGATGAATACCTGCCTCCCGCGGACGGTTTCCTCCGGTTCGACGATGGTTTCCCCGGACGGGAAGTGGGCGATGTTCCTGGAACCCAGTTTAACCCCCAGTTTGTCGGCGATCTTCTTGGCCAATTCCTCATTGGCCGACAGCGAGAACAAAACGGCGTTATCTAACATGCCACTCTCCTCCTTGTTCCAGCTAGATATTATAGCTTCCATCGGAAAGAAACCGCCACCCGCGGCGTGAAATTTAACGAAATCGACACCAAAGGTTTTTAGATTATCGCCTCGAGGGCGAAGCTGCCTAAATATAGAACTCCGACGAGGTAGAGCATCCAGGATGCCTCTTTACCCCGGCCCTGTACTAGGAGGATCAAAAGGTAGACGATCAGGGCAAAGCCAATCCCATAGGAAAGAGAGTAGGTGAGGATGATCATCAATAGGCATATGAAGGCGGCAAAGCCGACCTCGGGTTTCTTCCAGTCGATTTCACGGAGGTTGGAACTGAATATCAAACCCCCGATGGCCACCAGGGCGCAGGAAGTCACGCAGCCATAGGAGAAGATGGAGAAGACGGGGTAGATGAAGGAGGATAGAAGGAATAAGAGGGCCGTCACAAAGGCAGCCAGACCAGTCTTGCCACCGGTTTTGGCGGCGATTGCGCTTTCGCCAAAGGTAGTGGTGTTGCAGCATCCAAGCGGGGCGGCGAATAAGCCGCCAATCGAATCGGCGATCAGGGGTCTATTGGAGAGTAAATCCCCCTTCTCATCGAGCAATTTAAAATCACCGCCCAAGGCCATGATGGTCGCGGCGGCGTTGAACATATTGGCGAAGGTCAGGGAGAAGACGGCCACATAGGTCAAAGGATTGGAAAAGACGTTCGCGCAGACGGAGCCAAAGTCCAAGCCTTCGCTGCCAAAGATTCCGAAAAGGAAAACCTCCTCGAGCCCGTTTATTCCCCAGCCGGTTGAGAAGTCGGCATGTGGTAAGCCGTCATCGGCCACCCCGCAGGCGACGAGGATAACCCCGATTATGGCGGTGCAGAACATGGCGATGGGGACGGCG
The DNA here is from genome assembly GCA_030537155.1 of Bacillota bacterium. Classification (GTDB taxonomy): domain Bacteria; phylum Bacillota_I; class Bacilli_A; order RFN20; family CAG-826; genus Alloenteromonas. The sequence goes on from JAUNOH010000017.1 coordinate 23,398, forward strand.
AAAGTCGAAAGCAACCCCTTCTTCGTCCTGGCAAACATCAGGCCAATGGCCAATAAAATCCCGAATAAGGCCAATAGGGTCGAGGCATCGCCTAGATTCCCCAGGGCGACGATCGTGGAATCGCTGGAGACGATGAGCCCGCTTCCCTGAAGCCCGACGAAGGCGATGAAAGCCCCCAAACCGGAGGAGACGATCTTCTTTAAGTCGCTGGGAAAGGCTTTGAGGATGGCCATCCTGGCCGGGGTTATCGAAAGGATGAAATATAGCAAAGAGGAGAGGAGGACTATCATCATCCCCTCTTGCCAGCTAAAGCCCATTCCCAGGCAGACGGTGTAGGCGAAGAAGGCGTTTAATCCCATGCCGGCCGCCACGAGGATCGGGGCGTTGGCGATTAATCCAAATAAGAAGGTGGCGATGGCCCCAAGCAGGGCGGTGGAGGCATATACCCCGGCCTCATTCATGCCGGCGTCGGCCAAAATCCCGGCGTTGGTCGGCATGATATAGCAACCGGCCAGAAACAAGACGATGCCCGAGATGATCTCGATGCTTAATTTAGAGCCCTTTTGCTTGATGGCGAAGGGGTCTTCGCGGAAGCTTAGTCTCTTCTCACCGTTTTCCATAAATCACGTTATCATACGGCTTTTTGGGTCTTAAAGAAAACCGATTCGGAGAAACTAGATGGGTTTTATCGGCAAAATGCCCCTCTTTTTAATTTGGCCAAATGAAAACGGAGGTTGGTTTCCCTTCCTCCGTTAATTTGTTTATTGATTGGAGATGACTTCGTAGCTGACTTCGCCGGTGGTGGCATCCACGACCTTCTTGAAGAGGACGGTGGAGGTGGTGCCGGAGTTATTGACCTTGGCCCTGATGTAGGTGTCCCCGTCGTTCTTGTGGAGATCGAACTTCATGGTCAGGGAGCTGAGGGCGGCTTTGTCTTTGACCTTCAACTCGACTTCGTCATCCTCGACCTCGAGGGAGTAGCT